>CAWKAG010000062.1:0-7729 GCA_963847455.1 uncultured Acidimicrobiia bacterium
CGAGCAGAAACCGAAGGACTCGGCCAATCTCGAAGATCGCAGAAGGACCGACCTGCCCGAGACGAGAGATCATCCGCCGTTCAGAAACCGACTTGAGGTCCTCGCATTTCGCATAGCTCACCGCATCCAAGCCGGAATCTTCTGGGTCAATCTCAATGTGTGACGGAAGATTCCGACGAGATGTCGTACAAGGAATGACCATGACCACTCCCGCCCGACTGTCATTGAGCGCATCCGCCGAAACCACCACGGCGGGACGGCGGCCCGATTGTTCTCGTCCAACCGGCTCCCCGAAGTCAACCAGCCAGATCTCGCCTCGCCGCGGCGTCGTCAAGACCCATCGCTAGCCGCGCGGTGTTCCAGAGCACGATCTGTCTCGATTTCGGCCCACGCCGCCTCATCGTTTCGGAGGACACCAAATCCGTCGGTCATCTGCTCGAAGAACAGGCGGCGTTCCAGCGCATCGGCTGCCTCATCCAGCAGCTGCGTCATCGGACGCCCGGTCGATTCAGCCAGTCTAGCAAACCGATCTCTGGTGTCTTCACTGACTCTGATGGTGGTACTCATGCACTAAATATACAAACAAGTTGACTAATTTGTCTACATCTAGGGCACCAAGGAACTGAACCGTAAGCGTATCCGCTGTTCACCGACGATGCGGAAGCGACCATCACGGTGTACAAACGCCAGACATAACCATCCAGGAGGTGGACCTCACTGGAGAGTTGTCTTCTCGCGGTGTCGGAGGGGGACTTGAACCCCCACACCCTTTCGGGCACTAGCCCCTCAAGCTAGCGCGTCTGCCAATTCCGCCACTCCGACAAAGTGCTGTATCGCGAGCAGATCACGGCAGTATAACTGGCCCACGGACGGCTACGTCGGCCGCCCGAGACAGACCAAGCATGATCACGCCTGTGCGTCAGCCGGCATCGTCAGGCTGAATAGGTCCTCCACAGGGCACACCTGGCTGGAGATCGGCACATCCCCCTGGGATCAACCATCGGTCGGCGTTCCAGGTGATCGGCACCCCGAAACGGGGATGGTCATAGCCGCCGATTCGTGCTGGGTCATAGGCAGCGCCGCTCGATGTTTGCCACAGCGGCACCACCACTACGAGGTCAAGTAGCTGTCCGTCGATCGACTGAAGTGCGGTCTGCAACTCGCTGAGGTCCATGATCGCATCGAGGCCGGCGATCTCGTCGAGCAGCGACTCAGATTCAGTGTTCGATGACCACCGATAGAAGTCCAACCCATCACGACTTGGTGCTGTCCCAAACCACGACTGCAAGTCCCGGGCAGCCCCAACCGGGCCAGGGGTTAAGGTCCATGCCCACTCGGCTACCTCGAACGACCCTTCGATGACCGCATCCCTGAAGAACAGGCCTGGATCCTGGAGCTGCGGCTCGACCGCCACTCCCCTGGCTGCCAGCTCTCGCAACGCAATGCCCGCCATCTGGGACCGATCGAGCGCCACGGTCGTGGCGTACACAACGGTCGGTGGCTGCTCATCGAAGTTCCGATCCAACTCGGCGGCGACCACATCGAGGGACGGTTCGACAATCGCCGGCTGATCTGGTGCTGCGGCACGGGGCCACGAGCTACCGACGATCGATGAGGTTGGGTAGAGACCCGTGCCACCGATTTCTGATACCAACTCGTCGTCGCCGACCACCGCGGCCACGAGGTCTCGAAAAGCGCCTGAGCTGACCATCGAACGTGGATTCGCCGAAAAACGACCCGACCCGAACTGGAACCCGACGTGTTCCCATTCTTCTCCTGGGGCGAAACTGACAAGAAGGTCCGTGCGGTTGGCGGCGGTCTGGTAGTCGCCTCCTAGGTCGCCGACAGACAGCACCTTCTCGGTCAAGCCGGTGAGCACGTCGACCTCCCCCAGATAGGGGACCACCAGCAGACCGTCCAGGTAAGGGAGGTTACGTCCTTGATCATCCACCCCCCGATATTGAGGGTTCCGACGTAAAGCCACAGAACCATCTGGCTGAATGGTGCCAGGGATGAACGGCCCGGCCGACAACCAGATTCGATCGTTCCAGTCACCGAACAGGTCGGTCCCCTCCACCTGGTGTCGGGGCAGGATCACCTGAAACAAATTCAGATAGTCGACCGAGGGCTCGATGACCGTAAACCGCAACATGTCGTCCGAGGCTTCTGGGGCGGAGACCATCGCATACAACTCGCGCAGATCCCGATCGACCCGCCGGTCTTCAGCGAGAAGAGCGGCGGTGAAGGCCAGGTCGTGGCCGGTGATCGGCTGACCGTCCTGCCAACGAGCTTCAGGACTCAGACGTAGTGAAACAGTCACTGACCCATCTTCGTTGGCGGTGAGGCCGCCGTTCTCGAAGGAGGGAAGCTCGCTTAGGACGCCTGGTTTGAAGTCGTAAGTTGCCCCGTCGAGTACGAAGGCCGACGCCCAGGTGACAGCTCCGATCGCATCGCCCAGGCCGGATCGTTCGATGAACGGATTGAGGGTCGTGGCAGGGCCAATGACGCCAACGGTCGCAACACCCCCGTACGGATCAGCTCCCCCTGAGGTCGACCTAAGGGTTGTCGTGGTCGTGGCTCCAGCGATGGTCGTGTCCACCGGAGTGGAGGCGACAGATTCCGTGGTTGGAGGAGCGGATTGAGCCACCGTTGTGGCAACGATTGTGGAGGGACTAGCCGAGATCGACGGACCGTCGGTGCCCCCCGTGAATGAAAGGATCGCAATTCCGCCGACAAGGGCGGCGATGACGAATGGGATCCACCGCCCCCGCGGCCCATTTTCTTGCTACCCGAGCAAGATCGCCAGGGCGATGGTCGTGATGGTGAAGAACCCAGCCGAGATCACCGTCAAGCGGTCCAGGTTACGCTCAGCAACCGTCGATCCCCCACCGCCAGATGGCCCCATGCCTCCTCCGAACAAGTCGGACATGCCACCCGATCCTGACCGAAATAGAACAAGCGCGATGATGATCAACGAGACGAGGACATGCAAGATGCCTACCGTCCACAACAGGATGTTTGCCATGATGAGTTCTCCGGAGAAAGTCGGCGTGGATTCCCGCGCCGACGCAAGTATGGGCTTGGTAGCCGCTCAGGTCAAGTTCGGTCAGCCGGCCTGGCGGGCCACGGCTTCGGCAGCGGCGGCGATCGCTTCGGGGTCACCGAGGTAGCCGGAGCTGACAACACTCAGATCATCATCCAACTCGTACCGAAGCGGGGCTCCTGTCGGTATGTTCAGCTCCGGAATCGCTTCGTCGCTTATGCCGTCTAGATGTTTGACAAGAGCTCGCAGGCTGTTGCCGTGGGCTACCACCAGCACCGAACCGGAAGTCCTCAGATCCGGGACAATGGCATCGTGCCAGTACGGCAACATTCGTTCCACGACATCTGCAAGACATTCGGTCGCAGGCAGCACATCGGGCGAAAGTTGCTTATAGCGAACGTCATGAGCCGGATGCCGTTCGTCGGATGCTTCAAGAGCTGGAGGTGGCGTGTCGTACCCTCGCCTCCACTGGAAGACTTGGTCAGCTCCATGCAGATCAGCGGTTTCTTTCTTGTCGAGGCCCTGAAGCGCTCCATAGTGGCGTTCGTTTAGGCGCCAATGGCGTCGAACCGGGAGCCAGGACCGTTCCATCACATCGAGGGCGATGTTGGCGGTTGCGATGGCCCTCACTTGTACTGACGTGTGGAGTACTTCCGGTGCGACGTCCTCAGCAGCCATGAGGGCGCCCGCCGCAGCCGCTTCGGCCCGTCCCTGATCGGTCAGCGGGACGTCAGTCCAACCGGTAAACCGGTTCTCGAGGTTCCAGGTGCTCTGACCGTGCCGGAGTAACACAAGTTCGTAGTTCATCGACGTCCTTAGATCCAGTAGCGAACGATTGAAGCGAACGAATCGGGGTCGAGCGAGGCGCCACCAACCAGCCCACCGTCAATGTCACGTTTCGCCATGAGTGCCGCATGTTGCCAGCGTTGACGGAACCTCCATACAGGATCCGTACGTGCTCTGCTGCATCACCCCAGCGCTCGGCGAGCGCGGCCCGTATGGCGGAAATAACCTCTGCAGCATCTTCGGGGTGGCGGTCCTTCCGGTCCCAATTGCCCAGACTGGTTCATACGCAACCACCGTCTTCGTTACGGCGTCAGCGTCCATGCCATCGAGACCGCCCATCAATTGAGTCGTAACGACCGACAACGTGTCACCGGCTTCGCGGTCTTCAAGCGTTTCGCCAACACAGAGGATCGGGGTCATTGCATTTGCAAGGATCGCCTTGACTTTCTTGTTGACCATCACATCCGTTTCGCCGAACAGAGCCCGACGCTCCGAATGACCGGCCAACACGTAGTCGACCTTCAGCTTGGCAAGCATCCCGGCCGAGACCTCACCCGTAAAGGCGCCAGACTCTTCCCAATGGCAATTCTGTGCTCCGAGGCCGATCGGGAGCCGGATCAGCCTCGATGACCGTTTGCACCGAGCGCAGCGCACGTGAAGGCCGGGACCACAACAACGTCTGCGCGCTCATAGTCAGCCAGGTCGAGGCGATGGCTCGGTTTCTGGACGACCTGAATCGCCTCCAGATGATTGATGTTCATCTTCCAGTTGCCAACGATCAAGCTTTTACGCTCCATCGACCCACCTTTCCAGTGCCGCTATACCGGGCAAATGTTTGCCCTCCGACAGTTCCAATCCGCGCCGCCGCCGGTCGAGAGGTGACTGGGGGCGTCCTCCAGTCCCATCTGGCGTAATGCTGCCACCAATCTCCCCCGCCTACGACCGTAAACCCGGTGGTGATCGACGAGAGCCCGGGCGACCTGCTTGGTTCCGGCGCTGAAGGACTCCCGCTCGAATACCCCCATCGGGCCATTCCCAAACACCGATCCCGATCCGGCCATCACTCTGGCGAACTCACCGGCTGTCACCGGTTTCCGATGTCGAGCCCAATCTGATCATCAGGGATGCGAGTTGCGGTCGACGACCTGCGCTTCGGCGTAGTCGGCGAGCCGATCTCCGACACGAGTCACTCGGCGTCCGACTTCGGTTCCCGCAACGGCCCCCGCAGCACGTCCGCGGTTTCGTCTTCGAGGCCCTCCTCGTCGACGAGTTCTCGATTTCGAACCCTTCGGACGCCATGACGTGAACGCATGCCGCCTCCGATCAGCGTCATGCCACCTCGGGAGGAGTGCCTCGATCACCCGAGCTTGTCTGAGTCTTGGCGCCACCCAGCACCACCGTGAAAGGACGGGGAAGATCGGTCAGCAGCGTCGAATGCCTTGACTCAGCGACAAGTCGAGGTCCAGCAGCAGCGACATGTTCGGCCACACCGGTGGTCGACACGTGGGCTTCGATGGGCCGTTCCAACGCGTCGTCGACGAAAACATCACGTAGCGCCGCCAAGCCCACCGAAAACGTCTCGTCATTGGCGGCTTCGCCGCTGTCGAACCTCGTGTTTTCCAAGGCGAGCACCGCATCGGCTGGCGCAGCCTTGATCGCGGCTTCGATCTCCGGGCCGTACAATCCGTCCAATTCGGTGATCTGGATCCGCCCAATTCACCCAATCGAGCGGTGACCGGTGCTAGCGAGAACTCCGGGTCGACGCCTTTGGGGCGCCCAAGGTGGCTCGCAACCACGACCTTGGCACCGCGCGCCGCGTAGTTCCTGGATTGTCGGAAGGCTCGCCCGAAGCCGAAAGTCGTCACCAACCAGGCCATCATCGATCGGAACGTTCAAGTCCGACCGCACGAGCACCGTTTTCCCGGCAACGTCGACGTCGTCGATCGTCAGATACCGTTTCATCAAACCTCCATCAACTTTGCCAACTCGAATCCCAACTTGATGGAATCGTGCTGAGGCCAATCGGCCCCGTGATCGCACAGATCCCCGACGACGACCTGCCATCCGTGCAGGTCAGCCCGATCAACGGTGACTTGCGTGAGTCCTTCCGGAACCCTAACCGGGCCGGACGTGGGCTAGAACCGTACCGACTACCTCCAAGCCCCCCACGTTGCGCAGTGCCGCAACGTGAGCGCTCGCGTCGAGCCCGAGCGTCTCAGCATTCTGGGTCACGAGGTTCATGACGTACACGATCTGCGCCGTCGAAAGGTTGATCGCTTCAGCGACCCCGGGTACGACCAGATTGGACGATGAGCGACGTGAACAGCGGATACCCCGGGGGCAAGAACGATCTGATCGGCTTCGACAATCGCATCTAGAACAGCCGGGTTTACGTGGGCTGAAGCCGGCCGGACTTCGAGTCGTTGAATGTTTCCGGGGGCCGTCGCGATCGCTACCTGGCCCGAACAAAACCTACATCGGTCTCGGCCCAGAGTTCCGGAGCAGCTCTTCGGACACCGGGTGGACTTGACCATTAGCACCAAGCATGTCGCCGCACGGATTCAACCGCGTGCACAAAGCCCCCAGCGATGTCGGACAACGCCGCGCGAGCATCATGTTGCCAAGCGAGTGGCCAGCGATATCGCCGTCCTCGAATCGATAGCCGATGAGCTCGCCCCATATAGACGGTTCCGGACTAAGCGCCAACAACGCTCGACGATCACCAGGCGGCGGAATGCCCAACGGGCCAGCGAGTCGCCCCGACGACCCTCCGTCATCGGCAACGGTAACCACCGCATCGATTTGACCGGCGTAGCCCTGGACGGCGATGAGTGCTGGGCAAGCCCGTGGCCGCCGCCAATCGCAACCACTTTTGGTCCGTCGGCAGCCAGACCGAGGAGCTCCATCTCGGTTTGTGCCTCGGGCTCCAGGGTCACTTGTCTTTGTCCCGATGATGGACTGACACCGCTACGTCCGACTCCTGAATCCGCCTGGCCAGCTCAGCGGCGATAGCCACCGAGCGATGCCGACCGCCGGTGCAGCCGATCGCGATCGACAGAAACGATTTTCCTTCGGCTTCGTAACGGGGAAGAAGAAACTCCAACATCGAAGTGGCATCGCTCAGGAATCGTTCGGCGTCGGCGTTCCCAAGCACAAAGTTGCGGACTGGCTGGTCAGTTCCTTGGAGTGGACGCAGCTCCTCTTCCCAGTGCGGATTGGGCAGGAACCGGACGTCGAATACGAGGTCGGCGTCACGCGGCTTCCATTTTTGAAACCGAACGACCGGACCGACACCCGCATGTCGCGCTCCCAGGAAGCCGTTTGAAACTCGGCCTCCAGCGGCGCCGGAGATCATGGACCGAATAATCGGACGTATCGACGACCACATCGGCCCAGGCCCGCAATTCGGAGGTCAGCTGGCGCTCGGCTTCGACGCACTCAACAATCGTGTCACGGTTCATCGGGTGGGGGCGTCGGTTTTCTTCGTACCGGCGGATCAGAACCTGATCATCAGCATCAAGGAACACGACAACCACCGATGCGCCTAGACCGCGTAGGTCGTAGATCGGGACCCGGATGTCGTCGATCGTGTTGCCATCGCGCAGATCAAGAACGAGGCCAAGGTACTCGCGCCGCTCCGGCACCTCTTTGTGGCGCATGAGGTCGGGGATGAGGGCGGGAGGCAGATTGTCGATGACCGAATAGCCAAGGTCTTCCAGCGTTTTGGCGCTGGTGGACTTCCCGGCACCGGACATCCCGGTGACGACTACTACCTGCGGGCGCTCTTCCACAGAATGACCTTTCGCGTCGGTGTGGCTCATGGTAATCGGCCAGCCGTTGCGGGATCGGTACCGACGCAACCGTTAGCCGTGCAAAGCGTCGAATACCTCACGAGCGACG
>CAWKAG010000063.1:0-64964 GCA_963847455.1 uncultured Acidimicrobiia bacterium
ATTCCGGAGGTCTCGCTGCGCCTTGTAAATCTCCCATTGGGAGGTGGTGATGCCGCCATGCTTGTTCGAATCCGAGTACCCGAGCATGACCTCCTGGACGTGTTGATGTCGGGCAACGATCGAACGATAGGACGGGTCGCTCAACATGTCATCGAGGATCTGTCCGGCGATCCGCAGCTCATCGATGGTTTCGAGGAGCGGTACGAAGCCAACCCTGGCCACGCCGCTGTGGATATCTACGAGCCCCGCCTCGCGTGCCAGGACCACTGCCGCGAAGACATCACCGGCGTCACGGGTCATCGAGATGATGTACGAATCGATCACGTCGGTACCGAATCGGTCCTGGGCGTCCCGGATCGTCCGGAACGTCTCCATGGTCGTCTCGGTTTCGTCTGTCAGCCGCGTCGTCGGCGACGACAGCGGGCGCCTGGCCAGTAGCTCGTCGGCCAGGAACTTCGGCCGCTCGCGGACGGCCACGCCGTTGTAGTCAACGTCCAGGCGCTCGTACAGAACAGCCAGGAGCTCATGATGGCGCAGCGAGTGTTCGCGAATGTCCATCGTCGCCAGCCGGAACCCGAATGCGGCCACGGTGCGGATCAGCCTGAGCAATGACCCATCAGCGATCAAGGTCCCATGGTGCTCAAGAAGCGACCGACGCATAGTTGCGAGGTCATCTAGCAACTCGATCACCTGCCCGTAGGCGGTTCCAGGACGGTGATGGGTTCCTTCAGAAAAGCCATCGCGAGTGTTGCGCAGCTTTTCGTGGATGTAGGCACATTTGAGCCGATAGGGCTCGGTGGCATTCATCCCACCGAAGCGCTCATAGACCTTCGGAAGGCGAGTTCGATCATGGGTCAGGGAAGCGGTTAGTTCTTCGGAGATGCCGTGGACGGCCAGCGAGGACGACAGCTCGGCCGACAAGGTCTCGATCGCTCTGATGAGGTTGCGCAGTCCGTGCTCGTGCTGGATCTCCAGAACCCCCATGGTTACCGCCGGAGTGACATATGGGTTCCCGTCCCGGTCGCCTCCGACCCAGGTACCGAACCGAACGGGCGTCGCGTAGAGGTCGAGCTCGGTGCCGAGTCGACGGGTTTGTACGTCGTATTCCTCGAGCAGTCCCGGCATGACGTCGGTGAAAAGCTGGTCAAAGTAGAAGATGATCGATCGGGCTTCGTCGATCGGCTCGGGCCGGTCGAGCCGCAGTTCGTCGGTCTGCCAGATAAGTTCGATCAACTCGGCAGTTCGCCGGTCGATACGACGCTGATCGGCCTCGGTCGCTCGTGGGTCGAGGCGCATTTCCAGGAGGCCGGCGATGTCGTTGAGTTTCGTCAAGATCGAACGTCGGGCGACTTCGGTTGGGTGAGCGGTGAAGACCGGACTTAGCTGGATCCTTGAGACGATGTTGCTGAGTTCTTCTGGCGCCATGCCGGCACTGAGTACCCGGTCGATCGTCGACTCCAACCATTCCCGGTCTTCGCCGGTCCGAGCGGCGAGTTCGTCAACCCGGTGCGTTTGCTCGGCAACGTTGGCGAGGTAGAAGTAGGTCGTGAAAGCTCGAACAAGCCGGATCGTGGTGTCGAGATCCTGGCTTTCCAGTAGATCCTCCAGCTGGCGACCGACTACCGGCGACGCGTCCTCACGCTGCCGCCTGGTCAGTGTCCTGACCTCCTCCACGAGATCGAGCAGCCCGGACCCGTGCTGGCGGGTCAGCGTTTCGCCGAGTTGCGCCCCGAGCCGACGGATGTCAGCTCTGAGCAGGATGTCGTCGGTTTCGTCGATCACGCCGTGATCGTAGCGGTCGTCAGACCGGAGCCAACCCTGGCGAGTTTCACGCAGTCATGGCGCGCCGATACACTGCCTGGTTCACATGTTCGATTCATTATCAGATCGTTTTTCCGGAATCTTCTCCGGTTTGCGGGGGAAAGGGCGCCTTTCCGAAGCCGATATCGACAAGGCACTCCGTGAGGTACGTCTGGCGCTGTTGGAAGCCGACGTCAATGTCTCGGTAACCAAGAACTTGTTGGCCCGTATCAAAGAGCGGGCACTGGGAGCCGATGTCCACGCCAGTCTCACGCCCGGGCAGCAAATCATCAAGATTGTCCATGAAGAGCTCATCACGACGCTTGGCTCCACCGAGGTGGGCCTGAAGTTCACCGGAAAGCAGCCCTTCACGATCCTCATGGTTGGACTGCAGGGATCGGGAAAAACGACGACCAGCGGGAAACTTGCTACCCACATCCGATCCCAGGGTAAGAACCCGCTGCTGGTCGCAGCCGACCTCGCCCGCCCCGCAGCCATCGATCAGTTGGAGACGCTGGGAGCGAGCATCGGCGTGCGGGTCTACTCGGAACGAAAATCGAAACCGGGCAAGGTCGTCAAGGCGGCCATGAAAGAAGCCGCCCGAGCGGGCCACGATGTCGTCATCGTCGACACGGCCGGTCGCCTGGCGGTTGACAAGGCGCTCATGGACGAACTCGCCGAGATTCGCAAGATAGCGGACCCCGACGAAGTCTTGCTTGTGGTCGATGCGATGACCGGCCAGGACGCCGTCAACGTTGCGCAAGGGTTCCTCGAGTACACCGATCTGACGGGGATCGTCCTTTCGAAGCTCGACGGTGACTCCCGGGGCGGTGCGGCCATCTCGGTGCGGGAGGTAACCGGGCGACCGATCAAGTTCGCCGCCGTCGGCGAAACGATGAAAGACTTCGAGGTCTTCTATCCCGAGCGGATGGCGTCGCGGATTCTCGGGATGGGTGACGTGCTCACCCTCATCGAAAAGGCAGAAGAGGCGTGGGATGTTGCCGAGGCCGAGCAGATGGCCGAGAAGATGCGGAAGGCCGAGTTCGACCTCGAGGACTTCCTTACCCAGTTTCAGCAGATCCGGCGGATGGGGCCACTACAGGGATTGCTTGCTATGCTTCCAGGCGCCAACGAGGCCCTACGAGATGTCGAAGTTTCCGACAAGGACCTGGGTCGCGTCGAGGCGATCATCAGATCGATGACGCCCGAAGAACGGCACAGCCCTCGGTTGATCGACGGAAGTCGTAAACGGAGGATTGCGCGGGGCTCAGGAACGAGCCCTCAACAAGTGAACGCACTGTTGAAACAGTTCGGCGAAACACAAAAGATGATGAAAATGTTGGCCGACGGCAAGAGCGTCCCAGGACTACCTGGAATGCCAGGCATGCGGCCGCAGCGAAAGAACAAGAGCAGGAAGAGGTGAGCAGATGGCGGTCAAGATCCGCCTGATGCGGTTGGGCAAAAAGAAGCAGCCCGTATATCGAGTCGTCGTAGCCGATGGCCGTCAACCGCGCGATGGAAGCTATATCGATGCTATTGGACGTTACGACCCACGCCAGGAGCCGTCGCTTGTCGAAATCGACAACGAAAAGGCCGTGACGTGGCTCAATGACGGTGCCCAGCCAACCGAGGCTGCCCGTAAGCTGCTGGAGATTTCCGGTGCGTGGTCGCAGTTTAAGATCTCTCGTGGTGAGATCCATACGATCGCGGCCAAGCCAACCCCGAAGCAGGAAGTGCCAGCCGCAGAGGAGGAAGCACCGGCTCCGGTCGTTGCTGACGAACCCGAGGCCGACTCCGGCGAGGAAGAGTAACCATGCCTAAAGGTGACATTGTTGAAAGCGTCGTCTCGTACATCGTCAAGGCCATCGTTGATGACCCGGACGCCGTCGAGGTGACCGTGATGGAAGAAGGGCCCGACGAGGTAACCGCCGAAGTGCGGGCTGCCAAGTCCGACATGGGTCGCGTTATCGGACGCCGGGGACGGGTCGCCAAAGCGATTCGTACCATCGCCCAGGCGGCGGCAGACGAAGAAGGCTTGACGACCGGCGTGGAATTCCTCGACTGAATCAGCCTCCAGGCTCTTGAGTAATCCCATAACCATCGGCCATATCGCCAGAGCCCACGGGCTCAAGGGCGATGTGGCCGTTGTGTTTTACTCGGACCACCCAGAACAGTTCACAGCTGGTTTCCAACTTGGCGGGACCGGGGGCAGCCTCACCATCGAGCGGGTGCGTTCCGGAGCGGCTGTGGCGATTGTGAAGTTCGTCGGCGTTGATGATCGGGATGGCGCCGAGCTCCTGAAAGGGACGCAACTCACCATGGAGGAGTCCGACCTCCGGACCCTGGAAGACGGTGAGTTTTGGCCGTCCCAGCTGCAAGGTCTTGAGGTTCGTGATCGGTCGGGAACCAGGCGGGGCGTCGTCCTGGACGTGATCACTGGCGGCGCTCAAGATCGGCTGGCGATCGAAGTCCCCACCGGCCGTGTCGAGGTTCCGTTTGTCGATGCGCTCGTCCCAATCGTGGACCTCGAGGGAGGATTTGTGGTGGTTGAAACCGTCGCGGGCCTGTTGGAGCCCGACGACTGATTGGCCAGCCGCGACCGGCTAGTGGCCGTGCTTGTTCAGCACGGTGAGCAGTCCGGCTATACCACCGTAAAAGCCGCCGCCGACGACGGCCACCCAGAGGGCCGTGATGAACGCCGGGACGAGTTCGACGTCTCCAATGAAATAGACCATCACGAAGAAGACCGCGAATGTGACGGGTGTGCCGATCACGAAACCGACCCGGAGCGCCTTGCTCAGCTCTGCCGATTCGGCATTCTCTTCGGCGTCTCTGTCTGCTTGGTCATGGGTTGTGTCGGTCACCCGCCCGATATTAGGCAGATCCGGACGTCGGTGGGTACACCCTTTCCACCGACGACTAGCGTGATCTCTGTGCATCCCCTGCCAGATCCCGACCTTGCTGTTGCCTACCTTGATGGTAAGAAGTCTGCCGAGCCTCTTTTTGTCGAAGCTCGACGATTACGCGACGAAGGGAAGGGTCGGATTGTCACCTATTCGCCGAAAGTGTTCATTCCGCTGACGACGATGTGTCGCGACCAGTGCACGTACTGCACGTTTGTTAAGCCACCGGGCAATGGCGGGGTGTACCTCACTCCCGACGACGTCATGGCGATTGCTCTGGCCGGCGATCAACACGGTTGCACCGAAGCCCTTTTTACATTGGGGGATGCGCCCGAGACCAAGTATCCGGCGGCCCGGGAGTTCCTCTCGTCCGTAGGTTGTGCAACCACGATGGACTACGTCGTATCCATGACCGAGCGCGTTCATCAAGAGACCGGGTTGTTTCCGCATGCCAATCCCGGAGTGATGGCGGAACGGGCCATCGCCAAGTTGCGCCTCTCTAACCCGTCCATTGGGCTCATGCTGGAAAACATCTCCCCGCGACTGACCGAACCAGGGATGCCGCATTTCAATTGCCCGGACAAGATCCCCAGCGTTCGGGTGGCGACCATCGAAGCGGCCGGACGTCAGCGAGTCCCGTTCACGTCAGGAATCCTGGTTGGTATCGGGGAAACCAACCAGGAAATCGTCGATTCGATATTTGCGCTGGCCTCCCTTCAAGAACGTTGGGGCCACATCCAGGAAGTCATTATTCAGAACTTTCGTGCCAAAGCCGACACGCGCGATGCGCTTCGGCGCCGAACCCATCCCGAGTTGGTTCGCCAGGGTCGTAGCGCTCGCCAGGTGGATCATGGGTCCCACCATGAATGTTCAGGTTCCCCCAAATCTGACTGAGCGATATGAGACTTATCTGGACGCCGGTATCAACGACTGGGGTGGGGTTTCGCCACTCACCATCGACTGGGTCAATCCCGAGGCCCCCTGGCCACACCTCGCTGACCTTGCCGAGCGAACCGCCGCGGCGGGATTTGAGCTTCGTCCCCGCCTGCCGGTTTACCCCGAGTACCTGTCGGATGAATGGTTGGACCCCGGTGTGCTCGTCAAGGCCCAATCGGCGTCCACGACCGATGGATATGGTCATCCTCCAAATGTGGCGCGCAGCGGCTAGCGTTTTTGCGATGTTCACCACTTTCCTAAGGGTTCGGCCGACGGACATGGTCCATGCGTTGACGGCATCGACCAGGGCACGAGAAGGCACGACCGCGCTGGAGATCGAACAACTCGACGCGGCTGGACGGGCGGCCTGCCTGGCTGGTGGCTTGCTCCCGATTGAGACCGCCCGTGCAGACGGTCAACCGGCGGCCTGGGTCGTTGGCCCCGAAGATGCTTTGCGACTGGTCAAACTCGACACACCTGGCTGGCGGATCACGGTCAGGGCCGACGGTGATCGAGAACTGATTCTGGATGCCCTGGCTCGTAGCCAGGCGTCGTTCCTGCGGGTTGGACGGTCCGAGGTCACTGAGTTTGTCGGTTTGGCGGGATTGCCGGGTTTGGCTGCGACGATTTCGGTGTTTGTCGATTCCGTTGAGGACGCGCTCGTCGCGATCACGGCCGGTGCGGGTGACCTCTTGTTGCGAGACTGGTCGAACAGTCAGATAGGAGAACTTCGAGCCGCAGTTGGCGACCTTCGTGAACGGACCGCCCTGCCGGGCGGAGTTTCCGTTAGCCAGGGGCGGGAGGCGCTAGATGAAGAACTCTTCACAGCGTGGCTCAATCTGATCGACGCCGACGGATGGGCTCGTCCCCGGTACGAGTGGGCGCCCGGCAAGGACCTGGCACCGCCCGTGCCACGTGATCGGATTTCTGCACAATGGCCCGACGACGCATGGACGAGTGGTCGCGCTCCGATCGGGCTGGACGGTGCCGGCGAGTTGGCCCCGATCCTGCAACGGTCACTCGATGGGGTGCCACCGACCACGACCGAAATTGCTTCCCTCTTCCTGGCCAGGGGAGACCAGGTGGACGCGGTGGCTTATGTCGCCGACCAGCTTCGTGAACAGACGAATGGCTCCTGTGTCACCTACGTCGTCAATCGCAATATCAACTACACGAATATGTGCTATTTCAAGTGCGGATTCTGCGCTTTCTCGAAGGGGCCGAAGAGCCTCAACCTGCGCGGTGACCCCTATCTCATGGGGGTGGACGAAATCGTGACTTGGACACGCGAGGCATGGGACCGAGGAGCGACTGAGGTGACCTTGCAGGGTGGCATCCATCCCGAATTCACCGGAGACTTCTACGCCGGGGTGGTTCGGGCCATCAAGGCCGAGCTGCCTGACATGCATATCCACGGTTTCACGCCGCTGGAAGTGTGGCAAGGCGCCGAGACGCTTGGTATTTCCGTGAAGGAGTTTCTCGGACGGCTCAAGGAAGCCGGGCTGGGCACGCTCCCTGGAACTGCAGCCGAGATCCTCGACGACTCGGTTCGTGAGCACCTCTGTCCCGACAAGATTCGGACATCCCAATGGTCGGATGTGATGATCACGGCCCATGAAATGGGTTTACGGGCGACCGCCACGGTTATGTTCGGCCACATCGACGATGCAAGGTCCTGGGCGAATCACTACGAAGTGATCCGTCAGATTCAGCGCAAGACCGGAGGATTTACCGAGTTCGTACCGCTGTCTTTTGTGCATATGGGAGCGCCGATCTGGCTTCGGGGTCGGTCCCGCCCCGGCCCGACGTGGGATGAAGTCGTGCTCATTCACGCCGTCGCCCGGATCGCCTTCGATGGGCTCATCGACAACATCCAGGCGTCCTGGGTCAAGCTCGGGATCGACGGAGCCAAGCGCCTTCTGGGTGCCGGTTGCAACGATGTAGGCGGCACCCTCATGGGTGAGATCATCACCCGATCGGCCGGCGCTGCTCATGGGACCGAAATCACGCCCGAGGAGCTCAGGCAGGCCATTACGGAGGTCGATCGGGTCCCCGTCCTCCGCAACACGGTCTACGACGTCTTACAAACCACGTTTTGAGCCTCCCACTCGCCAACGCTCGAGCGGACTAACTTGATCGCATGGGCAGTTTCTCGGATTCGATCTCAGACGACACGGCCGGGTGGATTGGCCGCCAGCATGTGTTCTTTGTGGCAACCGCACCCCTGGCCGAATCGGGTCACGTCAACGTGTCGCCGAAAGGCCTCGACACGTTCTGCATCCTCGGCCCGAATCAGGTTGCCTATCTCGACCTGACCGGCTCCGGTGCAGAAACGATTGCCCACCTCCGGGAAAACGGGCGGACGACGTTGATGTTCTGTGCGTTTGAAGGAAATCCCGACATTGTCCGCCTGTATGGACGCGGCCGGGTGATCTTTCCGGTCGATGGCGCTTTCGACGAGTTGATCGGACGATTTGAGTCTCGCCCGGGTATTCGCTCGGTCATCGTGGTCGACGTCGACAAGGTGGGTACGTCGTGCGGGTTTGGCGTTCCTCTGATGGATTTTGTGGAAGATCGAGATCGGCTGGCTCGATGGGCGCTCGCCAAAGGCGAAGACGCGATGCCGGCGTATTGGGCGTCCAAGAATGCGGTGAGCGTCGACGGGCTCCCTGCTGTTGGTGACTGATGATCTCACTTGAGACAACCCTCCGGCGGATTATCGTCGGTTACCGAGCCATCGCGATGTTGTGGATGCTCTCGCTCGCCCTCATATCACTGGCCTCGGACGAAGCCGAGCGACCGGCCGTCATAGTGGCTGCCGTTGGCCTGGTGGCGGCTTGGACGTCACTGACGCTGTGGATCTCTTTTCGTCGTCCAGGACTCTTTCGAAGCTGGGCCTTTCTCGGGCTGGATATCTTTGTCAGCGCGTTGATTCTCGTGTCTCCCAACATTGCCGTGTCCCCGAATTTCGTCGGTGGTTACCCGCTCTCGTCGGTCCTTATCGGCGTGCTCGGCAAGGGATTGCTCGGCGCAACCGCGCCAGTGCTGGTCCTGGTCAGCCTCGTCCTGATTCAGATTGGTATTGGTGATCGCATCGGCGATCCGACCGTCCTGAGCTCGAACGTCCTCATCTATCCGTTTATGGCGGCCCCTGTCACGTGGGCTGTCGGTGCGTTGCGCCGCTCGGACCGCCTCCGCATCGCTGCCGAATCCAACCTCGAAGAGGAACGAGCCGAGCGGATTCGAGCCGAAGAACGCTCGGAGTTAGCCGCTCACCTCCACGACTCGGTGCTGCAAACGCTGGCGTTGATCCAGCGAAGCAGCACCGACGCCGACGAGGTTGTGGCGCTGGCGCGTGGACAAGAGCGTGACCTCCGGTCCTGGTTGTATGGATCACCCTCGGATGGTGAGTCATTCGAATCGGCGATGGTTTCCACCGGATCCGAAATCGAAGAGTCCTATAAGGTCCCGATCGAATTGGTGGTCGTTAGCGATGCCTCGCTGACCGACGGCCTACGCAGCATGGTCGCCGCAGCTCGCGAAGCCATGATCAATGCCGCCAAACATTCGGGGGCTTCCGAGATAGCCGTCTTCGCCGAAGTGACTGGTGATCGGGCGATGGTGTTCGTGCGTGATCGGGGCATCGGATTCGACCCCGACTCGATCCCAGAAGATCGAAAAGGCGTGTCAGAATCCATCCGCGGGCGAATGGCCCGACACGGGGGATCTTCGGTGATTGACTCGAAACCCGGCACGGGCACCGAAGTCCGGCTTACGATGCACCTATGAGCGAACCAATCCGCGTGTTTATCGTTGATGACCATGACCTGTTCCGATCGGGAGTTCGCAACGAACTCGGTGCCGGGATCGACGTAATTGGTGAGGCGAGCGAGGTAGACGCCGCCATCGAACTCATCGCCGAGCGCACTCCGGAAGTCGTCCTGCTCGACGTCCATATGCCAGGAGGCGGAGGCAAGGCCGTCATCGAGGGCATCAAAGAGCTACACCCCGACATCGCATTCCTGGCGTTGTCCGCCTCGGACGCGGCCGAAGACGTCGTCGCCATCATCCGGGCAGGAGCCAGAGGGTACGTCACGAAGACCATCGCCCCACACGAGCTGGTGGCAGCCATCGAGCGAGTTCACGGTGGTGACGCGGTGTTCTCACCACGTCTGGCTGGTTTTGTTCTTGACGCGTTTTCGCACATTGCCATCGCCGACATCGACCCGGAGTTGGATCTCTTGACCGATCGCGAACGCGACGTTTTGCGCCACATCGCCAGGGGCTACACGTACAAAGAAACCGGTGAGCAGCTCTTCATCTCGGTAAAGACGGTCGAGTCCCACATGTCGTCGGTGTTGCGCAAACTGCAGCTATCGAATCGCCACGAGTTGACCAAGTGGGCGACGGACCGCAAACTTATCTAGTCGGCAAGCGGAACGGTGGTCGGCTTGAGGGTTACGGCTGTACCTGACACCGTTACCAACATTTGATGGTCGATCGGCTGTACAGCGTGCGTCACCGCCACGATCGCGTGTGCGCCACGGAGGACCCCATCTTCGGTGAGGGCATCGATGGCCGCTCTGCGCCCGCCTGCAACCGCGTGAACATCATGGGACGCAACCAGAGAATCGGCGACGGCTAATCCGAGGAACTCGTCTATTTCGTAGCCAGCGACGGTTGGCAGGTTGGTGATGATCATGCGCCAGGTTTCGACGCCTTCATCGTCTTGGACCCAGCCCTCGTAGGCATCGTCGCTGCGGGTGCCCCAGTCCTCGGGAATGGGTTTCTTGGCGATTACGCCGGTGGCGATGGTGCCCAGGATTGGCGGGTGAACCGCTGCGCCTACCTCGGGTTCAGCCGCTTCGTCTACCTCGAGTTCAGCCGCATCAACCTTTGGATCGCCGATTGACGCAGCGAAAGGGTCGGAGTCAAGCGTTGGCGTCTCAACCAGACGCATCGGCGGCAGCGGGTCGGTAGAAGCGTCGTCGGTTGCTTCCTCACCTGCTTCGACTCGTTCCTCTTCGTCCCCTGCGGAGTGTTGTGCGGACTCGGCTTCTTCCGCATCGTCCTCTGGAGATTCGTCGGCATCGTCGGCTGCAGCCTCTTCTGCTGCGTCGCCCGCTGCTCGTTCGTCGTCTTCTTCTTGTCCATCGTTTGATGTACCGGCCGCGACGTCGACTTCTGCGGCTACGTCCGCGGCGGTCTCGAGAGAATCCGGCGTCGCATAGGGATCCACAAAACCAACCGTCGCCAGCGGTACATCCTGGTCGGAATCGTCCGAGGAATCACTCGCTACGGCTTCCACGGCGTCTTCGGTGAGCTCCGGCGTCGGTTCTGCGTCGGGATCGGCGGCAGGTTCGTCATCGACCATAAAATCGGGTAGGTCGTCGACTGTTGGGGCCTCGACATGATCGAGGATCGTTGGTGGTTTGGTCTCAATGGAGGCGGCCGCAGCAGCCACCGCGGCGATCGCATCGTCACCTGAGCCAAACACCGCTGCGAACGGGTCATCGGCAGTCTCGTTGGAACCGCCGAAGACGACGTCGAACGCCTCAACCGGTTCACTGGCATCCTCGGGCGTTGCGATGTCGGCGGCTGGATCGTCGTCGCCGAGGTGCTCAAGCTCCTGGTAGATCGCCGGCGGCGTACCGGCCGACGAGAAGTCGGTATCGCCGAAAGCGGCCGTGAATACGTCATCATCCTCGGACTCTGCTTCCGCAGCCTCATCAGCCCCGTCCTGCTCAGCCTGTGCCTGTTGGATCTCGTCGGTTGCTGAAGACTCGCTCATGAACTCTGGATAGAAGTCTGCGCTGTCATCGGTCGACTCGTCAGAGCCCGCATCCTGGTCTTGCGCACCGAAGACCGGATCAGAGCTAAACGATATGGCGTCGGCCGGCTGATCCCCGAGAGCGGTCAAGGTCTCTGCCAGCTCGGCGTCGATATCGGCTGGTTCGCCCACGTCAACTGCAGGTACGTCGATTTCGGGTAGATCACCATCGGTTAGTTCGACGGACTCGAAATCGGCCGTGCTGTCGTCGAATTGAATGGAAGAAATCGCCTCATCGAACGAAGCGGTCTCGTCGATGTCTTCGGCCGGGGCTGCTTCAGTTTCGTCGGCGTCTGCCTCGTCGGTCGCGGCGTCTTCTTTCAGAGGAGGAAGGCTTGGAGACCCGCCGAACAAACCTGATGCGGCGAGGAGCGGATTCATCGGCCGCCTGGGAGGGCGGACGTGATCGGCCGACTCGTTTGATCCTTCGCTCAAGCTCGAGCCAAGGTCCTCGAACCCGGGCAGGTCGTCGACGCCTGATAGATCGTCGGCATCCGGGAGATCGTCAACGATCGACAGATCAGCGAATGCGCCTTCAACCATGTCTGGAGAAAATTCGGCATCGCCCTCCAGGCCGTCAGCGAGAGCACTCTCCGCGAGGGGGCCGAGATCAGAAGCTTCGTCGAGGTCGGAGAAGTTGCCGAAATCGCCAAGATCCAGGTCGCTTCCGACGTCCGATGGTGACCCTTCCAAGCTATCCGTCTCGGGTTCTGCGCCAGCAATTTCGGGTTCTGCGAGTTCCATGTCCGGGAGGGTCGGCGGGTCACTTTCGTCGGAGGACTCCGGGTCGGCGATGGTCGAGAGGTCCGCGAGATCTTCGGGTAACTCGTCTTGTGATGAACCGGGAGCGGGCGGTGGCGGTGGCGGGCTTTCGGTCCCGGTACTGCTCAGACCCCATGGGTCCCCGCTCGTTACGTCGTTGTCAGACACCTAAAACTCTCCTCGTGGCCACGTAATAGGGAGGATACTCCACCCCGGTCCCTTCGACCTACTACCTTGTATCGGCGATGAAGGTCACGGTCCTAACCATCTTTCCAGACTTTTTTGAGTCACCCTTGGGTATCAGCATCGTCAAGCGCGCCCAAGAAATCGGTGTGCTCGATATCGAGATACGAGATTTGCGGGAGTATGGGCTGGGGATTCACCGTCAGATTGATGATTCACCCTTCGGAGGCGGGGCGGGCATGGTGATGATGATTGGTCCGCTACACGAGGCGCTGTCGCCCTTGGCAGACTCCCATCGGGTCCTCATGACGCCGGCCGGAACTCCGCTAACCCAGGAAATCCTCGATCGGTGGGCGACCATCGATCACCTCACCCTGGTTTGTGGCAGGTACGAAGGGGTGGACGAGCGAGTGGCCGACCACCATATTGACGAGTCGGTGTCGCTCGCGGACGTGGTGCTTGCCGGCGGCGAGGTGGCCGCTTTGGCCATCATCGAGGGGATCGCCCGCTTGCTCCCGGACGTGTTGGGCAATCCGGTATCAGCCGAACATGAATCGTTCCGCGAAGGTCTCCTCGAGGAACCTCAATACACTCGCCCCGCAGAGTTCAACGGCTGGAAGGTTCCCGAGGTGCTTCTGAGCGGCGATCACGGCCGGATCGCCGAGTGGCGCCATCAGCAACGCATCGAGCGAACCCGCCAGAGGCGGCCCGACTTACTGGATTGACTCGTCGTCCAGGGTGGTAACATGACCGCCGCACTTGTGCCTTTTGTCGCGCGCGGTGCCTTCCAAGGAGCCTTCAGACATGAATGACATTGATTACATCGAAAGCGCCCACATGCGCAGCGATACCCCCAAATTTGGACCAGGCGACGTTGTCAAGGTGCACGTTCGGGTGGTCGAAGGTGGCCGCGAAAGAACTCAGATCTTCGAAGGCGTCGTAATTGCCAAAAACGGTGGCGGGGTCCGTGAGACGTTCACCGTCCGCAAAATGAGCTTTGGTGTCGGCGTTGAGCGAGTGTTTCCCCTGCACGCTCCCATTATCCAGAGCATTGAAGTTGCTCGACGTGGTGACGTACGGCGCGCCAAGCTTTACTATCTCCGTGATCGGGTCGGTAAGGCCGCTCGCATCAAGGAGAAGCGGGACTGACCAGCTCCTCAGATCCCGTGTATCGAGACCCTTACGCCGACGGCTCCGCCTACGAGCCCCCCGAGGAACTAGCGGACAAGAAGCCGAAACGTAAGTCGTTCCTGGCCGAACTCCCGGTTCTCATAATCATCGCTCTGGCGATTGCCGTCATCCTCAAGGCGCTGCTCGTTCAGGCCTTTTGGATCCCCTCGCAATCGATGGTTCCGACCTTGCTCGTTGACGATCGCGTGTTCGTCAACAAACTCATGGCATTCACCGAACTCGAACGCGGAGATGTCGTGGTCTTCATATCTCCGTTTGCTGACGAAGGCGCCCCAGCCGAACCGGTCGGTACGAGGATTTTGGAAACCTTGAAGCAGACGTTTGGCGTCACGAGCACTGCGATTCCAGACGATCTGATCAAGCGGGTCATTGGCCTGCCTGGCGAAACCGTCGAAATTCTCGACAATCATGTGCAAGTCGATGGAGTGGTTCTCGACGAGCCGTATCTGGCTGAGAATGTGCAAATGTCGGACATGGCTCCCCGGACGTTGCGCGACGACGAGCTGTGGGTTATGGGTGACAATCGAGACTTTTCTTCAGATAGTCGACGGTTTGGGCCGATAAAGGTGAATAATGTCATCGGGCGAGCGTTTGTACGTTTTTGGCCAACCGACCGATGGGGCGGCCTGTGAGTTTGCGAACCGCCTTGATGGGTGGGCGAGTGGCGTCGGGTAAGCGCGGCCAGGACCGCGACAAGGTCGGCGAGAAGGACACAGTGTGAACGAAGAAGATCTCGAACGATACGAATCAGCAGTCGAACTCCAGCTTTACAAGGAGTATCGAGATGTTCTGCCTATGTTCAAGTACGTCGTCGAAACCGAACGACGGTTCTATTTGGCCAACCGGGTCGACGTAAACGAGCGAACTGCCAACGGATCGGTTTACTTTGAAGTCGTCCTGGAGGATGCTTGGGTATGGGATATGTACCGCCCCGCCCGTTTCCTGCAAAAAGTTCGCGTGATGAGCTTTCGGGATCTGAACATCGAAGAACTCGAACCCGGAGTGCAGATCTAGACCCCCAGCCGCTGGGGCAGTTTGGCGAGGACCTCGCCTGCGGTTTTCTCACCAGGCAAGGCTTGGAAGTGCTCGATCGCAACATCCGGGTCGGTCGTGGTGAACTCGATGTCATCGTCAGAAATGGTCGAGATCGTATCGCCGTCGAGGTGAAGACGTTGTCGGCGGCAGGGGACGACCCGTTTAGGACATTTACGGCTGCCAAGCAGCGCCAGGTCAACAACCTGGCCCGCCAGGCCAGTTGCTGCCGTTGTGATCTGGTCGTCGTTGAGGTTCACGCCGATGGCGTACTCTTTCGTTGGTTGCCGAACTCGTGAACCGATCGACCTAGTGAGCATACGGCGAGAGGCGTCCCGACTTGTCCGCCCGATGCCAGCAACCGTGATGCCAATGCCGCCGGAGGTCCGGAGCTTCCTCAGGAACGACAACCAGGTGGCCTACTCCGATGCCGATCATCGAACCGCACCCCGGACACAAGTAGGTCTTGTTCGCCGCATACGGTTGGACCGGAGTGATGGTCAGGGTGGTCAACCGAAGAAGCCCCACAGGATTGCCACGATTGATACAACGATGGCCGCTCCGACCATTGCATAATCAGCCAGGCCAGGGGGCTTGCCTGCGCCCCGGAACGGGTTCAGGCCCATAGGATCACCGTTCCGATCATCGGCCCACCCATTCGGGGGGTCGCTTCTCCCGAAACGCTTTGATGCCCTCGCGGGCGTCTTGGGATGAATGACAAATTGCCTGGGATTGTGCCTCGTAGCTGAGAGCCTCCTCAAGGGTGAGTTCGAAGGACCGATTGAGTGCCTGCTTGATGAACAGCTGGGCGACCGGTGCTGCGTCGACAAAACCTTTTGCGATCTCCATCGCCCTGGGGAGTAAATCGTCCTGGTTGACCAATTCCAGGCAGAGACCTATGGCGACCGCTTCGGATGCGGGGACGATCCGACCGCTGAGGGCGAGTTCCTTCGCTCGTTGCAGACCGACCAGTCGGGGTAGCAGCCAGGTTCCTGCAAAGTCGACGGTGAGGCCCCTTTTGGCAAAGATCTCCGAAAAACGAGCGTCGTGGGTGGCGATGACGACGTCGCAGGCTAGGGCGAGGTTCATCCCGGCTCCCACGGCGATACCGTCCACCGCGGCAATGGTGGGTTTGGTAGTCCTGACAAGAGCGGCGGCAGCCGCTCCCACCCGCTGCATCAGCTGGTTGCGGTCGGCGATACTCGTGGGGAGCGGCCGGTCGGAAAGGTCGGCGCCGGCGCAGAAGTCATTGCCCGCCCCGGTGATAACCAGGACTCGCTGTGCGGACTTCTCGAACTCCGCTATGTGCGAATGGAGCGCCTCCCATCCTTCGGGAGGAATGGCATTCATCCGTCCCGGCGCATCGAGGGTGAGTATGCGGACCGATTGAAGGTCTTCGATATGCATCATGTCCCCAAGTTACCCGGGTCGGCAGCTTTCTTCGATCGCCGCGGACGGATTATGGTGGGCGGGCTCAAGCTTTTCGGCACAAGTTGCCGATAGCTGAGATACCACCCGTATGCCGGGTGGTAGCGCTGGCACAAGACATGCAGAGGGCGAACGTCGATCTCCTGCTCTAGAGCAATCTAGATTTCGGCTGGCCCGGCGAGTCTCGTGATGTGCAGGCTGGCCGGTTTCGGGGCGTGAGCGCGCTGTGATCGCCCCGGAACGGCAAGCCTTGTTTGGATGCCGTACCGAATGTGTCACAGGGTCGCGATACGTTGCCCGAATGTACGCATCAGTTTCTTCAGTCGCCCTGATGGGCATCGAACCACAACGGGTGAGCGTCGAGGTCTTCGTCGGACGCCCGGCTCAATCTCCCATGACGATCGTCGGGCTACCCGACACGGCCGTGCGTGAAGCCCGCGAGCGCGTCAAAGCAGCGATTCTCGAATCTGGTTTTCGCTTTCCGACTGGACGAATCATCGTCAACCTGGCGCCAGCCGACCTACCCAAAGTTGGCTCGGCGTATGACCTACCCATCGCCATCGGTGTTCTGATCGCCGCGGGTCTCGTCCCGCCCAATAGCGGTGGGGGGATCGTTCTTGGTGAATTGGCCTTGGATGGTGCGGTTCGCCCGGCCCGCGGGGGTCTCGGTGCCGGTCTCGTAGCGCGAGAAGCGGGGGTTCCTTGCGTCCTGGCACCCGATAGCGCCGCCGAGGCGGTGCGGGTTGAAGGGGCCGATGTTCGGGCGGTGGAGTCCTTGACGGACGCCCTCGGAGTCCTCTTGCGTGGAGAACCAGGCAGGCCGATCCCACTCGATACCTCCGGACCAGAATCAACGGGCGATCTAGCCGATGTACGGGGTCAGGCCGTCGCCCGGCGGGCGCTCGAAGTGGCCGCTGCCGGTGGTCATCATTTACTCATGTGGGGGCCGCCCGGATCGGGCAAGACGATGTTGTCCCGCTCTTTGCCGGGAATCCTCCCGCCACTCAGCCAGGGTGAGTCACTCGAGGTGGCCCAGATCTGGGCGGCGGGAGGCCGGGGCGCCTCGAGCCGTGAATATCGGCCCTTTCGAGCCCCGCACCATTCTGCGACACCGGCCGCGTTGATCGGGGGAGGCAGCGGAATCCCGGTTCCCGGCGAGGTTTCCTACGCCCATCATGGGGTGCTTTTTCTCGACGAGGTCGGCGAGTTCCCCGCCCAATTGCTGAATCATTTGAGGCAGCCACTTGAGGAGGGCACGGTCACGATTGCCAGGAAAGGCGCTTCGGTCTGTTTCCCGTCGAGCTTCCAACTGGTGGCTGCCACCAACCCCTGCCCCTGCGGATTTTACGGAGACCCGCTGGTTCCATGCGAATGTCCGCCCCAAGTGGTCGATCGGTATCGCCGCCGATTGTCAGGCCCGCTTGTCGATCGATTTGACGTGCGAGTTGCGGTTCCTCGTCCCGACCGAACTGAACTCGTCGGATCGCCAGGGGAGTCGTCGGATTGTGTTGCCGAACGGGTTCTGGCGGCGCGCAAACGCCAGGATGCTCGTGGCTGCATCAACCGAAACCTGACCCGTAGGCATCTGGACCAAATCGGATGGCACGCCGACGCTCGCCTGCTCGTCGATCGCGCTTTCGATCAATTGGCGCTTACTGCCAGGGGGTATGACCGGATCCGGCGGGTCGCCAGAACGGTTGCTGATCTCGACGAGTCGGATGTTGTCGGACCGCGCCACGTAGCTGAGGCGCTCGCCTATCGAGGTTCGTGGTGAACGAACGGGATGCGGCCCTTCAGCTCGCCTACACCGGCATGCATCCTGACCGCCGCATGAAGCTCTGTGCCGAGCGCGGCGGCCCGCCTGGCGTACTCAGGGCAATAGCCAAGGGCTCGGTATCGATGCCCGCCCCGGCCGTCGAGGCTTCCCAGGTGCCTGCCAGCCAGCGCCGTGAATCCCTGGGCGAAGCTGGGACCACCGCGTTATTTTTGGGTGACCGCGACTATCCAGCCCGGCTGGGAGAACTCGCCAACCCGCCCGCCGTCTTGTTCGTTGCTGGATGTCTGCCGTTCGAGCCGGGGGTGGCGATCGTCGGCACCCGAAAGGCGACCGGGTATGGCGTACGTCTGGCCGAGCGATTCGGGCGGGCATTGGCGCGCGATGGTCGAACGGTCGTGAGTGGCCTTGCCAAAGGAATAGATGCCGCAGCACATCGCGGCGTAGTAGACGAGCATGGGCGTGGGATAGCCGTACTCGGCAATGGAGTCGATCGTTGGTATCCGGCGTCCAATCGCCAGCTGGGTGAACGGTTACTGATCGACGGGGCGGTTATTTCGGAATATCCACCAGGCACGCGACCGTCGGCGTGGCGATTCCCTCCTCGCAACCGGATCATCGTCGGACTCGCTTCCATCGTGCTCGTTGTGGAGGCAGGCATGCCAGGGGGAGCGATGATCACCGCCCGCATGGCAGTCGACGAGCACCGCGAGCTCTTTGCGGTTCCTGGCGACATCGGACGGGTCTCTTCGGTGGGCTGCAATCTCTTGATCCGCGACGGTGCCTGGCCCGTGCTGGGCGTCGATGACCTTCGTGAAGCGGTCGATCGGGTCCTCGGTCCGGTTACTGCAGTCGCTGATCGGACTCCCGAATCAGCGCTTCTCCGAGCCTGTGACGCGGCGGGCACCCCGATCGACGAGTTGGCCGTTCGTCGCAGCCAGACTGTCGCCGATCTGCTTGTCGAGATCACCGAACTCGAATTGGCTGGTCTGGTTCGTCTCGACGGTGGCTGGGTCATTCCTTCTTAGTGGCGCCGCTTGACATTCGTCGAACGGAAAGCCACTATGCCCGACAATGAACGTCGCTCGGTTTAGCTCGTACTATTTTTTTGGCCCCACGGGGTCGAAGTAGACGCGCTAGCCACCGCACCTTGAACTTCGATCCCGAGCCCCAGGCTCGGGTTTTTTTTGCCCCGAGCGGCTCACCATGGAGGACAGCCAGATGACAGACAACCAGATGACAGACAATGTGCAGGCACGGTCAACCTCGGTCGACGACACCCACATCAAGGAAATCGCCGCCTTGAAGCGACCGTCCCAACTTAAGGTTGAGATTCCGAACGACGCGCAAGAGTTGGTGGCCGACACGCGTCGAAGCATCGCTGACATTCTGCACGGGCGGGACAGGAAGAGGCTCCTGGTCGTCGTCGGCCCTTGTTCGATCCATGACGTCGAAGTCGCTGCCGAATATGCCGAGCTGCTCATGACCATGAGAGAACGTTATGGCGATGAACTCCTGATCGTCATGCGTACGTACTTCGAGAAGCCGCGAACGACGGTCGGATGGACCGGGCTCGTCTACGATCCCCAGCTCGACGGGTCCGAAGACATCCCAACTGGTATCGAAGTCTCAAGGGGCCTCCTTGCCACGATCAACAACATGGGGATGCCCTGTGCCGTTGAACTGTTGGACCCGATCACGCCGCAGTACTTTGCCGACTTCTTGTCCTGGGCGGCCATCGGGGCCCGTACCGTGGAAAGCCAGGTGCACCGACAGCTAGCCAGCGGTATGTCGGCGCCGATCGGGTTCAAGAACTCGACGGATGGGCGAGTCGACGTTGCGGTGCACGCCATGAAAGCCGCCGAGCGCCCCCATAGCTTTTTCAGCGTGAA
This sequence comes from uncultured Acidimicrobiia bacterium, assembly GCA_963847455.1. Lineage (GTDB taxonomy): Bacteria > Actinomycetota > Acidimicrobiia > Spongiisociales > JAENVV01 > JAENVV01. The sequence continues at coordinate 19,732 of CAWKAG010000063.1, forward strand.
CTTCGAAGGACAGCTCGCCATGGTCCGCACGAACGGAAACCCCGACACCCACATCGTCCTGCGAGGCGGGGCCAGCGGTCCCAACTACGACGCTGCAGCTGTCGGGGACGCGGTCGCTCGCGGAAAAGCTCAGGGTATCGAGCGTCCTGTCATGGTCGATTGCTCACATGCCAATTCCAGCAAGGATCATCGGCGCCAGCCGATCGTCGCCGAAGAGGTTCTCAGCCAGTTCCAAGCCGGACAAAACGGCGTCATGGGCCTGATGGTCGAGAGTCATATCAATGCCGGTCGCCAGGACTGGGCACCCGATGTCAAGCTCGACCATGGCGTCTCGATCACCGATGCTTGCGTTGGGTGGGATGACACGGAGTTGCTGTTGGAGTCTGCGGCCAAGGTCGTTGCCGGTCGTTGACCCGGCTGCCATCGCCGACGAAGATGCGGTGGTGCCGCACATACCTGATCCGCCCGGATGGGCGCTTGACCCGCTTGAGCGCTACCTGACCCGGCTCAAGGTTCAGCGGGGTCTCTCCCAACATTCGATTGATGCCTACCGGAGGGACATCAGTCAGTTCCTGGCCTACTGCGATGGCGGGTCCATTCGTTCGGTGACCGAGGTCGACCGCCGCATCATTCGACGCTTCCTCGCCTACCTCGACACCGTCGGGTACTCACGGGCCAGCATTCGCCGCAAGTCGTCGGCGGTGAAGGGCTTCTTCGCCGACCTGGCGTTGCGATCCGAAGTACCTGTGAACCCAGCCCAGCAGTTAGCTCGCACCAAGAAGCCCCAGCGACTCCCGAAGGCGCTGCCCCAACGAGCGGTTTCGCAGATCATTGACGCCATCGACGGTGATGACCCCGTCGACCTGCGGGATCGGGCTATTTTCGAAATGCTGTACGCCACCGGGCTCCGGGTCTCTGAGTTGGCCTCGCTGACAACCGCAATTGGCGGGGCAGATTCTCTCGTCGTTCGCGGCAAGGGGAACAAGGACCGGGTTGTCCCGATCGGCTCCCCGGCCGTTCGGAGCGTCGAACGGTGGCTGGCAGAGGGGCGTCCGAAGCTGCTCGTCGATCCCGACATCGAGTCGCTGTGGATCGGGATTCGAGGAAGATCCCTCGATACGCGGGGCATACGGCGTATCATCCAACAGCGTGCAGGAACCTTTCCACACGCACTGCGCCATTCGTTCGCGACGCATCTCTTGGAAGGCGGCGCGGACTTGCGAGCAGTGCAGGAATTGTTAGGGCACGTTGAATTGGCGACAACGCAGCTTTACACTGCGATAACTCGAGACCACCTCAAGGCGACATATGAGCGAAGCCACCCGCGGGCATAAAGCATCCGATGAACATGTTCAGGCAATGTGGGTGGACTTCAAGTCCACCGCCTCTGAGCGGGCTCGCGAAGGTCTCATCCTGCATTATTCGCCCCTCGTCAAATTCGTCGCGGGTCGGGTCGGTGTTGGTTTGCCGAGGAGCGTTGAACAGTCCGACCTGATCTCCTACGGGATTTTTGGACTTATCGATGCCATCGACAAGTTTGATCTTGAGCGCGGCTTCAAGTTCGAGACGTACGCGATCAATCGGGTCAAAGGTGCGATTCTCGACGAGCTGAGGGCTTTGGACTGGGTGCCACGCTCGGTGCGCGCCAGGGCTCGGGAAATCGAACGGTCGCTCCAGGAGCTCGAACACAAGTTGCAGCGAACCCCATCCGAGGAAGAACTATCGGACAAGATGGAAATGCCGCTAAGCCAACTTCAGGATACTTTGGGAGAGATATCCTCTCTGGGACTCGTCGCGCTCGATGAGTTACTCGGACGCGATTCTGACTCTTCTTCGGTCGGCGACATCTTGCCAGATCCGCGTGGCCTCAGTCCCGAAGCCGCATTCCAAGTCGAGGAAACCAAGCGAGTGGTGGCTGACTCGATCAACCGCCTTCCGGATCGGGAGCGGCTCGTCGTCACGTTGTACTACTACGAGGGGTTGACGCTCGCTGAGATCGGTGAAGTTCTCGGCGTGACCGAATCTCGGGTTTGCCAGATTCACACCAAGGCCGTCATGAGCCTCCGCAACCGGATGGCTGTCACCAACTGACAGATCGACCGACTTGTCCGTGGGCTACACTTCCAGCGACTCGAAGTTGAGTCCCGCCCGAAACGAGCGGAAAATACACACGCACCGGTAGAACTTCCATTGGTCAGACCATGTCTGCGGAAGGCGGCCCTGTCGCTGGCAATTCTTGCCCACCGGTGCGGAGGAACAACCATAAGGAGCAGCATGTCTGTTGTCACGATCAAACAATTGTTGGAAGCTGGCGTCCATTTCGGTCACCGCACCCAGCGATGGAACCCGAAAATGAAGCCGTACATCTTCGGCGACCGGAACGGGATTCACATTATTGACCTTCGTCAAAGCCTCGAGAAGGCCAACGAAGCCGCCGAGTTTGTAAAGAAGGAAGTTGCTGCCGGCGGAACCGTCATGTTTGTCGGAACCAAAAAGCAGGTCGCCGGCGCCATCGCCGAGGCGGCCGAGCGGGCTTCGATGCCCTACGTGAATTACCGTTGGCTCGGTGGCATGCTCACCAATTTCACCACCATTCAGAAGCGGATCTTCTACATGCGTGAACTTGACCGCATGCAGGAGACCGGGGAGTTCTCGGGGCGCCCCAAAAAGGAACGCCTGAAGCTCAGCCGTGAATACGACAAGCTGCAGCGGAACCTTGGTGGTGTCGCAGACCTTAAGTCCATCCCGAACTGCTTGTTTATCATCGATATCAACGTCGAAGCGACGGCAGTCAAAGAGGCGAACCGTCTCGGCATCCCGGTGATCGCCGTCGTCGACTCGAATTGTGATCCGACCGGAGTTGACATCGTGATACCTGGCAACGACGACGCGGTCCGCTCTGCTCAACTGTTGGCTGGAGTCATCGCGCAAGCGGCCATTGACGGTAAGCAACTTGTTGGCAAGTCAGACCTGGAACAAATGACCGAAAAAGACGCCAGCTCGGAACCAAGTGACGACGCTGTCGTCGAAGCGTAGGAACTGATATGGCTGAATTTTCCGCGAAAGACGTGCAAGCGTTGCGCCAGGCGACATCCGTCGGAATGATGGATGCCAAGAAGGCTCTGGTCGCTTCGGGAGGCGACTTTGAACAAGCCGTCACCTACCTCCGCGAAAAGGGACTGGCAGCAACGGCCAAGCGGGCCGATCGAGACGCTTCGGAAGGGTGCATCGGCAGCTATCTCCACAATCAGGCGGGGAGGGACGTCCAGGGAGTCCTGGTGTACCTGTCGTCCGAAACCGATTTCGTGGCCAAGAGCCCCGAATTTGTTGAAATTGCCAAAGACCTTGCCATGCACATTGCGTGGGGCAAGCCTGACTTCGTCACCCGTGAAGAAGTGCCGGCTGCCGACTTGGCGGCCGAATCGGAGATCATCGCCAACCAGGCGAAGAACGAAGGCAAGCCCGATGCCGTGATTCCCAAGATCGTTGAGGGAAGGCTCGAGAAGTACTACCAGAGCCGGGTTCTGCTCGACCAGATGTTCGTGAAAACGGACAAGTTCGACGGCACCGTTGGCGAGTTGGTCCAACAACTCGCCGCCAAAATGGGTGAGAACATTGCCATCAAATCGTTCTGTCGTATCGCGGTGGGAGAAAACTAGGCGTGCAACGTCGGCGGGTCCTTCTCAAACTCTCGGGTGAAGCATTCGCTGATCCCGAGATCAAATACGGAATCGACCCGGCGACGGTTCGGCGGGTAGCCGCCGAAGTTGCAGACGCCGTCTCTCAAGACGTAGAAGTCGCCATTGTCGTCGGTGGCGGCAACATCTTCCGGGGCGTATCGTCTGCGGCTGCCGGGATGGATCAAGCCAGCGCCGATTACATGGGCATGTTGGCCACCGTCATCAATGCGCTCGCTCTTCGAGACGCTCTTGAGAAAGCGGATGTTGAAACCAGGGTCCAGTCCGCCATCACGATGCAGCAGCTCGCCGAGCCGTACATTCGGCTGCGCGCTATTCGTCATCTTGAGAAGGGCCGCGTCGTGATTTTTGCGGCAGGAACCGGTAATCCGTTCTTCACAACCGACACGACAGCCGCCTTGCGTGCTGCCGAAATCGGTGCTGACGTGGTCTTGAAAGCCACGATGGTCGACGGGGTTTACGACTCGGATCCGCGTACGAATCCGGACGCGGAGTTCATCCATGAGATTGGCTATATGGAAGTGCTCGCCCGGGACCTCAACGTCATGGACCTGACCGCAGTTACCCTGTGCAAAGAAAACAATCTTCCGATCCGAGTGTTTAGCCTTCGAGAACCAGGAAACATCACGAAGGTAGTGGTCGGAGCCGACCTTGGGACCTTGGTGCATTAGGAGACGTATGATCGACGAACTTCTCGCTGAAGCCGAACAGAAGATGGATGGTGCCGTCGAACATGCGCAGCAGGAGTTCACCACCGTGCGTACCGGGCGGGCCAACCCGGGCATTCTCCACCGCATCATGGTTGAGTACTACGGTGCGCCGACTCCGCTCCAGCAACTGGCGACGTTCTCGGTTCCAGAACCGCGCATGCTCGTCGTCCAACCTTTTGACAAAGGGTCGCTGCCGGAGATCGAAAAGGCGATTAGTAGCTCGTCGCTTGGTCTGAACCCTTCGAACGACGGCTCCATCATCCGCCTGGTATTCCCGCAGCTGACCGAGGAACGCCGAAAAGAACTCATCAAGGTCGTCAAAGGAATGGCTGAAGACGGTCGGGTTGCGATCCGCAGTATCCGCCGGGGGATCAAAGACGACCTTGAGGCGCTTTCCAGCGACATCGGCGAGGACGATATCCGGAGGGCTGAAAAGCGCCTCCAGGACGCCACGGATCGCCATACTGCCCGAATCGACGAGCTGTTAGGTCACAAGGAGCAAGAGCTCCTGGAGGTGTAGCCGATGGCTGATGAATCCGACGGCGATTTACCGTGGATCGCAGACGAAAGCGCGGACGACGAAGACAAGACCGACCAGTTGGCGCTCGACGATATTGCCGAGGCTGCTGAGGATCAGGCTGCGATATCCGACCCGGCACCGACCAATCGGCCGGACGACGATTCGGACGAGTTCGTCCCTCAGGCGCCGAGTGAATTCGACGAGTTCTCGCGCGATGATTATCTCGCCAACACCACGACCGAATATCAGGACCTTGCCGAGGAGATTCGGAAGATGGAGTCTGAGACGGTCCAGATGCAGGCGGTCGCCGCTCCACTCCACGGCGTCGATAGTGGTGTGGTGGGATTCGAGGACGTCACAGGTACGGTCGAGTTACCGATCGAACGGGCGAAGGCGAGCGGTGACCTGCCGGTGCGGATCGTCTCCGGGTTGACCCTGGTTGGTTTATTGATCGGGTCGGCGATCCTGGGCGGATGGTGGTTCGTCAGCTTTATTGTGTTGGCGGCAATCATTTCGGTTGGAGAGTTCTACTCGGCAACCCGGACCGCCGGCTACAAGCCGATTGCCCTGTTCGGGCTTCTGGCGGCCATCGGTGCTCCCATCGCCGGCTTTCGGGCTGGACCGGGTGGCGTGGCCGGCACCGTGATCGTATCGATCGTGGCGGTCCTGGTCTTCTACACGATGTTGATTCGTCGAGATCCCCTTGACAATGCCTCCGTCACCATTTTCGGCATCGTCTGGATTCCGGGAATGCTCGGGTTCGCTACCGCCATTGGTGCGACCGCCGAGGCCGCCCAGCTGATCATTGGACTCGTCTTGATATCGGCGGCGGTTGACACGGGATCGTTCTTCGCCGGGCGTGCCTTTGGGAAGACGCCGATGGCACCGGTGTTGTCGCCGAACAAGACCTGGGAAGGTCTGGTCGGCGGCGCTGCCGGCGCGGCGGCCATGACGTTGGTCATTTCACTCCTCGAGTACTTCTCGCTATTCATTCTGCCTGGCAGCCTCTGGCTGGCCCTGGCCATCTTCATCACCTCTCCGCTTGGGGATATTGCCGAGTCGATGATCAAGCGGTCGCTGGGGATCAAAGACATGGGTTCGATCATTCCCGGTCATGGTGGGCTGCTCGACCGGGTCGACGCCCTGCTATTTGCGGTGCCGATCGGGTACTTCGTCTACCAAACGCTCGGCTACCTGTAGACCATGCCCGCCGGGTTGGTCATCCTCGGTGCCACCGGCTCAATCGGCACTCAAACCTTCGATGTTGCTCAGCAGCTTGGCGTGCCGGTTCTCGCCATCGCCGCCCGCTCCGGGTCCGATGAACTGTTCTCATTGGCCAGTGGGTGGCCGGACGCCATCGTTGCCGTGGCTTCTCCGACTGGCGATGAACGAATCAGGTTCGAGGAATCCTTCGGGAACCGGGTGACGTTTGGTCCCGATGCAGTGCTCGAAGTCGCCACCACATCCGGGGCGACGGTCATGAACGGGATCGTTGGTTCGGTTGGGCTGGCGGCGTCGGTGGCCGCCCTCGATGCGGGGAACCGGCTCGGCCTCGCCAACAAAGAGAGTCTGGTGGCGGGCGGTCCGGTCGTCCTGGCTGCTCAGAAACGCACCGGCGCCGAGATCATCCCGGTGGACAGCGAACACTCGGCGATATTCCAATGCCTGCAGGGTGAACGGTCCGACGATGTTGCCAGGATCGTGCTCACCGCATCGGGCGGTCCCTTCCTTGGGCGGTCCCGATCGGATCTTCAAGCTGTAACGCCTGCCGAAGCCCTCGCTCATCCGACCTGGGACATGGGCAGGCGGATCAGCATCGACTCGGCGACGCTCGTCAATAAGGGACTCGAGGTCATCGAAGCCCACTTCCTTTTCGGACTGCCATTCGATCGCATCGACGTGGTCGTCCATCCTCAAAGCATTGTCCATTCATTGGTGGAGTTCGTAGATGGGTCGTCTAAGGCTCATGTGGGAGCTCCAGACATGCGAGTCCCGATCCAATACGCAGTCACGTACCCGGAGCGGGCGGTTGGGATGCTGCCTCCGTTCACCCTGGCGGGCAAGAACCTGGCCTTTCTGGAAGCAGATCGAGCGACTTTCCCCGCACTGGACCTGGCCTACCACGTCGGAACATTGGGCGGATCGGCGCCGGCGGTGTTCAATGCCGCTGATGAAATTGCAGTCGAAGCCTTTCTCCAAGGTCGGCTTTCATTCCTGGGCATCGTTGATCTCATCGAACGGACCGTCTCGAAAGTCGCTCAGGTGGAGTTGGCAACGGTCGAAGATGTCCTGGCAGTCGACCACGAAGCCCGTTTGGTGGCGACTCAGTTGCTTTCAGGGGCGTGTTAACCTGACGACACGCGCAGATTGGAGATCTGGCTAGTGGGTGTCGCATTAATGGTTGGCGGTTTGTTCTTTTTCGTGATGGCACACGAAGCCGGACACTTCATCGCCGCCAAAATCACCAAGATGAAGGTCACCGAGTTCTTCTTCGGGTTCGGGCCGCGCCTCTATTCGTTTTTCCGCGGCGAGACCGAGTACGGCATCAAGGCAATTCCGGCGGGTGGATACGTCCGTATCATCGGAATGAATCCGCTCGAAGATGTCCCGGCCGAAGACGTTGGTCGGACCTATCGGGAAAAGAAGTTTTGGGAGAAGGCGTTCGTAGTCCTGGCCGGAGTGACCGTGAACATGGCGCTGGGCTTTCTGATCTTTTTCGGCACCTTATTGGCCTACGGCAACCTCGTCGAAGCCGAACTGGTACCAACCGTCTCGGCCGTGTCAGGGCCAGAAGATCAGTCATCGAGTCCGGCCCAGGAGGCCGGCATTGAGGTCGGTGACACCATTCTCCGGGTCAACGGAGTCGACACGGGTGACTGGGAAGCCGTGGTCGAGGCGATCTCGGCGCGTCCCGGGGAGACGGTTGAACTGCTCATCGAGCGGGCCGACCAGCAACTCACACTGTCAGCTACCTTGGCGGTCCGCGAAACCGAGTCGGGCGAGACCAAGGGCTTCCTTGGCGTTTCTCCATCAGAAGTTGTTCCCGAGGTCGGCGTCTTCGAGGCAGTGGGGCTGGCTGGCCGTCAAACGGTTGATTTGGTTGGTTTGAGTTACGCCTTCCTGTGGGACATGGTGACCAATCTCGATGGCCTGGCCAGGGTGTTCATCGGCGGAGACCTACCCCAGGAATCGCGACCGGTATCGATCGTTGGTATCGGCCAGATTGGCGCTCAGGCCGGCGATACGATCGGCTGGAGTACCATCTTCTTGTTCCTCGGCTACATCAATGTTGTACTCGCCGTCATGAACGCGTTGCCACTATTCCCCCTCGACGGTGGCCACTTTGCCGTGGCCCTGTATGAGAAGGTGTTCAAACGGGAAGCCGACATCAGGAAGCTGATGCCCGTCGCGGCCGTCGTGCTCGGGCTCTTCATCTTCATTGGCATTGTTTCGATCTACCTCGACGTCGTCCAGCCGATTCAGTTCTGATGTTTGAACGACGGGTCACGCGCCAGATTTCGGTCGGTGATGTCCTGGTTGGTGGGGGAGCGCCGGTCAGTGTCCAATCGATGACAACGACCAAGACGGCCGACGTCGATGGAACCCTGGCTCAAGTCTATGCGCTGGCCGGGGCGGGCGCCGACATCGTTCGGATCACCTGCAATGACGTCGAAGCCGCTCAGGGTCTTTCCGAAATCGTCCCTCGCTCACCGGTGCCGATCGTCGCCGACATCCACTTCCAGTACAAGCTCGCCCTGGCCGCGCTAGAAGCCGGCGTAGCGGCGCTGCGCCTCAACCCTGGCAATATCCGGAACGAATCCCACATCAAAACGGTGGCCAAAGCTGCCAAGGAGCGGGGCGTACCGATCCGGGTTGGGGTCAATGGCGGCTCGCTCGACAAGGATCTCCTCGAAAAGTACGGCTCCGCCACTCCCGAGGCGCTCGTCGAGTCGGCGCTGACCGAAATCAGGTATCTCGAAGACGTAGATTTCACCGACATCAAGATCTCGGTGAAACACAGTCACGTACCGTCAATGGTTGCTTCCTATCGCTTGCTTGCCGACGCCGTGGACTATCCGCTCCATCTGGGCGTAACCGAGGCTGGGCCCCTTCCAGGCGGCCTCATTAAAGGGGTCGCGGGTATAGGAACCCTCCTCAATGAGGGTATCGGGGACACGATCCGGTTCTCGCTGACCGCCGACCCGGTTGAGGAAGCCAAAACCGGGCGGGCGCTCCTCGAGTACCTGGGACTCAGGGAACGAAAGGGCCTCGATCTCATTGCTTGTCCTTCATGTGGACGCGCCGAAGTCGATGTCATCGAGGTAGCTCAGCGGGCTCAGAAGGCGCTCGAGGCAGAAAACCTGCCGATCCAGGTTGCGATCATGGGATGTGTTGTCAACGGCCCTGGCGAGGCCCGCGAGGCCGACATCGGGATCGCCGCCGGACGCGGCAAGGGTCACATGTTCATCAAAGGCCAGGTAGTTCGGGTCGTCCCAGAAGATGAGATGGTCGATGCCCTGCTCGACGAAGCCCGCAAATTGGTCGAAGAAGGGGTCGAAGCGCGGTTGGCGGCGGCTGACGCCAACGCCGAACAGCTCACCCGGTTGGCTCGAGAACAGCTTGTAGAAATCCAGGGAGACGCCAATGACGCGGCTTCCAAACGGGCCAGGGTCGCCGAAGTCGCATCCGGTTAAGCCAGGTCGGGGCGAGCTGCTCGTCGACTAACCTCATCGGGAACTCACGAGGAGAGACATTCTGCGCTGGTCACAGGCCTTTATTCCGACGCTTCGCGACGACCCCGCGGAGGCAGAGGCCGTCAGTCACAAGCTCCTGGTCAGGGCCGGGTTCATCCGCCAGCTTATGGCGGGCTCATATTCATTGCTTCCTCCCGCCATGCGGGTTCGCGCCAAGATCATGCAGATCATCCGCCAAGAGATCGACCGGATCGGTGGGCAGGAGTTTTTGCTGCCGGTTCTCCATCCGGCCGAACCCTGGCAACAATCGGGCCGTTGGGACTTGATCGGGGAGGAGCTCTTTCGACTCACCGACCGCAAAGACGCCGACCTCTGTTTGGCCATGACGCACGAAGAGATATTCACCACGCTTGCTGTGGAGCTGGCTTCCTACAAACAGCTTCCCCAGCTCTGGTACCAGATTCAGACCAAGCTGCGCGACGAGCCCCGTCCCAAGTCGGGGGTGTTACGGGTTCGGGAGTTCACCATGAAAGACTCCTACTCGTTTGATCTCGATGAGGCTGGCCTCGATCGCGCCTTTGATAACCACTACGAGGCCTACCAGCGGGTCTTCGACCGCCTCGGGCTGGATTCAATCGCCGTTGAAGCGTCGTCGGGCATGATGGGCGGAGCTGGATCTGTCGAGTTTATGGTTCGGTCCGATGCCGGTGAAGACTGGGTTGTTCTGTGTTCTGCCGGTGATTACTCGTCAAATGTTGAGACTGCCACTTCGGTACTTGCTCCAATAGAGGACCCGGCACCGGCGCCGCTCGAAAAGTTTCCAACTCCGGGAGTCCGGACCATCAAGGCTCTCGAAGGCTTCGAAGGGGGAGCTGCCGCCGACCGTCAGATCAAGTCGCTGTTCTATCTCGTTGGTGAAGAGTTGGTCATCGTTCTCATGCGCGGGGACCACAGCCTCGTCGAGCAGAAGCTGCTCGACGGGCTCTCAGTTATCGAAGCTCGCCCGGCAACATCAGAGGAGATCTTTGCCGCGGTGGGGGCGCATCCAGGCAGCCTTGGCGCGGTCGGGGTGGATGGTTATCGGATTGTGGCCGATCGGGGCTTGGAAGGCCGTGTCGGAATGACCACCGGTGCCAACGAGGATGATTTTCACCTGCGGAACGTTCACGTTACCCGCGACATTACGGTCAACGACTGGCTCGACTTGCGCGAAGTCGTGGCAGGCGAGCCTTGTGTCAATTGTGGCGAGCCGTTAGAGGTTGACAAGACGATCGAGATCGGGCACATCTTCAAGCTCGGCCGCAGGTATTCGGAACCATTCGGCGCCGCCGTTCTCGACGAGAACGGGAAGGCGACCGCGATGTTCATGGGGTCGTACGGCATCGGCGTCGAACGCAACATGGCCGCTGTGGTCGAGGTAAACCATGATGACAAAGGAATCGTGTGGCCGATGAACGTCGCGCCGTACGAAGTCGTAGTGACCGTCGTCCGGCCCGAAGACGCCGATACGCTGGCCGCAGCAACCAGGATTTACGAAGGACTGCGAACGGACGGTGTTGATGTGATCCTCGACGACCGCAAGGAGCGGCCCGGCGTCAAATTCGCCGATGCAGAGCTGGTGGGGTTCCCGCTACGAGTCACCGTTGGACCCCGTGGGGTCGAGGCGGGCATGCTTGAGCTCGTGACCAGGGCTACGGGCGCCGTCGAAGAGGTACCGGTCGACGAAGTTGTCGCGGTTGTCCTCGACCGGGTAACGGTAGCCAAGCACTAGCCCGGCGAGGCCACGACGGGGATCCGCCAGGGGTCTCTTCTGATATACTCGTTCCAATACATCTTGGACGCTACGGACGAAAGTGGGCGCCCCGCCCGCTTTTCTTTATGCTCCAAATGAGGAAGATACGCCGTAAATTGCGGCGTGGAGGCCAGCGTGAGTGATGCTCCAAAGGAGCTATGGGAAGTGATTAGTGCCTACCTAGAGGCCGAACGGATCGAGCTTGACGACCTTGAGTTGTTGGGCGGTCAGTCGCGCAAACGGCTCAGGGCGACGATCGAATCGGACACAGATCTTGATGTCGATACGCTCGGTGAAATCACGGCCGGCATCTCCCGTATTCTGGATGATCATGATGTTATTGCTGGAGCCTATGACCTCGAGGTCAGCTCACCGGGGTTGGAACGGAAGCTCCGGCGGCCCGAACAGTTCAAGAAAGTGGTCGGCCAGCCAATCACGGTCAAGACCCGATTAGAAGTCGACGGAAAACGACGCCATGATGGGGTCTTGATTGGTGCGACTGATACCAGTTTTGAGTTGAAAATTGATGAGGTGACCCGGACGGTCGGATACGACCAGGTCAGCTCTGCACGGGTGGTGTTTGTCTGGCCGCAAACCACCAAACCTGGCAAGAAGACGTAGGAGGACAGCGCATGAAGATGGATCAGGCAGTAATGGACGCGCTGGATTTGGTGGCCGCCGAACGCGGGGTGGCCGTCGAGACCATCCTTGACGCGCTCGCCAACGCGCTGGTTTCGGCATACAAACGCTCGCCAAGTGCAGCCGAGGAAGCTCGCGTCGTCATCGACCCGGACAGCGGAGACATTGTTGTCTACGCCCAGGAGCTCGATGAGGACGGGAACGTCACGGATGAGTGGGTTGATACACCAGACGACTTTGGCCGCATTGCGGCCCAGACAGCCAAGCAGGTCATCTCTCAGCGCCTGCGCGAGGCGAAGCGCGATCAGGTATTCGAGGTCTATGAGACTCGCGAAGGTGACCTCATTACCGGGATTGTCCAACAAGTCGATCACCGGTATTCGATCCTCGACCTGGGCGATGCGGAAGCGTTGATGCCTGGCTCGGAAAGGATCCCGTATGAGCGGCTCGAACGTGGCAATCGCGTAAAGGCGATCATCATTGAAGTTCGCAACGATGCCAAGGGCCCGCAAATCATCGTCAGTCGGTCACATCCCGATTTTGTCCGGCGGATGTTGGAGCTCGAGGTTCCAGAACTGATGGACGGAACCATCGAAATAGTTTCTATCGCTCGCGAGCCCGGCCATCGGACCAAGATTGCCGTGAAGAGCAATGATCCCAAGGTCGACCCGAAAGGTGCCTGCGTTGGGGCCCGGGGTGCCCGGGTGCGCCAGGTGGTCAACGAACTACGCGGCGAGAAGGTTGACGTCGTCGAGTGGCGCGAGGACGTCGGTCAGTTTATCGCTGAGGCGCTTGGCCCAGCCAAAGTGCAGCAGGTGAACATTTCTGAAGAAGACAAGATCGCGACGGTTATCGTTGCCGATCACCAGTTGTCCCTTGCCATCGGTAAAGAAGGGCAAAATGCCCGGTTGGCTGCCCGGCTGTCTGGCTACAAAGTGGACATTCAGTCGGATCAGCCCGAGGTCCCAGCCGAAGCACCGGCCGAAGAGCCATCACCGGCCGATGAGCCAGTGGCTTCCGAGGACTTGGCACCAGCCGAGCAGCCCGCCAACGAAGACGAAGCCGTAGTGGCTGGGTCTGACGAGACAACCGTGTCAGACGAAGACGAGCAAACACCAATCGACGGGGATTCTGAAGAGTAATGGCCAAAGCACGAATCTATGAGATAGCCCGGGACCTCGGTCTCGAATCAAAAGACGTACTCGCTAAGGCTGAGGAGCTTGGACTACCTGTCAAGACTGCGTCTTCTGGACTTGAGGCCTCGGACTCTGCGGTCCTCAAGGCGGCCCTTGCGCCAAAAGCACCTGCTGCCAAAGCCGCGCCGAAAGAGGCTGCGTCCAAAGCAACCGCCTCGAAGGCAGCCGCTGCGAAAACGGCTGTGCCGGAAAAGACCGAGGCCCCCGCAGCTAAGCCAGTTAGCGAGCCAAAACCCCAGCCAGCGGCGGAGCCGGAGAAGGTTTCCGAGCCAGTGACGGCCGCCGTCGATGAGGTTGCTGAACCCGAACCGGTGGCAGAACCAGAGCCCGAGGTTGTCGCGTCGGACCGTGGTTCTGTGACGGTGTTGGTGGGTATCACGCCGGCCGGGTTCGGAGAGGTCATTGGTCGACCGGGCACCGAGGTGGTGGCGGCACTCATCCAGATGGGTGAGATGGTTGGACTTAGCAACTCCATCCCGGCCGAAGCCTTTGAGCTTCTCGGTGACCACTTCAGCGTCGCCGTCACCGTTGAAGGTGGCGACGAAGAGGAAGAAGAAGTCGTTTCGCCCATCAAGCCGAAACGCGTATTCGATGATGCTGACGGCGACCTCGTTGCGCGTCCGGCTGTCGTCACGGTCATGGGCCACGTAGATCATGGAAAAACAACCCTCCTGGACGCGATCCGGCGTACCAGTGTGGTTGACGAAGAGGCTGGCGGGATCACCCAGCACATTGCTGCGTATCAGGTCGAACACGACGGCGCTATCACGACCTTCCTAGACACACCCGGCCACGAAGCGTTCACCGCGCTGCGAGCTCGTGGCGCCAATGTGACCGATATCGTCGTCCTGGTGGTCGCGGCCGATGACGGGATCATGCCGCAGACGCAAGAGGCGATCAGCCACTCGAAGGCCGCTGACGTTCCCATCATTGTTGCTATCAACAAGATGGACGTCCCTGGTGCAGATCCACACCGGGTTCGGGCCCAGCTCACCGAGTACGGTCTGGTCGCCGAAGCCCTCGGTGGCGACATTCCGACCGTGGAACTGTCGGCGCTCTCTGGTGATGGCGTCGACACGCTTCTCGAAGTCATCGACCTCGTCTCACAGGTCGAAGATCTGAAGGGCAACCCGAAGCCGGCTGCGTCGGGTACGGTCGTCGAAAGCCAGTTGGACAAAGGACGCGGCCCGGTCGCAACCATGATTGTCCAGCGCGGAACGCTCAAGCGGGGCGATGCCCTGGTTGCTGGTGCCGTCTCGGGTCGGGTTCGGGCGATGCTCGACTACAACGGTGACGAGCTCAAGACGGCCGGTCCGTCGACGCCGGTTCTCGTGATGGGGTGGTCAGATGTCCCAACCGCCGGGGATGCCTTTGATGTGACCAAGAATGAGCGCATCGCTCGTCAGCAGGCGGCCGCCACTCTCGAAGATATGCGTCAGTCCGAGCTGGTCGTACCAACCGCTCGGGAGCGGTTGACCCAGCTCCTTGAGCAACTTCGAACCGCTGATGAGGCCGAACTGCGCCTTATCGTGAAAACCGATGCCCACGGCTCCATGGAGGCCGTGCGGGAGTCCACCAGCAAGATCACTCGCGAAGGTGGCGTTATCAGCATCGTCCATGGCGCGGTCGGTGGTATTACCGAAAACGACGTGAGCCTCGCCGAGGTGACCGAAGCGCTCATTTTTGGCTTCAACGTTCGGCCGGATGCCCAGGCCCGCAAGGCGGCCGAAGCCAAAGGTATTCAGATCCGGACCTACAACATCATCTATGAGCTGCTCAACGACATCGAAGCGCTGTTGGTGGGTCGCTTGGCACCCGATGAGGTCGAAGCCGTTCTCGGATCGGCTGAAGTGCGCGAGATCTTCAAAGTACCTCGTCGCGGCAACATTGCGGGTTGTTACATCACCGAAGGAACGATGACCCGGGGCGGGCGCGTGCGCCTCTTGAGAGCCGGCGTTGTTATCCACGACGGTGTCATCGGATCACTGCGCCGATTCAAAGACGACGTCCGTGAGGTTCAAGCCGGGTTCGAATGTGGTATTTCGCTTGAGGGTTACAACGACGTCAAAGAAGGCGACGTCATCGAAGCGTACGAGGTCCGAGAGGTGGCCCGCTCGTAGCTGTAGTAGCCGCCGTCGTGGTTCTCGAACTCAGATTTCCTGAGGTACATTCGCTCAAAGAGAAGCGGCGAGTTCTTGCGAAGTTATCGACGGCTATTCGAGCTTCGGCTGACGCCGTCACCGCCGAGGTTGCCCACCAGAACACCTGGCAACGGTGTGCGCTTGCTATCGCGTTTGTGTCGTCCAGTCTGGAAGTAGTCGACTCCATGGTTGCGAACGTGGTGGAATGTGCCGACAATCAGTTGGATATCGAGCTCATTTCGAGCGCGATCAGCTACCTTGAATCGCCGGAGGCGTAGATGTCAGACCGGATGCGAAAGATCAACTCCTCTGTGCATCACGTGATCGCCAATGAAGTTGAAGAATTGAAAGACCCACGCCTGGGTTTTGTCACAATTACTGGCGTGGACACGGCACCCAATTTAAGAACTGCCCGGGTATTTTATTCCGTGATCGGACCGCCGGAACAGCAGGCCGCTACTCAGGCTGCTCTGGATTCGGCTGCCCCCCGGCTGAGCCGGGCGATCGGGTCTTCGATTCGGATGAAATACACCCCGACTCTGAAGTTTGAAGTCGATGAGGCGATTGAATATGGCGTGCGCATCTCTCAGAAGCTGCGCGAACTCGACGAAGAAGAATGATGGATCGTGGTTTCCTGCTGGTTGATAAACCAGCAGGCATGACTTCCCACGATGTGGTCGCCCGGGTTCGCCGGATCATTGGCATCCGGAAAGTGGGCCATGCCGGGACCCTTGATCCGGCCGCCACCGGTCTGCTGGTGTGCGGCGTTGGTCCGGCGACGAAGCTGATGCGATTCGTCCAGGATCTTCCCAAGGAATATGTTGGACAAATCAAGTTCGGTGTGGCTACTGACTCGCTTGACGCCGATGGGGAGGAAACTTACCGTCACCCGATGACGGTAACCCGCGATGACCTGGAAGGACTCGTGGAACGTTTCACCGGCACCATCTTGCAGGTTCCGCCTATGGTCTCGGCGCTTAAGGTTGGGGGCAAGCGTCTGCATGAACTTGCCAGGGAGGGCATTGAAGTCGAGCGTGAGCCGCGTCCTGTTGAAATTCACTCGTTGCAGATACTTGATGTCCGTCCTGAGGAATATTCGGAGGCGGTCATCCGGGTGGTCTGTGAGAAAGGCACTTACATCCGAGTACTGGCGGACGATCTGGCGAAAGCGCTCGGCGGTCGGGCCCACCTGACGGCCCTCCGCCGACTCAAGACTGGACAGCTTTCGGTGGACAGTGCCGTCACCCTGGAGAAGCTCGAGGCCCTGGGCCAAGCGGGAAGCTGGGACTCAGCCATGCTCGCTCCCTTTGAGGCGTTGTCGGCCCTCCCGTCGTGCCTGGTCAGGTCCGAAGTGGCGGACCGGGTCCGCAATGGAACCAGGCTGAGTCCTGCCGAAGTACCAGGAGAGTGGTCGGAAGGCGAATATGTACGTATTGCCGACACGGGTGAAAACCTGTTGGCTGTGCATCGGCTGATTGCGGGAACGTTCGTGCCGGAAGTGGTCCTGCCGTGAAAGTTCTGACCGGTGACCCGGCGGGATGGGAACGGGCGACGCAACGTTCGGTCGTTGCGGTGGGGGTCTTTGATGGGGTACACCGTGGCCATCAAACTGTCCTGGAGGAACTGGCGGTCCTGGCCGGTGCACGGTCCGGGCTCATACGCGGGGTCTTGACCTTCGATCCTCACCCGCTGGCGGTCGTTGCCCCGGATCGGGCGCCCCAGCTTCTCGGAACGATTAATCAGCGACTCGGCCGCCTCGAAGCTCACGGGGTCGATGTCGTCGGGGTTCTGCCATTTGCTCAGATTCGCTCCATGGACCCTGACCGGTTCATCAAGTCGGTGCTGGTCGACGCTTTTGGGGCTGCCGCGGTGGCGGTCGGAAGCGATTTTCGATTTGGACTCAACCGGTCAGGCGATGTGCAGACGCTTAAGAAGGCCGGCGGACTTTGGGGGTTTGCGACCGATGCTGTCCCATTGCTGTCTGAGGACGATACGCAGCTGTCCTCGACTGGCATTCGAGCCCTGATTGCCGCCGGCGAGGTAGAAGAAGCGGCGCTGCTGCTGGGGCGACCGTATGCCATCGAGGGACCGGTGGTGCGCGGCGAGGGACGAGGTAGGACGATCGGTATTCCTACTGCCAATGTGAACTATGAGCCTTCGATCGTGCTGCCGGCGACCGGGGTGTATGCGGGATGCGTCACCTTCGAGAACAATCGGATCCCGGCAGTGACCAATGTTGGGATTCGGCCGACCTTCGACGGCCGCTCGGTAACGGTCGAAGCACACTTGATCGATTGGGACGGCGACCTGTATGGCCGCATGATTGAGGTGGAACTGGCGCATCGGGTCCGTGATGAACAGAAGTTCGATGGCGTCGAGAGCCTTGTCGAGCAAATCCGTTCGGACGTACGGACCGCCAGGCGCGTACTCGGGGTCGACGGCGAGTAGGTTGCCCCTATGACGCCTCGGTTGGTTCGTTCGGCTTCACCGTTCGAGGAACGGTACGGATTTTCGCGTGCGGTCCGCACGGGAAACGTGATTCGCGTTGCTGGTACTGCCCCGATTCCACAGGATGAGTCGGACACCCCGGACAGTCCTTTCGACCAGATGCTCCTGTGCGGTCAGATCGCCCTGGCGGCCATCGAGGAGCTCGGCGGTGGGGCTGGTGACGTCGTCCGTACCCGAATGTACATCACGGATGCCGCCTACGCAGATGAGGTCGGTCGAGCCCACCATCAGCTATTTCAGCGATCAACACCGCCGGCCACCATGGTTGTCGTTGCGGCTCTGCTCGACCCGGCCTGGAAAGTCGAAATCGAGGTTGAGGCTGAACTGGAGTGACGGCGGTTGACATCGCCGATCTTGAGATCCGGGGATTGCAGGCGTTCTCTGGACTCATCAGGAAGCCGATCGGGGAGTGGTTCGTGGTCGTTGGGCCTTCTTCGGCCAGGCGGGCCAACTCGGTCTACCCAATCGGGAACCCTGGACTAGCGATGGATTCGGCTCTAGCGGTTGCCAGCGAGTTTCTTCGATCATCAGGCAAGCCGGTATTGGTCAAGGTCGCGGCGGCACCCGGAGAGAGCCACGATCTCGAACCGCTCCTCGTTTCATCGGCGTTTTGTCCTGAGTCGCCTACTGAGGTCCGCACCATGGAGCTGTTACGACGAGATCCTCGGCCGTTGGACAAGGCGTTCATCGAGGAGGCGTTGCCCGGGCCTGGTGGACCAGCGGCCCGGGCCATCGCGTCTATCCCGGGCGGATTCGGGCAAGGTCGAGCGGTGGTGATGGACGACTGGATCGGGATTTTCGACCTGGAGACCGAATCAGGCGTGCAACGGAAGGGTTTAGGCCGCACGGTCCTTGATTCCCTGCTCGCCTGGGGTGCCGGCCTGGGAGCAGAACGGGCCTTCTTGCAGGTCGAGGCGGCCAATGCCCCGGCCAGGGCCCTGTATGAGTCGGCCGGGTTCGAGCTCGCCTACACGTACGCCTACTGGCGAGAGCCTGCACGCTGAAACGGGGCATGAGCCGCTCGAATTTGCTCACGCCGAGGACCTGTTACACTTTCAGCCGTCCCACTCACCACCTCTTGTCGAGTGGGCGTACATGTCGAGAAACATTGGATTCATGAAGACCACCGAAGAAATCATTTCCGAATTTGGCCAGCACGACTCTGACACAGGTTCTCCTGAGGTTCAGGTTGCCCTGCTGTCGGAGCGTATCAAGCACTTGACGGACCACATGCGTGAACACAAGCATGACTTCCACACGCAGCGCGGTTTGCTGATGCTGGTTGGAAAACGTCGTCGACTGCTGAACTACCTGAAGCGCCAGGACGTCGAGCGTTACCGCACGCTGATTGCCACGCTAGGGCTTCGCCACTAAGACTTTGAGAGAGCGGCCGTAGAGCCGCTCTCTTGATTATGGGGGAGTCACCCTCTTCCAAGTAGTTTCGGGAAACCCCGAGATCACCTCAGAAATACCATCGGAGAAAACCTGTCGATTGTCAGTGGAGACCGCTCCCGCGGGAGCTGTGACCACTGCCAATTGCGGTTCTTCTCCATCACAAAAGGAGAAACCGTGCCCGAAAAGCAGGTACGTGGCGTAATTGGTGGCAAAGAGGTCACCATGAGCGCTGGAAAGTTGGCCCTCTTGGCCGACGGAGCTGTCACAGTGACCCTCGGGGGCGTCGAAGTCCTCGTCGCTGCCACAGCTTCCAAGAAAATGCGCGAAGGGACCGACTTTTTTCCATTGACGGTCGACATCGAAGAGCGGATGTATGCCGCTGGTCGGATCCCCGGGTCCTTCTTCCGTCGTGAAGGTCGCGCCAGCGAGAAAGCCATCTTGACGTGTCGTCTCATTGACCGTCCGTTGCGCCCGAACTTCCGTGAAGGCTTCCGCTGCGACACCCACATCGTGGGAACCGTTCTTAGCGTGGATGAAGAGCAGGCCTACGACATCCTGGCGCTCAACGGCGCTTCGGCTGCCCTGTCGGTTAGTTCGATTCCGTTCGAGCGTCCGGTTGGCGCGGTGCGCCTGGCGTTGAAGGATGGCGAGTGGATCCCTTTGCCAAGCTTCGACGACATCGACGAGTCGGTGTTCGAGCTGACCGTTGCGGGAGTGCGCAACGACGGCGGCGGCATCGACATCATCATGGTTGAGGCCGGTTCCACAGTCAACGGCGTACGGCTCGCCCAGGATGGCGCCCCGACCTCCGATGAGGCGGCAGTTGCTCGTGGGCTCGAAGAGTCCAAGCAATACATCGCCCAGTTCATCGACATGCAGCTTGAATTGCGCAGCATGTTCGATATTGAAGAGGTCGAGTACGAGCTTGCTGTCGACTTCACCGACGATGTCTATAACAAGGTAAAGGCGCTTGCCGCATCGAAGCTCGAATCCGTCATCCGCCTCCAGGGCAAAAAGGAGCGAGGGTTGGCTCAATCTGCCGCCCGCGACGAGGTGCTCGCCGAGTATGGCGAGGCTGAAGCTGACGAACTGGCGATGGCCAAGAACGCCTTCGGCAAGGTTGCCAAGACGATGATGCGCGAGCGCGTTATCAACGAAGGTATCCGTCTGGACGGCCGTGGTCTTACGGACATTCGTGAGATCAAAGCCGAGGTTGGCGTTATCGGTCGTGCACACGGTTCCGGTTTGTTCTCGCGAGGCGAGACACAGGTTCTCAATGTGACGACGCTTGGTATGTTGAAGATGGAGCAGATGCTCGACACGCTCGACCTCGAAACGTCGAAGCGGTACATGCATCACTACAACTTCCCGCCGTTCTCGACAGGTGAGACCGGGTTCATGCGTGGGCCCAAGCGTCGTGAGATTGGACACGGAGCGCTCGCCGAGCGTGCCGTCCATCCGGTCATCCCGACGTCCGAGGACTTCCCGTACGCCTACCGACTGGTGTCCGAGGTTCTCGCATCAAACGGTTCGTCATCGATGGCCTCTGTCTGCGGATCCTCGTTGTCGCTGATGGACGCTGGTGTTCCGATCATCGCACCGGTCGCCGGTATTGCCATGGGTCTCATCAATGAAGGTGACACGTTCATCACGCTGACGGACATCCTCGGCGCCGAAGACGCGCTGGGTGACATGGACTTCAAGGTGGCAGGTACCGCCGACACGATCACGGCGTTGCAGCTTGACACCAAGATTGAGGGTCTCCCAGCCGACGTGCTGGCCAAGGCACTCGACCAGGCCAAAGATGCCCGTTTGAAGATTCTGGCGGCCATGGCAGAAGCCATTCCTGGCCCCCGTGAGGATCTCAATCCCAACGCCCCCCGGATCGAATCCATTCGGATTCCGAAGGACAAGATTGGCGAGGTCATCGGTCCCAAAGGCAAAGTCATCCGGGAACTCGAAGAAGAGACCGGCGCCTCCATCGAGATCGAAGAAGACGGTGCCTACGGCATCGTTCGGGTCGGAGCTTCCGATCGTGAGAAGTTGGCACTTGCCAAGTCCCGTATCGAGGCCATCGCCAACCCGCCCGAGGCGGAAGTTGGAGAGACCTACGAAGGTACGGTGGTGAACATCACCAGCTTCGGAGCGTTCGTGAACATCCTCCCGGGACGTGACGGCTTGCTGCACATCTCGAAGATCGATAGTGATCGTCGGGTTGAAAACGTCGAGGACTACCTCGCTCTTGGTCAGGTCGTAAAAGTGATCGTTCGTGAGATCGATCGCAACGGCAAGGTCAGTCTTGAGCCGGCGGAGGCCATCGAGCCGTCCGAAGAGGCCAAGAATCGTCCTCCGTCACAGAACAGTGGCGGCGGCCGTGATCGTGATCGGGGCGGAGACCGTGGTGGCCGCGGCGGCGATCGCGGTGGTCGTGACCGTGACCGTGGCGGCGATCGTGGCGGCAACCGGGGTGGCAACAGCCGCGACGGCAACCGCGATGGGAACCGTAGCGGTGGCAACCGCAGCAACAGCGAGCGGAGCGGTAACCG
The DNA here is from genome assembly GCA_963847455.1 of uncultured Acidimicrobiia bacterium. GTDB lineage: Bacteria > Actinomycetota > Acidimicrobiia > Spongiisociales > JAENVV01 > JAENVV01. The sequence goes on from CAWKAG010000063.1 coordinate 41,571, forward strand.
CGACAGCGCCTCGGATCGCCCCAGTGAGAGTGACTCGGGTAACTCGAGTCAGCCAGCTCGCAAGATGGTCTCGTTCGAAGACGAATTCGGTTCTGACCTCTAGTCGAGCCAACCAACGAGTGAAAGGGGCCTCCGGACTCGGAGGCCCCTTTCTTGTTGGTCTCTGCCGACGCCAGCCGTGGCGGGTACGCTGGAGACTCGCATGAACCCCAGCACTCCTCGTCCCGTACGCCGCATCGTTGGTGACGTCTCGTCCGACACCACGGATCTTGTCGCCGTAGAAGAGCCCCTAGAGATCCGGCTCGGCGAGGTGCCGATTGCAGTGCTGATGCGGACGCCCGGCGACGATGCCGATCTCATCCGGGGCTTTGCGGTGACGGAAGCGATCGTGCTGGGTGGGCATGAGCTTGGCGACCCTTTGGACCTTGGAGAAGGCCGATGGGAGCTGGTTCTGGCTGCCGGCGTCATCGTCGATCCCGAGCAATTCCGTCGGAACCTCTATTCATCGTCGTCGTGCGGGGTTTGCGGAAAAGCGTCGATCGATGCCGTGCTGATTTCGGCGGCCGATCTACCGCCCGGTCCGGTCGTTCCGGTTGAGGTTCTCAATCAGCTATCCGCCGTGATGCGTGATCATCAGAGCGGTTTTAATGCCACCGGCAGCTTGCATGCGGCAGCACTATTCAATGCGAGTGGCGAGCTGTTGACGATTCGCGAAGATATCGGCCGTCATAACGCCGTCGACAAAGTCGTCGGGGTGGCTATGACGGAACGTCTCGATTTTGCGACCTCGATCTTGTTCGTATCAGGTCGAGTCTCGTTCGAAATTGCCCAGAAGGCGGCCGTGGCCGGCGTTCCCATCGTGTGTGGAGTTTCGGCTGCATCATCTCTGGCGATTGACCTGGCTGCCCGGGTCGGTCTCACTCTGGCCGGGTTCGTCCGCGAAGGCTCTCTGGTGGTTTACACGCGCCCCGACCGCATCAGCTGAAGCAAAGGCGGAACGAAATGGTTCTGGCTGGTGTATGAGTAGTGACAACATGGACCAGCTAGATGATGCAACGCTCATCGCTCGGGCCCGGGCGGGTGACAACGCCGCCTTTGGGGTCCTGGTTCGCCGTCATCAGCGTGGCGTACTGCGCGTCGCCACGGTCGTGTCAGGATCTGTCGAAGGAGCCGAGGACATCGCACAGGAGACCTTCATTCGAGCCCACCGGGGTCTTGTCTCGTTCCGGACCGACGCACGTCTCGAACCGTGGCTTTATCAAATTGCTGCGAACACGGCCCGAAACCAGCGTCGCGCCCGGGGCCGCCAGGCCCGACTGGCGCTGAAGGTGGGGTCCATGACCGCGGCAATCGAGTCGACGTCGGAACCCGACGATCGGCTTCTGGTCGTCGATGCCCTCAATCGGTTGCGCGCCGATGACCGTCTGGTCATCGCTCTGCGCTACTTCGAAGATCTCTCGGAAGCGGACATGGCGGTTGCTTTGAAGTGCCGCCCCGGCACGGTGAAGTCTCGACTAGCCCGCGCAGTCGACCGACTGCGATCGGAGATCGAACAATGAGCAAGCGCCTTGAGCAGACCCTTCAGGCTATCGAGATCGACGTCCCCGACGTCGACTTGTGGCCAGCTATTGCCGGCCGACTTGTACCTCAACGTCGGTCGAAACGGGTTTCTGTCGCCGTCGCATTCCTGGCGGTCGTGGTCGCCCTGTTCCTCCTCGAACCAGTGCGGTCGACGGTAAGCGCTTGGTTCGGATTGGGCGCAACGACAGTGACTTTCGATGGCTCGGCGCCCACCGGGGAGCGGTCCGGTCTCGCCGGCGAGACGATCACGGCAGAAGTTGCTGCGGCCGAACTGGATGGCGGTTTGCCCACCTCAGATGCCCTCGGAGTTCCAGACGAGTGGCTGCGTTCAGAAGTACAAACGGTCAGTGGGATGTGGTTGCCAAACGCTCAGTTGCCTGAGATCGGATCATCCGGGGCCGGGGCGATCCTTTCCATTCAGAATGAGTTCACGATGAAGACGCTGGCTTCGCGTGACGGTGTCGAGTTTGTGATGGTCGCCGGCGAACAAGGGTTGTGGTTGCCTGGTCCTCACCTCGTGACGACTCCGGATGGGGTCTCAGAGTGGACGGGCAACGTGCTGATCTGGCTTGGAGCCGATGCCCGTCAGTACCGCTTGGAGGTGAACCTCGGTCGTGATGCCGCCATCGCCATTGCCGAGGACATTGGAACCGATTGAGCCGTGCCGGGGTAGTAGTCATATCCGACCAAGGATCAAAACGTGTTTCGTGTTGTTGCGCTTGTGGCCATTCTCGTAGGTTTTTTCGGCATGGTTCGACTGGAGTTGCCTACCGCGGCTCCTGAAAAGCAGGTGGTTGAAGGGCCAGAGTCTCGTCAAGAGCGAGTGATTGGCGCGCCCGCGTCTCGTGACGAGCAGGTGATTGGCGCGCCCGCGTCGCTCGTCACCTCGCCGGATGGCTCAACAGTCGTCGGAGTCGTGGCGGCCACCGGAACCACCGAGGTCTTGGCTGGTGCTACACCCGATAGCCTTGAAGTCGTCGCTCTGGTTGAGGGGGACTGGGATGTCCGCACGGTTTCCTTTGATGGTTCCAGCGTCGCTTTGGGTGTCCCCCTGGGAGCTGATGAGACGATCTATGAGCCGGGCGGTCGGTCGGATACAGCTGTGGTTGTCGTCAACCTCAAGACCGGAGAAATCCGTCACCTGACTCAGTCTGGCAATCTTGAGCCAGAGGCGTTCTCGACGGACGGCCGTGGCCTCTATGTGATCGACCACCGGCCTGCAGACCGTCCGGAGTACTACCGGGTCGCGTACATCGACCTCGCCACTGGCGAGCGAGCCGACGTCTACGGACCGGACAAGAAGCCGTTGGACGAGGACATGCAAGGAACTGGCCGTGATCAGGTTTATCACCCGTCTGGCGAGTTCCTGTACACCGTGTACACCCGCCAGAACGTCTCCGAGCACGGCGATCATCCGCACCTGGCTGGCTTCGTTCACGTCTTGTCGCTCGCCAACCAGTTCGCCATCTGCGTTGACCTACCAACCGGATTTGGACAGGGGGCGAACGCGGCGATCTCGGTAAATCCAGACGGGACGGAGATCTACGTCGTCGATCCGACGGCCAACCGGGTGGCCGTGCTTACTCCCCGGGATGAAGGATTCTCATACTCGGTAACTTCGCAGGCTCTCGTCCCGTAGCTAGCACTCCTGACCGGGCGGGACTAGCCGGAACTAGGCTGCCCGGATGCCTGAACTTCCGGACATTGTTGTCTATATCGAGGCCCTCGAGCGCTACACGCTCGGCCAGACGCTGGAAAAGCTCCGGGTGCGTTCGATTTCGCTCCTGCGAACGTATGACCCTCCGGTGTCGGCCGTCGAAGGCAAGAAGGTGCTCGGATTCCGACGGATCGGCAAGCGGATCGTGTTCGAATTGGAGGACGACTTGTTCATGGTCCTGCACCTGATGGTGGCCGGAAGGTTGCGCTGGACCAAGAAAGGCCAAACGGTGGCCAACAAGGTGGGACTGTGCGCCTTCGACTTTCCAGACGGGAACTCTGATGTTGACCGAGCAGGGTACGAAGAAGCGGGCCTCCCTGCACCTCGAGCGCGGACTCGAAGCGGTTATGGCCCATGATCGTGGCGGCATTGAACCGATCACAGCGACTCGCGACGAATTCGCAGCAGCGCTCACCAGGGAGAATCGGACGATGAAACGGGGGCTAACCGACCCACGTATCTTTTCGGGGATTGGCAACGCCTATTCGGATGAGATCCTGCTGAAGGCCAAACTTTCGCCCGTCAAGCGAACCCAGCAACTCACGTCAGATGAAATAACCAGGCTGTATGAGGCGACCCGGTCGTCGCTGCTGGATTGGACGGATCGGCTTCGTAAGGATGTGGGAGATACGTTTCCCGACAAGGTGACGGCCTTTCGGCCAGACATGGCCGTTCACGGGAAATTCGGCGAGCCATGCCCGGTGTGTGGTTCCAAGGTTCAGCGGATTGTTTACTCCAGCAATGAGACCAATTACTGCGCGACATGTCAGACCGGAGGCAAACTATTGGCTGACCGTTCGTTGTCACGACTTCTCAAAGATGACTGGCCGAAGACGATCGACGAGTTGGAGTAGCCGCTTGACAGATCGAACGTATGTTCGATATCATGGCGTGTCCCTCCTCTACGAGTGGACATGGCAACGGCGACTCTTCTTGAACAAAAGGTGCAGCAAAAAGCTCACCTAAAAGCCAATCCGGCTTCGCGAGAAGAGCTAGCCGCGCTGATTGCGACCCATACGACCACCTTGCCGGGACGAGCCACAGAGTTGGCCATGGTTCCCGGACAGGTTATTGGTCTAGAAGGAGTGGTTGGGGCAGGTCTCACCCGATTGGCGCTGGTGATGCTGGCCGAGATTGCCCGTCGAGCGCCCGTGGCTGTCGTTGATACACGCGGATGGTTCTGCCCGGTGGCTGCCTGGGAGGTCGGTATTTCTCCTGCCCGTCTGTCGGTGATTCGCTGCTCGGACGTTGATCAGTGGCCTTCAGTGCTGGGGGCTTTGCTTACCGGCCTTGGCGGCATCTATGCCGAGGTGCCTTCCGGGATTCCCGATCAAGTGCTGCGACGCCTTGGAGCCAAAGCCCGTCAAGAACGTGCCGCGGTTGCCTTACGACCGCTGAGCGGTCGATTGCCGGCGGGGATAGCCCATATGCGTTTGACCGCCGAAACGGTCAACTGGTCCGGACCGGATCGAGGTCACGGACGGTTGGTTGGTCGAAGTCTTTCTGTGCATGCGTCCGGTAAGGGAGTTCGGGGAATGGAACGACGATTTGGAGTTGAGGACGATGGAACGAGTGCTCTGCATCTGGTGGGAAACCTGGGCGCTGTTTCGTCAGGACGCGCCGTCGGATAGGCCGTGTGTCGTTGCTGACCGGCAGCATGTTGTAGCGGCCAATATCGCCGCTCAGGATGCCGGAGTGGTTCGGGGGATGAAACGGCGCAGCGCCGAGGCGGTTTGCCCGGGTGGTCTGGTACTCGACCAGGACATTCCCGCTGAGCTTGCCCGGTTTGAGCCGGTCGTTCGCAGCCTGGAAGACCTGGTGCCCATGGTGGAGGTGGCCGAACCAGGCTTGATTTTTATCGACATTGCTGGGGCCGTGTCCTTCTATGGCGGGGAAGGCGAACTGGTCGAACTCATTGCCAAGACCATCGAGACCCGGGAACGCCCACGGATTGGTGTTGCCAACAGCCCGTTTGCGGCACGGCGCGCAGCTGCGACTGCCCGGCCGGGTGAGGTGTACGCGGTAGTTGACGATGCGGCGTTCCTTACCGAAGAAACCATCGATGCACTCACCAATCAGGATCTGGTTGCTACGTTCCGCTGGTTGGGTATATCGACTCTTGGGCAACTGACACAACTGCCAAGGGACACAGTGGTGTCGAGGTTTGGAGCTGAGGGCCTACGAGCTCACCAGCTGGCCGGCGGGCAAGATCGTTCGACACAACCACGTCAGGTGCCGGTCGACATCTTTGTCGAGCGACGGTTTGAAAGCCCGTTGGAGCTTCTTGAGCAAGTCGGCTTTGCCGCCCGGGCAGTTGCCGCCGAGTTGGTGGGGGAGTTGCGGAGAAGCGGATCGGCCACTCACCGGGTGGAGGTCGAAGCCGAAGCCGCTGACGGGACAATCCGGGTGCGGGTCTGGAGGAACGCTGACCCGTTTGATGAGGGAATGCTTGCCGATCGAGTGTGGTGGCAACTGAGGGCCTGGATTGAGTCGCATGGCATAACCGGCGGCATGGTTCGGCTGCGACTGTCCCCAGCTGATGTTTCAGGAGGGGGCCGTCAACTGGGGTTCTTTGAAGACACCGTGGCGGTGATGGAGGCCGATCGTGCCCTGGCCAGGGTGCAGGCGCTGATTGGTCCAGATCTGGTGCTTGGTGCGGTTCCACAAGGTGGTCGAGATCCGGTTGATCGGGTGCATTGGCATCGGTGGGGTGAACCCCCCGAAGTCACTGAGGTGCCCGCGCCCTGGCCGGGGGCGACCCCGGGACCATCACCTGCGTTGGTTACTCCCGATGACCAACGCATCGAAGTCGAGTGGGATGGGGAACAGCCAACCAGGGTCCGGTTACGAAGTCGCTGGGAGCCGGTCCTGAACTGGGCGGGACCCTGGCGTCGAACCGGTCGGTGGTGGACTGAAGAAGCGGATGCGGATAGGTATCAGCTCGTAACTTCGGCGGGTGCCATGCTCTGTGAACGCCGCAATGGTGCGATGTATCTTACCGGCCTGTACGACTGACTAGTCACCTGGAAGGTATTGGATTTAGCCACGGTATGCGCGAGGGGCTCACGGTGCAATGGCCTACCATCGTTGGTGGGCAACCTGGGACGGGAACCGAAATGGAAGAAGACTTCGCCGCATGGCGCGCACTCAACGGCGCGGCACTCGCGCACGCTGAACGCGTTCGATACCCGGCTGGAGCAACTTGCCGGTTTGTCGTCCGGGGAGTTCGAGATCCTCAAGCACCTTAACCAGGCCGGTGGTCGGTTACGCATGAGCCATCTGGCCGATCTGGTTTACACGAGCCGGTCCGGGCTGACCCGCCGAATCGACCGCCTACGGAAGCGTGGCCTGGTTGCTCGAGAGAGTGCCGCCGAGGATGGCCGAGGCCAGTACGCCGTTCTGTTGGCGGCTGGCAATGAAGTGTACGAGCGATGCTTGCCCGCCCATCAAGAGATGTTGCTCGAGTGGTTCGGGGAGACCCTCGACAACGACGAGCTCGCATCGTTGACGAATCTGCTGACCAAAGTCATGCATTCAGAGTCGGCTGTCCAGATCAGCTAGTTCCCTGGCGATGATCTCGCGGACTTGATCGGTAAGCGCGCCGACATCGGTCTTGGTCAAGCCGGTTGTCTCGACTGGTTCGTGGATCCGAGCCACGATAGGGCCGCCTCGCACTATTCCTCCTGGTGGCCACGCTTCATACGAGCCGGAGATCGTTACCGGCAAGATCGGCAGTTCACCGGCGATGGCGATAGCGAAGGCTCCGCGCTTGAAAGCCATAAGCCTGCCGTCGCGGCTGCGGGTACCTTCGGGATAGACAATGACACTCCGGGCGGCCTTCGTGTTCGCCGTGGCCGCTTCGGTCAGCTGGGCGTGGACGCTTGCGCCATGTTGTGACCGATCGACCTTGACCATGCCAGTGGCCTTCATAGCCGATCCCACGATCGGTATCCGATAGAGCTCTTTTTTGGCCATAAAGCGGCCAGGAACCGGCACCGACAGGAGACTGGACATGATGTCGAAGTTGGACTGATGGTTCGAAACAATGACATAGGACCGGGACTGGTCAACGGCTGCGCCTTCGACGGAGAACTCGACTCGACCAAGTCTGAACCAGGTTCGGCTCCACCACCTGAGGATTCGGTCGAGCTTCGGGGAATTCGGTCGGAACGCAGCCACCGCTATGAGTGCCAGTGACACGAGAACCGTTGCGATGAATCCGCTCGCGATGAACAGTCCCGTTCGGACCCAACCAATCATGGTCGACCAATGTAGTCGGCCAGCATTAGTCTCGCCCCTCATGGCAAATAAACACCTCTGGCGATCATGGGCGGCCGCCCAACACTGGTCGCCCAGACAGGAGCTGATTCGGTCGGGTGTTGAGAACTTTCTTCTTTCGCTCGACACTCCGGTCGTGTTGACCTACGCATCGATGCCCGGCGAGCCTGATGTCGCCGTCGTTCGTGGGGCCGGTCGGCTGCTCATCACCAGAACTCCGAAAAAGGGTTCTCTCACCGTCCACGACGCTACTTCGGCGATGGAGACTCATCCGTGGGGCTACCGGCAACCAGTAGAAGGGTCAGTGGAGGTGGATCCCGGCGAGATCGATGTCGTGCTGGTTCCCGGCGCACTATTTGACCGGGCAGGAGGCCGCCTCGGACATGGGCGGGGTTACTACGACCGGCTCCTGGCGAGTTGCCGGCCCGACGTTCTCAAAGTCGGGATTACAACCGTCAACGCGTTGGTTGAACGGCTCCCTACAGAGCCCCACGACATCTCGATGACGCATCTGGCGACCGAGGTCGGAGTTCGCCCGCTTCGTGGTCGTGTGACCAGGTGAAGCTGGCTCTCAACCTTGGGTATTTGACCCGCGACCGACTTCCTGACATGGAACTGGTGCTTGAGGCCGAGCGCCTCGGATACGACTCGGTATGGGCGGCAGAATCGTGGGGCTCTGATGCGGTAACCGTTCTCTCATGGATCGGGGCACGCACGTCCGCCATCAAGCTCGGATCGGGGATCCTCCAGATGCCCGCCCGGACACCGGCGATGACCGGCATGACCGCGGCAACCCTCGATAGGTTATCGGGCGGTCGTCTCCTGCTTGGACTCGGACTGTCAGGGCCGCAGGTCGTGGAGGGGTGGCACGGAGAGCCGTACGGGAAGCCGCTCGGCAAGACTCGCGAGTACGTATCCATCGTTCGGAACATCTTGAGACGGGAAGGTCCCCTAACTCACCGCGGTGCCCACTATGAGATCCCCTTCGCTGGTGAGGGGGCCACCGGGCTTGGCAAGCCCCTGAAGATTATGACCCATCCGCTCCGGGATGCCGTTCCCATCTATCTTGCGGCAATCGGACCGCAAAACGTCGCTTTGACTGCCGAGATTGCCGATGGCTGGTTGCCCGTCTTTTATTCGCCAGAACGCGCTCAAGAAGTGTTCGGGCCGAGCCTGTCGTCCGGTTTGGCGAAGGCTGCAGATCCCGACAAGGCCTTCGATGTCGCTCCCAGCCTGGCCGTGATCATCTCCGATGACGTTGAAGCTGCCCGCAACAAGCTCCGCCCTCAGGCTGCTCTGTACGTGGGTGGGATGGGCGCCAAGGGTCGTAACTTCTACAACGACCTTGCCGGACGATATGGGTACGCCGAGGCAGCTGCACGGGTACAGGACCTTTACCTAGCCGGCGACAAGATGGCGGCATTGCACGCGCTGCCCGACCAACTCCTCGACGAAGTGAACCTGGTAGGCACTCGTGACATGGTGCGTGATCGGCTGGAGGTCTGGAAGTCCTCTGAGGTGTCGACGTTGCTGGTGTCGGTCAGCGATTTGGCGACACTACGTACCCTGGCCGAACTAGTGCTTTAGGGAAGCACCTCGAACGACTCGGTGACACCGCATGGTCGGATTGTGTCGTCGATGGAGCTCATGCAGTCGTCTCCGACAAAAAGCCGATACTTGCCGGGTGAAACATCGGCGGTCACGACGAATTCCCCCCAGGTGGGCAAATACGGTGCCATCAGCGAGGCGAATCCCGCATTACTGGAAACCAACGATGGTCCAGACCAACTGATCGTTGCCGGGTCCTCTCCATCTCTGGTCAGCACCGTGGCATACCCCTGGCTTTCAAACCACCTGGCGTATCCCGTGAGCGTGAAGCTGCGAGCGACGCCGACGTTGTCGGTTGATTGATCGACGGGATGTTCGAGCACCGTATTGCCGGTTTCGACTACGGTGCGGAAATCGAGGCCTGCACCGATCGGCATCTCGGCAACGTCGACCACGATTCGGGCCGGGTTTGACAGCAAGGTAACACCCGCCATCCGCCCAAGTTCGTGGAGGAAACGGACTTCCAGTCGTTCTGTTTGGCCGACCGGGACCACGGTAATAGCGAGTGCCTGCTTGAAGTCGGCGTTGGTAGCCTGGGGTGCGACGTCGACGATGGTGGCCGGAAGGCTGACGGAAACCCGGGTCTTACCGCTCGTTACGACGACGTCGCCGCCGCCAAGAACGTCGCTTGCTTCAAAGGTGGTTCCGTCGGTATTTCCCAGCACGATCACGTAGCGATCACAAGTTGCGGTTTGAAACTGGAAGAGCCCGACGACTGCCGTAGCATCCCCGGCTGCCGGAGTGCTGGCTGTTGCGGACCCGGTGGCCGTCTGGGCCGTACATGGAGAAGCCTTGATGCCGGCGTCCCACTGATTGGGGTGAGCAAGGTATCGGCTGTTGACAAACCCGTCAGTTCCGCTCGGTAAACGCACCCCGTACCAAACGGTCCCTCCGATTGGATTTGAAGCCATCGATAACACGGTGATCTCGTCTTGATTGGGCCGCAGAATGCCGACCACCTCGGCGTTGACGGTTGGGCTAGCGCGAACGTTGAGAACGTCGCCGGGTGCCACACCGACCACATACCAACCGATGTTCGTTGCCGTGTCCGGGCCGACCGTTGTCGTCGTGGTTGATTCGACGGTCGTCTCGGTTGTCGGCGACGTCGTTGAGGGCGCGGGCGACGACGTAGTTGTGGGGATTGTTGTTGAAGGGGCAAGGGTCGTGCTCGGGACGGTCGTTGTGGTCAGTACGCCCGCGGGGACGCTGGCCGTGGGCCCGACCGCCACCGTGGCCGGACCGCCGAGTGCTTTGATGGCAAACCAACCGGCGGCAACGAGGAACGCAACTGCAGCGGCCACAGCTACATAGCTGCGACCGTTCTTTTCTGGCGTTGTCATCGGTCTCCTCGTCTACGTGAAACTGGCCCCGGACGGGCAATGATGCCACGTCCGGGGCCAGGTGGTAGTCAGTGGGGTTAGGGAGCCACGTCAAATGTCTCGTTGACGCCGCACGGTTGGATCTCGTCGCCGCCCTCGCTCATGCAGTCGTCGCCCACGAACAGCTCGTAACCACCCGACGGAAGATCGACCGTGAACGTGAACTCACCCCACGTCGGGATGTATGAGGCGTAGATCGAAGCGTTATTCCCGTTGGCTGAGGTCATTGAAGGACCAGACCAGGCGATGTCGGTCGGCCGGCCGCCGTCAAGCGTCGTGATTGTGGCATACCCCTGGGCTTCAAACCAGCGGGCGTAGCCGGTCACACTGAACGAGTGCGCAACGCCGACTTTGTCGGCTGACTGATCGACCGGATGCTCAAGGATCGTGTTTCCTGTCCCGATTACCGGTGCGTAGTCGACTCCGGTGCCGGTTGGAGCTGAACGCACGTCGATGACAATGCGAGCCGGGTTGGAGAGCACCGTGATCCCAGCCATCCGAGACGAGCTGTGCAGGAAACGCACCTCGAGTTCGTCAGGCGCACCGGTGGTGTTGATCGGTAGGACGGTGAGCGCCAGGGCATCCGTGAAATCGGCGTTGGTCGCCTGCGGAGCCACCCCGGTTATGGAGGCGGGCAACTCGACGGTGACACGGGTTCCCCCGCTGGTTACCAGGACGTCGCCGCCACCCAACGTGTTGGCTGTTTCGAACACATCCACGCTGTCTTTTCCGAGAACGATCACGTAGCGGTCACAATCGACCGTCTTGATCTGGAACAGTCCGACGACGGCCGAGGCGTCACCGCTACTTGCTGTGGCGGTGGTGGCTTCACCTGAGCTTTGGCTGGCCGTACATGGTGCACCAGCGATACCGGCGTCCCAGGTTGATGGGTGGGCGAGGAATCGGCTGTTCACGAACCCTTCGGTGCCGTCACTGAGTCGGACCCCGTACCAGGCGGCCTCACCGATCGGATTTCCCGCTCGAGGGATTACGGTCACGTTGTCCTGGTTGTAAGCCAGAGTGCCGACGATAGGGGAGCTAGCGGTCGGGGATTGGCGCACATTGAGGACGTCATTGCTGGCGACATCAACGACGTGCCAGCCAATCGCCGGGCTTGCCACCACAGTCGTCGTCGGGGTGGTCGTAGTTGTTGACGAGTCAGGTGCCGTGGTCGTTGTGGATTCGCCGGGGACGGTCGAGTCTGTGGAAGGGACAGTGGATTCGGTGGATCCGGGTGTGGTGACGGTTGTGCTGGCTGGCGGCGAAACGACGTCTCGGGACCGGTTGGCGTTCAAGGCGAAGGCGATCGAGCCGAGCACGAGAACGACGGCGGCGGCTGCAGCCAGGTACGTCCAGCGGTTCTTGGTGTTTTCTTCCGGGTTCATGAGGGCTCCTAGGGAGTCATCCGGGTTGGCTTGTCTGGCCTGGCGGCTCAAGTCGTCGAATGCCCGGCGGATCCGGTCTTCGCTCATTGTTGATTCTCCTTGAGGTGGCTGGCCAGAGTCTGTCGACCATGATGAAGGTGGGCTTTGGCGGTGTTCGGTGAGCATTCGAGGATGCCGGCGATCTCGTCGATCGATCGGTCCTCGAGGTAGTGGAGGGCCACCGCTGCTCGTTGGCGGGCCGGCAAGGCTGCCACAGCCTGCCAGACCGCGGGGTCACCGAGAACAATCTCGACCGGGTCGGCGGGGCGGCTTCCAAGCCGTTGTATGGCTACTCGCTGGCGGCGGGATCCACGCCGGACGTTGAGCGCCAGGTTGATCGTGGTGCGACGTAGCCAGGTCCCGGGTCGTTCGTATGAGCAGATCCGTTCCCAGTGTTTGTGGGCGCGAATCAGAGCTTCCTGGGCGATGTCTTCGCCAACGCCAGGGTTGCCTCCTACGGCGGTCGCCAGGGCGACCATCGGGCCATATTCGGTCCGGTAGAAGGTCTCAAACGAGATGACTTGCGGGCTGTAGGTCACGGGCACCATTTCACTGAACACACACCGGACCAAGCCGGAAGGTTTAATCAGTTTATGCCTTCTGTGTCGTTGTTACTCGAAGTCGCTTGGCAGAACTTCGGTTCGACGGCGCGCCACAAACGCCAACAGTTCCTCGTCGATCGACGCGTCAAGCGGCGGCTGCTCATACGAGTCGAGTAGTTGTTGGGCTTTTGATGAGGCCCGCTCAACGGCGGATGGGAACCCGTTGGTCTTCCACTGCTCGTATGACTGGTAGTCGAACACGTCGGCGCGGTGGAAGGCAGTGCGGAAGCGCTTGAGGGTGTGGGCGGTGCCGAGGTGATGGCCGCCGGGAGGCACCTCGTTGAGGATCGACTCCATTGCCCATTCCTCTTCGTCCCAAGACACGCCGCCGAGCAGGCGTTGAAAGACGCCCAGCATCTCGTTGTCCCAGGCAAACTTTTCGTACCCCGACGTCAGTCCGTTCTCGAGCCATCCGGCCCCGTGCAACACAAAGTTGGAACGAACCAGCAGTGACGAAAACATCGACATGACCGATTCGTACCCGGCCTGGGCGTCAACCGTCTTGGTCGAGACGTACGTGCCGGCACCCCGGAACGGAAGGTTATATCGGCGGGCCATCTGGGCGACGAGCATCTGGGCGAGGACCGACTCGGCAGATCCGAACACGGGGGAGCCAGATTGCAGGTCGACCGCAGCCAGGAATGGGCCGTACACGCAACGGGTCCCCGGGTTGAGCATCTGGGCGAAGACGATGGCGGCGATGGCTTCGGCGTTGGCCTGGGCCACCGTTCCCAGCACGGCGGCTGGACCCATGGCGCCGGCGAGAATGAACGGCGTCATGACAAGTGACTGCCCTGATCGGCTGTAGGACTTCATAAGTCCCAGCATGCGGTCGTCGAGGCGGCGTGGCGACGAGACGTTCACGACGCCGAGCAAAACCGTGTTGTTCTCGACGAAGTCACTTCCGAACACGATGCGGGCCATATCCACTGAGTCCTGTGCGCACATTCCGATCGGATATTGACCCATGGTTGGTTTGTCACCGTACTTGAAATGGTTGTAGACGATGTCGAGGTGCCGCTCCTGATAGGGCACGTCGTTGGGGGTGACGATCTCGGTGCCCTGATTGTGGATATAGGGTGAGGTTTGGGCCATCTTGATGAAATTGATCAGGTCGGCAAGCGTGCCTTCCCGGCGGCCACCACCTGAGATGTCTTCAACGTACGGTGGGCCGGCGACCGGAGCGAATACGATGTGGTTCCCTCCCATGACCACGTTGTTGGCCCGGTTTCGGGCTACATGCACCCATTCGCTGGGTGCGTTGGCCAGGTATTCGCCAATCAGTTCGCGATCGAATCGGGCGATGTGGTCGTCGTCCACGGCGACCCCGTGCTGTCGGAGGATCGCCCGGGCTTCGTCGTCGTAGAAAGCGATTCCGGCTTCTTCGAGGATTCGCATCGAGTAGTGGTGGACGAGGTCGAGTTGTTCCTCGGTGCCGAGGTTATAGGCCGGGATCTGCATGAGCGGTTGCACCGCTTTTGGCAGTGGCTCGGAGGCATGTCCGGCTCGTCCGCGCCGGTTTCGTTTGGGCTGTTCCATGCTCAGTTGTCCGTCTCGTTGCTCAGTCTGATGCGTCGAGCCGAACCTACCCTAGGGATTGGGTGACGGGCGCGCGCTCTCAGATCACGGCGGGTCGGGCTTGTTGGTATAGGTGTAGCCCAGCCGGCTGGTCCACTTGACGGTGCCGTCGGGATTTCTCTGGTAGGTCCATCCAGCTTTGTGACGCAGGTAATGGTCGTGCGGGCACAGTGGATCGAGGTTCTCTCCGAGGGTCGTTCCGCCTTCAGACCACGGTTTGGTGTGGTCGACGTCAGAGGTCGATGCCGGGTGGCGGCAGTTGTCGAAAACGCAGGTTGGATTTCTGGTCTCGACGTGACGCCGCAGCGCCGCCGTCGGTCGTCGCCTGGTTATGCCCGATCCAATGATTTGGTCGGTCTCGTCGGTCACCGCAAAGCGCCATTGTTGGCCGAAGTCCTCTTCGGCCACCTGGCGAGCGATATCGGCGATGACCGGCCCGTAGCCGGCGAGTTCCCCGGAATGCTCGGCAAGTCGGGTCAGGGTTTCGAGATCCACCCGGATGTCCACAATGCCCGCTTTTTCGCGGCCCGATTTGATTCTTCCCTGTCTGGTCTCATGGCTCGGGCCAGGTTCGTCGCCGTTGAGGAGGTCGAGGAACACGTCAGCGCGGAGTTGGTCCATGTCTCGCCGCTCGCCAGCAGTTCGTAGCGAGTTGGCGATCCGATTGATGCGATCGACTGCCCGGGCAGCTCGATCTGGTGGAAGGTCATACGCGGCGATCGTGGCCGTGTCCTGATCGGTTGCGGTGAGGACAATCTTGCGGCCGTCCACAGCATGCTCGTATCGATCTCTGGCCTCGTCGGGCGCGGCGTCGATCGACAACCGGCGGAGCCGGGCGGCAATGCGGCCGGTCGTCAGGTCGGGCGCCTCGACCATGATCTGGTCGACAACTAGTCGTGCGGTTTCATCGGGCAGGTGGGCTGTTTCGTAGGCGATGGTTTTGGCTCGACGGACATCGATCGAACCAGCCAGGAGCGCATCCCACACGACGGGCAGGCGGTGCCGGAGGGTTCGGGCAAAGTCGAGATGACTATCTGCGGCACGCCGGGTCAGATTGAGGGCACATCGGATCTCGGCCGACGCCGCATCATGAGCAACCTCAACGTCGCCTTCGAACAGTTGTGCACAATGGTCCTCGATGGCAGTCATGGTCTCGGCGAGCTGTGCCTCATAGAACGAGGCCATACGTTGTTGAGCACGCAGTACGACCACCCGGTCATGGCCCGAGAGCGACGAGACAGACAGCGATGACAAGATCCCGGCGAGAAACATGCCCGGTTCGATCTCGTCGAACCCGTCTGGACTCCCGGCAGCAACCGCTGGCTTGGTTGTTTTCTCTCCAACCTTTACAACTTCCAACATTTCGAACATAGCTCGATTGTCTCAAACGCCTGTGACAAAAAAGCCTCGTCGAAACTCTTGACCCGACTGGTGATCAGGTTTGAGATGTGGGCTCTTAGGCGCGAACCTTGGCCATCCTGGGATCGTAAAGCGGCTCCGACATGACCGTCGCTTCGTAATCTTTGCCGAGGAATCGAACCGCCAGAATCGTCCCCGGGTCGCTCTGGCGGATCGGCAAGTACCCGTACGCGATCGTGGTCCCCACCGAGTATCCGTAGTTTGCGGACGTTACATTCCCGATTGGTTCACCGTTGTGCAGGATGGCTTCGTAGCCGGTCGGTACGCAGGCGGGATCATCGATGGTCATGCAGGCAAGTTTTTTGGCCAGGCCCTCGTCTTTGGCTGCGATCGTGGCGGCCCGCCCGATGAAATCGTCTTTGGCGAGTCGGGCGGTCCAGCCGAGTCCCGCCTCATACACGTCATACTCGGTGTAGATGTCGGCTCCCCACAGGCGGTAACCCTTTTCGATCCGTAGGGAGTCCATGCAGGCTGATCCGGCCAGAACGAGGTCGTGTTGTTCGCCGGCCCGGCGGATATCGTCCCAGACTTGAACGCTCGAATCGGTTGGCACGTGTAGCTCCCAGCCGAGTTCACCCACATAGGAGATGCGCATCGCGTAGGCCCTTGCGTACCCGATATCGATCCAACGGCCCGTGTAGTACTCGAAGCCTTCGTTGCTGAGGTCGGATTCGGTGAGCGATTGGAGAATCTCTCGAGCGTTGGGCCCGAACAGTCCAATCCCAGCGTAGGACTCCGAGATGTTCGATACGGCGACATCCGCAGGAGCATTACGTTGCACCCAATCGAGGTCCTGGGGGAGCGTTCCCTCGCCGACAAACATCCAATACCGATTCTGATCCATTCGGGCAACGGCCAGGTCCCGTTTGATTCCGCCTGATCGGGTGAGCCAGCAGGTGTAGGTCACCCGTCCAACCGGACCATCTATTCGGTTTGAACAGAGGTAGTCGACGAATCGGGCCGCACCAGATCCGGCGACTTCGATGATGGACAATCCACTCACGTCAAACAAACCAGCGGTATCCCGCACGGCCAAATGTTCGGCTCCGACGATCGGCGACCAGAACTTGGCGGAATACCCGGTGCGCTCCGGAATCTGGTCCCGATATTTCTCGACCAGGTCTGCGTTTGATTCGAACCAGTTCGGGAGCTCATACCCGGCGAATGTTGTGAAGGAAGCGCCTGCGTCGACGTGGCGGCTGTGCATCGGAGTGAGCCGGACCTCCCGGGGATCGCTGTTGGGTTGACGAGGGTGAACGATGTCGTAGATCTCGCGATAGTTCTTCTTCGTGACCCGCTCGATGAACTTCGGCGTGGTGACGTGGCTTTGGAACCGGTACAGGTTGCAGGCTCGCATATCCCACTCGGTTTCACCTGTGGTCATCCATTCGGCGAGCGACTTGGCTATCCCGGCGGCATGAGTTATCCACCCGGCGTTCGCCGACCAGAGTCCTTTGACTTCCCTTGATTCTCCGATAATCGGCATGCCATCGGCCGAAAAAGCGAACATTCCGTTGAAGGCGGTGTCGAACTCCGGTTCTTTGTCGCGCAGCATGGGGATGAGTTCCTGGGCCAGCTTCCATGGCTCGACAAAATCGTCGGGCGTGAACGGTCGCATGGCCGATGGACCAACGTCATGGGGGCGGACCATCTGTGGCGCATGGTGGTAGGACCCGATTCCGATGGCGTCCCAGTGTTTGCGGTAGTACATGGCACTGTCGATATCTCGCAAGAGGGGAAAACTCATTTCGGCGTCGAGGTCCCCGGGGCTGTATTCGGCCAACTCGGGGAGTCGGGGAGTGATCGCATACGGATGCTGGTAAGCCATCAGCGGAACTTGAAATCCGAACGCGTCTCGAATCGCCGGGGTCCAGATGTTGGCGGCGATCACTACATGGTCACAGTCGATGCGTGGCAAGGCAGGATTGCTTGTGGTGACGCCCCGCACTCGACCGTTCGATCGCAGAATGGACTCCAGCTTCGTGTGAGCGTGGAAGCTGGCACCGCGCGCCCGGCTGCGCTTCATAAGGTCGCCGACCACGTGGTAGCCCTTTATTTGGGCCGACTTCGGAGCGAACAGGGAACCGACGAAGGCGCTCGGGTCGAGGATGTGCATTCTCTCGACGGTCTCTTGAGGGCTGAGCAGGTGTGTTTCGACACCCCAGCCGGTACATTCGCCATGTAGGCGGACCAGATCCTCCATCCGTTCGTCGGTTCGGGCGAGTTCCAAACCGCCAACCTTCGAATAGTGCCGATGCTTGTCGTCGTATTGGTTGAGGCTCCCGTAGAGGTCGGAGGAATAGACGGCCATCCGGGTAAGGGTCTGATTGTGGCTCACCGCCACGACGCCGCCCGGAGCATGGGAGGTGGATCCGGCGTTGTAGGGCAGATCCCCTTGGTCGATGACGACTACCTCGGTCCAACCGTGCAGGTTGGTGAGGTGATACGCGGTGAGCGCACCGATGATGCCTCCGCCGACGATGACTACTTTGCCTGCCATGCTTCTCTCGCTCTTGAGTCCTTACGCCCGAACAAGTCTCGCGGATCGAGACCCGACTTGCGCAGCCGACGCCGGTTTTCTCGGTACCTAGATTATCGGAGTGCTCTGGCAGTTGTGGCGGGGTGCAGATGTCAGAGCGCCGGCCACAAAGCGATGACGCCTCCGCCGCTCACCAGGATCACCGAGGCCATGGCGAAGATCATCAGGTCGTACTCCCAGCCGCCTGAAGCTGCCCAGTACTTGCTCTTCCATTTGAAGATGTGGAACGACATCGAACCGACCATGGATCCCATGATGACCAGGGCAGCCAGTTGCGGAAGTATGCCGAGAATGAATCCGATGCCGCCGGCGGCTTCGGCGAATATCAGCCCCCACGCCACGGGGACGCTCAGACCGTTGTGTTCGGCAAAGGCAGGGACGTCCTTGAGCTTGTTGCGGACCGCTACGACAAAGACCAGGCCCACGACGAGCCGAACGAGCAGGAGTGGTACGTCTGGATAGTCGAGCAGTGAGCCGAAGAAAGTCCGGAGTGTGTCAATCATGTTGTCTCCTTGAAGGTGTACCTGGCCCAACCCGACACCTGGTCGCTTCGTTGTAAGAATGTCAACCAGGCGACAATTGGGTTCGGCGTCTCTGAACCACACGGGCGGCTACAGTCGTCCGGGTATGGTTGCTGATCGCCTGGCTCCGTTCGGGGCCACCATCTTCACGACGATTACCGCTCTGGCGCACGAGCACCAGGCCATCGATCTTGGGCAGGGTTATCCATCCTGGGAGGGACCGGACTTCGTCAAGGAAGCGGCCAGGGAAGCCTTGTTGCACGAGTCGAATCAGTATCCGCCTTCCATGGGTCTTGGCGTCCTTCAGCGCGCCATCGCCGACCGCTTCCTGGAGGTAAGTGCTATCGAAGTGGATCCGAGCCGGGAGATCACCGTCACTTCAGGCTGCACCGAAGCGCTTGCGGCAACCTTCCTTGGCTTCCTCAACCCCGGCGATGAAGTTGTCCTGTTCGAGCCCACCTACGACGCCTACCCGGTTGGCTGTGCCTTGGCCGGAGCCGTCCCCCGGTACGTCACGCTGCACGCACCTGACTTCCGGTTCGACGAGGCCGAGCTACGGGCTGCGTTCGGTCCTCGAACCCGAATGGTTGTCGTCAATACTCCCCACAATCCGACCGGGCGCATGTTCGATCGTGCCGAGATGACTCTGATCGCCGAGCTATGCCAGGAGCACGATGCCATCGCGGTTACGGATGAGGTGTATGAGTACATCACCTACGGCGCCGAGCACATCCCCATGGCGACACTTCCGGGGATGTGGGACCGGACGCTCACGCTGTCGTCGATCGGCAAATCATTTTCGGTAACCGGCTGGAAGACCGGTTGGGCGATCGGTCCTGAACCGCTGACCCGGGCGATCAGGGCGGCGCACCAGTACCTGACGTTCACGACGCCGAATCCCATGCAGCACGGGGCGGCGGCTGCCTTGCGAGCTCCCCAGACGTATTTCTCCGAGTTGCGGTCGATGTACCTGGCCAAACGGGACATGCTCGTCGCCGGGTTGCAGGCGGTCGGGCTTCACGCAACGGCCCCGGAAGGCGCCTACTACGTTTTGGCCGACCATCGATCGTTCGGGTTCGCCAATGACGTGAAGTTCGTCGAACATCTCATCACGAGAATCGGCGTGGCAGCCATTCCGCCCTCGGCTTTCTATCACCGATCGACGCAAGGTGATCATCTCGTGAGGTTTGCGTTCTGTAAGGACGAACCCACCCTAAGCGCAGCGTTGGAGCGCCTCGCCCGGCTGTGACATCGCTCAAGCGAGCAACGTGCGCACCTGGCGGATGGCGACAATCATCGGGGTCAGGTCATCATGGGATGCGGTCTCGAAGCTCGCCATGACCCGATCAATCCTGGCGATTTGCTGGGCGTGGCTCTTCACGTAGGCGGCTACGGCTTCTTCGGCGGTCAGCCCTTCAGCTTTTCTGAGAACCGCGGCCCCCAGTCGTCGTCGGAGTCCGATCAGGTCATCCATGATGCTTTGGATCGCCCACCGTTCCCACGGCACCCTCGGGGTGAAGTCCTGTTGCACCTCGTCGAGTCGATCAAGTCTGACGGCCTCGCCTACTGCAAGCATGACCTGGAGGCACTCAAGCGGATCGCGATCGTATCGTTGGGCGAGGCGAATCGCCCCCGGCGCGTGAACAAAGATCGGTCCGTACGCGTACCACTTGGCAACGTCGATCGGCACGTTGGAAATGACGAGATGATCGATCGTGCTGGCCCGGATGGTCCGCCAGCGATCAGATCCGCCGCCGTCCATGATCGCTTCGATAGCTACATAGCCGTCAGCCGACTTCGATATCACCTCACCGATCAAGGTGCGTTCTTTCACCTCAGCCAGATAGCGGCGAGTGAGGGCTGCCACGAGAGCGTCGGCTCCCGACATGAGCTTGTGCCAGATACCGGTCTCGACGACATCGAATATCTCCTCGATGGCATCCCAGCGCTTGGTTACTCCACTGGATTCCCGGGCGATGCGATAGGCCTTGATCACCTCGGCCTTCTCTGCGCCTACCCGCTGGCACAGTCGAGACACGAACGTCGGACCCTCGGAGTTGATTACCTCGTTGGAAAGGATTGTGGCGATGAGGCGCTTACGAAGAGGATGATGGGCCAGCAGATCGCCGAATTGCTCGGTCACTGCTGGCGGGAAATACTCGCGGAGGTCGCCATCGAAGTAGGGGTCGTCCAGTAGCACGGAACTCTCGATTGCCTCCAGCAGGCTGCGTTTGGAGTAGGCGAGGAGGACCGCCAGCTCGGGCCGGGTGAGACCTTCACCCGCCGCTCGTTTCTCGGCCATCTGTTCGGTGGTCGGGAGCCCCTCGATGGCCCGATCGAGGATACCTTCGGCCTCGAGTTCGGCCATGAGATCCTCGTGGGCGTCGAGGCGTGGCGCCGAGCTCCGCACCTCCTGCGAAAGAATCTGGGCCTGGAGGTAGTTGTCGTAGAGGACCCCTTTGACGATGTCGGGAGCAACACTGGCGATCAGTTGGTCGCGCTCGTCAAGGGTGAGTCGTCCGGCGTCCATCGCCGTCCTGAGGAGAATCTTGAGGTTGACTTCGCGGTCCGAGCAATCGACTCCTCCCGAGTTATCGATAAAGTCCGTGTTGATGTTTCCACCGTGATGGGCGAACTCAATGCGAGCCTGCTGGGTTAGCCCTAGATTGCCTCCCTCGGTAACGACCCGCGTTCGGAGGTCGGAGCCGTTGACCCGCAGGCCGTCGTTGGCCCGGTCACCGACTTCTTCGTGTGATTCGGTAGAAGCCTTGACATACGTACCGATACCTCCATTCCAAAGGACATCGACGGGTGCTTTGAGAATCGCCGAAATAAGCGCAGTCGGTGTGAACTCCTCAACGTCCGTGCCGATGGCCTCGCGGGCTGCTTCGCTGAGCACGATCGTTTTGGCTGACCGTGGCCAGATGTTGCCACCGGCAGAAATAAGATCCCGGTTGTAGTCATCCCAGGACGAACGCGGCACATTGAACAAACGTTGTCGTTCCGCGAAGGATTTGGCGGGATTGGGATCCGGATCGATCAGGATATGGCGATGGTCGAAGGCAGCCACCAGTTTGATCTTGTCGGATAGGAGCATGCCATTTCCGAACACATCACCCGACATGTCACCAATGCCGATGACCCGGAACTCGTCGTCGGCGGGATCGAGGCCCAGCTCACCGAAGTGCCGCTTCAGCGACTCCCAGGCGCCTTTGGCGGTAATCGCCAGGGCTTTATGGTCGTACCCGGCTGAACCGCCTGATGCGAATGCGTCGCCGAGCCAGAAGTCGTAGCGGGCGGCAATGCTGTTTGCCAGGTCGCTGAATGTGGCGGTTCCCTTATCGGCAGCCACGACGAGGTACGTGTCGTCACCGTCGTAATAGCGGACTGCTGGCGGATGAACGACCTGTCCGTCGATCAGGTTGTCGGTTACGTCGAGTAGACCGGCCACGAACTCTTCATATTGGGTTTGCACCGCCTCGCGGTGCTCGTCGCGATCGGTGGGCGGGTTACGAAGGACAAACCCACCTTTGGCGCCGTCAGGAACGATGACCGCGTTCTTGGTCATCTGCGCCTTCATGAGTCCGAGTACTTCGGTTCGATAGTCCTCGCGGCGGTCGGAGGCTCGTAGTCCACCCCGCGACACCATGCCGCCCCTCAGGTGGATGCCTTCGAAGTGGGGGCCAAGCACGAAGATCTCGAAGAGGGGACGAGGGGCGGGGATATCTGGCACCATCGCCGATCGCATCTTGAGGCTGAGTACGCGACGGGTCGGCTGGTAATAGTTCGTGCGCATGGTGGCCTGCACGAGGCTCACGAGGGCCCGCAAGATTCGATCGTCGTCCGCCGAAGGAACCTCGTCGAGCTTGATCAGAATCGCTTCAGCGGCCGCATCGAGATCGTTCGATCCCCGTTCCGGGTCGAACTTGTCTTCGAACAAATGAACGACGTCGCCGGCGATTTCTCCGTAACGCAAGAGAGCTTCGTTGATATAACCCTCAGTGAATACCGGGCGAATGCGCCGCCAATACGTCCGGTATGCACGAAGGATTTCGATCTGGTGGTGGTTGAGGTCATCGCTGACGATGAGGCCGCTCAGCGTGTCCGAGTCGCTGGCTCCCGACCACACCGCCTCAAGGGCGGCCGCCACCCGCTGGCCGACCAGGTCGGCGTTGAGTGGCTCTCCGGTCTTATCCAACACCCCGAAATCGTGCAGGTACTGCCCACTGCGAACCCGGGTCGGTACCTCTTCGACGATCTGTAATCCAAGGTCTTCGAGGGCCGGAACAAGTTCCGTGAGCGTTTGCTTCTCGCCTTCCCGATAGAGCGTTATCCGGGTAAGTCGTTCGCCAAAGGTATGGCCGGGTTCATTGTGGACGCCCACACGGAATTTGCTGCCCGATGTCGCCAGGTCGTCAAGATTCTCCAGGTCCATCGCGGCGATCGCCAATGGAGTCGACGAGCGGTAGTACTCGGGAAGCTGATCACACCAAAGAGCGCATAGACGCTCGGCATCGGCTCCTCGTTCGGCTAGCGCGTCGTGGACCTGGTCGCGCCATGATCTCGCCATGCGGCGTACGTCGCTTTCGAGCTCACCAAAAGGTACGTCCGGGATTCCGTCCTCGTCGACCCAGATCGTGAAATGGATCTGGGCAGCGGTTGCCTCGCCGAGGTTCAGGTGATAGTCGACTGACGTGCCGTGGAACTTCTCGGCGAAGTACGACTGCAGTTGGCGGCGGAGGCGGGCA
>CAWKAG010000064.1:0-17740 GCA_963847455.1 uncultured Acidimicrobiia bacterium
TGTCGAGCCACCCGTCAGCTTGTCCGACGGCGTTGGCAGCTGAGTCTCTTCGACCGTGAGGGGAATGGTGGTGGTCGTGGTAGTTGTCGTCGGAGCAGCCGTGGTTACCGGAGGCGGATCTGGCCGTAGCGCCAAGCTGGTTCCAACAGAAATCCCGATCACTACGACTATTCCTGCCACGATTCCGAGCCAGCGGCTCGCCTTGCGAGCGGTAGGACGACGGCGGACCAGTCCGGATTGATGGCGCTGGGCAGGCGTCAACAGGTCCCCGGAGCCAGCTAGCCCGATGGCAGTGAGGGTTTCGTTCAACTCGTCAATGAGGCTTGAGTCCTCGGGGCTGGCCTCAGGCGGTTCGGCGTCAAGTGCCACGGCAACGTGGGGAAGCGCCGACCATTGCTCTCGTGCCGTATCGGTGAGGCTGGCGGCAGCCGATTGGGCCTCGCCAACGACCTCTGCCGCCAGCGACTCCGTCCATAGATCAGCCTCGTGGGCAGCTCGTATCGCCAGCGTGGGGTTGCCAAGGCTCGATGCCAGTCCGGCTGCCTGGCGGGCAAGTTCTTTGTCGTCCTCGATGTTGGCCCGGTTGATCATGAGGTCGCTTGCCACGTCGAACCAGCGGGCGACGAGCAACTCGTCGGTGAGGTTTTCGGCGGCGGTTTGGTCCCACGGTCGGCCTTCCGCATGGGAAAGGGCCATCTCCAGAGCACGACACCGAAGTCGCCAGCGCCACCCGTCGGTCCCGGGCGGGCAGGCTTCAAAAGCCGAGGTCAGTTGCGTCCGAGACTCGTCGATGTCACCCTGGCCCAACAGGCTCTTTGCCAGGTAGAACCGGCCGATATTCTCCCATTGCGGTACCTCGGTCGCGATGGTTTCCGTAAGGGCTCTTGCAAGGTCGGTGGCTTCATCCCATTGTTCGAACCAGACGGCCCCTTCTGTGAGCGCAAGTTGCTTGAGGAACAAGAGGGCACCGTCGGGGCTTTCGATCGCATCAAGCAATACGAAGGCCTCGTTGGCCTTTCCGGCAGCGAACAGCGCTCGGGCGTGATAGACGCGAAAGAAAGAGGCTCCGATCGGGTTGCCATCTCGTTCAGCCTGGAAGCTCAAGGACGCAAATGCTGCCTCTGCTTGCCTGGCATAGCCGCGGTCCAGCAAGATTTCGGCTTCATTCTTCGCTGATAGACGATCCTGATCAGGATCGGTACGAGCAATCGCTCGACCCTTTTCTAGCGCTGCGTCCGCCTCAGCGGGAAACCCGATCCTCGATAGCGTGAGGGCATGCATAGCCAGGAGCGACCCGTACTGGCCAGTCTCATCCTGCTTGACCGCTTCATATTCGGCAGCAGCCAGCCATCGTTCTGCTTCTTGTGGATGCTGAAAATCGTCGGCCGTTGCTGCACAAAAGCGAAGGGCATTAATGCGGTCGGTGCCCGTGAGTAGGAGAGCCGCCGCCGCAAAGGATTGCCCGGCATCCTCGGAGTTGCCCATGGACTTTTGGTGTTGGCCGGCGATGAGGTGGAGATGACCCAATCGATCGCCTGATATGTCGAGGCCGTCTGCCGCCGTGAGAGCGGCCGTAGCCAGGTCATGGCGCTCGTTAGTTATCGGTCCGCCGGCCAGGGCTGCGTCGGCAAGGACCTCGAAGCCGTCTCGTTTCTCGCCCGCCTCGACGAGCAGTCTTCCCCCGACGGCCGGTCGATCGTCTGAAACGGCTTCGGCAATCTGGCGGCTGATCTGGCTGCGCCTCGCGTTGCTGACTTCCAGTTCGGCCGCTCGTGGGGTCGGACCATACCCCAGGGCGTCGTCGACGAGCCAGCCCGATGAGATCAGCGCATCACCAGCTGCGAGTACGGCATTGACGGGCATGCCAGTCACGGCCGCCAGGTCCGAGGCGCTCAAGGGGGCGTTGGCTATGCCCACTGCCTCAGCTACGGTTCGTTGATCCCCGGTTAGAGCGGTTTCGTCGCCCAATCAATTCTCTCCCAGTTGCTGACGGACATCGTACTCTCGGCTGGTTAACGCTTGCTTTCAGAGTCGGGTCGCATCTCGGCTTTTCCGAATTCGCTGGACCCGCAGAATGCGATTGGCTTTTAGCTGGACCTCGACAGCGCTGGCTTGAACGGCGGCCGTTCCTTCTCGAAGGCGTCGATCGCATCGGCGTGTCCCAAGGTGATCCCGATGTCGTCGAGGCCGTTCAGTAGGCGGTGCTTGACAAAAGGGTCGATGTCGAAGTCGGCTTCGAAGCTGTCGGCGGTCACCTTTTGGCTTGCTACGTCAATGGTCACCTCGGCGGTTGGATCGTGCTGGGCCAATTCGGTGAGATAGGCACATTCCTTTTCGGTCAGCACTACCGGCAGCAAGCCAACTTTGGTGCAGTTGTTGAAGAAGATGTCGGCGAATGACGGCGCAATTACGGCTTCGAATCCCCAGTCCTGAATACCCCACGGGGCATGTTCGCGCGACGACCCCGATCCAAAGTTTGGCCCGGTTACCAGGACTTTGGCGTTCTGATACTCAGGACGGTTAAGAACGAACTCGGGGTTCATCTCTCCGTCGGCGGTCCGGCGCCAGTCCCAGAACAGGTACTGGCCGTAACCGGTCCGTTCGACCCGCTTAAGGAATTGCTTCGGCATGATCTGGTCGGTGTCGACGTGGGCGCGGGGCAGAGGAAGCATGCTTCCAACGATCCGTTCGACGGCGTTCATGCGAAGCTCCTCACATCGGTTAGGTGACCGGTCACTGCCGCAGCCGCGGCCATACCCGGAGACAGGAGATGGGTGCGGCCGCCTTGCCCCTGGCGACCTTCAAAGTTGCGGTTCGACGTCGAGGCGCAGCGTTCCCCGGGTGAAAGAATGTCCGGGTTCATGCCGAGACACATCGAACAGCCTGCATCACGCCACTCGAACCCGGCGGCTTTGAAAACCTGATCGAGTCCTTCGTCTTCGGCCTGGAGCTTCACGAGTCCCGACCCAGGTACGACCATGGCAGCAACGTGGGGCGAGATGGACTTGCCTCTGAGAACGGCGGCAGCTTCACGGAGGTCTTCGATGCGCCCGTTCGTGCACGAGCCCAGGAAGACCCGGTCGATCTTGATGTCGGTCAATGCCATGCCCGGAGTTAGGGCCATGTATTCAATGGCTCGTTCGGCCGAGTCACGCTCGGTCGGGTCTTCGATGTGCTCGGGGATCGGCACGTGCCCCGTAACCGGAAGCGTCTGCCCGGGATTGGTTCCCCACGACACGTGGGGGACCAGCTCGGCCGCGTCAATGATGAGCTGGGTGTCGTAGGTAGCTCCTTCGTCGGTTGGAAGTGAAAGCCAGTACTCGACGGCGGCTTCCCAATCGGCTCCGGTGGGAGCCAGGGGGCGGCCTTTGAGGTAGTCGACAGTGATCTGGTCGGGAGCGATCATGCCTGCCCGGGCTCCGCCCTCAATCGACATGTTGCAAATCGTCATCCGACCTTCCATCGACAAGGCCTCGATGGCCGAACCGCGGTACTCGATGACATGGCCATTGGCGCCGTGTGTCCCGATCCGAGCAATGATCCCGAGGATGATGTCCTTGGCGGTCACACCAGGCGCTAGCTCGCCATCGATGGTGATGCCCATGGACTTCGGCTTGTTCTGCGGGAGTGTCTGGGTGGCCAAGACATGTTCAACCTCTGACGTGCCGATACCGAAAGCCAGGGCACCGAAGGCGCCGTGTGTTGCCGTGTGAGAGTCGCCGCAGACGATGGTCATTCCTGGCTGGGTGGCACCTTGTTCGGGCGAAATGACGTGCACGATGCCCTGGCGCGGGTCGTCAAGGCCATACAGGGTGATGTCGAATTCGGCGCAGTTCTCGATCAACGTATCGATCTGCTTCTTTGACAGAGGATCGCGGATACCCAACTCACGACCCGCCGTCGGCACCCCGTGGTCGATAGTGGACATAGTCAGATCCGGTCGTCGCACGGTCCGGCCGGCCATCCGTAGTGAATCAAACGCCTGCGGCGAGGTCACCTCGTGGACGAGGTGGAGGTCGATATAAAGCAGGGTCGGGTTGCCGGGAGCGCTGTGGACGACATGGTCATCCCAGACTTTCTCGAACAGGGTTCTTGGTTCGGTCATCGGTGCTCCATCGGGGGTAACCATCGTGCGCGCCTTGCAGAGTAGCCGTACCGCTCCAGGCCAGCTACACCGGGTTGAGCAGTTCCGGGGTTAGTCGATCGTGGAACAAGTCTGAAGGAATGGGGCGGCCAGTTCGCAGCAAAGCCAGATTCCAGGACGGTGAGGAACCGAGCGCCCAGCGAAGCAACCGTACGGCTTGGCGGCCCCGAAACTCGTTGCCCGGCAACGAATAGATCCCCAGGAGGTCCCGGAGGTTGGCAGGCACGGTTGCGACGGACGCGTCCAGTAGCGCCCAATATCCAGCCCGGGTTGACGCGGCGAGTCCACCGGGATTGCGAAGAAATCGAATGGTCTCTTCCATGGCCGGCGACGCGGCCAGGTCGGGGTGATTCGTGACCCAATCGTGTAGTTCGTCGGCTGTTTCCGGTAGTGGGTTGGAACCGAGAAGGGCCCCAAGTTTGGTCTGCTCAAAAACGAACTGATTGGCCTCCGACACGGTCAACGGCTTGGGCCCGTAGTACTGGTAGGCGATAAGAAACGAGTCGACGAGCACGTTATGCACCCAGGCGGCCATTGCGGGGTGACCGGCCGAATACGCTTGACCACGATGTGATGTGCCTTTCACGGGCCGATGAGCCTGCCGGACAGCCCCTATCGCAGCTTCGACTTCGGGCATGGCGCCATATGAGGTAGCAGTCACATAGGAGGAGGTCCGAGAAAGTCGCCCGAGCGGATCTTCTCGGTAGGTCGAGTGGTCCGAAACCCCGGCCACCACTTCTGGATGGGCTGCCTGGATGAGGAGAGCCCGGATGCCGCCGACAAACGCAGCCGAGTCACCCACCACCCGCCAGGTGATTGAGTCCGGTCCGAACAGACCCGGATCCCCGTGGTAGGTCAGGGTATTGCTGAGTGGGAATTCGGCATGGTCGAACGGACCAACTGCCGCGTTGGTGATCCTCTCCCGGTAGCCGTCGAGCGCGTCTCTAAATGTCACGGAGTAATTTTCTCACGGTTCTGGAAACACCCCAAGCTGGCTCAGCGTTGAGTGATCGGTTCTCCCTGTTCGTCGAATGCGATGATGTGACCTGATTTGGCCACTTTCGTCTTCAAGTAGGAAAGGTTGTGCTCGGTTGGTTCCATGACGTGGGCGATGCGCTCGGTGACCTTGATGCCGTGCTCCTCGAGACCGGCCACCTTCTTGGGATTGTTCGTCATGAGCTTGATCGACTTCACGTTCAGGGAGTGGAGCATATGAGCGGCGACGCCGTAGTCCCGGGTGTCGTCGGGAAACCCGAGTGCCAGGTTGGCTTCGACTGTGTCGAGTCCTTCGTCCTGGAGTTGATAGGCCTTGATCTTGTTGGTGAGACCGATGCCACGACCTTCTTGCCTCAGATAGAGCAGGATCCCAATGTCCATCTTTCCGATGGCGATCATGGCGGTCTCAAGCTGATCGCGGCAATCGCACCGGAGCGACCCGCCCGCATCGCCGGTCAAGCACTCCGAATGCAAACGCACCGGCACGTCCTCGGCGCCGCACACATCTCCCCGGATGAAGGCCGCATGCTCCTTATCGTCCACGTTGTTCACGAATCCGGCCACTTGAAAGTCGCCGAACACCGAAGGCAGGTCGGCGATCCCGGCGAGGCTCACACAGATGTCAGCGTGCTCGCCACAATTGTGTTGGCGATCGCGTTCGAGAAGTTCGCTGATTTCATCCTCGGTGATGTGCATGTTTGATCGTCCTGGCTTGGTGGGAGTCTGATCAAGCTAACGCACGGCGGGAGATAACATTCCCTGCGCCAGCAGCTGTCTCACTGGTTCTCACAGGTGCTGGAGTAGACCACTGTGTGCTTGCTTTCAGTCGGGTTATCGCAGAAGTCTTGACCTTGGCCCCTGGTCGCGTCGATGGGTTCGAGTTACCACTGAAGTAGCGACATGTGAAGAGGAGGCACACATGATCGATACCAAGGAAGCGAAACGAGAATCAGCCCTGGCGAGGAGAGCATGGCCGATGTTGTTGGTTGGAGCCGTCATCGTCGCCATCGGAGTAGCGGTAAGCGAGAACGTCGGCGGGGTCCTTATAGGTCTGTTCAACCTCACCGGACTCGTCCTCTTGCTGCTGGGCCTAGTAGGGCTAGTCGTGGGGTTCGTGGGCCGGCGAGCCGGGTAGACCCAGCAGCGAGACCCTGAGGCAAACATCGCTTCGGAGTCTACGGATTGCACTGCAATGAACAGGAGGTTTGGAGAATGACGACTTCGACTGACCACGAAAAAACCACTGATTCGAAAACCACTGATTCGATCGAGCCCGAGGAAGCCAAGCGCGTGACGGTGTGGTCGTTCCTAGGGAATATCGGGGCAGGGCTCCTGGCGCTCGGATGGGCTGCACTCTGGCTCATCGATGCGGGAACCTGTGAGCTTGAGGGGATCATTTGGACTTGCCAGAAGGGGATCCTGGTCACCGAGGTGAATATTGTGATGGCAGGTTTCCTGGTTCTTTTTGGTGTTGGAGCGTTACTTAGAGGAATCCTTGGCTTGGCTTCAGGTGCGTGGAAAGAGCCAGCAAGCACGGAACCGGTGGAAGCGCCAGTGGCTCCTCCGCCCCTACCTTGATGCGACGTCGCTGCCTTCATCGTTGACCGGAACCGTGACAGTGCACGCTTGAAGCGAAACCGGCGCGAAGGTTGATCTTGAGCCGACCCCTGGCGCGGCCCCATGCGCCATACTGGACGACGTATGGTGATCGTTCTTGCATTGTTGGTAGCCCTGGCCGTCCCGATAGGAGGCGTGTTCGGGGATGGTTCGGCCACGGCGGTGGCGGCTTCTGAAGGTCAGATCTCGGTTGATCTCCGAGTGGAAGGCCCGGCCGATTCGGCCGTGGTGGCCCACCTCATCGACCCAGGTGACAATCAGGAGACAGTGACGCTCGGCAGCCAGATAGACGGCGTATTCACGGGGTCGATCGTGGTCGAAAACGCCAACCTGGTGGTCGTGTTTGAGGCGCTTGCCACGAACGGGGCTAGCACGTTGTCGGAGCCCACGACGCTCCTCGAGTTGGGCGTCGATCCGGTGGTGCTCGGCTACCCCGACCCCGCGATCGTCACCGACGATTCCGAACCCCCCCTAGTGTCGCCCGAGAATCAACGATTGCTGTGGGCTGCCGGTGGGGCGGTGGCGGCGGCGCTGGCGTTGGTTGCTTTTTGGGCGGCTGGCCCGAAACCAAAGACAGCCGCAGACGAGGAGGAATGATGAGCGTCGGTTTTATCGGGTTGGGGATCATGGGAGCCGGAATGGCCGCCAATCTTCTCAAAGATGGCCACGATTTGACCATCTGGAACCGGACGGCCAGCCGGATGACACCGCTCGTTGGCCTCGGTGCTACCGCGGCAGCCTCGCCGGCAGAGGTCGCCGAACGATGCGACATCATCATGATCTGTGTCTCTGATACCCCCGACGTCAAACAAGTTGTGCTCGGCGATCACGGGGTTCTTGAAGGCATCACGTCCGGCTCTTTGATCGTCGACCATTCGACGATCTCACCATCGGCGACGATCGAATTGGCTGGCGCGACGATGGCGAAATCATCCCACTGGCTGGACGCCCCCGTTTCGGGCGGCAGTGAAGGCGCCGTCAACGGGACGTTGTCGATCATGATCGGTGGCGATGCAGCCCAGCTCGAACGAGCAATGCCATATCTCGATTCGGTCGGTACCACTATCACCCACGTTGGAGGTCAGGGCGCCGGCCAATTGGCGAAGGTCGTGAATCAGATTCTTGTGGTTGGCAATCAGTTGGCTGTCAGTGAAGCGATGCTCGTCGCTCAGGCCGGGGGTTTAGATCTCAACAAGACCCTCGACGCCGTCAAGGGTGGGGCGGCCGGATCGTGGATGCTTGCCAATCGGGGCCCGCAGATGATCGTGAGGGACTGGACGCCCGGTTTCACGATCGACCTACAGCAGAAGGACTTGCGACTCGTGCTAGAAGCGGCGAATGACCTCGGCGTCCCGATCCCTGGCACCTCGTTGATCTACCAGCTGTACCGGGCCTTGCAGACGCAGGGCCTTGGATCAGAGGGAAACCACGCTTTGGTCAAGGCTCTTGAGGACATGTGCGGTATCCATGTTGGCGAAGCGGACGGTTGAGCAAAAAGATGGGGCGTTCAGACGAACGCCCCATCTCCTCCCTTTTGCCCCTGGCTAGATTTCTACATCCAATTCGGCAGCTTGCCAGCCCTTCATCGAAGGACCGAAGATTCGGGCATTGTCTATGCCCATTACGTTCAGCGTGGATCCAGCGATCGCAGCTCGGTGTCCCGATGCGCAGTACACGACGACTGGCACATCGGTTGGGATCTCGTCAACGCGTGTAATGAGTTCCCTGAGTGGGATATTCACTGCGCCGGGGATGTGCCCTTCGGCGTATTCTCCCGGTTCGCGAACGTCAACGATGAAGGCGCCGGCGTCTATGGCTCCCTGCATCGCTGCGGCATCGCCGATTCCTAGATACCCTTCGGGCATCAAGAGATAGACGTCCTCGACTGCCGCGATCAGAGCTGGATCGATCGACACCGGGCCGTAAGATACGGCTGCTACGGCTTCGGTACTGGTTTCCTCACCGGCATCTACCCATCCGGCGTAGCTGGGACCGAACGCTTTGACGTTATCGAACCCCAGGAGTTGCAGTCCTGCCACGGCGAGTGCGGCACGGTAACCGCTCTTGCAGTACACGATGACCGGTTCGTCCATTGGGATCTCGTCAAGGTGCTTCGTTATCTCGCGAATCGGAATATTGATCGCCCCGGGTATGTGGCCCTCCGAGTACTCGTCAGGCTGGCGAACATCGACGAGAAAGGCCCCACCTACATCTACCGCTTCTTTGAAGGCTGCGACGTCTCCAGCCGTTAGGAATCCTTCGGGTATCGACGACAGGAAACTGTCGCCGACTGCCATGACGTCAAGTGCCTGGACGGCCATTGTGGTCGTCGTGGCTGCCGCGGGCTCTGGCGTAGCTGCCTGGGTTGTCGACGTATCTGCTGCAGTGCCACAGCCGGCGAGTACCAGGGTTAGGGCGGTTAGTAGTGCAACGAAAATCCGGCGCATTTTGGCGTCAGACATCATGTCTCCTTCTCTTTATAAGATGCTTTCCAAACCTGCGAATAGAACGACAAAGCGCAGTCCTGCCGCCCCAGCCAGCTTCAGATACGGTGCGATCTGGGCGACTCGCTCGGAGATCCACTTGCGGATTTCTGAGATCTCGAGCGTCAGGGGAATGAGCAGGCCACCGAATACGACGAGGAGCCAGAACCAGCCCGCAAACCGTCCCGTCGTGAGGAGGTCGGGACCCAGGGATCCCGGTGATCGGACTGTGGCGAGATAGGTGAAAAGAACAACTAGTTCGACGAGACACAAACTGACCGATAGCGGGGCAAGCTTCCGATGGGCTTCCGATTCGAGCCACAGGCACAGGAATGCGCCGGCGCTGGCAACGCCCGATATCAGGAATAGTGGCGGAAGAAGCCCTGAGTCCCATATCGGTCGGGCGGTGATCGTCGACAGCAGGAAGCCCGTGTACAGGGCCAGACTTATGCCCACGACGATGCTCGCCCCCGCCATTGGCCTCGCGATGGTGTCCGTCAACCCGTTGATCCTGTCCAACCGACGGACCACAGATTGGGGCAGATCCCAGGGGAGCAGTCCATGATGGCGTATGAGGCGTAGGCCAAGCAGAACCGTCGCTATGGCGAGAATCCAGCTGCCCCACGACATCGGCGACGATGGTCGGAACGTGGTGAAGAAACGCCACGCGTTCTCCTTGTTGGACAGATCGGCGAACAATAAGGCCAGGCCGAGCGCGAGCAATGGCAGGCCGGCCAGATCGGCAATGCGGAGGCCCCGGTCGAATTCTCGCTTCTTCCGTAGGACGAAATATCCCGCGAAGATCATCAATCCACCCACCAACCCACCAATGAACAAGTAACCAGCCACGGTCCAGTCCCATGACTCAAGGACCGGGGTTATGCCCTCGTTGTTCCCAACGACAGAGATCTCTGTGTCGTCCATCTCAAGTTGTTTCCAGTCGTTCGGTCGGACCGTTCGTAAACTGTGAGTTGAGGAAGAACAGGTGCGGGTTGGCGCCGGTATCGGGGTTCACCACCGACACGGATTGGGCCCCCGCCAGGGCATCGTTGATCGGGTCGGCGTCGTCGTCAAGATCACCGAATACCCGGGCCCCGGTCGGGCAGGTCTCAACGCAAGCCGGCTGACGACCCGCAGCTAGGCGGTGGTCGCAGAATGTGCATTTGTCGACCCAGCCATCGCGGTGCACGTAACGCATCCCATAGGGGCAGGCGATGACACACGCCTTGCAGCCGGTGCACTTGGCAGGGTCGACCAGAACAATGCCGTCGGCCGTCTTGTACGTCGCCCCCGTAGGGCAGACGTTGAGGCATGGAGCGTCTGCGCAGTGGAAACAGCTTTCGACCCTGAATTCGGTCCTGAGATCCGGGAACGTGCCAGCGGTGGTTGTTCTCATTCTGATACGGAATTGCCCAACGGGAACTTCGTTTTCCGCCGAGCAGGCGACGATGCAGGCTTCACACCCGAGGCAAAGGTCGACATCGAGGGTCATGGCCAACCGGGTCATGACGTGCGCTCCAACTTGACGAAGTTGACCCGCATCCCCGCTCCGCCGCTGATCGGATCTAGTGCGTAGCGGGTCTGCAGGCCAGCGTCCGACACGCCGCGGCCGTTGGCTACGTGCATGTCAGGCGATTCATGACCGAATCCGTGGACCATGTATACGGCGTCGTTGCGGATTCGCTCAGTGACGGAAACCCCGATAGGACCCGATCGGACTCCGTCTTGGTTTTCGAGCATTACCTTGTCGTCGGACGAGATGCCAAGAGTTTTAGCTGCCGCTGCGCCGACCCAGACAGTGTTCTCGCTGAAGAGAGCTGCCAGCTGCGGAGTGTTCTGAGTCTTGGCGAAGGTATGGGCGGGGTGGCGCCCGTACAGCAGTCGAAAGTAGCCGGCCGGCGGTTCCTCGATCGGTTCAAACGTCGGCAGCGGGTCGTGGCCGGCCGCCTCGAGCGAGTCGGACCAGAGTTCGATCAATCCGCTTGGGGTCATGAATGGTGAGCCGGGGAAGTCGGCCAGATATGGTTGACCTTTCTGAACGATGACGCCACCGGAGTCTCTCAGCTTCTCGATACTGCTCCCGATCGATCGCAGTCTCGTGTTGATCCATTCGTCTGCTGTCTCCCAATCGAAGTACTGGTCGAGCCCCAGCCGCAATCCCAGCTCCCGAGCAATCCACCAGCCTGGCTTCGTGTCGAAGAGTGGTGCAACGGCAGGTTCTCGTAGGGCTACGTATGGGGTCAAGTGGGCGGTGGTCAGCAGGTCATCGTGTCGCTCTAGATAGGTTGCTTCCGGGAGTACGATGTCGGCCCAGGCGATGTGATCTTGGGGGAGGACGTCGATGGCAACGAACAGATCAAGTGCTTCGAAAGCTTGTTTCGTCCGATTCGGGTTGGGAATGCTGTGCAGCATGTTGATGCCAAACGCGATGAGACCCTTGATCGGGTATGGATCGCCGGTAATCATCGGATCGATCAGCTCCTGAATGGCGGTTGGGCCTCTCCAGAAGGTCTCGCGCGCACCATCGGCGCGAGCTTTCCCTGAGGGACCTAGGGGGAGAACGTCGGAACTCTCCCCGGGTTCTGTCGAGCATCCTCCCGCAGATCCGATTACGGCATACGGGGGATGAGGGTAATTTTCGATGTAGGGGCTCTTGTTCAAGTACAGGCCGCCTGGCTGGCCCCATGCGCCCAGCAATGCGTTGAAGATATAGGCCGCCCGCATCCGTTGGGTATCGTTGCCGTACCAGGTCGTATGACGGCCAGGGATGATTGCGGCTCGCGGTCGAGCGTCGGCCAACATGCGGGCTGATTCGCGAATCAGGTCCGGGTCCAGGTCGGTAATCCCTGATGCCCATTCGGGAGTCAGGGTGGCCACATGGTCTCTCAATTGGTCAAACCCCAATGTCCACGTGTTCACGTACTCTGCCTCGTAGCGGTCCTCGTCGATGAGCACATGGATCCACGCCAGCAGCAGCGCCGTGTCCGTTCCGGGCTTGATCGGAAGCCACAAGTTGGCCTTGGAAGCGGCGGTGGAGAAACGGGGATCGACGACTACCACCTTGGCGCCCCGTGCTCTTGCTTTCGAGAAGTCCTGCATGACGGTGTTGCGAGTGTCTTCGCCGATATGTGAGCCGATGAGCGCGAAAGCCTCGATGTGATCCCAGTCGACCGGCTCATGTCCGCCAATTGGCAGGCCGGTCGTCAGCAACGCCGCCTCGTCCCGGGGTCCGGTGCAAAGCGATGTCGATGGGCGGCCGGCGTTTGGCGAGCCCCACGCCTGAGCGAGATGGTCGACAAACCATGAGTCGCCCCCGGTGTGACCCAGGAAGGCGATGGATTCGGGCCCATACTCGTTTCGAATTGCTCCCATTTTCTGAGCGATGTAGTCGAGGGCTTCTGGCCAGGTGGCTTCGCGGAAGTCGCCAGCCCCCCGGTCGCCGGTGCGGATAAGCGGCGTCTTGAGCCGGTCCGGGTCGTACAGGAAGGACACGCCACCCTGGCCTTTGGCGCACAGTCGGCCCCGTGCCTTGGGGTCATTCGGGTTGCCGTCGATCTTGCGTACGACTCCGTTGACCGATTCTACGATAATGCCGCAGTGCCATGGGCACATGTCGCATACGGTATAGGTGTGGCTGATCGGACCCTGCCGGTACCAGGGGATGGGAATCCCCCATCGGATGGCAGCTTCTGCCGACCGACGACCGATTCCCTGGATCCATGTGGCCAACACCAACATGGCTCCGGACAGTTGTAGAAAGGATCGCCTGGATACCCCTGCCTCGGAGTTGACATCCGGAGGTACTACGGTCCGATCAGCCATAGCGACATTGTGAATCTTTTCACAAGCTCTGAGGACGGGCCGAAAGGCCCAACTTTGGAGGTTCGATCAAAATTCGAGCTGCGACGCTAGGCGCGACGCCCGTGCCGTTTGACGAGGTAAGTGGCAAGCGCAACACCGGCGGCGGAGGCGAGTGCGATGCCTGACAGCGCCGGATCAGGTTTTGGTAGTTCCGCCAACCGCGTCCTCAGGCTGACCCCGTGCTCGAATTCGCGGATTGACCAGTCCCGCTCCTCGGCGTATTCGCGCAGTTCCTTGTCGGGATTGACGGCGACCGGGTGACCGACCGCTTCGAGCATTGGAACATCCGTGAACGAGTCTGAGTAGGCGAACGAGTCGGCGAGGGAGATTCCTTCATCGTTGGCGAACTCCCGCATCGCTTCGGCCTTCGCATCGGCGTAGGCGTAGAAAATCACTTCACCCGTGTAGATGCCTTCGTCGATCTTCGACGTGGTCGCGATCACGTCGTCGATTTCCAGAAGATCGGCAATGGGTTGGACGATCTCCATTGGACTCGACGAAACGATGATGATCCGACGTCCGGCCGCCTTGTGAGTTTCGATCAGTTCGAGGGCCTCGACATACACGTGAGGAGCAACGACGGCATGCACGGTGTCATCGACCAGGGCTTTGACATCGGCGAGGTCCCACCCTTTGGTCAGGTTCGCTAGCTGTTCCTTGACCTTTTCTAGTTGGTCGTGGTCGGCGCCGAAGGCCTTGTACACGATCTGAGCGACGAGGGCGCGGACCAGCACGCGCCGGTTGACCATGCCGGCCTCGTACAGAGGTCTCCCGAACGCCAGGGTTGACGATTTCGAGATGATGGTCTTATCAAGATCAAAGAAAGCAGCACCAGAAGCCATATCTACCTATAAGTGTATCGGTCGCAGCGCCTATGAACTCCACCCGTAGTTGTGCCACATTCTGGGTCGGTTGGCAAGGGGTTGCCAGCGGATGCCCGGCTTCGTACGTTTCTCGCATGGTCATCAATCTTTGGATTCCAGCCGACCCGGTCCTGGCGGCAATCGCTCCACTCGGTCTTGGGGCAGTCGCGGGGACGGCGCTGGTCGTAGACGCCGATCCTGACGGGCCGCGTTATCCCGGACCAGGATCGCTAGCCGCGTTGGTTGCAGCGGGACCGCGGCGCTCCGACTTGCGTCCGACGCACGCCGGGCTGGCGGTGCTGCGAAACGGCGGGGTGGGGTTGGACGACGCCGCTGAGGTGCTCGCCGCGCTCGCCGCCGGTTGGCCACGGTTGGTTGTCCGCCATGCCGGTTCAGAGCCTCCCGTGGGCCATTCGGTCGCGGTCGTGGCCGACCTGCCGGGGGCTCTGGCACGTCGGGTCAACGGACCGACCGTGATCCAACGGTGCGTGCGGGCTTCGTCGTCGATGGACGGTGATGTTCAGCTCCCTCGTCCATCCACCAGACTTGTCCGAGGCCTGCTGGAGGGTCGTCTGCTCGGTCCTTCGCGCTGGATCCGAGCGTGGAAACCGGTGTGGGGGATGGCCGAATGAGTGCCATCCAGCGGATCGTGACCAGGCTTCTGGAAGCGGACGTTTCGCTGGAGCCGGACGCACTGTTGGTTGCTGCCAGGCGGGCGATGGCAGATGAGGCACCGCTGGAGTCGGACGATGTAGCCGTCGCTGCGGTCGACGCCATCCTGGGTCTCGGGCCGCTCGAACGGCTACTTCGTGACCCGCTGGTGACCGACGTTCTCGTGAATGGGGCGTCCAGCGTGTGGGTTGAACGAAGCGGGACGATGTCGCTTACCCAGGTCTCGTTTGTTGATGACGCAGCGGTCGTGGCGTCCGTCGAGAGAGTCCTCGCTCCGCTTGGCCTGCGGATCGATCGTGCATCGCCGACCGTCGATGCCCGACTGGCCGATGGGTCACGCCTCCACGCGGTCATTCCGCCGGTTGCGGTTGATGGTCCCATCGTCGCTGTTCGACGATTCACCAAGGCGGTTCGGAGCCTGGCGGAGTTGGTCGAGTCGGGCTCGGCAACCGGGGAGGTGGCTGACATGCTGCGAGCAGCGGTGGTGGACCGGGAGAACCTCGTCATTTCAGGCGGGACGGGCGCGGGCAAGACCACCCTGCTCAACGTACTCTCGACCGAGATTCCGAGCCGGGAGCGGATCGTAACGGTGGAGGATGCGGCCGAGCTTGAGCTCGCCGGGCACGTCGTCCGGCTGGAAGCCCGGCCCGCGAACGCTGAAGGAGCCGGCGAGGTGACCCTCCAACAACTGGTCCGGTCGGCGCTCCGGTTGCGTCCTGACCGCATCATCGTTGGGGAGGTCCGCGGTCCTGAAGCGCTCGACATGATCTGGGCACTCAATACCGGCCACGACGGTTCGATGTCCACCGTTCATGCCAATTCTCCCGCCGAAGCGTTGTGGCGGCTCGAGACCCTGGCGATGTCAGGGGATCGCCGGGTCGGGGAGGTGGCGGTGCAACGCCAGATCCTGTCAGCGGTCGACGTGATCGTCCAGGTTGAGCGTGTCGATGGCCGACGGCGGGTCGCTGAGGTGGCCGACGTGAGCATCGACGGTGTGGAAACCCGATGGCGTTCGTCCTAGTGACTTTGGCACTGGTCGTGGGGCTCGATCACATCCCGGCCGCCCCGATGCGGCGTGGGCTGGGGCGGGCCCGACCTGGCCCGAAACGACTGAGCTCGCTTGGGCGAACCAACGCCGAAGCCCGATTTCTGGCAGGTATAGCCTCGGAGTTGCGCGGCTGGCGCAGCACTCCGAGGAGCGTTCGAGGCCGCCGCACAGCGAGCACCCGAGTTGCAGCTGGAACCCCTGGTGCGGCTGTCGTTGGCCGGGGTGCCCGTCTCGCAGCTGGCGGCAGGCGTGTCGGAACTTTTGCATCAGAACGGACGCGCTGTGGCGGCGGCGATGCGCATCGCTGGAGAAACCGGGGGGAGGACGGCCGCCATGTTCGAGAGCCTTGCCCAGGTAGCTGCGGAGGATCGAGCCCTATACCGAGAGCTGCGGGCAGCCACCGCCCAGGCCAAGATCTCCTCACTGATCGTGGGAGGCATGCCGGTCGGGTTTCTCATCTGGCAAGCGTTCACCGGCCGACTCTTGGAGCTCGCCTCGTCGGGCATTGGCATCACGATCCTGGCGATCGGGCTGACGCTGCTGGCGAGTGGAGCGGCCGTCGTCGGCATGTTGCTGCGGGGAGCTGTTCGATGATGGCCGTCATAGCGGTGGTTGGCGTATTGGGATGGGAACCCGTGGTTGGCCGACTTGGGCGGCGATCATCCGCAGGTCTCGCGGTGGCTCTGGCTCTGGCCGCCCTTTCGGTGCGGCTCCTGGTGCTGTTGGCTGGTGTCAGCCTCATCGCCCGGCTAGTCAGGCAGGTATCCGGGCGCCGGCGGGACGATCGACAAGCCGACCGGGATGTCGCCGTCCTTGCCCGAGGAATGTATGTGGCCGTGAGTGCAGGGTTGTCGGTGACGGCCGCGTTTTCGGTGGCGAGTGTCGGGTTGTCAAACGTCATCGAGGACGAGGTTCGAGCCCTCATCAGGGCCGCCCGTCGCGATGGTATGGCGCTAGCGCTCGCCGAGGCAACTGGCCGCTGTGGCAAGTTGTTCGGACTGCTCGCCCGGGCCCAAAGCACCGGCGCAAGTGTTGCCGATGCAATCGCTGGCTACGTGGATGAGCAGCGCGAGTCCCACCGGCTGGAAGTCACCGAAGCTGCGCGTCGCCTCCCGGTCAAGCTCACAGTTCCCTTAGCCCTCTTGATACTCCCTGGCTTCGTCGTGCTGACGGTCGGTCCGTCTGTGCTGGAGTCTGCCCGGCGTTTGCTCGGTCCAGTTTTCCCGATTCCATGATCTCTTCCTCCCGAACCGGCCGGCCGCCGGCGTCTACATGAAGGAGCAGCCATGCTGCAAACAATTCGCTCACGAGTCCCTGCGGACGATCGGGGTCAGGGGACGGTGGAGTACGTCCTGGTCATCCTGGCCGCCGCCGCGATCGCGTTGGCGTTGATCGGATGGATGAGTTCGGATGGCCTCGTGTCGAATCTGTTCTCGACGATCCTCAGCAAAGTCATCGGGTTCGTTAAGGGATGAATGAGCGCGGTTCGGCAGCGGTCGAGTTCGCGCTCGTCATTCCAGCCATCGTGCTGGTGTTGCTCGCCGTGACCGAGGTGGTGGTCGTCGCCCGGACCCAGCTTGAGCTTGCCCAGGCAGCTCGGGAGGGAGCCCGGGTGGCGGCGATCGCCGCCGATCCCGCGCAGGCGGTGACGGCAACCCGCGCGGCTCTTGGCTCTTTGGCGACAGACGCCACCGTCACGGTCGATCGCCCGTTCGTCGTTGGCGAGTCGGCCCTAGTCGTGATCCGTCTGCCGATGCGGGTGTTCGGCCTGCCGATCACGCTGAAAGCCGACGCAGCCATGCGAGTGGAGTCGTGAGGAGCGAACGGGGCAGCGCCACAATCTTATTCTGGCGATGCTTGGAGCACTCTTGCTAGCCGGGGCGGGGATCGGGGTTCTCGCCCAGGGCCAGGTGGCGGCGATTCGGGCCCAAACTGCAGCCGATGCCGCCGCCCTGGCCGCCGCTCCTGAGACCTTCCTCGGGGGAGATCCGGCGAGGCTGGCTCGAGACTATGCGACTGCCAACGGAGCCGAGTTAGTCGACTGTGATTGCCCGGT
>CAWKAG010000065.1:0-50158 GCA_963847455.1 uncultured Acidimicrobiia bacterium
GGGTCCGGCCGGAGTCGGCAAAACAGAATTGGCCAAGGCACTCGCCAAAGTTCACAATCGTCGGCTCATCCGGCTGCAGTGTTATGAGGGCCTCGACGAAGCCAAGGCTCTATACGAATGGAACTACAAGAAGCAGTTGCTCCGCATTCAGGCCGACCAGGGGCTGACTGGTCAGCGATCGAAGACAACATCTTTGGCGAGTCGTTCCTGCTCGCCCGGCCACTGTTGGAGGCGATCACGGCCACCGAACCAGTCGTACTCCTCATTGACGAGGTTGACCGGGTCGAGGTGGAGACCGAAGCCCTGCTGCTCGAGGTTCTGTCCGACTTCCAGGTCTCGATCCCGGAGCTGGGAACGATCCAGGCGGCCAGTGATCCCATAGTCATTCTGACTTCCAATAACACCCGTGAATTGTCTGAAGCGCTCAAACGGCGGTGCTTGTTTCTGCACATTGGTTATCCAACGATCGATCGTGAGAAGGAGATCATCCTGGCCCGGGTGGAGGGGATCACCGACCATCTGGCGGATCAGGTGGCGCGGTGGTCCGATCGGTGCGAGGACACCAGTTGCGCAAACCCCCTTCGGTGTCCGAGACACTCGACTGGGCCAGGACCCTCATCGAACTGGGGATTTCGGAGGTCGACGCTGCCGCGGTTCGTGACACGCTCAATGTGTTGTTGAAGTATCAAAGCGACATCGAAACCGTGCGAGCTTCCTATGCAGGCCCGGACGACCCGTCGAGTTCTTAGATGCTGATCGACGTCCTCGGTGGATTTATCCAGGAGTTGCGAACCGCCGGCATCCCGGTGTCGATGGTGGAAGCCATCGACGCGATGGAAGCGCTCCGGCACACCGACGTCGGAGATCGCCAGGCGTTCAAAGCTGCCCTCGGTGCAACCCTCGTCAAGAACGTCCGACACTATGAGGCATTCGACGTCGCCTTTGAGGTCTATTTTGCGCTGAGCCGGACCCTGCCAGGGACTTCGGACGAGGAATCGAACACTCCTGCCGCCGATGGGGCGGCTCAAGGAGGTGGGGGAGAGGCCAGTCTCGAAGAGCTCCTCCAAGCTCTCGCCAGGGCTCTGGCCGCCGATGACACCGGGGCGCTTCAGATGCTTTCGCGCCAGGCCGTTACTCGCCTGGCCGGCATGGAGCCGGGGCGACCGGTTGGTGGCACGTACTATCTGTACCGGACCCTCCGTCAACTCGACATTGAGGAGCTTTTTGACCAGCTGGTAGCCCAGGCGCTCGCCGGAGCGGGTGAACCGCTCAGTGAGTTCGACGAACGACTGATTCGTGAGGAGATGCAAGAGCGCGTAGATCGGTTGCGCGACGAGCTTGAGGCCGAGATTCGACGCAGACTGGTGGCCGACCGTGGGGCGGAAGCCGTCGCCAAGACGCTCCGCAAGCCCCTGATCGAAGACACCGAACTGATGCATGCCACCCGGGCTGACCTCGTGCAACTCGAACACGTCATTCAGCCATTAACCCGCAAGCTGGCTGCTCGTCTGGCCCGCCGCCGGAGGCTGCGCCGCGATGGGCGGCTTGATTTTCGCCGGACGGTGCGCCGCTCGTTGGCCACAGGAGGCGTGCCGATCGAACCCCAATTTCGAGCTCCCAAGCCGTCAAAGCCGGAGGTGTTCCTGTTGTGCGACATTTCCGGGTCGATGGCCACCTTCGCCCGGTTCGCGCTCCAGTTTGTTTACGCCATGTCCAACGAGTTCTCTAACCTCCGGGCCTTCGCGTTCATTGATGCCCTCGACGACGTGACGGACTTCTTCGACCGCGATACTGAGTTCGCCGGAGTCCTCCAGCGTATCTCGACCGAAGCCGAAGTGGTATGGCTCGATGGTCATTCTGATTATGGCCGGTCGCTCGAACAGTTCTGGACTCGGTACGGTCAGTCGCTCACCGCCAAGTCAACGGTGATCATCACGGGCGACGCTCGGTCGAACTATCGCGACCCGCAAGCCGAAGTTCTCGAGCAGGTCCGGGATGTCGCCAAAGCGGTGTATTGGCTCAACCCCGAACCCAGGTCGTACTGGAACACCGGTGATTCGGTCATGGGCAAGTACGCTGTATCCTGCGATGAAGTGTTTGAAGTGCGAAACCTTCGGCAGTTAGAGAAATTTGTCGAATCGATCGCTCAGCAACATCATGGTCGCGTGCGATTGAGCAAAGTGGGCTAAATTGGTCCCCCGGGGTTAGCCCGGACCAACGACTGACGCAGCATTTTGCTGTGGAGGCAAGGAGACAGATGGGACAGCGTGTCCTGGTGGTAGAAGATTCAGCGGTCATCCGTCGTCTCATCGAGGTGTGCTTGCGCCCTGCCGACCTGGAAGTTCTCATGCGTGAAGACGGTCCCAGCGGCCTGGCAGCTGCGCAAACCGAAAACCCCGACTTGCTCGTTCTCGACATCGGCCTGCCCGAAATGGACGGATGGCAAGTGCTCGACCACTTGCGGTCCGTGCCCGAAACCCGCACGTTGCCGGTGCTTGTCCTCACCGCCCACGCCGAGGAGGAGTCGCGCCGACGCGCCGATGAAGGTGGAGCCGACGCTTTTGTCACGAAGCCTTTTCAACCGAATGACTTTCGGCAGGAAGTTCTCAGTTTGCTGGCTCGCCCCCGCAAGTAGATCTTGGAGTAATCCCGTCTACTGAGGTAACATTCCTTTTTTGGAACGTTCCCATCCCTGGAGTTTTTGTGACTATTCGTGTAGCTATTAATGGATTCGGTCGGATTGGCCGACTGGCCATGCGGGTTGGGTGGTCGAACCCCAATCTTGAGTTCGTTGCGGTGAACGATCTGGTTCCCGCCGACGGTCTCGCGTACCTCTTCGAATACGACACAGTGCACGGCCGCTTCGGATCCTCCGTCGAAGTCGACGACGGCAACCTCGTAATCGACGGCAAGACCGTACGGGCCTTCTCAGAGCGGAACCCCGAGGATCTGCCGTGGGATGACTTGAAGATCGACTACGTCATCGAATCGACCGGTATTTTCACCGACTACGACGGAGCCAGCAAACACCTGGCCGCTGGAGCCAAGCGGGTCATCCTGTCGGCCCCCACCAAGTCGCCCGACAAGGTGCGGACCTTCGCCTACAAGGTCAACCACACCGAGATCGATCCGGAGACAGATGTCATCCTCTCCAACGCGTCGTGCACCACGAACTGCCTCGCGCCACTGGCCAAGGTACTCAACGATGAATTCGGCATTGTGGAAGGACTCATGACCACCGTCCATTCGGTGACCGCTTCCCAGCCCACCC
The DNA here is from genome assembly GCA_963847455.1 of uncultured Acidimicrobiia bacterium. Taxonomy (GTDB): domain Bacteria; phylum Actinomycetota; class Acidimicrobiia; order Spongiisociales; family JAENVV01; genus JAENVV01. The sequence continues at coordinate 3,272 of CAWKAG010000065.1, forward strand.
AGGACTCCCCATCGAAGAAGGATCTGCGGGGAGGACGCAACGGGTACGCCAACATCATTCCCGGCTCGACCGGAGCTGCCAAAGCGGTCGTCCTGACGCTGCCCGAACTCGAAGGCAAGCTGGACGCGATGGCTTTCCGGGTACCCACCCCCGATGTGTCGGTCGTCGACCTGACCTTCCGGACCGAGAAGAAGACCTCGCTTGCCGAGATCAACGCCGCCATGAAGGAGGCCGCCGAAGGCGAGATGGCAGGAGTTCTCGAATACACCGAGGATCCGATTGTGTCGTCGGACCTTATCGGGAATCGACATTCGTCGATCTACGACGCCAAGGCCGGCATTGAACTCAACGACCAGTTCTTCAAAGTGATCGCCTGGTACGACAACGAGATCGGCTATTCGGCTCGTCTCATCGACATGTTGGAGTACCTCGGGTCGCTCGACGATCTGATCTGACAGACCCCTTGAGCTGAGGCTCGAATCGGGATACGGTCACGCCAAAGCGGCTGAGCGGTGTGATAGGTAGCAATGCCCCGTTTGGTGATGTTCTGCGCAATCCTTCTGCTGACCCTGGTTCCATCGTCCGCCGTGGCCGAAACCCTGCCGTGCGTTGGCCTGAAGTGGCCGGTCGCCGGTGAGGTGATTGCCGCGTACGCTCCGAGCGGACGCTACGCCGGGCATTGGGGCATCGACATCGGCACCGAGTCGCGATCAGAGGTTCGGGCGGCTGCATCCGGGCGAGTGACCTTTGCGGGCGACGTTGCCGGGAATCGGACCGTCACCATCGATCACGGCGGTGGCTTGCGAACGAGTTACTCGTATCTCGACGAACGCCTCGTTCGGGCCGGGTCATGGATCGACTCAGGCCAACCGGTCGGGAAGAGCGGATCACCACACGCCACCCCCGGCCTTCACTTTTCTGTTCGCGTCTCAGGAACCTACGTCGATCCGCTCGCCTGGCTGGGCTGCCAGGCCTATCAACCGGCCCGTGCGCTACGTTTGGTTGGCTGACGGTTCCGGAGCCCCCAAACCGGTTTATCCTGTCGCCGGTGTACAGAGCCATCATTGGGGGCACCTTCGACCCCCCTCACCTCGCCCACCTCCTCGCCGCCGAGACCGCTTACATGCAGCTAGGCGTCGACCATGTCCTTATGATGCCCGCCGGGTCGCCCTGGCAAAAGCCAGCCAGCTCGGTGTCGCCGGGGGAGCACCGTTGGGCCATGACGCTCCTCGCTGTGGAGGGTGCCGACTTCATCGTGCCTGATGCTCGAGAAGTCCTGCGCGACGGTTGGACGTACACCGCAGACACGTTGGCGACATTTCCCGAGGAAGATCGTCTCGTTCTCGTGCTCGGTGCCGATGCGGCGGCGAATCTGTCCACGTGGACTCGCTACGACCAGGTGCGCGAACGAGCCGAGATCGCGGTGGTGCCCAGGTTGCATACTGATCCCGCTGATGTCGTGGCGGCGGCTGGCGAGGTGACCTGGCTGGACATGCCCATTCTGGAGATCAGCGGCAGCAAGATCCACGAGCGCGCCCGCCAGGGACAATCGGTGCGGTTCCTCGTGCGTGATCAAGTGTATGACTACATGACTGAGCATGGACTGTACGGACTATGAGTGAGCCTCCCCAGCACCGGATCAAGCCTGAGCCGAAGAAAGACCTGACCGCCAGGGAACTGAATCGGGCGGCCCGCAGTGATTCGCGATCGCGGGCCCGACGCAAAATACTGCTCGCCACGCTGGTGGCGTTTGCGCTGATCGCCGCTTCGGTAACCATTTCGTACTTGCAGCTACAGCCAGAAGAAGTTGGCCCGGACGCTGCCGTAATCGAACCCGATGTTGGTGCGTCCGCCCTGGTGGTGGTCGAAGAGGACGGACTACCCCAAGCCATCCTGCTCGTAGGGGCAAGCGCCGACCAGGCGAGCCGACTTGTCACCATCCCCAGTTCCATGCTGGCGATCGCTCCCGGGTTTGGCGAACATACCCTCGAGGAGGCCTACAACATCGGTGGGATCGACCTGCTGTCGCTCACCATCACCAATCTGCTCGGTGCCCGGATTGACGATACCTTCACGTACACGAACGACGAGTTTGTAGGTTTCTTCAACGAGCCGTTGGAGATTTCGATCATCCGTCCGTTCGTCACCGGAGATGCGGCAGGGAACCAGAAAGTTGCCGCCGGGGAAGGCCTGCAACCCCGAACACCCGAGATGATCGGGACCCTGCTCACCGACAAAGGCGTCGACAACGATCTTGACCACCTGTTCCGCCAGGGTGAAGTCTGGACGTCTGTCTTTGAGGCGCTGGGTCACAGTAAAAGGCTGGCCGACCAGTTCGTGGCTCGCGGAACGACCGCAGGCGTCGCGGCGCTCACCGGGGCCGGCCAAGACGAAGGTCTGATCGTCAGTGCCCTCCCCGTGGTTCGGGTGAATACGCTGGCGACCGGTGCGGAACGCTATTCGTTGGACGTGGCCGACGCGGCGGTGTTCGTCGAGCAGGCCGTACCGTATTTATCAATCGGAGAAGATCCCCGGCTGGTCATCGAGATCCTCAACGGCAAGGGTGGGGTCGGTATTACCCAACCGGTCGCCAAAACGTTTGTGCTCGCCGGTTACCGCGTCCTCAAAACCGACAACGCCGGAACGCTCAATTATCCGAGCACCCAGGTGATTGCGCAGGGCCGGGAACGGCGCGACGCCGCTATCGCCGCCCAAGCTCTGCTCGGGTACGGAGAAGTCGTCTTGGAAGTGCGGCAACCCTCCGGAGTTGTCGACCTCACTATCATCCTTGGCGAAGACGCACCCTGATGGAGGACGCCACCATTACGAGTATCGAACTGGCCAAGGCAGCTGCCGACGCTATCGACGACATGAAAGGCGTGGATATTGCCATCATCGACGTCAGCAATCTCCTGTTCATAACCGACATGTTTGTGATTGCCACCGGAACCTCGAACCGCCAGGTCCGGTCCATTGCAGACGAAGTACACGTCCAACTCAAAGAGAAACACGGTCGGGCGTCGTTGCGGACCGAGGGCGCCGACGAGGCCGAATGGGTCCTCCTCGATTACGGAGAAATCGTGGTCCATGTTTTCCAGGCAGGCACCCGTTCGTTCTACGACCTCGAGCGACTCTGGGCCGACGCCCCCCGCATCCCATTCGCGGCGGCAACTCAGGGAACTTCTGACCAGCTATAATTGCGGCTCGCATTGGGGGCTGTAGCTCAGCCTGGCAGAGCACCTGCATGGCATGCAGGGGGTCAGGGGTTCAAATCCCCTCAGCTCCACTCGATGAATTGAAGAATGGGTCGGCCATTCGGCCGCGGCCCTTTCTCAATTGCCGGCTGGCGCCGGCGGCGATTTTCCCGTGGGATGCCTCTCGGCATCCGGGTTCGCTGTTCTCATTGTCGGCCTCCGGCCGAATTGCCCTAGCACCACTGAGAAGTTGAGAAGGGTCGGCCTTGGGTCATCCGAACCGACCCGGGCGACGTATAGGAAGAAAGGAGGTTTTACCATCACGAACCTTGTATCGACCATCCGTTCTTTGGATTCATTCCACGGCACCAAGCTGGTATTTCTGGCAGCTGCCTTTATCTCATTCCTCTTGTCCGTAACCTTGTGGTTTCTCGTTGACCGCGAATTGGGCCTATTCGTTGGCCTGTGGGTTCCCGCTATTCATTCCCTGGGAACCCTGGTCCTGACCGGTGAGCGGGATTCATTGTGAGCGACGGAGTCGTTTTCGGAATTGGTGGAATCTTGTTCATCGTCACCACGTGGGCAACCATCGTATTCTTGATGTCCAAGTTCATCGAACTGCAGCGTGAGGATGTTCTTGCTTCACCTGAGGTGTCTGGGATCGAATCCGATACCTTTACCGAAATGCGTGTGAGCGCCCCGGACGCCAGCACGTAGACGGCCAACCCGACGCGGATTTTGCAGGAGTATCGAGCGACATGACTGACTACCCCGCTTCCGCCCCGGATCGAGTTGACCGCCCTGTGATGTTGCAGGGTTGGAAGGATCTCACGTTTGTCCATTTCGCCTACGATCCGACGGTCGTGCAGCGCCGCCTTCCACCGGGCTTGGTCGTGGACACCTTCGAAGGCTGCGCCTGGGTAGGGTTGGTGGCCTTCCGCATGGAGGGCATTCGGCTGCCTCACTTGCCGCCGGTTCCCTATCTAGGTACGTTTCCTGAGACCAACGTACGGACCTATGTGCGGGGTCCGGATGGTCGGCCAGGAGTCTGGTTCGATTCCCTCGACGTCAACCGGCTCATTCCCGTGCTCGTGGCCCTGGGGACCTATCGGCTCCCGTACCGTTGGGCTGAGATGAGCATCGAGCATGAGAATGACACCGTGTCCTACCGAGCCAGGCGGCGCTGGCCGGGGCAGACGCGGAGCCACAAGCAGTATCGTTGTCAAACCTGGTGCGCCGCTCATACCGACCGATCGCGAGCACTTTCTCACCGCCCGCTGGGGTCTCTACAGCGTGTTTGGGCGGGCGGTAGCGTACGCTCCCGTCGATCACGGTCCCTGGCCGCTGCAAGAAGCGACCTTGATCGATTTCGACGATCAGTTGATCGAAGCTGCCGGATATCCTGCCCCGAAGGGAGATGCTCTGGTCCACTACTCGCCAGGGGTTGATGTGCGGATCGGCTTGCCCCGCAGGGTCGGAGACTGAGTTGTGCCAGAAGGTGTGAAACACGACCGCAATCGCGAAATAGTCATCAGTTACACGTCCGTAGTGGGACGACAGGATGACCTGTCAACAGAGCGGCCAGGTCCCTGTGTCCTAACTGCTGGTGATCAGACCTTCTCAAAGGCGGCGGAGAGCTCGGTGAGGGCGTCGAGGAGTCGGCATAGTTCCTCCTTACCGTATTCCAGGGGCAGCCGTCGTGCCAGATCGGCGTGGGCTGGCGCTATGGCTTTGACCGCCGACCTGCCCTGGTCGGTGGGTGTCAGCAACTTGGCGCGGCGGTGCGCTGGGTTCGGCACATATTCCGCGAGTTCTTCGGCTACGAGAAGGTTGGCGATTCGTTGCACGCTTTGACGTGTGTTGCCTATCAACCGGGAGATATCGGCCACTGAAAAGGGCTCCCTGAGGACGGCTGCGAGAACCTGCCACCGGGCTGCTGTCAGGCCTACCGGCCCCGCGAGGTCCTCGGCGATTGACAACAGTTGCCCGTTCAGACGAAACACAGTCTTGGCGATCCCACTGAGCAGTACCTGTTCTTCCGTTGGCCCACGGGATCCAGAAACAGCCGGTGAGGCTGATGTCGTCGGGTTGGGAAGGGTCACCATGCACTCACTCCTACTCTTGACATGATACTGTCAATATGACATTATACTGTCTATGTGACAGCATAATACCGTATTCACTCTAGGAGGCGAGGATGGTTCAAACAACGCGGATATTCGGAAGCTTCTCGGTAGACGACATCAATGCAGCAAGCCGCTTCTACGAGCAGACACTGGATATCAAGACGGAGCTGGCCACCGATGACGGCCCACTATTCCTGTATAGCCCCGAAGGCAGTGCCACGCTTGTGTACCTAAAGACTGACCACACTCCAGCCAGCTACACCGTCCTCAACCTCTCGGTAGAGGACATCGCGACTGCCGTGGATGAGCTGACCACGCGAGGCGTTGACTTCCAGCGTTTCTCGGGCATTGAAACCGACGCGAGAGGGATCCATCGGAGCGGAGGCCACTCTATCGCCTGGTTCACCGATCCGGCCGGAAACGGACTGTCAGTGGTTCAAGAGTCATAAACGACTGAAGGCGAGCATTCAGAACCGACCACAAATCCAATTCGTCGACACCATCCAGGCGCTGATTGCCGATATTGAGTACGGGTTGTCATGTTGCACATAGGTGCCATGGATCGCTTTCCAGATCCTCAACCCTGCCAGGCTTCTTGTCTCATTGCCCCATTGGCCAAAGATATTCAGCCAACCTACGCACTCGAGACCGGCCACGGAGAGTAAGGTTGCGGCAAGGTACTACGGCGCTTGGGAGGCGTAATGCGTTACACGTGTGTCCGTTGGGGGACTCCGTCACGATATGAGCTTGAGCGATGAGCTTGCTGCGCAAGCTCGGGTCCACATTGGTAATAGCCGGTCTCGTTCTGATGGTGGCAGCTCCAGCTGTTTCAAACGGCGGCTTGGCCGGAGGACAGGCTGAGCCGGCGACAGTCGATAACTCCGAGAACGCTGAGGAATCCACCCCGTTTGCCACAAAAACCCAGAACCAAGATGCCGTTTCTGAGCGGTCTACTGCTCCGACGAGCAAACGTGACGGTGGGTCGGCCTGTCCTGCCGGTCAGGCGCGGGTCGTACAAGGCAACCACAAGGGCCAATGCGTGGCGACAGCAGAGGCGGGCCAAACCGCGGTAGCCAGTGAGACCTCAGCAGCGGCAGCTGCCCAGACCATCGTCAAGAAGGTTGTCATTCAGATCGTTCAGCGCTCATGTGAGGTTCGCAACGGCGTCTCCGAGACCAACGTGACTTTTTCGTTCCGGCACAACGGGCTCAACACGACCGACCGAATCGAATTGACCCTTGACGGCCCAACCGGTGTCATCGTCATCAGCGAGAAGACCGAGTTTGAACTCCCGGAAGGGACCTACAACTGGACGGCACGTTCGATCGACAGTGGATACGAAATCGACGGTCCCAGCTCGGGGCAGCTGGTGGTCTTGGCCTGTCAGACTGCAAGCACCACGACGTCATCGACCACGACATCGTCGACCACGACATCGTCGACCACTACCACCGTGCCGGTTTCGGCCACGACGATCACTTCGCCGACCACGTCCTCATCGACCACCTCATCAACGACCTCGTCAACATCGACCAGTTCGACCTCGACCTCCTCGACGACGTCCTCATCGACTACTTCGACGACGGTTCCGGACAATGAGTGTGAACCGCCTGATTGTTTGCCGTACACCGGTCCGAGTGATGTGTCCTGGCCGTTGGGGATATTCGGTGTCTTACTGCTCATTCTGGGTATGGGTACTTTGACGATCAGTCGAACCCTCGAAGAACGTCGGTTGTACTCACCGGTCGAGTAGGTCGGCCATCGACAACGACGACCATCCCCACCCGGGTCGGATCAGGACGCCCGGGGGAGCGATAGTTCGAAGATGCTGCGTTGGTGGTCGTGCCGGTAGACCAGGTCGCCGTCCATGAGGCGGGCGAGCTTACGCGAGATCGACAGGCCGAGGCCGAGAGAGCCAGCCACACCAGGGGCGTTGTGGGCTCGTTGATAGGGTTGGAAAATACGTTCCCGGTCCAGGTCGGGAATACCCGGCCCGTTGTCGCACACGAGGATGCCGGTCCGTTCGTCGCCGACGACCTCAACGTGAACATCGGCACCTCCGTAACGCAGTGCGTTGGTGATGAGGTTGCGAATGATTTGGCGGATTCGGTCAGGGTCGCCCATCGCCCGAACATCGTGGGCGTTGATGAGCCCAATGCGGGCCATCTGGTCGCGGTTGAAAGCCTCAAGTACCTGGGCGGTTTGGGCTCGTAGGTTGACCGATACCCGGCTGACGTTAAGGGTCCCGATGTCGGCCTTGGCGGCGACGAGCAGATCATTGACGATGTTCGTGACGTCCGATCCTTGACCGATGAGCACATCGAGGAATTCCCGGCGCTCACTCTCGCTCAATGTGCTCCCAGAGTCGCGCAGGATCTCCCCGAACCCCACGACCGCCGTAAGCGGGGTTCGCAGTTCGTGGCTGATACTTGCCAGGAACTGGTCCTTCGCCCTGATCAGCTGTTCGCGGTTCTCACGAGCCGCTTCCCGTTCCCAGAACGCTCCGATCATGGTTGCGGCGGTCGTGAGCAACGAGATGTCTTCTTCGGTCCACTCGCGCAGGACGGTCGTCTCGGAAAAACCGATCAGGCCCTCCCACTTGCCCTCCACACATATGGGGATGTTCAGTTCCGTCAGCACCGGCACAGGATCGGCGGCGTAGGTCTCACGCTCGATACCTTCAATCTCGCTGGGGATGATGACGAAGGGTTCGCCTGCTTCCAGCTTCGCCCGTGACAGCGGCATCCTGTCCCAGGGGACCATGGACCAGTACTCGTTGCGTAGTTGGCTGCTGGGAGCTTGGTCCTTTTCGACTTCAGCCACCGTGTATGAGCACAGGCCGAGTTCCGGGTCGACACGGTTGCGCTCGACCAGGACGTAGGTGGCTTGCGTTGCGTCCAATAGGGCTCGTACGGCGCGGTCCAGCCGATCTTCACCGCTGTTACCGAGCAGCGCCTGGGCGCACTCGGCGAGGGCCCCTTGGTAGCGTAAGCGTCGCTCCTGGTTTTCGGCCTGGTCAGCGATTCGTTGTCGGGCCCGATCGTTGACGATGGTGCCCCCAATGACGTTGGCGATTGACCGGAGGAAGTCGGCTTCGTCGGTCGTGAAATTGCGGCGATCCCGGGTGTGGACGCCTAGCACCCCGTACGGCGTGGTCCCGTCGGGAACGATGACACTCATTCCAGCCATGATTTCAGCATCGGCGAATTCGGGGACCATCGCTAACGGTGATTCCTCGTCCCAGTAGGCGACGACGACCGGTTCCTCACGATCAAGGGTGAATCCGGGTTGGGTATCCGCGTCGCAGGCAATAACCGCACCCTCGGCGACCTCTTCCCATCCAATCTGGGCGACCAGCTGGGATGTGGCCCCGCCTACTAATCGTTTGAGAATCCAGGCGCGCTCAATCCCGAGGGCTCGCTGCACAAGGTGCATCGCCAGATCGAAGACGAACTCGACGCTTGACCCATCGAGTGCCGCCTGCCCAAGCTCAGCCACTGCCGCCTGCGACGAGATACGGTCGATCTGAGGCGGGTGCCACCCCGTGGTGGAACCCTGGTCCTGGCGCACGGAGGCGTTGTCCATTGTCTGCCAATCCAAGGTGTGGTCGTGGTTAAGAATCGGTTACCGGGCATACAACCTTGAGGTTTCTGCCCGATGCGATCGGTCGGTTCTGTCGGCCAAACCTAGCCAAAGCTTGTCACGGGGAGGTTGATTATTCGGCGTACGAATAGAAGCCGCGGCCGGTCTTTCTTCCCAACAGGCCTGCTTCGACCATTCGGACCAGCAAAGGTGGAGGGGCGTACTGGGGGAGCTTGTACTCGTCGAATAGGACGTCGGCGACCAGCTTCATCGTGTCGAGACCGATGAAGTCAGCCAATTCCAGAGGCCCCATCGGGTGATTGGCACCCAGTTTCATGCCGTTGTCGATGTCCTCGGCCGAGGCGTGACCGGCCTCATACATCCGCATGGCCTCGGTCATATACGGGACGAGCAGCAAGTTGACGACGAAACCAGCTCGGTCCTTGGCCTTCACGACGGTCTTGGACAATGTCGACGACGCGAATTCCTCAGCAGAGGCGGCCACCGTCGGATCAGTAACCACGGTCGTGATGAGTTCCATCAGTCGCATGACGGGAACCGGGTTGAAGAAGTGCATCCCCACGACGTGATCGGGGCGGCTGGTGCTTCTGGCCAGTCGAGTGATCGGCAGCGACGACGTATTGGAAGCGAGAATTGCCTCTTCTGACGTCACGATGGAGTCGAGGGCCGTGAATATCTCGATTTTGAGTGGTTCATGTTCGACGACAGCCTCGATGACCAGGTCCCGATCAGCCATCGCGGCCAGGTCGGTAGTGAATTGAATGCGGCCGAGGGCACTGTCACGATCCGACTCGGCCATCTTTCCTTTGGAAACGGCTCGATCGAGACTCTTGACAATCCGGCTCTCGCCAGCGGCGGCTGCGTCCTGGTTTACCTCACGCACGATCACGTCAACGCCGGCTTTGGCGCACACCTCGGCGATGCCAGCTCCCATCTGCCCACCACCGATAACTCCGACCCGTTCAATCTTCATCGAGACCCTCCTTATGTTGGTCATCAGTGTGGCAGGTGTACCATTTGAGCGTGTCCGATCTCGCTTCTTCCTGGTCTATTCGGTACGCGATGAGCCAGACGCCCTGGGATCTGGGGGAACCGCACGCCGAGTTGGTTACCCGGCTCGACGACGACCCGGGTCTCGGGACGGGCGCACCTGGCCGGGCGCTCGTACCCGGTTGTGGCTCCGGTTACGACGCCGAGGCGATGGCCGATGCCGGTTGGAGCGTCACGGCTCTCGACTTCGCAGCGTCGGCGCAGAAGCTTGTTGAGGCCAAACTCGGCGACCGAGGTGAGTTCGTGCTTGGAGACCTCTTCGAATACCAACCGACCGATCCGTTCGATCTGGTTCTCGATCACACCTGTTTTTGTGCCATAGACCCCCACCGCCGACCTGAATACGGCCAGGCTGCCGCCGGATGGCTCAAACCGGGCGGACGGTTTGTTTCGATCGTCTTTCCAAAAGGCAAACCGGTTGAACACGGCGGTCCGCCACATGCCATGACAACCGAGGATCTTCGGGTAGCGCTCGGTGCGGCCTTTGCGATGGTGGCCGACGATGAAGCCGATTGTTCCGGGCGTCGTTGGGAGACCCAATGGGCGGTGTTCGATCGGGTGGGTTCCTAGCTCGAAGGTTGTTTGGCGCGACCCGAATCAGGGTCAACCATCATCCCCGAAGCGTCGACTGCTTCGAACGCCGATCCTGGCACGGACTTCAGCTCCCGCAATACATCATTGTCCCAACGCTCATCTGGCGCTCCGGACACAAACCAGGAGCTGCCGTTGTCGGCAAGGATCAGTCCGTACCGTTGCATCGCCACCAGAATCACGCGAACGTCCGGCGAATAGCCCGATAGATCGAAATCGGCTTTGAGGCGGAACCGCTGACCCATAGGCGGAAGGCTGAGGGAGCTATTACTCGAGGCATCGTGACGAGCCGGCCACACGTGGTCAGAACGGGTCTGGGCTGCCGTGAACCGGATGGCATGAGTGATTTCGCCGGCGGCGACCTCGTCGTAGCGGACCAAGCCCGGAAAGATGGGGAGTCCGGCCGCGTCGGCCGACGTCCAACCGTCGGGTCGCAGATCCGAAGAGGTCAAATCGTAGCGGGCTCCCGAAGCAGCAGTCCAGGCGTTGCCGGGTCCCGGGGTGGCATCGAAGAGTTCGAACAACTCGCAACGAAACCGATCGACAACAATCACGTGGCGGTCGCCTGTGCCGTTCGGTCCGCCCTCAACCGGTGCCGACAGAGGAATAGGAAAGGGTCCCGGGTCGGACTCGGCACCGTATGCGTCGTAGATGATCGTGACGGCTGGACGTGCCGTCCGGGACTTCGATGTAGGGGATGCCGATCGGACTGTCCGAGTCTGGTGGCCAGACCCCCGATCCGAAGTCGGGATGGAGGTTTGCCGACGACCCGAGTGACGATATGTAGTCGGCCGATCGGACATCCACCGGGAGTTGATCGATCGGGGTGTTCCAGGCATCGTCGGCGGGCAACGTCGGACATCGAGGTGGTGGGGTGGTGGGGGTGTATTCGAGGGCGCGGGTGAGGAAGGAGGCCATGGCGTCGCGAGTTACGAGTCCGTCGGGACAGAAGCGGGTGTTGGTAGGTGGGTTGCAGCCGAGGGTGACGCCTTGGGCGGCGATGCGTTGAATGTCGGCTTCGAAGAGGTGGCCGTCGTCGTCGGTGAATCGGTCTGCGGCCGAGGTGGGGTAGTTGAAGGCCCGGGCGAGCATGGCGGCCATTTGGCCGCGTGTCATGTTGCGTTGGGGGCAGAACCGGTCCGATGCTGGCGGGTTGCAGCCGGTGGTGATTTTGGCGGCGGCGAGGCGGTTGATGTCGTTTTCGAAGAGGGTGCCGTTGTCATCGGTGAAGTAGTCGGTGGTGGTGGCCGGCAGGTTGAGGGCGCGGGTGAGGAAGGCGGCCATTTGTTGGCGGTTGACGGGTTGGGTGGGGCAGTAGCGGTCGTTGGTGGGTGGGTTGCAGCCTTTGGTGATGCCGGCGGCGGCGATCGCTTCGATGGATCCTTCGTGCACGTTGCCATCGTCGTCAATGAACGAACCACCCGGCGGCAACACCGCCAACAACAGACTCAACAGCAGGGTGATCGCCGGCATGTTCACTCCTCGATAATCGAGTTCGAGACCTGAATCGCTCCGTTCCCAAGATAGAAGATCCCCGGGAACCCGGCCGTGCCGAAGCCATCGCTCGGGTTGGAGCGCAACACGGAGTCTTCGATGATCACGTTTCCTGAGCGGTTATTCGAAACGAAGAAGATGGCCGCCCCACCTTCATTGGCATGGTTGTTTTCGATCAGGGTGCCGAGAACCCGCAAGGTCATCTCGTTGCCATCGTTGTAGATCGCCGCACCACTTCCACCCCCGGGCGTTCCACTACGGGTCGGGTTGGCTCCCCATCCGGTCGTCTCGTTATGGGAGAACAGACTGTTGATGATGGTCCATGAGACGCCGATCGAGCTGATCCCGCCGGCGTTGGAGCATTCGTTGCCAAAAAGCGGCCCGCCTCCGAACGTACTGTTGACCACGTAGACCGGCAAGCCCTGATATTGGCTGAATACCCGCACCGAAGCCCCGCCGACGTCGGGTCCGGTTGCGTCGCAGCGGTTGTTGATGAACACGCTGTTGACGATCTTGAACCGGCCGCCCCGCACCCAAACGGCTCCTCCGCCATCGGGGTCGAGGCCGGTCGAGTTCCCGTCTTTGAATGTGAGGTTCTGGACAGTCAGCTGCGGATGATCTTGATCCTGACAATGCGGAGTTGTCCACACCTGATCTGGATCACACGTGTTCATGTACAGAATCCGCCTGGTTCCACCGCCGCTCAGAGTCACAAGTCCGCCGCCATCGATCACGATTTTCGGGCCGGTGTCGTTGAAGACTTTGGCGGTGGCAGTCATGACGATTGTGTGTGGGGCGGGCCCACAATCAAACGTGATCACCCCACCCTGGGCCACGGCGTTCACGACGGCCTGGGAGGTGCAAGACGCCGCAGTTCCGTTTCCTATGACGATGTCGGGGCTCGAGACGTCTTCGGCCCGCGCGGCCACCGGCACCGGGTAACTCCCATCCGGGTTACCTGGCAGCGGTGCCTCGCGAGGTGGTGGGGTGGTGGGGGTGTATTCGAGGGCGCGGGTGAGGAAGGAGGCCATGGCGTCGCGAGTTACGAGTCCGTCGGGACAGAAGCGGGTGTTGGTAGGTGGGTTGCAGCCGAGGGTGACGCCTTGGGCGGCGATGCGTTGAATGTCGGCTTCGAAGAGGTGGCCGTCGTCGTCGGTGAATCGGTCTGCGGCCGAGGTGGGGTAGTTGAAGGCCCGGGCGAGCATGGCGGCCATTTGGCCGCGGGTCATGTTGCGTTGGGGGCAGAACCGGTCCGATGCTGGCGGGTTGCAGCCGGTGGTGATTTTGGCGGCGGCGAGGCGGTTGATGTCGTTTTCGAAGAGGGTGCCGTTGTCATCGGTGAAGTAGTCGGTGGTGGTGGCCGGCAGGTTGAGGGCGCGGGTGAGGAAGGCGGCCATTTGTTGGCGGTTGACGGGTTGGGTGGGGCAGTAGCGGTCGTTGGTGGGTGGGTTGCAGCCTTTGGTGATGCCGGCGGCGGCGATCGCTTCGATGGATCCTTCGTGCACGTTGCCATCGTCGTCAATGAACGAACCACCCGGCGGCAACACCGCCAACAACAACGTCAAGAACAGCGCGGCAAACGAGGGCATCTAAACCAATCGGCATCGAGGGCGAGACCTTAAGCGCACGTCCCTACGGCCTCGTACACCCTGCGCAGGTTGGTTTTACTTGTGAGATGAGCCAAGCTGTACGCATGTACATCATTGATCGACCGGTCGACCTGCACGAGCCCGTGTTGTTGATGAGCTTCACCGGATGGGTCGATGCGGGTGGGGTCGGGACTGCCGCCGCCGGATTGATTGCATCAGCTGGAGAGGTGATCGGTCATTTCGATGGCGACGCTCTCTTCGATTATCGAGTGAACCGCCCGACGGCCGACTTTATCGACGGCAAGCTCACCCGCCTCGAATACCCGGAAATCACCATCACGGCACGCTCCCTCGACGGGACCGATCTGCTGATCGTCTCAGGAACCGAACCGGAGTTCCGCTGGCAGGCGTTTGTTGCCTCGGTCCAGGACCTGGTCGAGCAGTTCGGAGTGTCGCAGTTGGTGGCGATCGGTTCGGTTCCCGGGCCGGTACCCCACACGCTGCCGACCCCGGTGCTGAACACCTCGATGCAGCGCGATTTCGCCGCCGAGGGCGAGCGCATCGCTGAGGGTCTATTGCAGGTTCCTGCGGCGGCGGTCACCGCCACCGAGTGGCATCTCGGCAAGCTCGGCCTCCCAACGGCCGGCTTCTGGGCTCAGGTGCCCCACTACATGAACCAGCCGTTCACGCAGGCCATCATCACGTTGGTCGAGCGGGTGGGACGACATCTCAACCTGATGTTTCCGCTCAACGACTTGGCCGATCGCGCCGACCAGCAGAGGGTTCAACTCGACGAAATGGCTACCCAGCAGCCCGACATCGCTTCCCACATCGAACGCCTTGAGTCGTTAGCCAGCGAGGACGATGCGGTGCCTTCGGCTGAAGAAATCGGATTCGAAATCGAACGTTTTCTTCGGGACGAGGCCGATGGAGGAACGCCTCCCCAGCCAGGGCCGATCGCCTGATCGTTGGCCTGACATAATAGGATTCAGGTCCAAGAAGGCCCTGGTAGCCTGACGAATCCCTACTACCGGAGCCAGTTGTGTCCGCGTACGACTTTGCAGAATTAGAGACGAGATGGCAGGCCCGATGGGAAGCCGAAGGACTCTATCGGGCCGAAGTCGACTGGTCACGACCCAAACATTATGCCCTGACGATGCTCCCGTATCCCTCTGGCGACATCCATATCGGTCACTGGTATGCCATGACCCCTTCGGACACCCGGGCCCGCTACATGCGGATGAAAGGCTTCAACGTCCTGTTCCCGATCGGCTTCGACGCGTTTGGTCTGCCAGCCGAAAACGCCGCGGTCCAACGCAACATCCATCCCGCCAAATGGACCTACGCCAACATCGAACGTATGCGAGGGCAGATCAAGTCGATGGGCGCCATGTTCGACTGGGAACGCGAGGCGGTCAGTAGTGACCCTTCGTACTACAAGTGGACCGAATGGTTCTTCAAAAGGATGTTCCAGCAGGCGATCGCCTATCGGGGCGAAGCGATGGTCAACTGGTCACCGACCCTTCAGACCGTATTGGCCAATGAACAGGTCATCGATGGGCGTGATGAGCGGACCGGCCAACCCGTAGTCCAGCGCCTCATGGAACAATGGTTCTTTGCAATTACGAAGTACGCCGACGAGTTGCTGTCATTTGACGGGCTTGACTGGCCAGATCCGATCCGGGCGATGCAGACCAATTGGATCGGCCGTTCCGAAGGTGCCCGGGTGCGGTTCGGTACCGACGTCGGAACCGATATCGAAGTCTTCACCACCCGTCCCGACACGTTGTGGGGGGCATCGTTCATGGTGCTTGCGCCCGAACATCCACTCGTCGACGCGCTGACCACCCCCGAACAAGCGGCAGAGGTTGAGCAGTACCGCATTCGAACCGCCGCCCGCTCAGAGCTCGAACGTATGGAAGAGGATCGGGAAAAGACCGGTGTCTTCACGGGCGGATACGCCATCAACCCGGTCAACGGGGAACGTATCCCGGTCTGGGTCGCCGACTACGTGCTGATCTCGTATGGGACGGGAGCCATCATGGCGGTACCCGCCCATGATGGACGGGACTTCGTTTTTGCCCGATCCTTCGATCTTCCCATTATCCCCGTCATCGTCCCGGAAGGCGGCAGTCCGCTCGATCCGAACGAGATGGACGACGGCTATGTCGGTCCTGGGACCATGCATAACAGCGGGCCGATTACCGGGGTGCCAACCACCGATGCCAAAGGCCGTAAGAATCCGTCGGTCGCGGCGGCGATCGACTGGTTGGAGGCCAATGACCGCGGCGAAGAAGCAATCAACTATCGGCTCCGCGACTGGTTGATCTCACGCCAACGCTACTGGGGGTCCCCAATTCCCATGATTCATCGGACCGATGGCGGCATCGAGCCGGTTCCCGACGTCGACTTACCGGTGATACTTCCACGCGACGTGGTATTTGAAGGACGCAGCCCCCTGGCCGAGACCGAAGAGTTCTTCACCGCAACCGACTCGGATGGGAATCCGGCTCGACGCGAAACCGACACGATGGATACCTTTATGTGTTCATCCTGGTACTGGTTCCGATACCTGTCGCCGAAGAATCAAAGCGCTCCTTTCGACCCTGAGGAAGCTGCCTACTGGCTGCCGGTGGACGTCTATACCGGTGGGGCCGAGCACGCAGTCATGCACCTTTTGTATGCGCGCTTTTTCGTCAAAGCGATGCGAGACATCGGGGTATTTGCCGACACCGAAACGGTCATGCAAGCCCATGGGCGGTCGCCCAAAGCCGCATTCGATGAGCCGTTCATGATGTTGCGCAACCAGGGTCAGGTGCTGGGCGCCGAACAGACGGGCGACATCGTTTCCATCCTTGGTGAATACGACGGGGCTAGGTGGCTTGCTTCGAGTGTGACGGTCGTTGGCTCAGGCGAGACTGCCGGGGACGTGGTCGGCGAACTGATGCGACGTACCGAGAACGTCCTACAGGTCCAAGCCGGCGATGGCCTGGTCACGGTGGAGGTTCCCGATGAAGCCACCGTTTCGATCCCTGCGATCGACGGAACCAATGACGTTTCCCAATTGCGTCAACACCTCGAGATCGAACGGATGTCCAAATCCAAGGGCAACGTCGTCAACCCGGATGAACTGGTCGAGGCTTACGGAGCCGACACCGTCCGAACCTATCTGATGTTCGCCTATGAATGGCAGAAGGGTGGGCCGTGGGACAGTCGAGGGATCTTGGGAGCCCACCGGTTCATCGAAGACGTATGGAAACTTGCTCAAGTCGAGTATGCCGCTGGCACCCTTGACGAGTCGGCCACCGCAGACCTTCGACGAACCGTTCATCAGGCGATCGCCAAAGTGGATTCTGATCTGGCTGAATTCAAGTGGAACACCGCCATCGCCACCTTGATGAGCCTCCGGAACGTCATGCTGGATACGCACAAGAAGCGAGCGGTGACGGCGGAATCCTGGGCGGAAGCCGTCGAAACGCTCGTCACGCTGCTGGCGCCGATCGCACCACACGTCACCGAGGAACTCTGGCGGAACCACCTGGGGAACGAGCAGTCCGTCCACGTGCAGCCATTTCCGGTATCTGACGCCGCCGTCGCCAAGGATTTGCAGGTGACGATGATCGTTCAGATCAACGGCAAGGTGCGTGACCGGATCGAAGTCGATGCCGACATCTCGGCATCGGACGCCGAGCAACTGGCGCGTGATTCCGAACGCATTGTCGAACGACTGGCCGGGTTAACGGTTCGCAAGGTGATCGTTCGGGAACCGAATCTCGTAAATATTGTCGCTAATTGATGCCGGCCGTTCGGGCCGGGGACCTCATCGCGTTCGACCAACCACCCGTTGATCCACAGACGGTTTGGGTTCGAGAAGCTCCTTGGTGGTTACGCCTCGTCTGGCGAGAGCCCTTTGTGGGGATCGCATTGCCCTGGTCGGTCTACCTCCGGGTCGCCCCGGAGCAGCTGGACGAGGTTCATCTGAGGCGGATCCTCGAGCACGAGTTGGTGCATATTGCTCAGTGGAGAGAACTAGGAATACGCCGCTTCGTGCGGTCCTATGTTGGTGACTACGTCGCCGGTCGCAGGGCCGGCCTCGGTCATCTTGAAGCGTACGCAGGCATCGCTCTCGAGTGCGATCCCCGGCTGCGGATCGAGCCCTAGATCACGGCGACATCGTCGAGGCCATCCTCGGCCGCCGGATAGGCCATGTCGAGCCCTTTTAGCGTGTCGATAATGACCTCGGAAATCACCAGGTTCCGGTACCACTTGCGGTCGGCAGGGATGATGTACCACGGGGCATATTCGGTTGACGTTCTGCTGAGGGCAGCTTCGAAGGCCTCCTGGTAGTCGTCCCAGTGTTCCCGTTCAGCCAGATCGCCCTTGGCGAACTTCCAGTGCTTTTCGGGGTCAGCCAGCCGCTCCTCGAGACGTTCTTTCTGCTCTTCTTTGGAGATATGTAGGAAGAATTTGATGATGGTGGTTCCTTCATCGGCGAGCAGTTTTTCGAAGTTGTTGATGTGCTCGTACCGTTTTTCCCACCGTGCCGGTGGGACCAGGTCATGGACTCGCACCACGAGGACGTCCTCGTAGTGAGATCGGTTGAAAATCACGATCTCACCTGATCGGGGTGTGCGGGCATGGACCCGCCATAAGTAGTCGTGGTCCAGTTCGATTTCGGTGGGTTTCTTGAAGGAGGCGACATGCACGCCCTGCGGATTGACTCCATCGAACACATGGCGGATGGTCCCGTCTTTGCCCCCGGTGTCGGTGGCCTGCAGGACAATCAGAATCTTGTGTTTGCCTTCGGCATAGAGCAACTCCTGAAGCGCTTCGAGTTCATCGTTGAGTCCGAGGAGGGCCTTCTTGCCAGCACGTTTGTCGCCGTCAAACGTGGCGGATGTCGACGTTTCCCATTGGGACAGATCGACGGTCGTTCCGGGTTCTACTCGATAGCGATCCAAGACGTTTCCTTTTCCTCAGTTGCCGGATGTCCACCATACCCCTTCCTCCGTATCGGCCGGCGTGTTACGAATACCCCGCGGCTGGGAAGGGAACCTATGGAGCGGCTTGTCGCTCTGGTCGCTCTGGCGGTCGTGGCGATCGTTGGCTTCGGTTATGTGTGGCGATCGGCTGATCCACCTTCGCCCCAGCCCATGGTCGTCGCCGAAACCTCGGGCCGGGGAACGATACTGGTACATGTCTCGGGAGCCGTCGTGTCGCCGGGACTCGTCGAAGTCCCCGCCGACAGCCGGGCTGCCGACGTCGTAGCGGCGGCCGGTGGGGTCACCGCCGAAGCGTCACTCGAAGCCATCAACCTGGCCGCACCGGTCCACGATGGTGAACAAATCATCGTTCCGACCGATACGCCCAATCGCCCGGCGACGGCCGATGGGCGGGTGCCGATCAACACGGCCGATGCTGTGGCGCTCGAAACGCTCCCCGGCGTGGGGCCGGTGCTGGCCGAGAGGATCGTTGCGTTCCGAACTCAGAACGGGGCGTTCGGGTCGGTCGAGGATTTGCTGGATGTGCCGGGCATAGGGGAGGCGAAGCTGGCGTCGATGCGGGACGCCGTTCGTGTTCCATGACCATTGCTCGTCCTGATCCGGTTGGATGGACGTTCCTGGCAGTGGCGGCCGCAGTCTGGGCGGGTACCGCCCTAGCTTTCCAACCAGGACTCGCATTGATTGCCGTCGTCATGGTGGCTGCCGCTGGAGTCGTGCGTCGGTCGTGGGTGTTCGTGATCCTGGCTGTGGCCATGGGCCTGGGAGTTGCTTCTGGCACGTTCGCCTCCCTGCGACTTGCCGAGGCGCACCTCGTGGATGGGCCAGTAACCGCGGCGGGACGGGCCATGTCGGATTCTGTCCGCGGCACGTTCCTGCTTCAGCCCGAGTCCGCCAGGGTGGCCGGGTCGTGGATCGTCTGGGACGGTCCTCCGCTGGCGGTCACCCCGGATGACGGATCCACCTCCGTCGAAGCCGGGCAGGTCGTTGAGGTGAGCGGGACGATGGCTGTCAGCGGTGGGCGAATTGCAGGTCGGTCCTTCCAGGGCAGGATTCGGGCGCGCACTGTCGAAATCCTCGATGGAGATGGGACGCCGCTGGCCGCGGTCGCCAACGGGATACGACACCGGGTCTCGTCCGGCCTGGCCACCTGGGACGGTCATCCGGGAGCCGCACTGGTCTCCGGGTTCCTCATCGGTGACACACGCCGATTGACCGAAGTTGACTACGACGTCCTTCGACGGGCCGGTCTCACCCATTTTGTGGCCGTTTCGGGTAGCAATGTGGCGTTGTTTCTCGGCCTTTGGTGGCTGCTGGTGGGGCCGCTGGCGAGCGGTCCGCGTTGGCGAGCCATGCTCGGCATCGTGGGACTGGTCATATTCGTGGTGGTGACGAGGTGGGAGCCGTCGGTGCTTCGGGCGTCGGTGATGGCGGGACTGCTCCTTGGCAGCCGGGCGACCGGCGTGTCGCTGTCGGGGTGGTCAGTACTCGGGTTATCGGTGGCCGGGCTGCTCCTTTGGTCCGCGGAGTTGGCCGACAGCGTCGGGTTCCAACTGTCGGTGGCGGCGACCCTGGGTGTCATGGCCTCGGTCCAGGCACTGCCGAAGGTGCGCCCGAGATTCCTTGGTTCGGCGATTTCGGTGACCCTCGGTGCCCAGCTGGCGGTGGCACCGTTGCTGCTCTACCACTTTGGGTCCTTGCCGGTGTTGTCGCCGATCGCCAACGTGGTGGCGGCCCCTTTGGTTGCCGCATCCACGGCCACCGGGGGGATAGGTCTGTTGCTCGGGGCGGGTTGGCTCACGCGGGCGGCGGTCGGGCTCGCCTCGGTCGTACTCGATATTGCTCATCTGGCGTCAGGCTGGCCACAGGTCGGGTGGGTGGGGTTCGGGGTGATGGTCGTTGGTCTGGTGGCGTTGAGCTACCGGCCTTTGCGACCGGCAGTCGTGATAGCGGCCGTCGGGTTTGTACTCATAACGGCAACGTTTGGTGGCCGGCCCCCTGGTGCGTCGATTGTCTTCCTCGACGTCGGGCAAGGAGACGCCATTTTGGTTTTTGGTTCCGACGGCGAAGTCATCCTCGTCGACGGTGGTCCGGATCCACCACTACTTCTGGCCGGTCTGCGCCGGTATGACGTCGAGCGAATCGACCTGCTCATCTTGTCGCACCCGCATGCCGATCACCTGGCGGGCTTCATCGACGTCGTGGACCGGTATCAGGTTGGCGCTTTCTGGCACCCGGGTTCACCTCACTCGGGTGCGCAGTTCGCCGAGCTTGAGCAGCACTTTGTTGAGTCCGGAGTGCCCATTAGGGTGCCCGCCCCGGGTGAGATGGTTCGGCTGGGAGAGATCCGGATCGAGGTACTTGGTCCGCTCCGCCGGTATGACAATCTCAACGATCAGTCGATCGTGGCCCGGATCATCGTCGAGTCTTCCTCGGTTCTGCTGGCTGGCGACGCGGAAGCGCTTGCCCAGAGCGAGTTAGGCCCGATCTACGCCGATATCCTCAAGGTCCCGCATCACGGTTCGTCCACTAGTGATCCCGGGTGGTTGCTGGCTACCGGGGCCTCGTTGGCCGTTATTCAGGTCGGAGAGAACTCCTTCGGACATCCGGCTCCCGAGATCGTTGATGTGCTGGTTCACGCAGGAATGCTGGTGCAGCGCACCGACCGTGACCACGACGTGGTTATACCGATGCCGTTTCCGGGAAGTCAGCCCTGAGAATCGATCTAAAACGGTCAATCAGTGCAGAAAGCCCGGTTTCGTCATTCGGGAACGTGACGGTGCTCGCCATCCAGGGATCCTTTGATCCATCGGCGGCGCCGAGTTGTTCTGTGAGTTTTCCGGCAAACACACGCGCGCCCTCGGCCCCCGTTTCGGGAAGAACGACGCTGAAAATGTCGGTGCCATCCTGCGTGGCGTGGACCACCTGATCGACGGTCCGAGCGCCGCCGCGGATTCCGGCCGCGATTTCTTTGATAAGCCTGACCCTCGGTTTACCTTCCACCGCCAGAGTCTTCTCGATCGTCACCACCGAGAACACCTTTTCGTACCGGATGGCCCGCGACCGCTCAAGGTCCAGAGTTTCGATCAAATAGCGGGAGTTGTGGAGGCCGGTCTCGCTATCTATCTGGTCGTACAGGTCGAGTTTGTGTATCGACGTCTTCAACACCGAAGTGGCCCATCCGCCCGCCGCACCGAAGACGAGGTAGCCGAGCGTGCGGGTGGCCGCCAGACCCACGAACCGGTCGATGCCAACCGCTTGAATGGCTGGATAGCGCAGCGCCAGGTAGGCGGCGGCAGCCAGAACGCCACCGATCAGGCCACCGCGTACCCCGAACAACAAGAACGCCATGAAGATCGGCAGAAAGAGGATGGTGGCGGCTACTTCCACTGGATCAACTCGCCTGGCGAACATGATGGCGGCAATACCACCCAACAAAACCAGTCCGGTGAGGAGCAGAATCCAGCGGGTGCGTTCGTAATTGAGCAGTTTCATTGGCGCAGCCATCGGCCGAGATAGTAGCCATCGGTACTTGAGGAAACGTGACTAACCTCCCTCACAGTCGAGCTGGGCTTATCGATGCCGTCCATTTTGAAGTCACGAATCGCCATGGTGGCGATGCTGGCTGTATTTCTCATTCCTATTGGGACGTCTTCGTTGCGGGGTCTCACCCATGTTTCGACATGTGAAGCAGACGTTGAGAAGCCCTTCTCGGTGATTTTCGAAGATGGTGAGGCCATCGTCCTCTCGTCAGCGGTCATCACGGCCGATCAGGCCAATCAGGAAGGTGTGTGCGGCGGGATCGACGTTGACCTTCAGGCGGCCGTCCCCGATACCGAGAACGCCGAACTAACCCTGATCGTCACGAATGATTCAGAGTTCACCTGGAGAGGTACCGTGGCGATCGCCCTCGGTGACCTCTCCATGATGGGAACCCAGATCATTCCTATCTCCATCGGCACCGTCAAGCCTGGTGCGACTGAATCCGAGACCGTCTCGTTTCGGCTCGGCGATGGTTTTCATGAGTTCAGCGGATCGCTGTTGATCGGCCCGTGAAACCGGTACTGCACCTGTATTGCAAACGGGACGGCCCGGGGGAGCGTCAGCAGATGCTCGACCAGGCGACCGCCGCAATCGAGAACTTCGGCGCGACCAACCGACTCCGGATCGATGTGCCGCAAAGGGGATCGGAAGGTGACAGCGATGGACCGATGCGTGCCGAGCTCGACAACGCCGTTCCGGCGCTGCAATCCGGTTCGCTGTTCGGTGACCGCCAGGCGGTCGAGTTCGTCAATGCGCAATGGATCCAGGCCCACGAAGCAAAGATCCTTTCCGAGCTGATCTCGATGATGGACCCGGAAGCCTGTTTTGTGGTTTTCGTGGCCTTCGGAGCCCTCCCGCGCGGCCTCAAACTTGGGGACCAGGCCACGAAAGTGGAAGTCGCGCCGTTAAGTGAAAAGGGAGCGCTCAACTGGCTTGGCGACGAACTTCGTAGCCGGGGCATGCGGATCGATAATCAGGCATCCCAGGCGCTCATCAGTCGATTTGGAACCGACGTAGCTTCACTCGGTCAGGCGCTCGATCAGTTGGCGATGGCCGGAGAGCCGATCACCAAAGAGCTGGTGCTCGATCGGTTCAAGAACCGTCCCGATATGGCGACGTTCGGATATGGCGATGCGGTCGAGGCTGGCGATGTCGGGTCGGCACTCAAACACCTCGAAGACTTCTTGGTCCACGGTCACCCGTTGCAGTTGGTCGGGCAACTCGACGCGCAACTACGGGCGCGTTCATTGGCGGCGGTTGCCACCGATATCGATTCGTTCACCCGGCAGGTCCGCATGCCGCCCTGGAAGGCCAAGAAACTGTACGCGTCTCGGGCGAGTATCAGTGAGCCAAACCTCAAGAAGTCGGTGGCTGCGCTGGTTCGAGCCGACAATCTTCTGAAGACGGCCCCCGAAGATACCTATCAACTCACCATGGAACGGCTCACGGTCGCCCTATGCCGGTGGGCTCGCTGACCGCCAACTTTGCCGGTAGGAGTGGGGTTTGGTAGAGTGATCGTCCGCAGGCGCACGAACGCGTCTCGACCGAACCACTTCGCTTACTTCAGCAGGATTTCTTATGGCCAATATTCAGTCGCAGATCAAACGCAACCGCCAGAACGAAAAGCGGCGCATTGCCAACAAGGCCGTCCGGTCGGAGTTGAAGACCAGCATCAAGGCCGCTGTGACCGCCGCCGAGTCCGGTGATGGTGACCAAGCCCAGGCTGCGTTGCGTCTCGCCCAGATCCGCATCGACAAAGCGGCTTCGTCCGGTGTCATGAAAAAAGAGACTGCCGCTCGTCGTAAGTCTCAGTTGACGAAGCACGTCAATTCACTCCTGGGCTGACGTTCCTCGCTCAGGTAGTTCCCGGCCATATGGTCACGGGTTGATCGATGTCTGAATATATTCGCAATTTCTCGATCATCGCCCACATCGACCACGGTAAGTCGACGCTTGCCGATCGTCTCATGGAGCACACCGGCGCCGTGACAGAGCGCGAGATGCGCGAACAGTTGCTCGACACGATGGATCTTGAGCGCGAGCGGGGCATCACGATCAAAGCCCAATCGGTACGGCTCAGCTACGAATATCACGGTCACGACTATCAGATAAACCTCATCGATACGCCCGGTCACGTGGACTTCTCGTACGAGGTGTCACGGTCGTTGGCGGCTTGCGACGGAGCCGTTCTGCTGGTTGATGCTGCTCAAGGCGCACAGGCGCAGACGCTCGCCAACGCCTATTTGGCCATCGAAGCAGGCCTGGAGATCGTTCCGGTCATCAACAAGATCGATCTTCCGTCTGCGGACCCGGCCGCGGCCTCGGCGGAGATAGCCGCCATCCTGGGGGGAGATCCAGAAGACGTTCTGGCAGTTTCGGCCAAGACCGGTCAGGGGATCTCGGAGCTCCTCGATCGTATTGTCGAGAGAATCCCTAAGCCCTCGGGAGACATCAACGCCCCACTTCGAGCTCTCGTCTTTGATTCGTATTTCGACACTTATCGGGGCGTCGTATGTTCGATCCGGGTGGTTGACGGTCGGATTCGCAAGGGTGAGCAGGTCTTGTTTATGGCCACCGGTGACAAGCATGCAGCCAACGAATTAGCGGTCTCAACGCCGCGGATCGTCCCAATCGGCCAGCTCAACGCCGGCGAAGTTGGGCTCCTGATTACCGGCGTCAAACACATCGATCAGATCAGAGTCGGCGACACGGTCACGCTGGTGAGCAATCCCGCCTCAGAGGCTCTTGAGGGTTACGACGAGCCAAAACCGATGGTATTTTCCGGCCTGTTTCCTTCCGATGGCGACGATTTCGAACGCCTGCGCGAGGCGCTAGAAAAGTTGCAACTCAACGACGCCTCTCTCATCTGGGAGCCGGAAACGTCCCGGGCGCTTGGGTTCGGGTTCCGGGTCGGGTTCCTCGGTTTGCTGCACATGGAAATCGTGCGAGAACGACTTGAGCGCGAGTACAACCTCGACCTGGTCTCAACTGCTCCGTCCGTGGCCTACCGGGTCACTCTTACTGATGACTCGGTTATTGAGATTCGTTCGCCTCAGGACCTGCCCCACCTCACATCGGTAGCCCAACTGGAGGAGCCATACGTTCGGGCGATGATCCTGGCTCCGTCCGAATACATCGGAACGATCATGGATCTTGTGCAATCGCGTCGCGGCACGATGCATCACATGCAGTACCTGACTCCCGAGCGGGTTGAGCTCATTTATGAACTACCGCTCGCTGAGGTCGTGTTCGACTTCTTCGATCACCTCAAGAGTCGAACGCGGGGATATGCATCCCTCGACTACGAGCCAACCGGGTACCGGGTTTCTGATCTTGTGAAAGTCGACATTCTGCTGGCCGGGCTGCCCGTCGACGCTTTCTCGACGATCACGCACCGGGCCAAAGCCGTTCAGTACGGCAAGGGTATGGTCGAGACGTTGCGCGAGCTGATTCCCCGTCAGATGTTCGATGTGCCTATCCAGGCTGCCATCGGTGGCAACATCATCTCGCGAGAAACGGTAAAGGCGCGTCGCAAGGACGTGCTCGCCAAGTGTTACGGCGGCGACATTTCGCGGAAGCGAAAACTGCTTGAAAAACAGAAAGAGGGCAAGAAGCGGATGAAGATGGTGGGCGCCGTCGAAGTTCCGCAGGAGGCGTTCGTCGCCGCGCTGCGAGTCGACACCAGCGATCGGTGATGATGGCCTCGCCGCCCCCGCAGAAACGGCCCGACTCGCCCGAGCTGGCCGACCAAGCGGGGGAGTGGCGATCGGCGTATGTCCACATCCCGTTCTGCGCCAGAGTCTGTCCTTATTGCGACTTTGCGGTCGTCGAAGGGCAGGAGAAGCTGATCGACCGTTACGTCGCCGCACTGCTCGCCGAGATATCCATGGCCGACGATTGGGACACCCTCGACGCCGTGTTCATCGGAGGGGGCACGCCTTCACAGGTCTCACCTGCGCTGATCGGATCGGTTCTCGAAGCCCTCGACGCCAGGTTCGGGCTGGTCGGTGGCGTCGAAGTGAGTATGGAAGCCAACCCGGAAGACATCACCCCCCAATCCAGCACCGGTTACCGGGCAGCAGGGGTGAATCGGCTCTCCCTGGGCGTGCAATCATTCGACGACGTCGTACTGACCGCGCTGGGGCGACAGCACACGGGTCGCCAGGCGCTCCAGGCCATCGAAGACGCCCGCTCCGTCTTCGAGCGATTGTCGATCGACCTCATCTATGGCGATCCGACCGAAACCGAGGCGTCATGGGATCGAACGCTCGACTCCGCTTTGGCAGCAGGAACCGACCATGTCTCGGCGTACTCGCTAACCGTTGAATTGGGCACCCCGCTGTCGCGGGCGGTCGCAGCAGGTGCTCCGGCACCGGACGACGACGTGCAGGCGGACCGATGGGAACGGGCTGCAGAACGACTGTCGACGCGGTTGATTCGTTATGAGGTGTCGAACTACACGACCGCTTCCCCGTGCAAGTACAACCTCGCGACCTGGGCACAGGGCGAATATGTTGCGTTCGGCGTTGGGGCTCACGGCCATCGCAACGGGATAAGGACCCGCAACCTTCGTCGACTCGATCGCTACCTGGAAGCGGTCGAAGCAGGCCAACCGCCGCTCGCCGGTCAAACGGTCGGGTCGGATTGGGACAAGGAACTCGAACGTCTCATGCTCGGTCTGCGACGAACCGCTGGTGTCGTCACCGGGGTCGGGGGCCGACAACTCCTCGAACGGCATCCCGAGTTCCTCGATGCCGGAATCATCGAGCATCGTGACGGACGAATCGTCGTCGTCAGACCGCTACTCACAGACACCGTTATTCGCGAAGTCTTAGCGGTGCCGCCTCAGGAGTGATACCGTTTAACCATCTTGAAGGCAACAACATCTGGTGATGAGCATGTTGGATGAACGCAAGATTGTCGTCCTGCAAACTTTGATCGAACAGTACATCGCGACTGGCGAGCCGGTCAGTTCGGCAACGATCGCCCAGAACAGTGGCCTTGGCGTGTCTACCGCCACCATCCGCAATGACCTCACCTCCCTCGAAGCAGAGGGCTACCTCCTCCAGCCCCACACGTCGGCGGGCCGTCTTCCCACCGCGAAGGGTTATCGCTATTACGTCGACCATTCCGAACCAGGACACCTCCGGCGAGGCACCCAAAACCGGATCAATACCTTCTTCTCGTCGGTTCAGCTTGAGTTGTCTCGCCTGCTCAAAGCCACCACCGAACTGGTTGCCGATGAGACGACGTATCCGGCCGTGGTACTCGGACCAGGGTTGGGCGGCGACAAGATCCGGGGTGCCCACGTCGTCAAGACCGGCACCCGGACGATGCTGGTTGTACTGGTCACTGACAGCGGCCAGGTGTCCCAGGACATTGTCAGCCTCGGCGACGACCTTGCCGACTCGACAGTTACCGAAGTTGAGCAGCTCATCGTCGAATTGGTCGTGGGCCGCAGTATCCCCGAAGCGGCGACGCGATTTGCCGAGCATGCCCCGGCGGTCTCGCCCGCCACCGCGGCGATACTGGAGCGGGTTTTTGAGGTGATCGTGCGGAGTGATCAATCAACCCGTCAGATCTACGTCGGCGGAACCGCCCGGATGGCGTCGGTTTGGGAGGACTTCTCGGTAGTGAATCGGGTGCTTGAAGTGTTGGAGCGTGAGGCCACCCTGCTGGCCTTGATGATCAGCACCCATCCAGGCACGTCCATCAGGATCGGCGAGGAGATACCCGGGCCGGCCGGGCGCGACCTTGCAGTTGTCTCGTCAAGCTATGAACTCGCAGGTGGGTCGGCTGGTTCGATCGGCGTGGTTGGGCCCATGGCGATGGACTATCGGCGGACCATCAAAATCATCGAAGAAGTGCGAGACGGTCTCGTCGACCGGCTTGGCTCGTAAGCTTCCTAAGCTGTCGCCAACATGAGCAAGGATTACTACGCAACGCTGGGTGTCTCCCGCGAAGCATCTACCGACGAAATCAAAAAGGCGTTTCGACGACTGGCCCGGGAAAACCATCCGGACATCAACCCCGATGATGCCCAGGCCGAAGCACGATTCAAACTGGCCGCTGAGGCTTACGAGGTCTTGTCTGACCCGGAAAAGCGTCGACTCTATGACCGCGGCGAGGTGTTCGATTTTGGTGACCTCTTCGGGGGAGGGGGTCTCGAAGATCTGCTGAGTTCGTTCTTTGGCGGCGGTGGATTCGGAGGGAGTCGAGGGCCGGAGCGAGGTCGCGATGTCCTGGCCGGAGCTTCGATCAGTCTCAAAGATGCGGCGTTCGGATCCACGATCGAGGTCGAGTTTCGCGGCGCCGTCAAGTGCGCGACTTGTTCGGGTTCTGGCGCTGCTGCTGGAAGCCGACCGGTGACCTGCGTTCAATGTCGCGGAGCGGGTCAGGTCCGTGTGCAACGTAAGACGATGCTCGGGGCGATGATGACGGTCGTGGCGTGCGATCAGTGTTCGGGTCTCGGCCAGATCGTCGAGAAACCCTGTCCGACCTGCCGGGGAGACGGTCGGACGGTTGAGGATCGAAACGTGCTGCTCGAGGTGCCCGCCGGTGTCTCCGACGGCACCCGGTTGCGGCTGTCTGGCCAAGGCGAAGTTGCCAAACGGGGCGGACCGGGCGGCGATCTGTACGTCGAGTTGCGGGTCGAAGCTGACGAACGGTTCATTCGCAACGGCGACGACCTGGTCCATCGCCTCCAGGTCGGAATTGCCGAAGCCACGCTCGGCACGCACCGCTGGATACCAACGATCGACGACGTCGATGTGGAGATCGATATTGACGCCGGAACCCAGCCTGGAACGGTCATCACGCTCCCGAATCGGGGCATGCATCGACTCGGCAGACGCGGGCGGGGTCGGCTGCTGGTTGAAATCGGCGTGGCAGTTCCCACAGATCTGACCACCGAAGAGGCCGAGGTGTTGAGACAATTTGCCGAGCTTCGAGATGAGTCGATCTCTAGCTCCCGTCGGTGGCGAAAAGCTCGCTAGTACCAGATGGCCCACATCCCGCACCTGCTGATCGAGCCTTCTGACGGCGATACCGTCGACTTGAGCCAGAAGCAACGTCTCCATCTTGAGAAGGTGCTCCGGTATACGGATGGGCTGGCGCTGTCCTATACCGACGGGCAAGGGCTGTTGGGCTCGGGAATGTGGATCGGCGGTCGGCTGGTTCGTGGCGAAGAACGCCTCATCCCCGAACGCTCGATGGTGACCATTGCCGTGGCACCGCCCAAGGCCAAGGATCGGCAACGTCTGATCGTCGAGAAGCTTGGGGAACTCGGAGTGTCCCGGTTGATGTGGCTGACCACTCGATTCGGGCAGGTCCAGCCACCGGCGCCGGTGCGGACCCGGGCGTGGGCGATTGCCGCGCTTGAGCAGAGTCGATCATCCTTCCTGCTCCGGGTTGACTCAGGCTCGCTCGAGGACATCCCGGAGGCGGTTTTGGCAGATGCTGGTGGAGGAGCGCTGGACGTTTCTGTGCGGACGTTGGCCATTGGACCAGAGGGAGGATGGCATCCGGACGAGCTGACCGGCCATCCAACAGCCTGTTTATCCGATCAGGTCTTGCGGACCGAAACTGCCGCGATCGTCGGAGGTGCGTTACTTCGCGGACCTCGCATGGTAACTTAAGCGGGGCTGGGAGAAGGTCACCGAGAGTGAGTGCTTCACGCGCGGTGCTTTAGTTGCTAATGTTGTGGTAAGGAGGGGAAGCGTGACGGAAACCTACAATGAGGCGGTCGGTAGACGCCTGCGTTCGATCCGTAAACAAAAAGGCTTGTCGCTCCAGGACGTCGAGGCGAACTCGGGTCAGGAATTCAAGGCATCGGTCCTCGGGGCCTACGAGAGAGGCGAGCGAAGCCTTTCTTTGCCGCGTCTGCAAAGGCTGGCGGCGTTTTATTCAGTCCCGGTCGATCAACTCCTGCCACCAGATGGCCGGGGGGCGGCCGATGGACTCCCGGCGTGGAGTTCCGGGGGTATCTCGATCGATTTGAATGCCCTTGAGTCAGACGAATCCTCCTCAGAAATTGTCGAGCGTTTCCTCAAAGCCATCCAGATCATGCGTCAGGACTTCAACGGTCGGGTGCTAACGATCCGTCGTTCCGATCTTCAGGTGCTGGCCGGACTGTTACAGGAGTCCGAGCAATCCATCGCCACGATGTTCTCCGAACTCGGCGCAACACCCGCCTAAGCGCATCCAGCGATTAGCAACCTCCAACCAGGAATTTCCCGGGTAAATCAGGTGCGTCTCTTCAGGACGCTCCGCTAGGACGCCACTGCGTGAGGGTTGCCGGACAATGCATCCCGCAGGCGCCCCGTCGCACCATCTAGCTCTTCTCCGGTTGCCGACGAGTTGGCGTTGGCGAAATTCAAGTCTCGTTCCGCATCCATTGGTATCACATGGATGTGGAGATGAGGAACCTCGAGTCCGGCAATGATGACCCCAATTCGCGAAGGCCCGAAAGCCTCCATTTGAGCTGTGCCGATCGCGGCGGCGACATCCATCAGATGGTGCCGGAGGTCGGCAGCGGCGTCCAGCCAATGGTCGACCTCTTCGATGGGAGCTACGAGTACGTGCCCCGGCTTGATCGGGGCGATCGTCATAAAGGCCACGGCTCGATCGTCGCGCCACACAAACCGGCCAGGGATCTCGCCCTCGATAATGCGGGTAAATAGTGTTGCCATGCCGCCAAATATAGTGGTGGCTGCAGCCAGGGAACTTCCCCCCGATGGGTAACGTTCTTTCGGAAAGAGAGAAAGCGGGCGTATACTGGTGGATCCATCGAATTCTTCTTCGAGGTTCCCTTTGTCTGAAAACCAGGTTCGCGTCCGCGTGCCTTCTGTAGAACTCATTCCCACCGTTGTCGGCCAGCACGATGCGCATCTCCGCGTCGTCGAGTCGGCTTATCCGTTGGTGCAGGTCGTGGCTCGTGGCGACGAGTTCTTGTTGTCCGGTCCTGATGCCGAAGTCACCCTGGTTCGGACCGTTCTTGAAGAGGTTGTCCGGGTTGCCGAATCCGGCCAGTCGGTGTCCGGCGAACAGGTTCAACGGGTCATTGATATGGTCGCCTCCGGAGAGCCGAGTCCATCGGCCGTCATGTCGACCGGGATTCAAGTTTCTGCTGGACGGATCGTCCGCGCCAAGACTGCTGGTCAGCGCCGGTATGTAGAAGCCTTGGGGACCCACACCTTAACCTTCGGGATCGGCCCGGCCGGGACGGGCAAGACCTATCTGGCCGTGGCTGCGGCAGTCGCGGCGCTCAACGCCGGCGAAGTCCGTCGCATCTTGTTGAGTCGTCCGGCTGTAGAGGCGGGCGAACGCCTCGGATTCCTTCCGGGCGACCTGGCCGCCAAGATCGATCCATACTTGCGTCCTCTTTATGACGCGCTTTTCGACATGCTCGGCCCGGAAACTACTGCTGCCCTCATGGAGAAGGGAACGATTGAGATCGCCCCGCTGGCCTTCATGCGAGGTCGGACGCTCAATGATGCATTCGTGATTCTTGACGAAGCGCAAAACACGTCACCGGAGCAGATGAAGATGTTCCTGACCCGGCTGGGCTTCAACTCGCGGATGGTGATCACGGGCGATGTGACCCAGACCGATCTCCCGACTGGCAAGCACTCCGGTTTGCGGCTTTCCGAGGAGATTCTTCAGGGCATCGAGGATGTCGGATTTGTCCGGTTAACTGGAAAAGATGTCGTGCGAGCGCGTATCGTGGCAGACATCGTGCGTGCCTACGAACGTTATGAGAGCAAAGATGGTCGCAATGAAGCCGGTTAATTTCGCGGCTCGTTGGGGCATCATCGCCGCGACCACGGCGCTCGTGTGGGCGTCGCTTGCCCTTGGCGCTGAGCCGGGGGCTATGGACCTGGCGGCGGGCGACGTAGCCCCGCAACGATATGTCGCCGAACAGGAGATAGAACTTGAGGACACCGATGCGACGGATGCAGCCAAAGAAGCCGCAGCCGCCGCCGTGGAGCAGCGGTACAAAGAAGACACCAACGTAACCGCCCAGATCGAAGAGAACATTGTCGGTCTCTTCACGCAGATCAAAGCCAGTGTCGTGGCGACGGATCCACCACTGACGATTGAAGTAGATCGTCCGGTTGTGGCTGATCCAGAGACGATTCCCACGACGTCGGTTGCTGACACGACTGCCACGACCCAGGCGAACACGACCACCACCGCGGCCGTTCCGACCACGACCCTGTCGGGGCTTTTGTTCCTTGATCGCACCGGCGACGGGTTCTACTCGGATATTCCCACCGAAACGTCGACGGAAATCGATGTTCCGTTGATTGATGTCGACATGATCTTGACCGACAGTGCGGGCGTCGTCACCCGGGTCAGGACCGACGCGTCCGGGATGTGGACGGCGACAGGAATCACAGCTGAGGGGCCGATCGTGGTCGAGGTTGATGTTCGCGATCCCCAGTTCCCCAAGGCGTTTGCACTTTCCACCGAAAACAACCCCCAGGTGGTCGAGCCGGACACTCAAGAGCCCGTTGAGGTCGCCTCGATCGGGTTCACCCCCTTCACGCAACCCATCAGTCAGCAGGTTGATCTTCTGGCAGGTGACTACCTCATCGATACCGATCCCAGCCAGCCGAGCCTGGCAACCCTTGTGGGGGTGGCTACCGATGACGTATGGAGGACGGCTGCCGGTCAAGCGCCGCAACTGCCGGTCATCCAGGATGCCGCCCGGCAACGGGCACTGAGTGCCCTGCGCGACGGCATCAAGTCCGGTGAACTGAACGAGGTTCGTCAACAAGTCGCTTCGGAACGCATGTTCATCCCCCTCGAGATGGATCAAGAACCAGCCCTCGCAGCCCAAGACGCAGCCCGGGCGGTCGCCGGCTACTTCCTCGAGGCCAATAGCTTCCCCGACGAGGCCACCACCGAGGCAGCCAGGATTGCAGCCACTGACAGCGTGCTTCCTGTTCTCGTGACGTATAAGCAGGGCGCCACCATCGTTGAGGATGGACAGGTCATTAGCCAGGTTCAGCACGACGCCATAGTTGACCTGAACCTGCTGGGCCGCACTCCCACGCAGTACTTGGCGCTGCTCGTTGCCACCGCAGTCGTGATGGCGGTGTTGGCGTTCTATATATCGCGCTTCCGGCCAGGGGTCTGGGCCTCACTGCGTCGGGTCACTCTGCTCGGTCTACTGGTCGTGATGCTGGCACTCGCTATTCGCGCCAGCGCCGCGCTGGGGTCGGTCATGGATGTACTCGAAGTGGCCGGCGGATATGCGGTACCAGCCGCCGCGTTTGGGGTGATGGTCGCAATACTGTTTGATGCGCGAATGGCCGTGCTCATTGCTGTGGCTGCCGCCGCTATCACCGCTTTGGCTACGGGGGATCCCGGCTACACGATTTATGCCTTGCTGTCCGGGTTTATCCCCGTGCCGTTTGTTGCCTCGATTTCACGTCGGGCTGATTTCGGAAGCGCGGTCTTGGCCGGTGCCGTGGGTTCAGCCGCTGCCGCAGCAGCCATGGCGTTCTTCTTCCACACGCCGCTGGTCGAAGAATCTCTGGCGTTACAGACGGTTGGTTTGTCGGCTCTCGTCGCCGGAACCGTGACGATGGTCACAGCTCTAGCAGCGGGCATGGCGGTCAGTTTCTTTGAGTTGACCTTTGATATCACGACGTCGTTGCGACTTCTCGACCTTACCAACCGCAACCACCCCGGGTTGCAGCTGCTTCAGGATCGCGCCTGGGGAACCTTCAACCATTCTCTTATGGTCGGTACCCTCGCCGATAAGGCGGCCGCTTCAATTGGTGCTAACAATCTGCTCGCCCGGGCTGCTGCGTACTACCACGACCTTGGTAAGACCCAGAACGCCACGCACTTCATCGAAAATCAGTTCGGGATCTCCAATCCTCACGACGAGATGTCCCCGGCAGAATCGGCCGCAGTTATTCGTCAACATGTGAGCGATGGAGTTGCTTTGGCACGAGAGTATCGAATCCCTACCGAGGTGGCGGACGGGATCTTGTCCCACCACGGTGACGGGATCATGCGATTCTTCTATCAGAAGGCCAAGGACCTGTACGGCGAAAGTGCCGTGAACGTCGACCATTACCGGCATGCCGGACACAAGCCGCGCACCAAAGAGATGGCGATCCTTATGATGGCTGACGCTCTTGAAGGTGCCACCCGGGCGGTGTTCTCGCTGGAAGCCCCCACGCCCGCCCGGATCGTCGAAGTAGTCGAACGGGTGGTTGGTGAAAAGGTCAATGACGGCCAGCTGTCTGAGTCGGATCTAACCCTTGGAGAGCTCACCCAGGTCAAGAAGGCTTTTGTCGAGGCTCTGGTGGGGCATTATCACCAACGGATTCCGTATCCGAACTTTCCAACCGATCCAGGCCTTCCACATGGGTCGCCCGCCTTGGCAGCTCCCACCGATCCAGCGGAGTCCGATGCGGAATCGGTAGACTCCGAAGAGGATGCACCTGACGTCATACCAATGCGACGTCAGAAGGAGCGATGAGGTTTGAACATATTTCTGGCGGATGAGCAGGACGATCCGCTGAGTACGGACATCCTCTGTGAGTTAGCCGAGTTGGTGCTCACCGAGGAAGGCTTTTCAGACGAGACCGAGGTCTCGCTCTTCTTCGTCTCGGACGACATCATCGCCGAATACAACGAGCGATTCATGGGACGATCAGGACCGACTGACGTGCTGGCGTTCCCCATCGAACATCTGGTGCCCGGGGTAATTCCGGAGCGACACCACAACGGTCCTCCGATCTCCCTGGGCGACGTCATTATCGCCCCGACGTACGTCCGAAACAACGCTCAGGACCGGGGGAGCGTATTCGATGATGAGGTTTCGTTGATGGTCGTCCATGGCCTACTGCACTTGCTTGGCTATGACCATGGCGATGATGCTGAAGCTGAACTGATGGAAGGCCGTGAACGTGTCTTGTTGGCCAAGGTCGGGAAGTCCCGACCTTGATGATTGTCGCGAGCGTTTCGTCGGTGGTGCTTCTGGCTGTCGCTGGTCTCCTCCGAGCGGCGTTGGCGTCGTTGATCCGTACCCATCGGGCTGACGCTCTACATGACGCCCATGAATTGTCGGGAGCCGACATCGCCGCCCGACTTCTGGAAGACCGGCCGGGTCTCCAGCCTGCCATCGGGATGGTTCACACCGCCTTGCTGATCGCCTCCGGGTTGGTGGCCGCCTGGTCATTGACGATGGCCAGTTTGACCGGGGTTCCGCTGGCGGCCGCCCTCGGGATGACCGGTCTGATTCTCGTGTTCGTTGGCGATGTCGTTCCGAGATCCATCGGTCGAACGCACCCCCGGCTGCTGGCCTACCGTTTCGCCCAGCTTCTCAAGGTGGCGAGATCGATTGGTGATGTGGCAAATGACATCGTTGCCGACGATGAACTCGAGGTTGTCACCGATGGACACGATGCCGACGACCATCAGGAAATTCGGCTGATCTCGTCCATCCTGGACTTCTCGGGGACCTTTGTCCGAGAGGTCATGGCTCCCCGAACCGACATGGTGACGATCGAGGTCGATAAGACCTCCGAACACGCCCTCACAACGATCATCACGCACGGTTTCTCAAGGATTCCAGTGACGGGAGAGGGAATCGACGACATCAAGGGGATCGTCTATGCCAAGGACCTTCTGAAGTTGATGGATGATGGGGCTAGCCCGGTCCCGATCGCCGAGATCCTGCGACCCGCCTACTTTGTTCCGGAGACCAAACGGGTGTCGGATATGCTCCGCGACATGCAGGCCAACCAGACCCACATGGCTGTGGTCGTCGATGAGTTCGGTGGAACCTCGGGGATTGTCACGATCGAAGACCTGCTGGAAGAGATCGTTGGCGAGATAGCCGATGAATATGACCGGGAAGACCCCATGGTCATTGCGGGCCTTGACGGCTCGCTCTTGGTCGATGGTCGCCTCGATGTTGACGAGCTGGGTGCACTCGTGGATGTCGATTTGCCAGCCGAAGACTGGGACACCGTTGGTGGCCTGGTTCTGGGTCTGGCCGGCCGGGTTCCTCGTGAAGGTGAGTCATTCGACGTCGGCCACATCACTATCACCACTGTGCGAGTACAAGGCCGGCGGGTGGCCAAGGTCCGGGTTGTCCGTCACGACGAAGAAACCGCCCCCGAGATCGAAGCGAGCTGACCGACGATGCGATCCGGCTTTGTCGCCGTCGTCGGCCGCCCCAACGTCGGTAAGTCGACGCTTGTCAACGCTCTGGTTGGCTCGAAGGTCTCCATCACCTCAACCAAACCACAGACCACCCGCAATACGATTCGGGGTGTGATGACCCGCTCCGCGGACGGTGTCCCAGTCGCTCAGGCGGTCCTGGTTGACACGCCGGGCCTTCACAAGCCGAAGACCGCCTTGGGGGAGCGCCTCAATGCCATGGTGCAGGGAACCCTCAACGAAGCGGACTGTGTGGTCGTCGTCTTTGACGCTCTAGCCCCGGTTGGACCGGGAGACCGACGGGTTGCCGAACGAGCCAAGGCCAGCGGATCGCCGGTCCTGTGCGTCATCAATAAGGTCGATCGAGCTCAACCTGCCGCAGTCGCCGAACGCCTCGCCGAAGCTAGCGAGTGGGATTTCGACGTATACGTGCCCACTTCGGCTACCACGGGTGAAGCCGTGGATACGCTGAGCAATGCCATCGTTGAGCGGCTCGTCGATGGTCCAATGTTTTTCCCGTCCGATGCGACCACCGACCAACCCGAGCACATGGTGGTCGGTGAGATCATTCGTGAGAAGTTCCTGGACCGACTCCGCGATGAACTGCCCCATTCGCTGGTGGTCAGGGTTCGGGAGATGGAGGAGCGAGCCAACGGGACGCTGTACATCGATGCCCAGGCGATCGTTGAGCGTGACTCACAGAAAGGCATCATCATCGGCAAGGGCGGAGAATTGTTGAAGACCGCCGGTGCTGAATCGCGGGCGGAGCTCGAAACGCTATTCGGGACGTCGATCTATCTCGATCTTCGGGTTCGGGTCGAAAAAGACTGGCAACAAAGACCGAATATCCTTGACCGGTTCGGGTTTGAATAGCCATGGGACTCAAACACGATCAGGGGATCGTCTTGCGAACCTACGCGTTCGGCGAGGCGGACAACATCATCGTGTTTCTCAGCGCCACCAACGGCAAGGTCCGGTCGGTGGCGAAGGGCGTTCGGAAGACCAAGAGCCGTTTTGGTGGACGACTCCAGCCGTTTATGCATGTCGACCTGGTGCTGTACGAAGGACGCAACCTCGACACGATTACGCAGGTCGAGACGATCGAGAGTTATCCGAACATCCGAACAGATCTTGATCGTTTCGTCGAAGCCTCGACAATGTTGGAGGTCGCTGACGCGGTTGCCCAGGAAGACGAAGCGAGTGCTGGACTACTTCTCCTGTTGCATCGGGGCTTGCTGGCTCTCAACGACGGGGTGGGAGGCGCCGATCTGATGACGGTATACATGCTGAAGGTCGCCGGCGTATTGGGCCTGGCACCATCACTTACGTCGTGTGCCGGTTGTGGCACATCTTCAGCCGAACGGTTCAGCTTTGACGCTGGGGGAGTGGTCTGTGGCTCGTGCGCACCGTCGGGTGCTTACAAGTTGCGCGAAGGGGTCACCGCCCGCCTGGCGCAACTCGCAGACTCAGATATCGGGAACCTCCCGGACCCGTCGGCGATACCCCCTTCCGAGACGCTGGGTGTAACTCGCCGCTTTCTTGAGTATCACCTCGAACGCAAGATCGTGTCGATGTCGGTCATGCAGGAATGACCGAAGGCGCAAGCTCGAAGGATCTAGATCTCAGCCAGGTTGACCTGACGAACGTTCCCGGCCACATCGGGCTAATACTCGACGGCAACGGACGCTGGGCCGAGGCGCGGGGCCTGGAGCGAACTGCTGGCCACGCCGCCGGGGAAGCAGCCTTGTTTTCGGCGATCGATGGCGCGCTAGCCCTCGGGGTGAAGTGGCTCACCGCCTTCACATTCTCAACCGAGAACTGGAGTCGGTCCGAGAGCGAGGTTGAGTTCCTCATGTTCTTCAACCGGGACATTTTGGAGCGCCGCCGCGACGAACTCCACGAAAAAAACGTCGCAATGCACTTCATGGGCCTACTTGACGATCCCCGTGTGCCCGACCGTAACCGCGAGATCATGGCCGATGCCGAAGCAGTCACGGCCAACAATGACAAGCTGCACGTGGTGTTTGCGTTTAACTACGGCGGTCGTGCCGACATCGCCCGGGCGGCCAGGCGGGCGGCGGTCCTGGTGGCGGACGGACAGCTCAGGCCAGATCAGATCGACGAGCCGTTGGTCGGTTCTTTGATGGGTATTCCCGGGATGCCAGACGCAGACCTCATCGTTCGGTCGTCGGGTGAGCACCGGATATCCAACTTCCTTCTATGGCAGGCCGCCTACGCCGAGCTGGTCTTTCCCAACATTCTCTGGCCCGACTACGGCGCCCAGGAGCTGGTTGATTCGGTGGTGGAGTACCAAAGTCGGGTGCGCCGTTTCGGTACTGCCTAAACGGCGGCCGTTTCGGACGCCTTAAACCGGCGGGACCCCCCGTCGGTCCGGCCTAACATGCCGGTTCGCAACGAGGATTTTCATGCCAGCTGATTTCGACACAATCGTGAACCTTTCAAAACGCCGCGGGTTCGTCTTCCAGTCGTCGGAGATTTACGGCGGACTTCGTTCGGCCTATGACTATGGCCCGCTCGGCAACGCCGTGCTTCGTAACGTCAAGAACCAGTGGTGGAAGTCGATGGTGCAATATCGGTCCGATGTAGTCGGCATCGATTCGGCCATTCTGCAATCCCGCCAGGTTTGGCAAGCGAGCGGGCATGAAGAGGTGTTTACGGATCCGATGGTCGAATGTCGCAACTGCAACGCTCGGCATCGCCTCGACAAACTCGACAACGCTGACCAGTGCCCGACCTGTGGGATGAAGGGCCAGTTCACCGAAACCAAACAATTCAACCTGATGTTGCGTACGCATCTCGGTCCCATCGAAAGTGATGAGAACCTCGTGTACCTTCGCCCAGAGACCGCCCAGGGCATTTTCATCAACTACGAAAACGTGCGCCGTACCCAGCGGCTACGTCTGCCATTTGGGATCGCCCAGATCGGCAAGTCGTTTCGAAACGAGATCACCCCGGGCCAGTTTGTTTTCAGGACTCGTGAGTTTGAGCAAATGGAGATGGAGTTCTTCTGCCGGCCTGAAGAGTCCGCTGAGTGGTACGACTACTGGTTGCGCGCTCGCCATGAGTGGTACACCGAGCTGGGTATGCACCCGGACCACCTCCGCATCCGCACCCATGACGACGATGAGTTGTCCCACTATTCGGCGGGGACAGCAGACGTCGAATACGCGTTTCCCTGGGGATGGGACGAACTCGAAGGGATCGCCAACCGCACGGACTTCGATCTACGTCAACACGCCGAGCACAGCGGTGAGGACCTGCGCTATTACGACCAGGAGGCCGACGAGCGGTTCTTCCCGCATGTGATCGAGCCGGCCGCCGGGGCGACCAGGACCACGTTTGCATTTCTCATCGATGCCTACGACGAAGAGACCGTCAACGGCGAGACCCGCACGGTGATGCGCTTGGATCACCGCCTGGCTCCGTATCAGCTAGCGGTTCTTCCGTTGTCGAAGAAGCCAGAACTGATTGAACCGGCCACCCGATTGGCCGATCGACTCCGTCGAACCTACGAACTCGAAATGGACGTCACGCAGGCGATCGGTCGTCGATACCGCCGCCAGGACGAGATCGGCACGCCCTATTGCATCACCTACGACTTTGATTCGCTCGACGATTCAGCCGTGACGGTCCGCGATCGGGACTCGATGGAACAGGATCGGGTGTCCATAGATCAACTCGACGGGTATCTCGCCGAGCGCCTGACCCCGAGATGACGACGGGTTGACGCAGACCCTACCGGGTAATAGGGTCAGCTAATCCGTTCTGGAAGCGGTTCCAGAACGTTTGAGTGGAGGGACGATCAGTGGCCACAATTCTGGACGTGGCGCGCGAGGCTGGCGTTGGGGTAGGCACGGTCTCACGAGTGATCAACGGCCGCGAGCGAGTAGCTCCCGATACCCGTGCCCGGGTCCTCGAGGTGATCGATCGTTTGGCATATTCGCCTAACCAGAGCGCCCGGTCGCTGTCCATGGGGCGCACCGACGCGATCTGCGTACTCGTCCCGTTCCTGACTTCGGCATCCGTGAACGCCCGCCTCCAAGGAGTGGTCGACGCGCTCCGGTCGTCAGGTCGTGAAGTCACGCTTAGGGTTGCCGACACGCCGGACCAGCGGGACCAGGCAATTGCGGCGATAGTCGGTGGCTCGAAACCAGCCGGGCTGATGGTGATCTCGTTGCCCTTGTCGGAGGTAACGATGGCGGAACTGCGGGCCGCCGAAGTGAGAACGGTAGCGATCGATGTAGCCCTCCATGGAGTGCCATCAGTGACGGTGGACGACGTGGCGGGCGGCAAGATGGCTACCCGGTATCTGCTCGATCGAGGCCACCGGGCCATCGGATTCGTCGGCGACGACGATGATCAGAGTCTTGGGTTTCGATCGTCGACCAATCGCCGGCTCGGGTACCTGCAAGCCATGGCTGATTTCGGTCTCGGGGCGCAACCGGAATACATCAAGACTGGCCCGTTTGGTCGCGAGGTGGCCCACCGGTTGACCCGTGAACTGCTGTCGCTCGGGGATCGGCCGACCGCGATCTTTGCTGCCTCCGATACTCAGGCGTTTGGGGTCTTGGAGTCCGTTGCCGCTCACGGGCTGAAAGTTCCTGAGGACATCTCGGTGATCGGCTTCGACGACGTCGAACTCGCCCCCTACGTCGGGTTGACTTCAGTCCGCCAGCCGCTATTTGAGTCGGGGAAACTCGGAGCCGCCGCGTTGCTCAGCCTCCTCGATGGGGCCGAGGTCGACGACGTTCCCCTTTCGCTCACGGTTGTCGAACGGTCAACGGTTGGCGACCGTTAGCGTTCGATCTGCGTGTGTCGAAGTGCTTGGGGAAGATCTCGTAGATGGCCCCGCTCTGTTGCGGCTTGGTCCAACTAGCCGAGTAGCGCGCATCGATCGTTCGTTTGCGACTCGTGAGTTGATGTCACTTAGAGGACAGTTGCTCCTAGGGTGACCGAACCGGATCGTGATCTGAAACGTATCTAGTGACCAAAGCTTGTTAGGGAGTTCAAATGAAACGCGTCGTTGTTGTTGCTATTGCCGTCGGAGTGCTCGTTGTTGGCGGCGCTCTGGCATGGTTCTATTCGACAGGTAACGAAGCCCCCTCAACCGAGTTGACGGCTCCGTCGATCGCGACATCGTCGACGAGCGCAGCGGTCGGCGATTCCCTGCCC
Source organism: uncultured Acidimicrobiia bacterium (assembly GCA_963847455.1). Classification (GTDB taxonomy): domain Bacteria; phylum Actinomycetota; class Acidimicrobiia; order Spongiisociales; family JAENVV01; genus JAENVV01. The sequence continues at coordinate 44,845 of CAWKAG010000065.1, forward strand.
GTGGAAACAACATCGACCGAGGTCGCACCAGATGCTCCGAGCACCTACACAATCGCTTCTGCCGAGTCGACGGTCAGCTTTACCCTTCAGGAAGAGCTGCGCGGGGTCGACACCACCGTGGTTGGCTCGACTGATCAGGTCGCCGGTGAGATCCGCGTCGACTTCAACGATCCGTCTGCTTCGGTTCTTGGCGACGTGGTGGTCAACGCCCGCACGTTGACTACAGACTCGAGTAACCGGACGAGAGCCGTACGTGGGGCGATCCTCGACACCGATACCTTTGAGTTCATCACCTTCTCGCCGACGTCGGTCGATGGTCTACCAACCGAGGCGTCGGACTCATTCACGTTCACGGTCACCGGCGATCTCACTATTCGAGATATCACCCGGTCGGTCACGTTCGACGTTGCCGTCTCCGGGTCGGAGGAACGGCTGGAAGGTACGGCGTCGGCATTTGTCAATCGGACCGATTTCGAGTTGGTGATTCCGAGTGTCCCATTCGTGGCAAACGTCAGCGAAGACGTAACGTTGACGATCGAGTTCGTGGCGCTGCCCGGGTAGGCATAGGATCCTAGGATGTTCCGATGTCACTGTCTTATCCAGTAACTCGCCGCATCGACCACCAGGACACCTATCACGGAACCCTGGTCTCAGACCCGTATCGCTGGTTAGAGGGTGAATCTGAGGAGATTGCGGAATGGGTAGCCGCCCAGTCCGATTTCGCCGCTTCGTACCTGGGCGATCTTCCGGGTCGATCTGCCCTCGTGAAACGTATGACCGAGGTGTGGGACTTTCCGCGCTGGTCAGTGCCAACCGGGCGGGCAGGCATCTATGTGTTCGGCTACAACGACGGCCTCGCCGACCAACCCATTCTTTACCGTCAGGTTGGGCTCGATGGCGAGCCGGAATTGCTTCTCGATCCCAATACGTACTCGGACGATGGTGCCGTGGCGGTCACCGGGACTTACCTGTCCGACGATGGAAAGTACCTGGCGTTCAACGTGGCCGTCGGCGGCTCCGACCGTATGGATATGCACGTGCTGGAAGTTGCTACTGGTCTCGAAACCGGGGATCTTATCGACGGGATGCGGTTCGGCAACGCCGAGTGGAGCGATGACGGTCTCGGCTTTTATTACCCCCGGTATCCGGACCCCGATGAGGGTTTGCCCGAGCAGACCAATATGCGGGTGTTCTATCACCGGTTGGGAGCGGCCCGATCGGACGACGTTTTGGTTTACGAAAGGCCGGACTTGCCTGGCCTGGGCTTTTTTCCCGAACTTACCGACGATGGCAAGTATCTGGTCCTCACCTGTTGGGATGGAACCGCCAGCCAAACCCGCCTGTACGTCAAACCACTCGGCGGCGATCCCGTAGTAGGCGAGCCTGACGCGTTCGGCTTTCATCGGATCTTCGATGAATTTGATGCTGCCTATGGCCTCGTCCACTCGGACGGCTCCAGGTTCTTCGTTCAAACGAACAAGGATGCCCCGCGTTCTAAGATCATCGCCGTCGATGTGGCGACCGGTCTGAGCGAGCAGATCGTTGCGGAAGCGGATGATCCGTTGGAGGGCTCGGGCGTGGTTGGTGGGCACCTCGTTGCCAACTATCTGCATGACGCCTACGCGAGACTGGTGATTCTCGACTTCGCCGGAAACCACGTGCGCGACATCTCTCTGCCAGAGATGGGCTCGGTGGCCGAAATGGCCGGCCGGGCCGAGGATGATGACCTCTTTATCAACTTCCAGTCGCACCTGGATCCACCGACGATCCTGCGTCACAACGTCCCGTCTGGCCAAACAACCACGTTCCACGCCACTGAGGCGCCCTTTGATCGGGCGGGTTTTGAAACCCGCCAGGTTCTGGCGACGGCCGACGACGGGACGAAGCTCCCGATTTTCTTGACTCATCGCAAGGGCCTTCAGGGGCCTGCCCCGACGATTATGTATGGGTACGGGGGTTTCAATATCGCAGTAACGCCCACGTTCTCGCCGGCCCGAGTTGCCCTGCTTGAAGCCGGGGCGGTGTTTGCTTCAACGGTCCTTCGGGGTGGGTCCGAGTTCGGCGAAGATTGGCACGAGGCCGGGATGCTGACTCGCAAGCAGCGGGTGTTCGACGACTTCGCCCAATGTGGCGAATTCCTCATCGAATCAGGAGTGACAACTCCTGCTCAGCTAGGCATATTCGGCGGATCGAACGGTGGTTTGTTGACCGCTGTGTCGGCGCTGCAACGGCCTGATCTGTTCGGAGCGGTCGTTTCGGCAGTGCCGGTTACCGATATGTTGCGATTCCACCACTTCACAGCCGGTCGTTACTGGACCCCCGAATATGGCAACGCCGAGGAGGATGCCGAGCTTTTCGCCGCCATGTTGGCTTACTCACCTCTGCACAATGTGGATCCGGCCGGGGAATATCCGCCGATTCTCATCACCACCGCCGAGTTTGATGATCGGGTCGTTCCGATGCATTCGTTCAAATGGGGAGCCGCGATGCAGGCAGTCGATTCCAACCGCTCGCCGGTACTGATCCGCATCGAGCGGCGGGCTGGACATGGCCTCGGGAAACCGACCTCAAAGCAGATAGAAGAAGCGGCCGATATCTACGGGTTCTTCCTGCACCACCTCGGCTGACCAACCGGCCGAGCGGGCCTCCCGAAGTTCGCCGAACTAAAAGCTCGCCGAACTAAAAGTTCGCTTGGTACCAGACCCCGACGTAGTAGGAGACGCCGGCGCCAATGGCGGCCAGGGTGAGGTTCTCCAAACCGGCCCGCAACCAGTGACCGCGGGTCGCCAGGGTCTTGGCGGCGCCGACACCAAAGAGGGCGATTCCCGATACGACGGCTGCCCACATGAGTCCGGTGCGCGGCGTCACGTCGAACATGAAAGGCACGACCGATGTCAGTGCCCCCGAGAGGAAGAGGCCGCCGGACACGGCCATGGCGACATATGGACTGCGGCGGTGTTCATCGACGAACCCGAACTCCAACGCCATCATGATCTTCATGAGGGCTTCGTCGTCTTCGTCGTAGGCGGCTACCACCTCTTCCGCGAGTGCCCCGTTCAAGCCGGTGTCAACGAACATCTCTTTGAGTTCTTCGAGCTCAAACTTGCGGTGGTACTTGATATGTTCACGCTCCAGGGCAACCTCACCGTGAAACACTTCTTCTTGAGCCTTGGTGGCGATGTATTCGCCAACGCCCATCGAGATTGAACCGGCGATGGCTCCGGCCACTCCGGTGAGCAGAACCGTCCGTGTGTCGAGTGCGCCTCCGACCACGCCCGCCACCAGCAAGAACATGGACACCAGGCCATCGTTGACGCCCAGGATGATGTCGCGCCAGTACTCGCGTGAGGCGCCGAGGTGCTCAACATAGGGCGGGACATCGGTGTCTGGTTGTGGTTCCTGCAAATCCATCGCGTCGCATTCTAGAGCTGGTCGATGCCGAGCCGAATTCGCGTCCATTCAGGCAAGAACGGCGAGCATGTGGCACGGGCGGCCCATGATCCTGGGCGGGTAGCGAGGTCAGTTTGCCCGGCTATCGTGAGCGTCCAGAGAAGGCAGGGTTTGGACGTGGCCTACGATCGTGACGACATCGAGAAGATCAGGCAGTCGACGTCTATCGTCGACCTGGTTCAAGCTGTTACGAGCGTCAAGAAATCCGGTCGCTCTCATAAAGCGATCTGCCCATTTCATCAAGAAAAGACGCCTTCGATGTCGCTTGATCCTGCTCGGGGTTTCTACCACTGTTTTGGTTGTGGGGCGGGCGGCGACATTTTCAAGTTTGTGCAGGAAACCCAGGGCCTCGACTTCTCAGAGGCCGTCGAAGTGCTGGCCCGACAGGCTGGTGTGACACTGCGGATCGATCCGAAAGCTGCTCAGCGTCGGGGTGAACGCCAACGCCTGGTCGATGCGACAGACGCGGCGGTCGTCTTCTACACGGAGCGGCTCAAAAAGGGAACCGACGCTGGTTCGGCAAGGTCTTATCTGCGGGGGAGAGGTTACGACGGGGAGGTCGTCGACCAGTTCGAGTTGGGCTTTTCGCCTGCTGATTCGCGCACGGACCTGGTCCGTCACCTCACGAAGGAAGGGTTCAAGGATAAGGACCTGATCGCCGCCGGTCTGGCGCGCGCAAGTCCCAGCGGGGTTCAGTGATCGATTGGTTTCATGGGCGGGTCATGTTCCCTATCCGGGATGTGAAGGGCGATGCGGTTGGGTTCGGTGCCCGGCTGCTCGATGGCGAGGGACCGAAGTATCTCAACACACCCGAGACAAAGCTCTATTCGAAGGCAAAGCTTCTCTACGGTCTCGACAAAGCCCGCAAGGACATCACGCTCAACCGTTTGGCGATCGTGGTGGAGGGCTACACCGATGTCATCGCGCTGCATCGGGCCGGCATGCCGCTGGCGGTCGCATCATGCGGAACGGCGCTCGGCGAGGACCACTTCGACCTGTTGCGACGATTTACCGATGTGATCGTGCTGGCATTCGACGCAGATCAGGCCGGTGCTGGTGCGGCAATTCGCGGTGACGAACTTCATCTGCCGGCAGAACTCGGGTTGGATCTGCGGGTGGCACGCATGCCCGAGGGACGTGATCCGGCCGACATGGTCCAGGACGGTGATGATTCGGCTTTGCGTAAGGCGATCGACGACTCGATTCCGCTGCTGATGTTCCGGCTGGAGGGTGAGGTGCGCTCGCATCGGCTCAACGAACCGGAAGGACGGGCCAGGGCGGTCAAGGCGTGTGCGGCGATCGTCGGGCGACTCACTGACAAGGTCGCCCGTGCCGAGTACGCCAGGTACATCGTTCGTCTCACCGGCGCTGACGCAGCGGCTGTCACGGAAGCCGTTGAGCAGGCGGCCAAAGGGGGTCGCAGAAATACGACTGCGTCGGCAGCACCTACAGCCGAGAATGCTCGGCCCGTTCGACACTTCCCACCCCCCAGGACCGGCGGCGAACGACTCGAGCGTGAGCTGTTGCGGCTGGTGGTGGCCAATCATCTTGGCGATGTGACGTTCGAACCGGAGTGGATCGGCCGGCCCGACTATCGAGAAGTGTTCGAAATACTCAGTGCACAACGAGCAACTGCCGATAAGGTTGATATCAATGCGGTGAGTGATGAAGACGTGCAATCGTTTCTGCGGACCGTGATGTTGGACGAACCCCCGGAGGGCAATCCTCAGGAGATCGTCCAGGCAGTCCACCGACAGGCGATCGACCGTCAGATAGCTGCGTTGCAGGTGCAGTTGGACTCTGCTTCAGAACAGGAGTATTCACAGCTGCAGTACAAATTGATAGCTTTGGAGAAACAAAAGCG
>CAWKAG010000066.1:0-11691 GCA_963847455.1 uncultured Acidimicrobiia bacterium
ACGCACCAGAGGCGACCTTTCAGCCCGGATGCGTTGGCGGTCGCAAAGCAAGGGAGGCTCGTGCGTCGATCTCGGACTCGAATCCGGTGTCAGATCCGATCCTGCGTCACGGCAGATCGGCAGGCGACCTCGTGCAGCAGCTGGTCGCCCCGCTTTACGCCAATCCTCAAGCCCCGAAGCGCAGCAGAACGTCGCCGATCGAATGGCGATTCTTGCCAGGTCATTCTCAACTACCACCATGCATCTTCTCCGCGAGGAACTTGCCGCCATTCTCGACAGATGACCCGGATCTCCACGGTCCTCACGATCGTTCTGACGTTGCTGTCGACTCCAATCGTCGGAGCGACGGCCTTGGCCCCGGCAGTCGTCACGCAGATCCCGATTCCGCTTGAGGGACTGCCTATTCCCCAGCCGCCTTCGGTGACGGCCCAGTCGTGGATTCTGTACGACGAAACATTCGACCAGGTGCTCGGTGACCTCGACCCCGACGAGCAGCGTCCGATGGCCTCAACCACCAAGATGATGACCGCGATCGTTGTTTTGGAGAACACCACGCTGACGGATCGCGTGACGATTTCGGCCAATGCAGCTGAGGCAGGGGAGTCCGAGATAGGTCTCTACGCCGGCGAGTCGATGACCGTAGACGACCTCTTGTATGCCCTGTTACTCCAGTCAGCCAACGATGGGGCCGTGGCCCTGGCAGAACATGTAGGGGGATCAGTTGCCAGCTTCGTTCGGATGATGAACGACAAGGCTGCCGAGCTCGGACTCGAAAACACCCGCTTTGCCAACCCGCATGGACTCGACGCACCGGGTCACTATTCATCTGCCCGTGATCTACTGACAATTGCCCGGTATGGCATGGAGAATCCAGAGTTCGCCGAGATCGTCAAGACCACCACATACGACATGCCGCCCGCTCCAGATGGGACCGCCAGGGAAGCCAGACTCTCCAATGAACTCGTCAGAACCTACGAGGGCGCCTTTGGCGTAAAGACCGGGTATACCGATCAGGCCGGACTGACGCTTATCGCCGGAGCCGAACGCGATGGTCGGCGCATCTATGCCGTGGTAATGAACTCTGAAGACCATTTTGCTGACAGCGCCCAACTATTGAATTTTGGTTTTGAGGCGTTTACGGTGCTTTCCGTCTTCGATATAGCCCAGCAATTGGGGATCGTAAGAACCGGCGACGACGTTGAACCGGCGCTCGCTGAGGATCCGGTCGAGGTATTCGGTCCCACCGGCAATGAAGTGGTCGCCGAGCCCCGGTCAGGTGAAGGTGGCGTAGTCGTAGTCGCCACCGTGAACGATGAGGTCATCGGGACCACCGGGATTCGAACGGATCGGGTTCATGCGCTTCCCCGCCCTCCGTGACTCATTTGCCTGGGCGGGTCGGTACTGGAACTGGCTGTGGGGGCTCGAACAATGACCACATCGTCGACCGTGGTTGAAATTGTGAATCCGGCGACGCTTCGGTCCCGAATCGCCGAGTTGGGAGCCCAGCTATCCGCCGAGTATGCGGGGAAAGTCCCGGTGTTCGTTGGGAATATTGAACGGCTCCGTACCATTCCTGGCGGATTTGACCCGCTCAGCCGACCTCGAACTAGAAGTCGATTTCCTCGGCCTGACCAGATTTGGCGAGGGTGGCCGGGTTGACATCGCCTATGACTGTGCGACCGACCTGACCGATCGACATGTCGTATTGGTGGAGGACATCGTGGATACCGGCCTGACCCTCAGCAGCCTGCGCAGCATGATCGAGATCCGTCGCCCGGCGTCGCTGTCCACCGTAACCCTCATCGACAAGAGTGCCCGCCGTCTGGTTGACGTGCCACTCGAGTATCGAGGCTTCGAGGTGGGAGATGAATTCCTGCTCGGATACGGCATGGACTGGGAGAACGCTTATCGCAATCTTCCCGGACTATGGGCCGTGATGGATTTCGCGACGTTCGTTTCCGATCCTGGATGTTTGGCACAGGCCAGCCTTGAAGGTGAGACGGTGATAACCTTGCCCTATGAGCGATCCAGTACCAGTCGACCTTGTAGGGGTAAGAATTCAGCTGCCCTCCAACCAGCCGATCGTGCTGTTGCGAGAGCGTCAGGGGACCCGTTACTTGCCCATCTGGATTGGTGCTGTCGAAGCAACCGCTATTGCGTATGCGCTCGAAGGGGTTGAATCGGTGCGTCCCACCACCCATGACCTGCTCAAAATGCTCACCGAAGCCTTGGGGTCCCAGGTCGATCGGGTCGTGGTTACCGGTCTCCGTGACAGCGTCTTCTATGCGGATCTGGACCTAACCCGCGACGCCGATCATGTCACCTTGTCCGTTCGGCCGTCCGATGCGCTGGCTTTGGCCGCTCGAACCGGATCCCCCATTTTCGCAACGCCAGAAGTGCTCGACGATGCCGGGATCGAGTTGGAAGGCGAAGAAGATGACGACTTGTCCGAAGACGAGATTGATCGTTTTCGAGAGTTCCTTGATGACATCGATCCGGGTGACTTCGAAGTACCCTCGCCGTGAGGCAGCGGTTCCGCCGCGCCGCGTCGTTCATGGTTGCCGTTACCCTGATCGGGACGATCGGTTATCGGCTGATAGAAGGAGCGCCATGGTTTGACTCGTTCTACATGGTTGTCATGACCATCACGACCGTCGGCTTCGCGGAAGTGTTTCCGCTGTCGGTGGTTGGCAGACTATGGACCGTTGCGCTCATTGTCTCGGGACTGGGGTCGGTCTTTTACACGGCGAGCGTGGGACTTGAGCTCATCGTAGAATCAACTTCAATTTCAGGCAGGAGACGCCGTTTGCAGCGAGATATTGACAGATTATCAAACCACCATATTCTTTGTGGGTTCGGGCGAGTCGGCGAGTCGGTCTGGCAGGACCTGGTGGATGGCGGCGAGGACGTCGTGGTCATTGAGATCAACGAGGATCGTTTCGCCTATGCCGAATCCCACGGAGCGCTGGTGGTGCTCGGTGACGCGACCTCCAATGCTTCACTCGATCAGGCTGGTATTGATCGGGCGGCTTCGGTGATGGCCAGCGTCCGAAACGACGCGGATAACCTGGTGATTTGTCTGTCGGCCAAGGCGATCCGCAACGATGTACACGTCATTGCTCGCGCCGACGAAGCAGAATCCGAGGAGAAGCTCCAATTGGCTGGCGCCGATCGAGTGGTGGCGCCCAATCGGGTAGGGGCACGTCGGATGGCGGTGATGGCCATGCAACGGGGCTTTGGTGACGTGATTGAGTTCGTGATGCAGGGGAGTCGCCACTTTGAGCTGCGGGTCGAGCGGATCCTGGTTGAAGGCGTGTTGATTGGGGAGACCCTCAAGTCGGCCGCGATTCGCGAACGCCTCGGGGCCATGGTGGTCGGGATCGATGATCCAACTTCGGGAGTCATCATCAACCCCGATCCCGATCTCATGCTCTTACCTGGCCAATCCCTAGTGGCGATCGGTACTTTTGAGCAGTTGGAGGCACTGAGAAAGATGTCGGTCGTTGACACGGCGAGTGGGGCTGAGTAACTTCACGGTGGGGTAATTACGGGCGTGTAACCAAGTTCCACGCAGGAGGAAGCCCAACCGTGACAACACATGGATTTCGTGCACCGCAGGTGTGCAAAGTAGTGAACATAACGTATCGCCAGCTTGATTACTGGGCGAGGACGGATTTGCTGACGCCGTCGCTTCAGGATGCCCACGGTTCGGGCTCGCAACGGTTGTATTCCTTTTCGGATGTGGTGCAGCTGAAGGTCATTAAGCGTCTCCTGGACGCCGGGATGAGCCTCAAACGTATCCGTCAGGCGATGGATATCCTTCGCGAACAGATGCAGAGCGACAATCCGCTGGCCGATGTGACTCTCCTGTCGGATGGTTCGACGATCTACGCGGCCAAGAGCCCCGACGAGGTGGTCGACGTGTTTCGGCGCGGCCAGGGTGTTTTCGGGATCGCGGTTGGGCCGGTTCAAGCCGAGCTCGAAGGGGAGATTCACCGCTTGTTCGGAGATGTCCTTGCCCCATCCGAAGCTACTCCGGCGCTGGGAGAGGCCCTCTAATCGACGGGTCCCTCGATCCAGAGCGAGCCGACACCATCGACTTCGCCCACAACAGTGAACGTCAGTTCGCCAAGCTGCTCGACTTCTACGGTCTGGCCTGGGATTACGAACCGACCTCCTTTGTAATCGGGTATGACGAGGCCGGTGAACCGGCGCGTTACTTCACACCTGACTTCTATTTACCGGGCGAAGGAACGTATATCGAGATCACGACGATGAACCAGAAACTGGTCACCAAGAAGAATCGGAAGGTTCGCCTGCTCGCCCAGCACCATCCGGATGTGAGTTGTCGCATCCTGTACCAACGTGATTACCTTCATCTGGTCATCAAGTACGGACTTGAAGAGCCCGACCAGAACGACGAGATGGTTCCACCAACCCGGATGCCAGGAGCGCCTCGGATTGTCCGTTTGGACGACGACGGAAGATGGGAGCAACCTGCGTGAGCCTGAGCAATGTTCAGTCGGTGACGATCGGCGATCACACCCGTTTGGTGCGGACCTGGGAGCGGCCGGATCGGCCGTGGGCCTCCTTACTGCTTGTTCACGGCATTGCCGAACACTCCGGCCGCTACGAACTGGTTGGTCGACAGTTGGCCGAGGCCGGCCTCAAGGTCCGCTCGTTCGACCTGCCCGGCTTTGGCGGTTCCGGCGGGAAACGGGGCCATATCGACTCATTCGAGGAGTACCTCGACGCAGTAGGAGACGAGCTGAGCTCAAGCGCCGAGGCTGGGTTGCCGACAGTTCTGCTCGGACACTCGCTCGGCGGGCTTATCGCCCTCAAATACGCTCTTAGCCGCACACCGGCTCCCGACTATCTCGTGCTGTCGGCCCCGGCTATCGACGCGAATGTGCCGGCGTGGCAGCGCACGTTGGCTCCTCTGTTGGCCAGGATTGCGCCCAAGCTCACGATTCCCAACCCCGTTGATGGCGAACACCTCTCTCGCGACCCGTCGGTTGCCGAGCGCTACTTTGCGGATCCACTCGTGTACACGAAAGCATCTACGCGGATGGGAGCTGAGATGTTCGACGCCATGAAAGAGGTCGCTGACCAGGTTCCGACCATGCCGACCCATATCGTCCATGGTGGCGCCGACCAACTGGTTCCGGCCCACTTCTCTGCGCCTCTCGGGGAGAAAGTGAGTCGCAAGCTATACCCGAGCCTGCGCCACGAAGTGTTCAACGAACCAGAAGGCCCAGAAGTCATTGCCGATGTGGTGACCTGGCTCCAAGAGCAGATCAAGTAGGGGCTGCAAACCCCGGTCGGATCTGTTCTTCCAGAATCGCACGGGCGATCCCTGCATCGCTAAACGCAGCGTCGAGGGCGTTCTCGGTGACCGCCTGGAAGTCTTCCCGAAGCCATCCGAATGTGTCCGCCAGCTGGGCAAACTCCCCGGTCATGCTGGTCCGGCTCATCAGCCGGTTGTCCGTGTTGACGGTCACCAAGAACCCGGTTCGATGGAGCTGATCGATTGGATGTTCGCTCAATGCCATTCCGAGCGTGTGTCGGTTGGAGGTCGGACAGAGCTCGAGGGCTATCTGGCGGTCTCGCACCTCCGTCGCCACCTTGCCGAGGTCGGTGATCTTTCCATCGTCGAGGTGGCAGTCTTCGATAATGCGAACGCCGTGTCCGATTCTCTGAGCTCCGCACCGTAGCGCGGCTTCGATGGAAGCTACGCCGGCGCCTTCGCCGGCGTGGATGGTGAGGCCGAGGCCGGCTTGGAGGGCACGTTCACAAGCGCGCCGGTGGAGATCCGGTGGGAATCCGGCCTCAGGACCAGCGAGATCGAAACCGACAACCCGTGGCAGGTTGGATCTCAGTGCTGCCGTCACTACCTCGTCGGAGTCAGAGTGTTGTCGCATGGCGTCCACGATGATTGCGGTGCGAATCCCGGTCTCGGATTCCGCTCGATCCAGTCCCGCGTCGATGGCGACGAGGACGTCTTCGATGAGCAATCCACCATCGGTGGCCAAGGATGGAGCGAAACGTAACTCGGCGTACACGACGCCATCGGCGGCCAGATCAGCGGCGCTCTCGTAGCTGATTCGCTCGAGGTTGCCGGCGGTCTGCATGGCGGAAACGGAGAGACCGAAGGCCTCGAGATATCGCTCCAAGGAGTGGACACCTTCTTGGTCGAACCAGTCCGCCAACTCGACCGACGATCGGGTCGGCAGGTCGGCGGTAGCGAGTTCGATCACGGTGTCAACCCTGAGACCGCCGTCCAGGTGGTCGTGGAGCAACACTTTGGGAAAAGAGCCGGGAATCAAGACCGGGCGCCGGCCGCTCCCGCACCGTTGGTAACCTCTTCGCCAACGGAATCGAGATACCACCGGCGCTCGACTACTTGCTCGCCGAAGATGGTGGTTCGCAGGGTTTCGCCTGGAACGAACCCCAGCCGCTCAAAGAACGGTTCTGAGTCTTCGTTGCCCAGGAGTACGTCGCAAGTGACCGGAAGCAGTTTCGCGACGTTCCTTACTTGCTGAACGAGGGATCGGCCAGCCCCACGCAACCGGAACGCAGGAAGGGTGAAAAGGGCCGAGAGAAAGATCCGGTCGTCCTCGATGAACGCATCGGCGAAGGCCGCAGTCACCCCGTCGATGTCAGCGATATAGACAGGATGGTCCTGCCATCGACGGGTAAGTGCCTCAGTCGAATAGACCCCTTCCAACCAGGCGTCGAGCGTTTCTGGCCGCAGAAAGCCCGCGTAGCTGTGCAGGATCGAGAGCGTCCCGATCCGCTGAATCGAATCCAGATCGTCTCGTCGGGCAAGTCGTGCATTCACTCAACCGAACCTAGCGGATCACTACTCGTCCGTCGGGAACAATGGGACGACCAAATACTCATACACGGTATCGCCTCCCGATCCGCCGGCCTCGACCAGTAGTCGACCGTCCGTCTTTCGTACCAGGCGAAAGACGACGTTCTCCTTCTGCCACGCCACGGGTGCCTCCTCTTCGCCGAAAGCGGCCATCGGGGTTGGAACGCGGATCTTGGTCCATCCGTCGGCGTCGAGAATCTCCTGGTAATAGGCAACGATGTCTTGGTAGTCGGCGCTTGCCAAAACCACGTGGCCGGACTGCGGCTCGACATCGCGTCCGAACGCCAGTGTGCTGGCTCGCCGATCAAAGGAACTGAGGACGGTAGAGAGGGGGTAGAACTGCGTCTCAGGCCCTCCCACGGCGTGCATCTCGAAGGCTTTGAGCTCCTCGAGCGTGAACCCGTTGACCGATTCGGCTGATACGGCGGAACTCGCTCCCCGAGCGATGATCCCAGACAACCCGGCGATGGCAACGACGATAACAACAGGGAACAGCAGAATCGCGATAAACCCGAGTATGACGTTCCTCAATCGACCCTCCGATCTCAAGCCTAACTGGAGCGCGTCCGGCGCAAGGATGTTCTTCCTAAGGTTCACCTGGCGTTCACTCTTAGGAGTGCTGATGGCAACCCGGGTCAGTTACCTTCTTGATCAAATCGAACTAGGAGAAATACGACGTGGGGAACATGGTAGGTACGCGGCTGGTCATTCTCATCGGGTTCACAATGGTTTTGGCAGCTTGCGGCAGTGCAAGCGTCGACAACACGAATTCTGATGCGACCGGAGCCGGTTCATCTGAAACCACCACTGGATCCATCGAGGTTTCAGGGTCCTCGACGGTTGAACCGATCACCGCCCTAATTCAGGAAGCATTCGGCGCGGCGAACCCGTCGGTTGGCATCTCGGTCGAGGGGCCCGGCACCGGAGACGGGTTTGCTCGTTTCTGTGCAGGAGAAACCGCCGTCGCGGACGCGTCCCGTCCCATCAAGGCTTCTGAAGCTGAAAACTGCGCCAGCGCCGGGATCGAGTATGTTGAGCTTCAGATTGCTTTTGATGGACTGACAGTTCTGACATCGCCAGAAAATAGCGCGATAAGTTGCCTTGACTACCACGACCTGTATGCGTTGCTCGGGGCTGAGTCGGAAGGATTCGACAACTGGTCGGACGCAAACGCCATTGCCGCCGAATTGGGTGCCATCCATGCGCCGTACCCAGATGTCCCCTTGGTCGTAACGGCCCCCGGCGAGGAATCGGGAACGTTTGACACGTTTGTCGAACTCGTCATCGCCGACATCGCCAGTGAAAGGGGAGCTGAGGAGACGACGCGGCCTGACTATTCACCAGAAGCAAACGACAATGTCATCGTCAACAACCTGTCCTCGAATCCGACTTCGCTTGGTTGGGTAGGGTTTGCCTTCTTCATCGAGAACTCGGACGTGGTCAAAGCCATTTGACGTTGATGGCGGCGAGGGTTGCGTTACCCGTCAGTGGAGACAATTGCTGATGGCAGCTACCCGTTGTCACGGCCTTTGTTCATCTACGTGAAGACTAATGATCTCGGCACCGATACGGCCCTCGTGGATTTCATCGACTTCTACCTGTCAGATGAGGGTATCGCCAATGTGTCGAAGGCTGGCTACGTGACGCTTCCCGAGGAGTTGTTGAGCGCCACCCGGTCAGCCTGGGAGGCCGCAAGCTCTTGACAGCTTCCCCGGTGATCGATCTGAGGGGCGATCCTGCACGCCAACGTCGGGAGGCGTTGGTGCGCAGCACCTTCTTGGCTGCGGCGGCCTTCTCGGTTGCGATCAGCGTCGCGATCGTCGTGTCGCTTTTTGGCGAGGCAGGTTCGTTTCTCGACAAGATCGACTTCTCCCAGTTCTTCGCCAACGGCTGGTTTCCTCGCCGTGGCAGGTTCCAGGTGATGGCACTTGTGGCACATTCGGCCATCATTACCGGAGTGGCGATCGCTCTGGCAGTTCCATTGGGGATCGGGTCGGCGATCTACTTGTCCGAATATGCCAGGCCAGGCACGCGGCGCCTCCTCAAGCCAACGCTTGAGGTTCTGGCTGGCGTTCCGAGTGTTGTTCTGGGTGTCTTCGCTTTGAACTTCATTACCCCGCAACTCGTCAAGCGGTTGTTCTCAACAGCTGAGACCTCGAACCTGCTGGCAGCCGGCTTGGGAGTTGGGATTCTCGATTGTGCCTCTTGTAGCTTCGATTTCCGAGGACGCCATGCGAGCGGTTCCCGATTCGTTGCGCCAGGCCGCTTACGGTCTAGGCGCCAAGCCGTGGCATGTCAGCTTGCGAGTCGTAGTGCCCGCGGCATTGTCCGGGATTGCAGCGGCGATCATCCTGGCTATTTCGCGGGCAATCGGAGAAACGATGGTTGTCGCGCTCGCCGGGCCGGAAACGCCGGCATCCTTACGGCCAATCCACTAGAGGGCGGAATCACGCTGACGGGTGCGATCGCAGCGCTCGCTATCGGGTCCGATCAGGTAGCTGGCGACAACGCGGCCTTCCAAAGCTTGTTCTTTGTCGGCCTACTCCTGTTTGTCATGACGTTCGTCCTGAACATCATCTCCGAACGGGTCGTTCGACGCTATCGGCAGAGGTACTAACAATGGCGACTCGCATAACGCCCACCCCTGACCTCGTGAGAGCCGCTCTGGCAGGAAGACGCTTCAACCTGATCGATTCGCTGCTGGCCGCCGCTTTGCTGTTGAGTCTTTTCTCGTCGCTTTTCGTTCTGATCACCTTGTTGGCCGATACGGTCAGAACAGCTCTTCCGGTCTTTGCGGATCGTGGAATGGATTTCGTAGCCTCGCCGTTGTCGGCGGACCCGGCCAAGGCCGGTGTCCTGCAGGGCATATTGGGATCGTTGGCGTTGACGATGTTCGTGCTGGTGATCGGGTTTCCGCTCGGGGTGTCGGCGGCGATATATCTTGAGGAGTACGCCACGGACAGCTGGCTCACGCGTCTCATCACGGCCAATGTTCGCAATCTGGCCGGGGTCCCATCGGTCGTGTACGGCATTCTGGGATTGGCGCTTTTTGTCAACTTGTTGGGCGGACTGACGAATGGTCGGACCGTAGTTTCCGGGGGTTTGACGCTGACTGTCCTCGTGCTTCCCATCATGATCATCACAACATCGGAGGCCCTGCGGGCCGTGCCGAGCACCGTCCGGGAGGCATCCTTTGGCGTGGGGGCGACCAAATGGGAGACCATTCGCCACCACGTGCTCCCTATCGCTCTGCCTTCCATTCTGACTGGCACCGTCCTGACAATTGCTCGTGCCTTCGGGGAATCAGCACCGCTGCTGCTGGCCGGTGCTTTGGTGACCAACTTCTTTCAGCCCTCCGCCGATGCGTCGGTCGTTCAGCTGATCACCGATGAGCGATATACCGCGCTACCACTGGTCGTGTTCAACTGGGCCCGCCAACCGCAGGAAGAGTTCGTCCAACTGACTGCGGCGGCTGTTGTCGTCCTACTGGTCCTACTCGTGAGCGTCAACGCGACAACTATCCTCCTGCGAGATCGTTTCGAGACGAAGGCACTACGATGACTAATCGAATGCCCGCCCAACACCTGTCCGAATCGGTTGACCCGCCAGTCGGTGCTTCGGACGACCACGAATCGGGAATCCTCATAGCTCGGGACCTCACTGTGCATTACGGATCATTTCCGGCAGTTCGGAACGTTTCGATGGTCGTGCAGCCCAATCAGATCACGGCATTGATCGGCCCATCGGGATGCGGGAAATCGACGATGCTGCGCTGCTTCAATCGTATGAACGACCTTATCGAATCGGCCAAGGTCACCGGTCGCCTTACTTACCACGGGGTCGATCTGTATTCAGCGGAAGTCGACCCGGTTCAGGTGCGGCGCCACATTGGTATGGTGTTTCAGAAGCCGAATCCCTTCCCGAAGTCGATTTACGCCAATATCGCATTCGGGGCCAAGATTGCCGGTATCAAGACGGGGCTCGACGAACTTGTCGAGGTATCGCTGAAAAAGGCGGCTTTGTGGGAAGAGGTGAAGGACAAGCTCCACGAATCCGCCAACGCATTGTCTGGTGGCCAGCAGCAGCGCCTCTGCATCGCCAGGGCCATCGCAACCAGTCCTGACGTCGTTTTGATGGACGAGCCGGCATCAGCGCTCGACCCGATCGCAACGCTCCGCATTGAGGAGCTAATGACCGAGCTGAAGCGGGAGTACACGATCATCGTCGTCACTCACAATATGCAGCAGGCTGCCCGGGTCTCGGATCGTACAGCCTTCTTCAACGTTGATGTTTCCGAAAACGGTCATCGAACGGGTCGACTTGTCGAGTTCGACGACACCACGGCCATCTTCACCAACCCCAAGGAAAAGTCAACCGAGGACTACATCACGGGACGATTCGGATGAGTGATCAAAGACGAAGCTTTCATGACCACCTCGACGATATGGTCGACGAGGTGGTGTCAATGGGCACCTACGCCCGCGACATGGTCCAGCGGGCCGGAGCAGCGCTGGTGAGTCGCGATGCCGTTGCGGCTCAGCAGGTGATTCGGGATGATGACCCGCTCGACCTGCGATATCTGCAGCTTGAGGAAGCCTGGTTGCAAACGATGGCTCTTCAGACTCCGGTAGCCACCGATCTGCGGGTGATGTCGGTGGTCCTGCACAGCGGCCACTCGGTTGAACGCATCGGTGATCGACGATGAGTGCCCACCATCACGGTCCGAGCAACCATCGGGATGCCGTCGCAACCTGAAGTACTCGCCACAGTCGCCGAGATCGTCGACTTGGTTTGTCCGATGGTGGATACTGCTC
>CAWKAG010000067.1:0-27682 GCA_963847455.1 uncultured Acidimicrobiia bacterium
GCTCTTCGAGCTCAGAGGAACGGGAATCTCGGTCGCATCCACCGAGGAAGACGACCTGTTGGCATTATCCGTTCCCCCCACGGACCCGGCCCGGATGCTGATTCGCGACGTACTCAACAAAGCTGCCGTGTTCCACATCGCGCGAAACACGGCACCGACCGAACTCATGGCGGTCGAGGACGTCGCATCCGAACCTATACCGGACGTGATAGTCGAGTTCGTCGATTCGTTGCCGACCAACGAGCCGGACCCGGACCGGGCGCTCGCCTAACGCCCTTCCAACCCTGCGAGCGTTCAGAACGTCGGCAGATGCTGCAATGCGGCGAGAGCGGCAATCCCGAAAGCGTGGAACTCGGTCCCCCGCAATAGCGCCGAACCGACACCAACCTGGCCCGATGACTCAAGGACTACCGTCACCATCATGTTGTGAGCCACCTCACGCAGGTCAACCGAGACGATCGTTGGCCGAATCCCCGCTCGGCCGGTCGCCTCGTTGAGAGCGTCGAGGATCGCCTCCCGGATCGATGTCGGGTCAGAATTCGATCGGCGCACCGAGCGTCGATCGGGGCCGACCCGCACTGCCACATCGCAATACGTCGGGCCTTCCGAAACCGCTACAGCAAGCTGGACGGGGCCGAGCATGGAGGGAGCCGCGGTGGAAGGCGGATTCGGTGGCGTTTCCACCCGGGGTTCCGGAGGCCCGGATTCGAGCTGTCCGCCGTTTTGGGCCTGATGGCCGTGCTCGACCATGCGAGGGAGGACCGGAAAGTCGCTTTCGTCCGGCTCCTGCCCGGGTGGACCTTCGTCGACGGCGACGGTCAGCCCACGAGTGGTGAACAGCTCCCGGATCGCGTTCGCCACCATCGCTCGATCGGCGTCGGCGGCGAGAACCACCCGCACGCCTGCCGGACCGTCATCAGATAGTCGGACATGCGCCTGTTCGATCCCCGCCACGCTGAGTAACGACTCTTCCAAAGGTTTCAAGAGGCGAGACTTCGCTGTCTACGACGCCACCGGAGGAACTCGATAACATCCCGGGCGTCAACCTCAGCAGCCGGATCGCCGTACGCGGTCGCCGTGCGCCATCGAAGGTAATCGGGAGACGTCCGTCCACCCCGCGCTCGCATACTCCACATTGTTCGGAAACCCTCCCACCAAACTGTTGGATGCCGTAGCACCACCAGAGCCATCTTATACACGAGGAACCTTCCTTCGCCCGCGGACGATAGTAACCCGGAGGCCCTAAAAAGCCTCGTCTGATAGGCTTTCAATTCGCCAAAAAAAGGGAGCACGCCGGTGCAGGTCGAGATACCACAACCAGATGAGCTGGCGAAGTTCGCCGACCGGCACAAAGCGATCGCGTCGAACATCGCTCAGGTCATTCAAGGCAAACGCGAAGTGATCGACCTGCTCATCGCCTGCCTCCTGGCCGAAGGACACGTCCTGATCGAAGACGTTCCTGGCGTCGGCAAAACCCAGCTTGCCAAATCACTTGCCCGCTCGATCGAAAGCACCTTTCAACGGATCCAGTTCACCCCCGACCTCCTCCCATCCGACATAACCGGCGTGAGTATCTGGAACCGACAAACCAGCGAGTTCGAGTTCAAGCCCGGGGCGATCTTTGCCAACGTCGTCGTCGGTGACGAGATCAACCGGGCGTCGCCAAAAACGCAGGCTGCGCTACTCGAAGCGATGGAGGAGCGCCAGGTAACCGTAGATGGAACCACCAGAAGCCTGGCTCCACCATTCATGGTGATCGCCACCCAGAACCCACTCGAACATGAAGGAACCTATCCGCTCCCCGAGGCTCAACTCGACCGTTTCATGATGCGACTGGTCATCGGGTACCCGGATCGTTCAGACTCCATATCGATACTTGATCGTCATGGAATGACCTCTCAGTTCCACGAGATCAAACCGGTCGTATCCGGAGCCGACATCAACGACATGATCCATGTTGCCCGGCGAATCCATGTGGCAGACTCGGTGCGCGAGTACATCGTTGATTTGATTGAAGGAACCCGGCGCAACGCCGAGATCATGCTCGGGGCATCTCCGAGGTCAGCCTTGTTCATTCAGCGCGTTTCGCGAGCCAGAGCCGCCATGGATGGACGCGATTATGTGACACCCGATGACGTAAAACTGGTGGCTGGTCCGGTTCTCTCCCACCGCATGATCCTGCGCCCGGAAGCCCATATGCGCGGCACCACCATGGAATCGGTCATTGACGGCGTATTGTCACACCTACGGGTGCCCGGAATGAGCAAACCCGCCTGATGCTGACCGACCGGGGCTGGGCGGCAGCTGGAGCGGGACTCGCTCTGACCGCCCTATGGGCGGCCCTCGGCGAGCTCGAACTGCTCATCACCGCCCTGCTGTTGTTCATCGGCATCGCCGTTGGCCTTTTGTATGTGCGTATCTCGCGACCGCGAGTCTCAATCGTCCGCCAGATCAACCCATCGCTTGTCTACGAAGGCGACCAGGCAGTTGTTGAAGCGACCATCTCCAACGACGGCCGGTTCCGCATCCTGAATCCGACGTTCGAAGATGAGGTTGGCGGTCTCGGGTCAGCCCGCTTCCATGCCTCGTCCATAAAGGCGAACGAGTCGGTAATCGCCAACTATCAAATCGTTTGCCGACCAAGAGGCATCTACACCGTCGGACCGGCTGTGCTCGTGCTCCACGACCCGTTCCGTTTCGCACGACGACGGTCAATCGTTGGAGGCTCCGACCGTCTGGTGGTCTATCCAGAGGTCGAACGACTGACCGGCTTTCCGGTTGTTCGCGGACGCGATCCCGCCGTACACGCCTCGCGCCCGGAGTTCTCCCACCGCGGTGGCGAGGACTTCTATACCATCCGCGAATACCGCACTGGAGACGACCTCCGACGGGTTCACTGGCCAACTTCCGCCAAGCGTGACCAGCTGATGATCCGCCAACTCGAGACCCCATGGCAGTCACAAGCGCTCGTAATGCTTGACGTTCGCTCCAGCGTCTACTCCTCGCCAGCCGCATTCGAGAAAGCGGTGAAAGGAGCTGCCTCAGTCACCAGCCACCTGTTCGGATCAGGCTTCGAAACGTCTGTATGGACCGGCACGATCGCGCTGAATCCCGGTGAGCCATACGCAAAGATCATGGAGACGCTGGCGGTAGTTCGGCCCGTGTCGGCCTTTGACGTTGTCGCCGCCGCCAGCCGGCTCCAGAAATCTGGCCGGGGTGGAGCCCTCATCATCGTCACCGGTCGCCCTGACGCCGATTTGCTTGCTGCCCACCGCCTGCTTAGCCGCGATTACCCCTCAACCATTGCGCTCACCGTCTCCTGCCCGGACGGAGGGGCTTTTCATCAACTCGGCGTCGTCACCCTCGACGTCGAGACCGACCAATCGTGGGCCGCTGCCTGGCTCACCGCATCGAATCCATCATGGTCTACCGTCTCAGCCGGCTGATTCTCGTCGCTTCGGTCGCATTCGCGATCCTGCGCCTTGGCAACCTTCTCCGGCCGGCCGAGTCCGGCCCACCCTGGCAACTGGTTCTCCTTGCGGCATTCCTCATGGGTTCCGCAATCACCTGGCTCGTCCTCAACGCCCGGCTCACAACCATGAGCTACTACACGACGAACTTGCTCGGATACTTTCTGGCGGCACTACGTATCATGGCTCCGGGAACACTCACCTTCGGAATCATTCCCAGCAGCGCCACCCGACAAGTACTGCTCGATGAATTAGCTTTCGCGGTCGAACTCATCCGGTTCGGGTCAACCCCGGTCCTTCCCGTCCGCGGACTGATCGCGGTCATCGCGCTCGCCTTCTGGATCTTTGGTGCCCTCGGTACCTGGGGCCTGACGTCGCGGCGACCGGCCTGGGCCCTCTTGCCACCGCTCATGCTCAGCCTGCAACTGGCCACGATCGATCGGGTTCCCAGCCCCCAGGCGTGGACCATCACGTTCGCATCGCTGGTGGCGCTCAGCCTCCTGGCGATTGCTGTGGACGAGCGTCGCTTGGGTACCGGACGGTTACGGGACCGGCACGGCGGAGCACGGGCTCGAACCGGACTATCGGTTCCTGCGGTCACGCTCGTTGCCATGGTCGCCGCCGCCGTGATTGGAAGCACCACCGTGGCGGGCCTGGTGCCAGGGTCCGGGCTTCTGGAATGGCGGTCGCGCTCGGGTCTCGGGGGCGGGATTTACGGTGGAGTGTCGTACAACCTGTTCGTCTCGACCGTGCAATCTGATCTTCTTGCCCTGAGTGACGAGCCCGTTTTCGTTGCGCAAGTGCAAGGGCCGGTTGAACCAGGTTCGTTGTACTGGAAACTGATCAGCCTGGAAAAGTACGACGGAACCAACTGGTATCCGGCCGACCAGGGTTTCACGCGCCCGGCCGGTTCTCTCGGTTACGGCAGCGAGGAACTGGCCTATCAGGGCAATACGGTTTCGGTTGCACAAGTCGTCCAGATTCGCTCGCTTCGGATGAATTACCTTCCGGCATTGCGAGGGGTATCTGCGCTCGCTTCCGACAACGATCTCCTCGACGAGTCCTTCTCCGTGCGCGAAGACGGCTCCCTCCGGTTCGATGCGCGGACCTTTGAGGGCCTGACGTACACCATCGAGTCCAAGGTCCCCAACGATTCGATCGCTGCCCTGGCGACCGGCGCCGATGGTCGGCTGTCACCCCTGTTCGAGGCCGCAGGTGAAGCCGGGTTGTTCTCCGCCATTCCCGTTCCGGATTCGGGCGGGTCTCGACCGGCGAACCTCAACGACTACACGGAATTGCCGCCAGATATGGACACGCGGATTCTGCTTCTCGCCCAACAGATAACCGATACTGCGACGACGCCCTTCGAGCAGGCGGTCATGCTTGAGTCGTTCTATCGAAACCCGGTCGAATTCACCTATTCAGTTGACATTGATGCAGGCCACTCAGCAAACAACCTGGCCGACTGGCTCTTCGAACCCGACAGCCCGAACTTCCGGACCGGATACTGTGAGCAGTTCGCCACCGGGATGGCGGTGATGGCTCGTGAACTCGGTATCCCGTCCCGGGTGTCGCTCGGTTTCACACCCGGCGACGTCGGGGAAGACGAGCTCGTCATCGTTCGACAACGCAACGCCCATGCCTGGGTCGAGCTGTGGCTCGACGGACACGGTTGGGTGCAGTTCGACCCGACCCCCCGTTCCGACGGAGTGAACCCGGCCACCCAACTCGGCTTCGACCCCCGGACGGTGTCGTTACCGGCGAGCGACCCGAACAACCCCGACCTTGGCCCCGACCAAACGCCGCTGAGCATCGAAGAAATCCTCGCCGCCATCAACGACGCTCCCGACCCGAGCCCGGTCGTGCCGCTAGCCGACCGGTCCGGACCCATTACCGTTCCGAATGCCGCCTGGTGGATTCTTGGGGCTGTGGCTGCCATCTGGGCCCTTCCAGCACTCAAACTTCTCCGACGACGGGGGCGGCGACAGGACGCCATCCGGGGT
Organism: uncultured Acidimicrobiia bacterium; assembly: GCA_963847455.1. Classification (GTDB taxonomy): domain Bacteria; phylum Actinomycetota; class Acidimicrobiia; order Spongiisociales; family JAENVV01; genus JAENVV01. The sequence goes on from CAWKAG010000067.1 coordinate 5,474, forward strand.
GACATTCGGGCAGCCTGGGCCGACATCTTCGATCGTTTGGTCGATCTCCGGCACGCCGTTTCAGGACATCTCACCCCGGTCGAGCTGGCCCGCAACACCGAACCGTCACTGTTGCCACTTGCCATGGCTTACGGAGCCGACACCTATGGGCCACCCCGGGAGAACCCGGATGGCGCCAATCAGCGAAATGCGGAGCTATTCGCCCATGCCGATGGTTGGATAAAGGCTCGCCACAGTCGTAGCGAGAGGCTCAAAGCCCTCTGGAGTTTGCGGTCGGCGCGCACCTAGACGTCGTCGACGCCCGTCTCTCTTAACCTGACGAGACGGCGTCTTCTCCTCCGAGCCGGAGGATATCGAGGAAGCGTTCGCGGTCGAGCTCAAAGCGGGTCACGTCTTCCTCAACGGACCGCGTGATCTCGTCGATCGCGACGAAGAATGCCAGCTGACCCGACTTCAATGCATCCAGCAGCTGCTTATCATCGGCGGCGACCCGAAAAATCGATACGCCGTCGGTCACCAGTTTTACATCAGCCAGATGGGTTTCCATGTCGGCGTTTCTGCGCAAGTAATCCCATGCCCGGCGAACTCGCTGGACGGACATACCGTTGTCCAACAGACTCCGAACGACGCGCAAAGCCACCAGGTCTCTGAACGAATACATCCGGCGAACGCCAGGACGGCCACCGGTCGATTGTATTGACGGTCGGACCAGATCAACGCGATCCCAGTACCGAAGCTGATGCAACGAACAGTTCGTCAGTTTTGACGCCTGTTGCGCCGAGTAGCCCTCTTCCAAAACCTCTCCAAAACCCAGTCGCGGCGATGTGATATGTGCCGCTTATGCCTCCGCGAACCCGATGAGTGAAACCCTCATACGGCCAGGATCGATACCCTAGCGTAACTTATCGAGGTGTGATTCCGTGAGGCGAGTTCGTTAAAGAATCGAGGATTAATCGTCGGCGTGGGCGCCGGTTGCGCGCTCTCGATCGACCGTCTTTGGGCGCTTGCCCTGCACGATCGCAAACACCGAACCGACCATAACGACAAACCCGACCGCCGCCAGCCACGTTTGGCCGGGCTTGGGGAACATCCAGACAAGGAACACCAACCCGGCAATCGCCAGGACGGCCGCGACGCGCTGGCGTCCAACCGTCATGGGAATGCGCGCAATATTGCGAACCGCGTCCGCCAAATCCGGGTCCTCGTCATAGAACTGGCGTTCTATCTCGGCAAGGATCCGCTGCTCTCGATCGTCAAGCCCCATCTTGCTTTCTCCGAAATGTCGTCAAGCCAGTATACGTCAGACCGCATCTATATCGACACCAGGGTTTTGTTTTTTATGGCGAACGACTGCCGGAACCACCGATTCGTGTCCAAACCGGTCCCGAATTGCGCCGACCGCTTCGGCCAGATCATCCCAACTGGCCGGCCGATCGGTGGCAAGTTGATGGACGGCATCGCCGGCCGGAATCAGACCGGCCCCGCCAACCCCGATAAGGCGGACCCGCCTTCCCGAAATCGCGGCCCGCTCAAGGAGTTGGACGGCTGCGACCATCAAGTCCTGACCCACCGCCGTCGGCGAGGCCAACGTGATGGACCGGGTGATGGTTTCAAAACTGTCGAACCGGACTTTGAGGACCACCGTCTTGGCCTCCACACCCGCGTGACGGAGTCGACTCGACAGGAGATCCGCGTGACGCAGTACCTCAGAACGAATCTCTTCGTCTGACTGAAGATCCTCTTCGTACGTTTGCTCGTTCGAGACGGACTTGGCCTCCCCGTGGGGCTCGACCCCCCGGTCATCGATACCCATCGACAAACGGAACAGGGACGCCCCTGCTGAGGTCCCGAAGTTTCGCTGTAGGGCCTTCTCGCCGATGCTGGCAAGATCACCTATGGTCTGGACCCCCAGCCGCTCCAAACCGGCATACGTCGCCTCACCGACCCCCCACATCGCCCGCACATCAAACGAGTGGAGTATCGCCAGCTGCCGATCCGTGTCGATGACGTATATCCCATCCGGTTTAGCTTTACCACTGGCGAGTTTGGCGAGAAACTTATTGGAAGCGATCCCGCATGAGGACGGGAGCCCGACCTCCGTCCGGATCCGGTTCCGCAGGTGCTCGGCAACCGTGCGACTATCGGGGTGGAGCAACGTCAGACCTGACACGTCCAGGAAAGCTTCATCGATACTCAAACGCTCGACGACCGGTACTTCCTGCTCGATGAGCGCAAAGACAGCCTCGGAAATCTCGGTGTATCGGCCGTGGTCCGATGGGACCAGAATCAGTTGGGGACAGATTCTCCTGGCGCGCACGGTTGGCATCGCCGAATGGACGCCAAACTTTCGGGCCTCATACGATGCGGCCGCGATCACGCCCCTATTGCCGCCGCCGCCCACCGCAACTGGTTTGCCGCGGAGCTCAGGACGAGCGAGTCGTTCACACTCGACGAAGAACGCGTCCATGTCTATGTGGATGATTGGTTCGGCGAACCGCATGGCAACAGACTAAACCCGGCCAGTGCACGATTCACGGCTGGCAGAGGTCCGCGCCCGAACCACCAACGACTCCTACACTCCTGGGCCATGGCCAACCTCATCCACCTCGTGCGACACGCAGAAGTACTCAACCCCGACCATGTTGTCTACGGCCGGCTCCCCCATTACGGGCTCTCCGAGCTGGGACGCCATCAGGCCGCCGACGCCGCCCGCTACCTGGCTGGTCAGCCGTTGGTAGCGGTCTGGTCGTCGCCGCTGGAACGGGCACTCGAAACGGCCGGCATCATTGCCGCCCGGCACAACCTTCCGGTTCGGGTGGATCAGGATCTCACTGAATGGAAGCTGGCTGACAGCTGGGAAGGCATCGTCTGGGAGGATCTCCCCGAATCGCGGCCAGGCGAACTTGAGGCTTACCTCGCCCACCCTTGGGATCTCCCATTCGCCGCCGAGTCCCTTGAAGAACTCGGAATTCGCATCGTGACCACCATCAAAGCCATCAACGATCGCCACCCCGAGGGCGATGTCGTGGTGGTTTCTCACCAGGACCCCGTCCAGGTGGCCCGGTTGGTTTTCGGCGGAACACCCGTAACCGAGCAGCACACCGACAAGCCGATGCACGGCACGGTGTATACGTTCCAGCCGGGTTCCAACTGGACCGAGGCGGCTCGCTACGACCCTGAAAACCAGGTCCAGTTCCCTCCCCAACAGCCGTAATCGTACGGCTCAACCGAGCCCTTCCAAGAAGGCCCGGTCCGTTTCGAACGCCAGGGGTGGAAGGTTGTGCAAGGGGAAGAACGCTGCCTCCTCGGCGTCATCTCCTGCTCGTAATTCACCACTCACGACGGTTCCCAAAAACCAGATCCCGACGGTCAGCTTGTTGGGGTCGTGAAAGTTCGAAGCAACGTGGAGTACCTCGCCGATCTCTGCCAGCAACCCGGTCTCCTCCTGCAGTTCGCGCTGGGCGGCCTGCCGCACGTCCTCGCCATAGTCCACATACCCGGCCGGAACGGACCAATAGCCTGATCGGGTTGCACCTTCCGCACGCTTCACCATGAGGATCTGGCCGGACGCATCCCTGATGACTACGGCGGCTCCCACGCCCGGATTACGAAAATGGACGAAGGTGCAAGACGGACAGGCGGGACGCTCCTTGCCGCCTGCCCTTCTTAGCTCAAGTCTTTCTCCGCACCACGGACAAAACGTGAACTCTCCTGGCCAGTCGTGGGTATGGGGCACCCGACGCATGCTACCGATCCAGAATGGTACGGCTTCAACACGGCACCGCTCCACCGGCGTCGATCACCACGAGCCCAGCAGCCATAATGGTGCCGTGCGACAAGGAACCGACACTCCCCCGGCCCTCACCGGAGCCCTGCAAATGCTGGCTGCGTTGGCTGTGGTCGCTGACCTGGCGTTGGTTCCCGCCGGCGACTACCTCCTTGCATCGCTGGGCCTTCTCTTCATGGTTACCGTCGGGTTGGTCGGCCTATTCGTAGCTAGAGGGCGGTGGGCCAGGAGGTATCTTTGGTTTGCGCTGGTGATCGAAGCGGCGCTCTTTGTCGCCTCGGGAAAGTACTCGTTGGTACTCGTTGCGACGCTCGCAGCTGCTCTGAGCCTCGGCCTACCCGGGCTTGATGGATGGACCCGCCAGCTCCGCAAAGCAGATGCCCCGCCGTCTGCGGCTGTGCTCCTGCCGTTAGCGCTCCTCAGCGTGCCAGCCGTCTTGGGTCTGACCGTCGACTCCGATCCTGGCGTTTGGGCCTTTTCACTCGTGAGCCTCTTAGGGGCGTGGTCCTATGCACGGGCCCACCGCCTCACATTGTGGGCGTTGCGGTTGGCCTATCCGGTCATAGGCATCGGCGTCGCAGTCAGTCTGCCTCTCTGGCAAGCCATAACCCTGAGCGCGGTGGCAGGCTTCTGTGTCGTTCTGGCCTGGTTGCCAGGCGCGTTGCGAGGAATTCAGCCGCTAGAACCCCGTCGCATCGAAGCGAAGCCGGTATTTGCCGAAATGGCTCCCCCCGAGATCATGGACGAAATCGGGCGAGACCGCCACGGGAGAAGAAAATGACCAGGCGTTACCCGAATCCGTGGTTTGTCATCCCGACGCTCTTCGGCACGGTCATCGGAGCCGGGCTCGGTTGGTCGGTTACCAGCGCTACCTGCGGTCAACAGGCCTGCAATGGCTGGGCAACGGTTGCCGCCATCGTCTCAGGTCTGATTGCCATGGTGGGCGTCGGCACCGTCGTCGTTCTCGCTATCCGCTCAGCCGAGGAGTTCCAGCGCTCATCAGAAGCAGGCGAGCCCGAACCCGGTCCAGGATGCGAAGTTCCCGATAATCTCGAGGACAGCTAGCCCGTCAGGTCAGCGAGATCGGTCAGCGACCCAGCACCAGCGCGACGTTGTGACCACCGAATCCAAACGAGTTTGACATCGTATGCGTCACCTCGGCCGGGCGAGCCGCATTCGGCACGTAGTCAAGGTCACAGTCTGGATCAGGTGTGTCATAGTTGATGGTTGGCGGGAGAACGCTGTCTCGCATGGCCAACAGGGACAATACCGCCTCCATGGCGCCCGCTCCACCCAGCAGATGGCCGGTCATCGACTTGGTCGATGAAACCGCCAGCTGGTAGGCGTGGTCGCCAAAGACGCGCTTGATGGCCGTCGTCTCGGTTGCGTCGTTGGCGGCTGTAGAGGTTCCGTGGGCATTGATGTACCCGATCGCCTCCGGATCAAGCTCAGCGTCTTGCAGGGCAGCCGACATGGCCGCCGCAGCCCCGGTGCCACCCGGCCGCGGGAGGGTCATGTGATAACCGTCCGAGGACATTCCGTAACCGAGCACCTCGCCGTAAATGGTTGCCCCGCGTTCCTGTGCGCCTTCGTACTCCTCGAGAACCAACGCTGCGGCACCTTCGGCGAGAATAAACCCGTCCCGGTCCGCGTCGAATGGACGCGAAGCCCGCTCCGGATCGTCGTTCCGAGTCGACAGCGCCCGGGACTGGTTGAACGAACCCATGGCGAACTCGTTGACGGCAGCTTCCGCGCCACCGGCCAGCATGACGTCGGCCGCTCCCCGGCGAATGATCTCGGCCGCATCACCGATAGCGTTGGCGGAGGCCGCACAAGCAGTGACCGTACACATCGATGGACCAAGGAGGCGGTGCGCCATCGAAACAACCCCGGCACCCATGTTCGATATCAACTTGGGAATCGTGTAGGGATTGATCCGACCGGGTCCGCGCTCGCGCAGCACATCAAGTCCTTCGATGAACGAATCCATGCCCCCGATCCCGACGCCCATGACGACGCCAGCACGTTCGGAGGCAGGATCGCCCTCTTCGAACGCGATCCCGGCGTCGGCGAATGCCTGGTCGGCCGCCACCCGGGAATACTGGGCAAACCGGTCGAGGACCTTGGCTTCGCGCGTGCCGAAATAGGCTCCGGCATCAAAGTCTTTGACCTCACCCGCGATCTGGGTCGGAAGTCGCTCGGGGTCAAACCGGGTGATCCGGGCCACCCCGGACTTGCCGGCCAGAATGGCTGACCACGTTGTCTCGACATCATGCCCGAGCGGGTTGATGGTTCCGAGACCGGTGATGGCTACACGTCGCCGGGACACGCTCTAGCTACGAGTCGAGTTTGGCGATAACGATGTCAACGGCTTGGCCAACGGTGCCGATGTTCTCTGCTTCATCATCGGGGATCGATACACCAAACTCATCTTCAAGTGCCATGAGCAGTTCAACGACGCCCAGTGAGTCGACTTCGAGATCTTCTTCAAAACGAGCCTCGTTGTTGAGCTTCGCTTCATCAAGGCCGAGCTCGGTGACGAGCAACCCGTTCATTCGCTTTTCAATTTCTGCACGATCCATCTTTGGATCCTCCTCCATAGGTTCTTTTTGCCTAAAGCGCTATCCCGCCATCGACCACCAGCACGTGTCCGGTGATATAGGCCGCCTCCGGTGAGGCAAGATAGCCGACCGCGCTCGCTATCTCATGTGTTGTGCCCAAGCGGCCGACCGCAATGTTGGCGGTCACCGCCGACGTCGCGTCCTGGCCAAGCGCGTCGGTCATATCTGTCTCAATGAATCCCGGTGCGACGACGTTTACGGTGATGTTGCGGGATCCGACCTCTTTGGACACGGATTTCGAGAAGCCGATGATGCCGGCTTTGGACGCCGCATAATTCGCCTGACCGGGATTGCCGGCGATCCCGGAAACGGACGAAATCGAAATGATGCGTCCCCATCGCGCCCGAACCATCCCTTTTAATGCACGCTTTGAGCATAGGAAGACCGAGGACAGATTGGTGGCGATCACATCAGCCCAGTCGGATTCGCTCATACGCATCAGGAGGCCGTCGCGGGTGATACCGGCATTATTGACGAGAACCTCAACCGGTCCGAGTTCTGCCTCGACCACCACGAACATGGCTTCCACCGCTTCAGCGTCGCCTACATCGGCTCCCACTGCCAAAGCGACGCCACCGGCCGCGACAATGCCGGCAACGACCTCGTCGGCAGCATCGGCTCTCGACGCGTAATTGACCGCTACCCGATAGCCATCAGCAGCGAGACGTTCACAAATGGCCCGGCCGATCCCCCGGGAGCCCCCGGTCACGAGAGCTACCTTCCCCTGATCGGTCATTCGACCCCTTCGTTGGGTGTTGCGACGACCTCATTTCGGCCGAAGTATTCGAGGTTGGCCTGGATAATGTCAACCCCGGTACGGGTACTTGCCGGAAACTCGACGTCGTAAGTTTCGATCGGCGTCACCCGGTCTCCCCATTGGAATGTGGCGGCTGCCCAGGTCAGGCCCGCTCCGAAGGCGGCAAATACCATCTTGGCACCCGGTTGAATCCGGCCCTCCTCGAGCGCCTCGGCCAGAGCGATTGGAATCGTCGCTCCCGATGTGTTGCCGTACGAGGCAATGTTTACGAACACTTTGGACTCATCGATACCCAAACGCCGGGTGGCTGCATCGATGATGCGAACGTTCGCCTGATGGGGAATCATTATGTCGACGTCTTCTGAGGTCCAACCCGCCTCAGCCAATACCCGCTCCGAAGAATCGGCCATCATCGTGACCGCCCGACGGAAAACCTCGGAGCCTCCCATCTGGATGGCCCGCTCGGAGGTCACGGCTTCATCGGTGTACGTTTTCGTGCCGCTTTGGGGCGCCCACAACAGTTCTTCGGTTCCGACCTCGAGACCCATCTCGGATGACAGCAGCCCGATCGGTTCATCCTGTTCAACTGCTTCGAGGAGAACCGCACCCGCCCCGTCGCCAAAGAGCACCGCGGTTGTGCGATCCCGGAAATTCACAAACGAATGTAGCTTCTCCGACCCGATCACCAGAGCGCACTTATGCGTTCCCCCTTTGATCATGTTCGTAGCCACGATCAACGAATACAGGAAGCCACTGCAGGCGGCGTTCAGATCGAATGCCGCAGCATTGGTGGCGCCGAGTTTGGTTTGTGCCCACGCGGCGGCGGACGGGAGGAGCGTATCCGGCGAACACGTCGCCACAACAATAAGGTCTACATCTTCGGGCGACTTACCGGCTGCGGCGATTGCCTGGCGGCCGGCCATCGCGGCCATGTCCGACGTCTCGACTTCGGCGATCCGGCGTTCCTTGATGCCGGTCCGGGTCGATATCCACTCGTCCGAGGTTTCCATGATGGTCTCTAGGTCCGCGTTCGACAGGATCGCAGGAGGAATTGCCTTACCCCACCCGGTGATGGTTGCGTATCGCACTCGCTGCTCCTCTGAGAACTTGTTTACTCGACTTTAGATCGCTAGCCGCTCGACCGCAGCTTCTAGCGACTCCTGGTCATTGACGACGAGGACTTCGCGATCGGGGGCTGAGCGCTTGGCCATACCGGCAGTAACGTCGCCAGGCCCGACATGAACAAACACTTCGACTCCGGCACCGGACATATTGGCGAGCGATTCCGCAAAGCGGACTGGTGAGGTCAGCTGATCGACCAGACCCTGTCCGAGGTTGGATCCAAGCGGTGCGGCGGTCACGTTCCCGTAGACATCAAAGCGCGTGTCGGAGAAGTCCACGTCGGCGACCGACGCTGACAGCTGTTCGGCCGCCGGGGCCATGAATGGTGTGTGAAACGCTCCCGCGACGTTCAGTCTCACGGCCCTACGGACCCCGAGATCGCGAGCCTGATCGACCACCCAGTCGATGTCCGCGTCGCCGCCGGCAACGACGACTTGCCCTGGCGCGTTGAGATTGGCAACCCACAACCGACCATCTGCCTCTCGCCGCTTTGTTGCGATGCCTTCGGCAAGATCGGGATCCGCTCCAAGCAGGGCAGCCATCGCCGAAGGCTCCCGGTCGGCGGCAGCCGCCATGGCCAGGCCGCGTTGAGCAACCAATCGAAGACCGTCATCAAAACTCACGGCGCCGGCCGCCGTAAGCGCCGTGTATTCGCCAAGGGAGTGTCCTGCTGCCGCAGATGGCTGGTGATCTCCCACCGCTGCCGAGAAGTCCTGCCACAAGGCATAGGCCAGCGCGTACAAGGCCGGCTGGGCATGTTCGGTGCGGGTAAGAGCCTCTTGTGACCCGGTCAAACACATATCTCTGAGCGACCAGCCGAGAATCTGGTCTGCCCGATCGACCAACAGTTCCGGGGCAGTCTCGAACAGGTCGGCGCCCATCCCAACGTATTGGGCACCTTGACCGGGAAACAACACTGCGTAATGCATCGACTCCTCTTCGACTCAACACGACCAGGCCAGGTTACCCAATCGAGCAACCTCGCCATGGAAGCGGTTCGATCTTCGCGTTTGAGCGGTTTACAATCCCGTTTCACCATCCCGGTTCCCCACCAAGGTTTCCTGCTTATGTCGATAACAATCCCTACTCTTGCCACCACCGAACTGCCGATTCCCGAACGTTTCGGCCGACTGTACGACCTCGCCTACAACCTCTGGTGGAGCTGGGACGAAGCTGGCGCTGACCTGTGGCGTGCGGTAGACGTACAACTTTGGGAGCGGTATCGAAATCCGGTTGAGATGCTTTCGGCCGTCGAACGAGTCACCTGGCAGCGGCTCGCAGAATCTGAGGATTTTGCCGACCAGTACGCCAACACGATGCGTCGGTTTGACGCCTACATGGCAGCCAAGGACACCTGGTACGACCGCACGCACGGCAAGAGCAACACGTCGGTTGCCTACCTTTGTGCCGAGTTCGGGATTCACTCCTCGCTCCCGATGTACTCCGGTGGGTTGGGCGTTCTGGCTGGAGATCACACCAAATCGGCATCGGACCTTGGCGTGCCGTTCATCGGGGTAGGTCTTCTCTATCGTCGCGGATATTTCCGTCAGCAAGTCGGAGCCCTGGGCGGACAGCAGAACCTGAATCCCACGCTCGACCTGGCACGACTCGCCGCCCGACCTGTGGCAAGCCCGACGGGTGGACACCTTAAGATCCCGCTCCAGTTCCCTGGCCGGATCGTCAAAGCCGCGGTCTGGAGCATTGCCGTAGGACGAGTTTCGTTGCTGATGCTCGATACGGACATCATCGAAAACGACCCATCAGATCGCCCGATCACCTCCATGCTGTATGTCCGGGGTCGCGAAGCGCGGTTCTGTCAGGAGTACGTGCTGGGAATCGGGGCGGTCCGGACGCTGCGGGCGCTCGGCCTGGAACCGGATGTGTGGCACGTCAATGAGGGCCACGCGGCCATGAGCCTGCTTGAGCGCATTAGTGGCGAGGTCACGGACGGCGCCACACTCGAAGCCGCCGAGCGCAACGTCAAAGCAAAGACATTCTTCACGCTCCACACGCCAGTACCGGCCGGCAACGAACGGTTTGACTTCGGACTCGCCGAGAAATACCTCGGCTATTGGCCGGCCACCGTCGGCACCGATATCCACCACCTTCAGCAACTCGGCAGCTCCCGGCCTGGCGACGAGGGCATGTTCGACCTCGGAGCGCTGGCGATCCGCCTGGCGAGTTCGGTCAATGGTGTATCCAAACGTCACGGCGAGATCGTCAATCGTGATTGGTCCCATCTCCTGGCGACTCCTGGAATCGGGATCACCAACGGGGTACACAGTCCTACCTGGATGAGCCGACCGATGAACCGGCTCATTCGCGAGTCCGTCGGGTCCGAGTGGTCCATCGACCTGATCGAAGACCCCAAGGCCACCGACATCATTCGTGACCTGCCAGACCAAGAGGTCTGGGATGCTCACCAGAACCGCAAGGACGTCCTTACGACATTCGCTCAGGGTCGCATTCGACGCCAGTTAGCCCGTCATGGCGGCTCGCCAGACGAACTGCGGTCAGTCGATCGGATGATGCCGTCAGACCGTCTCACGATCGGCTTCGCCCGCCGCTTCGCCACCTATAAGCGAGCCACCCTGCTCTTTCACAACCTCCCCTGGTTGCAGGCGATCCTCACCAACCCGGACCGACCGGTCCAGCTGGTGTTCGCAGGCAAAGCCCACCCGGCCGACCAGGAAGGGCAGGCTTTGATCAGGCACATTCACGAACTGGCCCAATCTCCCGAACTCAAGGGCCACGTCTATCTACTCGAGGACTACGACATCCGTATGGCTCGTTTCCTCGTGCAGGGCGTCGACGTGTGGCTCAACAATCCTCGACCTCCTGAGGAGGCGTCCGGTACATCCGGGATGAAGGCGGCGATGAACGGCGTACTCAACCTGTCGGTCCTCGACGGCTGGTGGATCGAGGGGTTCAACGGGAAGAACGGTTGGGCGTTCGGACACGAGTTCGACATCGGTGACCACGATCGGCAGGACGCCGAGGACGCCGTGTCGTTGTACCAGTTGCTCCAGGACCAGATCGTGCCGCTGTTCTACGATCGCGACGACAGTGGCATTCCCCTTGGTTGGGTTCAGCTCATGAAAGAGGCAATGGCGTCATCCGGCGGAGATTTCTCCTCGAATCGCATGGTGGCCGACTACGTGTCAAAGGCGTACGTTCCGCTCGGACTCTGAGGCCATCATCTCTCTGATCGAACGGACCGCTTGCCCGATCCGGTGCTCGTTCTCGACGAGCGCAAAACGTACATAACCCTCGCCGTGGGTTCCGAATCCCACCCCCGGCGACACGGCAACATTGGCGTGTTCAAGCAGGTGGACGGCAAAGTCCAGTGACCCCATGTGCTGGTAGGCGGGCGGAATCGGCGCCCAAACAAACATCGTGCCGCGCGGCTTCTCGATGACCCAGCCCGCCCGATTGAGACCATCGATAAGAATGTTGAGCCGCTTCTCGTAGATGGCATTGACAGCCACAACGTGATCATCTCCCTCGTTCAGAGCAATGATGGAAGCAATCTGGATGGGCTGGAAGGTTCCATAATCCAGGTACGACTTGAGCTTCGCCAATGCGCCAATCATGTCACGATTGCCCAACACGAATCCGACCCGCCAGCCGGCCATCGAATGGCTTTTTGTGAGCGTGTACAGCTCGACGCCGACATCGATAGCCCCGGGGACCTGCAGCAGGGATGGCGGTTGATATCCGTCGAACGCAATATCGGCATAGGCAAAATCGTGAACCAGAAACACGTCGTGTTCCTTGGCGAACGCAACCAGCCGCTCAAAGAACCCGATGTCGACACACGTAGTCGTCGGGTTGTGCGGGAACGACGTAATGATGACGCGGGGTCGGGGCCAGCTGTCGAGGAAGGCGGCAGCGAGGGCATCGAAATACTCGTCACCTGCCGAGACGGGAACTCGCCTGATTTCGGCGCCGGCGAGCAAAGGGGCGTACATATGAATGGGATACGACGGTTCGGGAACCAGCGCAACGTCGCCCTTCTGCACCAGGGTCCACATGAGGTGGGATAGTCCCTCCTTGGCCCCGATCGTATTGATAACCTCAGTCTCCGGATCGAGGGTCACGCCGAACCGGCGCTGGTAGCGGTCCGCCGCTGCTTTCCTAAGGTTGGGGATACCGCGGGACTGTGAATACCGATGGTTCTTGCCGAGTTGGGCTGCCTCACACAACTTGTCGACAACTGCGTCCTGAGTCGGGATGTCCGGGTTGCCGAATCCGAGATCTACGACATCCCGGCCGGCGCGACGGGCCTCGGCTTTCAGTTGATTGATCTGGGCAAAAACGTACGGCGGCAGGTTTCCGATGCGACGAAACTCCACTGACACAACCTCCCGTTATCGAACCGTCAGCCTAACGCCAGCTAGCTGGCGAAACGGTCGAGGATCTTACGGACCCTCGACGGCATGAGATTGGTGCCAAGTCCGACCAGGTTCTCGATCAGGGCGAGCACATCCTGGCTGCCATCCCAATGTTCTGTGATGACATCGCGCCCGGCTGTTTTAATCAGGTGATTCAGCGAATAGGCGATGAGCAAGAGATCGTCGGTCTGCCCGATGATCGGAATGTCCGGTATGAGATCCAACGGGGTGATGAGGTACGTCAGCGTCCCAACCATGAGCGCCTTGGAGCGGACCGGGACCCGTGGATCGCGAATGAGACGGACCAAAAGCTTCGCCAGATTCGGGAGGGCCAGCGCCCCTTCCATGAGAATCGGGCCATAGCGGCGCAGGACGGTTCCATCCGGAGCTAATACATCGTCGGGTCGCAGCGGTTCGGCCATAGGCTGACAGGATACCGCTTATGTCTCGGTAACGAGGCCGTGGGCGGCCAAACCCGCTCCAATGGCTCCCCCGCTTACGCCGAGCGCCCGGGGGACGATCGATGGGATCGGTCGGTGACCGGCTCCTTCGAATCGGTCGTAGAACGCCAGGCGGGCCGGAGAAAGCAACAGATCGCCGGCTGCGGCAACCGCGCCGCCGATCACGATGATTTGCGGGTCCAGGATTACTGCCAGCGTCGCCAAACCACGGCCCAGCGCCTCACCAACTCTGCGGTAGGCGTCGATCGCTGACTGATCTCCGGCGACGGCTGGACCGAGCAGGTGCCGGCCGGATGGTGCTTCTCCACCGGCCTCAGCCGCGACGAGACCACCCGGATCCTCACGAACGATCTCCCCGGCGAGGGCATCGAGACGCCTGCCCGAGACCAACGTCTCCCAGCAGCCGCGGTTGCCACAGGTGCACAGATCTCCGTCAGGATCAATGACAACGTGGCCGAACTCGCCGGCAAATCCGTTCCCTCGATACACCTGTGCGCTGGCGATGATTCCACCCCCGATCCCGGTACCAAGGGTCACAACGACAGCGTGGTCATATCCAGCGGCCGCTCCGAGCGTGGCTTCGGCGAGCGCCCAAAAGTTGGCGTCATTGTCAACGATGACGGGCAGTCCGAAGGCCGCCTCCGCCAATTCACGAAAGGCTATATCGGTCCCCGCGATGTTTGGCCCCCACGCCAGACGGCCGTTCCCGTCGATTAGCCCGGCCACTCCCAGTCCGATCGCCGTCACCTCGGAAGTAAGGAGCCCGGCAACGAGCGCGAAAGGTTCCTCGAGCATGGCCTGGTGCGTCGCCGGGCGCGAACGGAAGATTTCCTGAGTAACGGCACCGTCTGGAGAAACCAGCCCACCGACCATTTTGGTGCCGCCCAGATCGACCCCGATGGTGACGGGAGAGCTCAAGCGGTCCCCTCATCTGGAGAGAATCTGACCTTGAGCTCCACGCCAGACAACTTGGCGCCGCTGACTACACGCCGTCGTAGGGAATCGGGAAGGATGAACGACCGGCGATAGGGACCAACGGTCACATACAACTCATCTCCGTGACGCAGGACATCAAGTTCGCCTTCGTCGGCGTAACCGACGGTGAGTGTCATCACGACGTCCGTTCCTTCTTCGCTCACGACGAAGGGAGGGCGAGACTCAAAGCTTGCTACGGGATCGAGGTCGCCGAATAATTCGGCAGCCAGCACTCGCAATTTCTCGATCCCAACCATCTCTTCGCCAAACAACCTCAGTCGCAAGCGTTGGGTATCAGGGAACGACTCGTCGATTGATTCCAGGTGGCGGGCCTGGACCTTATGCCACTCCTTGAAATAGGGATCATCGATGGTTTCAGGAAGGACCCGATTGACGATGACCGCGTCGACGGCGTATCCGAAGAGGCTTAAGTAGCTGTACGTACGACGCGCCTCATTGACAACCATCTTCTCTGGATTGATGACCAGCCGGGCCGTCGTAACCGAACTGTCTCCCAGCAGGGCTCGCACCGATTCGATGTTGGCGAAAATATTGTCGGCGGCTTCGAACACGGCTTCGGAGGGCATCGGGAGCTTGGTGACTCGTTCGAGCACCGGTCGAGCGGCTCGCATGATCTTACGTTCGGTTGGCATCACCCGCTCGAAGTACCACGAGAGAACTTCGGGCAGGCTCAGCAGCCGGAGAGTTTCAGCGGTGGGAGCACAGTCGACCACGATGACGTCGTAACGGCCGGAATGGACGTGATCGTTGACCTCAAGCAAAGAAAAGAGCTCATCCATGCCAGGAAATACCAGGAATTCCTCGGCTTCGATGCCAGTAACCCCACCCCAGTTGAAGACAGCTTTCAGCTGTTCATTGATCTGGCCCCAATGTTTGGTTAGTTGACGCTGGCCGTCGATCTGCTGGCCGGCCAGATTGGCAACGATATCGCTCGGCGTATCGCCGAGGGTGAAGTCGAACGCATCCGCCAAGCTATGCGCTGGATCGGTCGATGTGACGAGCGTGCGATACCCGGCGTCGGCAGACGCCAGCGCCGTTGCCGCCGAAACGGTCGTCTTACCAACCCCGCCTTTGCCCGTAACGAGCAAGACTCTCATTCGCTCGCCAGTGCCTCGGCGCGGCGTTTGAGCCCCCGCAGGGCTGTCGAGACGAGGGTCTTTTCGGCTTGTTTCCTGAGGAATCCCGGGATCACGAGGGTAGTTTCGACCTGCAGCGCGTATACAGACAGACGTACCCCCATCGTCCGTTTCGGTGAATTCGTAGGAACCTTCCATTGCTTCGATGTCCGCGCCGGGTACCGCCGTCCAGGACATGAGTTCCGGGGAATCATGCTCGTAGACCAGCTCGTAGTTGATCTCCTTGAGCATGGCATCGACTCTGAAAGAAGCCCTGGCAGGCAGGCCGTCGCCGTTGGTTTCCAGGACTTTCACCATCTTGACGCTCTGGGCCCAATCTGGATAGAGCGCCAGGTCGGCTGCAACGTCGTACACCAATTGCCTGGGAGCGCTGATATCGATGTTTTGTACGGTCCCGTCGGACATATGACTACCTCTAACTTGCGTTCGACCAAGGCTAGCGGAGCACCGGAGTACCCGAATCAATCAGGATTGCGACCCCTCTTGACCTAGGCCCGATCAGGAAGTTCAAAAGCGCGCCCGGTTGCACGGAAATATCCGACATTTTGGCAACGCGTCTCCCCCACCAGCCAGCAGGAGGCTTGGGGTTGGTGCACGTCACCGAAGAGGTGATAGGCCGGTTGATGGGCCTCAACATACGAAAGAAGCGCCTGACTGGCTCGCTCGCGCCGACCCGTTACTACATCGGTCCGGAGCGGGTCGACCGCCGGCGGGATGTGAGAACAGAGAATGTCTACCGGTCCAAATCCAGCCAGGATGTCTTCCACATCGGTCTCCGACACAGAAATTGACCCCGCCAGGGGCGCCGCATGGGCTCCGCCGACGAACCCGATCCGATAACCCGCCAGTTCGACGACTTCACCATGCACAAAGGACATCTCTTCCGGAAGGGCGCCGCGCAAGAGATCAGGAACATCCACGTTACCGAATGTCGCAAAACCGGATGCTCCGACCAGGGCCGTGCGCATCTCGTCATATTGACGTTTGGCCGCCTCGGTGAACGCAGAGCGCACGTCCCCCGCAAAGTCACTCGAGGCCTCACCCCACAGCTCGCGCCAACCGGCAAAATCTTGCCGTGCCCGGTAAGCAGCCACCCGCCGTGCAAAGTCAAGGCCGAGAACATCGGCGACCATGCCGTGACCGGTTCGATAGTCGACGTAATTGAGAAAGTCGCCAAGGATTATCAGCGGTTCGCGCCGCGCGACGATTCTACGAACCGCCTCATTGTTGCCGTGCAGATCGCTGATGATCAGCACTAGAGACGCTGAATCGGGCCATCACCAGGCGCATCGTGGGCTACTTCGATGGTCTCGTCCGGGTCCTCGTCGGCGTCCTCATCCACCCACTGGGCGTACCAGGCTGCCGCTCCTGCTCCGGCGAGTGCCCCAACGATCGTGAGCGATGGCTCCCATCCGGCATATGAACTGGAGAGCCCGGCCATCCCAAAACCGAGCAAACCGGCTACGGCCAGCTTGAGGTTGGGAACCCGCTGCTCCGGATCAAATCGAACGATCACCTCAGCGTGAGCGAGGCCGCGCATGAGAATCCAAAGGATCAGGCTGGCCAGACCGACCGCAAACCCAATCCAGTAGGCCGTAATCACGCCGGACCACCCAACTGGGTTATGACCTGCACCATGATCACGAAGACCAGGGTTCCGGCAACGACCGTAATCCTCCGGCCAAACAAGATCGGGCGATTCCCGTTGGCGAGCGACACCGCATCGATAACGGAGATAGCCCAAATACTCAGGTGAGCGACGCCGAAGAAGCTCGCCGCGGCCACCTCGGAACCGCTTGCGAAGGCCGCAGCGGCGATTCCCGAGAATAAGATCAATGCCGCCAGGGTGAGACCGAGCAGTCCGTTGCCGGTCTTGGCATGTCCCATGCCGGGCAGAAAGATGGCCCAGAGCAAGATGGATCTTGGCTCGACGTCAGGTCGTTCCTTTTCCTCGGCGCCGAACGTGTTGTAGATCGACGCCCCGCATACGGTGCACTCGTTGGAGTCAATCGGGTTGGGGCTGTCGCAGGACTTGCACGTCCACCCGGCCCCGGTCGGGTCCGGGAGCTGGCGGGTTACTACCGAACCCCCGGCTTCGGCTGACTGTTGCGGCCGGGCGGGGACGAGGTCAGTTACCGCCGGCGGTGCTTCGACCTCGGCTTTGGGCTCGGTGAACGAGGCGTAACACTGATTGCACCAGATGGCACTATCAGCGTTGGTCGCTCCACAGGTCGAACATTTGAGGCTCATTCAGGCTGTCAGGGTACCCCAATTCGGCCCGATCGCGGTGTTCTGATCGCCGACTTACTCGTCCGTAACGCAACCTTCGGACGCAGACTTCACGGTGCGGATGTAGCGCGCCAGGGTTCCGCGGGTGGCTTTTAGGGGCGGGGCAGTCCATGCCAACCGACGTGCTTCGAGCACCTCGGGGTCAACAAGTAGGTCGATTGACTTGCCAACCGCATCAATCACGATCCGGTCTCCAGCTTCGACGAGGCCGATCGGGCCCCCGACCTGGGCCTCTGGCGTGATGTGGCCGATGATGAATCCGTGTGATCCGCCCGAGAAGCGACCATCGGTGAGCAGCGCAACCGAGTCCCCAAGGCCGGCGCCCATCAGCGTCGAAGTTGGCATGAGCATCTCGGGCATGCCCGGACCCCCCTTGGGGCCCTCGAAGCGAATGATGACGACGTCCCCTGGGGCGATCTCGGAGCGCTCAAGGGCTGCCAGCATGTCCTCTTCGGAATCATACGGCTTAGCCGGACCGTCAAAGAACAGCCCTTCTTTTCCGGTTATTTTCGCAACCGAGCCCGCCGGGGCGAGGGTTCCGAACAACATCTGCAGATGGCCGGTTTCTTTGATCGGAGAGTCCCATGCCTGGAGGACGCCCTGGCCATCTGCCAGACCGGGCAGGTCAGCGATATTCTCACCGATCGTTCGGCCTGTCACGGTCATACATTCGCCGTTCAGAACACCCTGGTCGGCCAGCATCTTGAGCACGGCCGGTGTTCCCCCGACCGCATGCAAATCTTCCATGACATACCGACCCGACGGCTTCATATCCGCCAACAAAGGCGTTCGATCGCTCACTTCTTGAAAGTCGTCGAGCGTGAGTGTGATACCAACCGAGCGACCCATCGCGACGAGATGCAGGACGGCATTGGTCGACCCGCCGAGCACCATGATCGTCAGCATGGCGTTTTCGAACGCTGCCCGGGTCATGATGTCGGCCGGACGAAGGTTCAGTTCGAGAAGATTGCGGATGGCCGCTCCTGCGTCGAAACACTCCTGCAGCTTGCTGGGGTCCGTCGCCGGAAGGGACGACGAGTAGGGCAAGCTCATGCCGAGGGCCTCGATCGCCGCCGCCATCGTGTTGGCCGTGTACATCCCCCCGCAGGCTCCGGCTCCGGGACAGGCCAACCGCACAATGTCGAGCCGAGCGGCATCGTCGATCCGGCCGGCTAACAGTTCGCCATAGGACTGGAAGGCAGAGATCACGTCCAACGGTTCTCCGCTGGTGCCGACTCCGGCTCGTATTGTGCCGCCGTAGACCATGATCCCGGGACGGTTGAGCCGGCCCATCGCCATGATGGTGCCCGGCATGTTCTTGTCGCACCCTGGCAGGGCGATCAGTCCGTCGTACCACTGGGCGCCCATGACCGTTTCGATCGAATCAGCGATCAGATCCCGCGACTGGAGCGAGTACGACATCCCATCGGTCCCCATCGAAATCCCATCAGAGACGCCGATCGTGTTGAACCGCATGCCAACCAGGTCCGCCGCGACCACCCCTTCTTTGACTTTGGCGGCCAGATCATTGAGGTGCATGTTGCACGAGTTGCCTTCGTACCACATGGACGCGATCCCGACCTGAGCTTTGTCCATGTCTGCGCGGGTGAGTCCGGTTGCGTACAGCATCGCCTGCGAGGCACCCTGAGCGGGAACCTGGGTGATGCGTCGAGAGTATCGATTCAATTCGGCCATGACACGAGATTACCCTGAGCGACGCGACCGCGAACAACCCCGGCTAGTACTCGGGGACCCGGCGACATAACTGTCCCGCCAACTGACGGCCATGGCCCAGCTTGGGTCGGGAGACGTCACGTTGCCGATACACTCACGTTATGGCTCGCTACGTCATCGATGCTCCCACCCTGCTGCACCTCCTTGACGGCGATCTGGGTGTCTATCCCGGCCACCAGCTCGTGGCTCCGAACGCCATCCGTTCGGAGGCAATGCAGCTCTTGTTGGCCGACGTCCGCTGCGGTAAGCGCACCGAGCAAACTGCCCTCGAAACACACGAACGTGTGACGGGACTAAAGATGCGACTGCTGGGAGATCGAGTGTCCCGTGGCGTGGCCTGGCAGATCGCCAGACAACACGACTGGGAAACCCTCCGCGACGCCGAATACCTGGCGGTCACTCGCCTCCAAGCCGACGCTTTGGTCACCATCGATCCCGACCTGGCCGCTAGAGCGAACGGGGTCGTGGCGATCGCTCCGCTTCAATCCCTATTCGACGCCAACTAGCGAAAGCCAAAACCCCGGCTCCAGCTCGGGAGCCGCTCAAGCGGTCGCGAGCTGGATGGCTGCGCCCGACGCCACCAACGGGGTCACCGGGCGTCCTCAAGGGCCATGTCGAGTTCCCGCTTCACGTCAGGCACGGTCTCGTCATTTCGCGCTCGTTGAAGGGCCGCCACCGAGTCCGACCCGCCGATACGACCCAACGCCCAGGCGGCGTGTTGCCGGACAATCGACGACCGATGTTTGAGATACGGAAGGACCCCGTCAACCAGCGCTACGTCGCGGCTGTTGCCAGCCACGATCAAAGCGTTCCGCCTCACGTATTTCGGGTCTCGTTTGGGGATGTACCAACGGTGGAACCGGTCGAGCACTTCTTGATCCGAAGCGCCCAGCAGCCAGCGAATATCGACCGTGCCCCGGATTTCAGTAGCGGATTCCAGTAGGCGAATCCCCGGCGGGCAGGCTTCGAGACAGTCGTCACATCCGTACAGACGGTCCCCCATCGCTTCCCGGTATTCGACCGGAATGATGCCCGGAGCCTGCGCCCAAGCTGCCAAACACCGACGCGCGTCGAGGACTCCCGGTGCTACCAGGGCACCGGTCGGACAGGCCGGGATACACGCATCGCAGGTGCCACAGTCGCGTTTCATCGGCTGGGTGATTTCAAGTGGGGCATCGGTGACCACCGTGCCGATCAAGACCCACGGACCGACTTTGGGGGCGAGCACCATCGTGTTCTTCCCCCACCAGCCAACTCCGGCTCGTACTGCGGCCGCCCGGTCGACCAAACGGTTGTCGTCGGCGATTACGGCCGCCTGCCATCCCTCCGCTCGCATCGCCTCAGCCACAACCTCCAAAGCAGCCGTCAACGGCTGATAGGCATCATCCACTGCAAAACGAGCTACCACCGCCGATCCCGACTGATGGTCTGGCGTCCCGGCTTCGGGGACGTACGATCGGATACCCACCACCAGGCGCTCCGCCCACGGGAACGTTCGACGAATATCCGTCGAAAGCTCAGGCGCCGTATAGGTAAACCCCAGCTTTCCGTTGAGCCCGGCATCCTTGCGCTCAAGCAGGCTGGACGCGACCTCGACGAATGGATCCGCCGAACACACGCCGATCGCGTGTAATCCGCCATCGGTGGCCAGATCTTCGAGCTTTGCGAACTCCATCGGAACAGTCTGCCAGTTTGAGAAGCGGTCACTGCCGGCGTCACGGCTGTCTTCATACTTTGGCGAGGAATGCAGATGGTCCGAAGGTACTTCCCTACCCTCGGACCATCTGCTTGCCAGCGGTGACGCCGCCTGCGTAATCGCCGCTCGTGGGCGTCCGTTACTGGTCAGACATCCAGATGCTGCGACTTTTGGACCTAGCCAACGTCGGTCGAACGTTCCGCCTCTAGCCCCCGTTCGACCTGCGTCACTAACCGCAGTGGCGACACCAGACCTGCCTGCGCGAGGTTGCCCAACGCTTCGGACTCGGCCTCAGCCAGCCGGACCGGATGCTCGGTGATGTGCAACAGAGCTGTCACCACACAGTCATCACACGTGTTCGTATGCTGCATGACGCAGTCATCACAATCGATGAGCATTGATCCGCTGGCGTCCACGGCCTTGATCTGGTTCCATCTGGCTTCCATGTGCACACCGTATCCAGAGGGTGTGACAAAAACCCTTCAGCGAGAACGAAGCCAGGCCGCCAGGGCTTCCGACCACAGAACCAGCGTCCCTGGGGCGACACCGGAATGGACCTCCCGATCCGTACTGATGACAACCACATCGCCATTCGCCTCGTGAGAAAGTCGCCGGACCTCTTCGTCAGCGTCGGCCACGAACTTGCGCTCAATCCCGACGGCGGTCGGCCCCTCCGTCTGTTCCTCGGTTGAATCCCACACGACGGTGATGCGCATCGGACCCGACGCCCGGGCCTTCAACCCCGCCAGCCCATTGGTCACCCGGGTTCGGGCTGCCGGAGTCGCGAAACCCACTCCGTCGACATGAAAAGAAGCGTTGTAGCCATCCACGATGATCCAGGCCGGTTCGGCACGATCGGCCAGAAACCCGATGGCAGCAGCCGAGTCGGGCCTAATGCCGGGTGGGAGCGCAAAGACACCCGGCATTGGCCCATCGCTCGATCCGTCGGGCCGACCGGGTCCCCCGCCAAGTGCCGGGTCGGGCCGGGCAGTCGCCATCATCCGATCGAGTTGGCGACCAAGTGACACCGGATCCGCCGATTGGACCTCTGTTTCGGCCGATTCACTACGCGGGATCGCCCGTCGGGCTTTCAGCAGGTCGGCCCTCGTCTTCTCAAGCCTTCGCTCGCGATCAGCCAATTGCTGAGCTAGTACCTTGTTGCGTTCGACCAGCTCCTCGACGTATCGCCCCTGATCGAGACGTTGAGGGGCGACGA
>CAWKAG010000068.1:0-46480 GCA_963847455.1 uncultured Acidimicrobiia bacterium
TAAGCACACTCGACTGGGGAATGGCTACTGCGTTCCTAGCGCCCGATCGAGGAACTCGACGGCGCCGCGTTTGTCGAGGGGTTCGTTGAAGTTGCCGCACTTGGGCGATACGACGCAGCTCGGGCAGCCGGACTTGCACGGGCAGGTCGCGATCGCCTCCCGGGTGGCTTTCCAGTGTTCGGCACCGATCTCGAAAGCCACCGGCGAAATGCCGGCCCCACCGGGATAGGCCTCGTAGATGAAGATGGCGGGGCCACCCAGGTCCGGGTGCCAGTTGGTCGATAGGCCACCGATGTCCCAGCGGTCGCATACCGCAAACAACGGCAGCATGGCGATACCTGCGTGTTCGGCGGCATGCAGTGTTCCGAGCAGCCGGTCGGTCGACATATCGGCGACCACTGAATCGGGGATTTCTAGCCAGACACCCTGGGTCTCGAATACCGAAGCGGGCAGATCCAGCCATTCGTGGGCGATTGTCTCGCCGCTGCCGATCTTCTTCTTCTGATATCCCACCACCTGGCTCTCGACCCGGATGGTGCCGAAATGCTGGGTCATCGAGCCGAGCGGTCGGGACTCGAAGGTTTGGAGCACTTCCAGGAGCTTCTCGGATTTGGCCTGGGTGTAGTAGTTGACCTTCCCCGAAGTCACCCGGATCTCATGGCGGCGAAGATCAAGGTCCTGGACGACGTAAGTATCACCCTGGTGCAGGTAGACAGCATCGGGATGCGCATCAGTGAAGGCTCGGGTTTCTTCCATCGTGCCCAACAGGCCTTCGTCTGACGTGATTGTGTAGGTCGGTCCGCCCGACGACCTGATCGAAATGCGAGGGGCCGGTGGCTGTTGATGCGCCCACATCAGGCGACCCCGGCGTAGCTCCAGGTGACCTTCCGCGACCAATGCCGTCGCGGCTTCCTCGGTGTCATCGCCAAGAAACTCGGAGTCGGACGGCTCCAACGGCAGTTCATGGGCGGCGCACGCCACATGCGCTTGCAGCACCAGTGGATTCGACGGGTTGATTACGACGAGGCGGGCGGGGCGGAGGGGCGGGTTGATTACACGGATTCGGGCACCCGGTCGAACAGTTCGCGGGGATGGTGCATGAAGTATTGGTCGAGCGCATCTTCGCCACCGACCAACACGGCCACCGAGGCCCGTTGAGTTCGCCCTGCCCGCCCGGCTTGTTGGCGGAACGATGAAATCGTGCCGGGGAACGTGTTGATGATGGCCGCGTCGAGCGAGCCCACGTCGATGCCGAGTTCCAAAGCATTCGTGGCGGTAATGCCGAGCAGGTCACCTGAGAACAACGCCGCCTCGGTATCGCGGCGGGATTCGGCGGTGTAGCCAGCCCGATACGGAGCGATGCGGTCTTTGCGATCGGGGCCGAGCCGATCACGGCTCCATAGGTAGATCAGTTCGGTCGCCTTGCGGGATCGCGAAAAGACGATGGTGTGATGATCGTGGCGGACCAGGTCGACGAACAGGTCCGAGGTCTCGGCCATGGCTGATCGCCGCCGCCCCTGCTCCTCGTCCTCGATGGGTGGATTCCAGAGCGCCACGAGTTTGTCACCCGACGGGGAGTCATCTTGGTCCCGGAGGCCGACTTCTAGGCCTACCAGGCGGTTGGCCAGGTCGGCCGGGTTTCCGATCGTGGCCGATGTGAAGATGAACGTCGGGTTGGCGCCATAGTGAGCGGCCAGTCGGCGAAGTCGGCGCAGAATCAGGGCGACGTGCGAGCCGAAGATGCCGCGGAACATGTGCATCTCGTCGACGACCACGTACTTGAGGCGCAGGAAGAAGTCGGCCCATTTGCCATGATTGGGGAGGATGCCGAGATGGAGCATGTCCGGATTCGTCAGGATGACGTTGGCGTTCTTGCGAACCCATTGACGCTGATCGATTTCGGTGTCGCCGTCATAGGTCGCCGCTGCGAGTCCTTCGATGTCCAGCTTCCCGAAGGAGCGCAGCTGGTCCTGCGCCAGCGCTTTGGTCGGATAGAGCAGGAGCGCCGTCGATTTCGGCTGAGCGAGGATCCGTTCGGCAATGGGAATCGTGTAACAAAGCGTCTTGCCCGACGAGGTTCCGGCTACCACGACCGTGTTCTTGCCCTGTCGGATGTCACCGATCGCTTTGGCCTGGTGGCGATAGAGCCGATCAATACCGATGGCGGCCAGATTCTCGGCCAGTTCGGCCGGGAGCGGGGGATCGAGGTCACCGTAGATCGCTCCGTGGGCGGTCAGCCGTTCCAGGTGAGCGAGTTCTCCATCGAGATCGGGATCATCCGCCCATCCGCTTACCAGTTCTTCCAATCCCATTCGGCCCATCTTGGCACGGTCGTGATGTTGGCATGAGCCACGTCGTCTCCGCTACTGCGCCAGGGATGCCGGTTTAGATGTTTCGGACCGCTGAGACCCGCCCCCCAGGTTGACTCGCAGTCAACCGTTCTCGGCAGGAACTCGTCGATCGCAGCCATCCAATCGGCGAGGATTTCCTCTACGGGCCGGGCAACGTCACCCGTTCCGAAAACCGCATCTTCTTCGGCAATAAGATCGGGATAGTGGTCGATCAGCCACATGGTGAAAGCCCTGGCGACCGAGCGATGCTCTTCGGTGAAAGCAGGCTCTTCCAGTCCGACTGAAAGCAGCAGTCCGTCCGGGTCGAGCCTGAAGCTTTGGGTATGGGTGATCCCGTCGTTTCCCATCCTCGTCTGGAGCAAGTCCTCGGCTATGTAGGTGCAGTCGGCGATGAGATTCGGTAGCTCGACGCACTCCAGATCGGAGTACGAGTCTCTGGTGGCTTGTTCCCAAGCGAACCTCATTTGCAGTCGCTCGGCGTCGCCCGGTGACTGGAACATGTAGCTGGTGTTCCGGCCGTCAACCCCCATCAGCGGCTCCAACTCTTGGTAGTCGCCCGTGAATTTCGCGGTCAGATATGCCTCGGCCGCTTCGGTCGGAGTGCTGAACGGTGGTCCTGGGATCGAGACGACCGTCGTGGGTGGTTCGGGGATGGTGGTGCCAACGGTGGTAGGCGCCGGGACAACAACATCCGGTTGTTGTGGCCGTGAGCGCCAGGCTGACGCCGAGCACGACCACGACGACGAAGACGGTCGCTGCTATCGCCAGGCCGCTGCGGCGGGCGGGGGGTTCTTGCTTCTCAGGGGCGGGCGTGAGTGTCTCCATGTGAAGGATCCTTTCTTTCGTTGCGGCCAGGAAGGAATGGCCGGCGGCTGTGATCTGGCGGTAGCGGTCCGGGTCGGGCACCGGGTTCGCTTCTTGCAGGATCTCGAAAGCAGCGTCAGCGTTCATGGCTGTCCTCCCACTTCCAATGAAGGCGAACCAACGGGAACAGCTGCGAAGGAGGAGGACACGACTTTGGCCAACCGCTTCTTGGCGCGGTGGAGGCGTTGCTCGGCGGCGGCCGGTGAACACCCGATAACTTTGGCGATACCAGAAGCTGGCAGTCCTTCCCAGGCGGCGAGTCGCAGGACCTGTTGGTCGGTCGGGCGCAGTTGGGTGATTGCTTCGACGATCAGCCGATCTTGTTCCCGGCGTATCGACGATGTCTTCGGGTCGGATGGGCTCTCCGGTTGGTAGGGAGAACAGTCTGTCGCTTAGACGGGCTTTACGCTTTTCGCCGCGATAGCGGTTGGCTACCGCCTTGTAAGCGACGCTGTACAACCAGGCGAGCGGTTCCTCGTGGTCGAACTGGTCGATTCGCCGCCACAGCACCACGAACACCTCATTGGCGACCTCTTCGGCCTCGGCACGATTCAAACGCCGACCGCAATAGGCGAGGACACTGGAATAGTGTTGTTCGTATATCTCGGTGAACCGCTCGTCTGCGGGGGGAATCATCGTTCCTCCTGTTCACCTGTTAACTGTCCGCTTCCTCCCAGATCCTGACACCTCGGGTCCGCTTGGCTAGCCGGCCACTGCTGCCTGGAGGTGAGTCTGCCGCGAAGTGTATAGGGCCCGCCCCGTGCGCCTCTGGGCGGTGAACGACGACGACGGACGGATGGCTACGCGAGGTCGACGACCGCGTCGGGAATGCCGGCTTCGATGTTCCGTACGGTGGGAACCAGCCAGGCGATCAGGGCGGTGAGGCTGACGCCAATTCCAGCGATGATGACTAGTAGGCCGCTGCCCCGGCCGACGCCCACCCCGACGATCTGGCCCACGGAATCGACCAGCAACCCACCTTCAAGGAGGAGGGGCTCGAACACCCCATCAGCGAGTGGTGCGGCGATCAGCAAGCCGAGCGGCGCCGCGATTGACCCGATCATCCGGCGGGTCGAGAAGACCCGGCCTTGAATCTTCGCGTCGACCTTGCGTTGCCAAAGGGTCTGCGAGATGCCGTTGACGAGAGGCGTGAAGAACATGAAGGCGGACATGGCAACAACCGTAAACCAGAACGACGGACGAGCTCCGGTCAGGCTTAGCGAAAAACCGCCGACGATCATGATGCCAATCATGGTTCGCAGAAGGCGTTCCGGACCTCCCCAGGCACTCATCACCACCGAGCCAATCACCATTGCCACCCCGGCCAACGTCATGATCAAACCGACTTGGGCTTCGTTGGCGAACCCGAGAAACACCGGGATCCACAGCAAGTTCACGAACGAGAGGAAGAAGTTGAGGAGGGCGGTCATGGTAAGCAGGCCGAGCAAAGCCCCACGCTCGCGCAGGTAAGCCATCCCCTCCATGATTTCGGACCACAGTCGGGTTGGTGCCGTCTGGCCAGAGGGTTTTAGTTGAGGAAATCGAACAACTGCGAGGGCTATGACTGCCACGAGGAACGTGATCGACGTCGATCAGGAGGACTGCTTCGATGCCCGCGGTCAGCAGAATCGCGCCGGCGAACGCCGGTGCGAACAGGGTCCCCATCGCCGGTCCCATTTCGATCATGCCGTTGGCCCGGCCGAGGTTTTCCTTGGGAACCAGCGTGACGATCGAGGCGCGGTAGGCCGGTTCCTGGAACGATCCGGCTAGCGATAGGACGACGCCAAAAACGAGAATGGGCCCCAGAGTGAGTTCAGATTGCCTGGCGATCATGAGAAGGGTTACCGAACCAAGACCGGCTACCGAATCTGCCACAGCCATAACCACCCGCCGGTCGAGGCGATCGACCCAGGCGCCAGCGATAGGGGTGATAAGCAGGCCCGGAACGCTGACCGCCAGGAGAACCATCGACAGTTGGGTGGCCGATCCTGAGATCTGAAAAACGTAGATGGCCATTGCGAAACCGACCATGGCCGAGCCGACTTGGGAAACGACCTGGCCGGCCCACACTGTGACGAAAGTGATCATGTTCTCCAGGGGGACGCGTCAGGATGCCCATGTCAGAGTGGTGGTGTCACATCGATCTGTCAATCATTCTCGCCGTCTCGGTTAGCGGGCGGCTGAATCGCCCTTCCGTCGAGTAAGTAGCAGCCAGCTTCCAGGACCTCCAACTCCGTTCGCAACGGTCGGCCAATATCCAGGCGCGTCGCGACCGCTAAAGCATGTCGGCGAGCGGCCCGCCGAGGTACGGCACTCCGTTGAGGATGCGCTCTCGGCGGCCGGTCATGAAGCGCAGTTCGGCGGGCGAGGAATCTGCAGGCTCCTCCGTCTGCACCAGCCAGAAGATGTCGATTTCTCGATAGGACAAGAACAGGTCGGCTCCAGCCGCCCAGTCCGGTGGAAGTGACCCGTGTTGTTCGTAGCCTTTGAGGAAGTGACCGAGGAATCGTCTCGCTTCTTCTGGTGGGTCTTCGTGGCCGAGCACCCAGTAGAAAAGGACGATGGCTATGTCGTGCACCGGAGTGCCATAGGCGCAATCGTCGAAGTCGAAGATGGTGATCTCGCCGGCATCGGTGATGAAGAGGTTTCCGAGGTGGGCGTCTTGGTGGATCAAGAGGTCGGTTTCCCCAGCCGGGTGGGAGGACCCGGCAGCCTTGATCTCCGCTAGCCGCTGCTGCAGAGTCGGTTCTGTCGAGTCAGAACCCAAGCCAACATCGAAGGTCGGGTCAGTCCAGTCTGGTCGTCGGATCTCAGGTCGGAACGACGCAGCTGCCGAATGCATCCGGCCGAGCAGTGATCCGTAGGCTTCGATCTCGTTTGGTGCCCATCCTGACTGCCGGCGAAAGCCGCCCGGCGCTTCTGTCATGCATGCCGCTACGAGTGTTTGGCCGACGTCAGTCGTGAGCTCCTCGACGAAGCTCCCGTTGGTTGATCTGATAGGCGCCACAACCGGTACCTCGTTGTGTGCGAGGTGCTCCATGAATGCGAACTCTGCCTCGACGAAGGCGACCGTACGTCGGGACGTATGCGTGAGGCGAATGACCCGGCCGACCGGGGATCGATAGAGAAGGTTCTCAAACCCTCCTATCCGTTCGAGCTGACCGGCCTCGAACAGCCCGGCTACGCGCAGTAGATCGGTCTCCGACAGTTCGATTTCATTGGCCCGTACCACCACATGCCGAGCATACTCAGGGAGTCACGACCAGCCCATAAGGCGTCAAACCACTTCGACCACTGCGTCGGGAATGTCGGCCTCGATGTTGCGTACGGCTGGCACGGCCAAGGCGATGAGAGCCGTCACCGTCACTCCCACCCCGGCCAGAATGAGGAGAAAGGCGCTGCCCCGCCCGACACCGACGCCAATTACCTGACCGACCGTCGAGGCGAGGGGACCGTCTTCAACCAGCAGCGGCTCGAAGACCCCGTCGGCGAGCGGTCCAGCGAGTACGAACGCAATTGGTGAGGCGATCGAAGCGATCATGCGGCGCGTCGAGAAGACTCGCCCCTGAATGTCGGCATCAACCTTTCGTTGCCAAAGCGTTTGGGAGATCCCATTCACGAGCGGAATGATGAACATGAAGGCGAATACGGCCGTTCCAGCCCACCAGATCGACGGTCGCACACCAGACAGGCTGAGGAGGAGTCCTCCGGCGGCCAACATGCCGATCATCGGGCCGACCAGACGTTCCGGGCCGCCCCAGGCGCTCATCACGACTGACCCGGCAACCATGGCAACGCCGACTCCGGTCATGAGGAGGCCGACCTGGGCTTCATTGGCGAACCCCAGGAAGACCGGTAGCCAGAGTACGTTGGCGAAGACAAGGAAGAAGTTAAGGCCGGCGGCGGTAGCCAGGAGACCCAATAATCCCGGTCGTTGGCGCAGGTAGCGCAGTCCGGCCGTGATCTGGGTGCGCATGGGCGCGGGATGCGCGTCGGCCGTCGACGCCAGGCGAGGGAACTTCACGACGGCCAGAGTTCCGACGGCGACCAGGAAGGTGATCACATCGATCGCCAGGACGACCCGGATACCGAATGTCAGGATGATGGCCCCGGCGATGGCGGGGGCGATGAGGGTGCCGAGAGCAGGTCCCATCTCGATCATGCCGTTCGCCCGACCCAGCTTCTCCTTGGATACCAAGGTAACGATCGATGCCCGATAGGCTGGCTCCTGGAAGGCTGCTCCGGCCGATCCGAACGCAGCTACGATCACCATCGGCCAAAAGGTCAACTCACCAGCCCAGGCGATGATCAGGAGGGCTACCGCCCCCAGCCCGGCGGCGGCGTCGGACACCATCATCACGATTCGACGGTCGAAGCGGTCCACCCAGACGCCGGCCACTGGAGCGAGAATGATCCCGGGTAGGTTGGCGGCCAGCAGAACCATCGCCAACTGGGTTACCGATCCGGAGATTTGGTAGACGAAGATTGAAAGGGCGAAGCCGGTCATAGACGAGCCGACCTGGGATACGACCTGTCCCGCCCAGACCGTTAGGAACGTTTTCATCTCCACCACCATAGGGTTTTGGCACCGTTGACGTCACAATGATGTCAAGATGATGTCATTAAAGTGTCGTGCTGTCAATCGGACGAAGTGAAGCATCGATTGCCACTCGAACGAATCGCTATTGCGTTGCAGATTCGCGAGGATGAACGCCATGCATCAATGGCATGCGATGGGCGTCGACGCCGTCATCGGCGAACTGCGGACCGATCCCGAATCTGGACTGAACGCGACTCAGGTCGTGGCATCGCGCCAACGGTACGGCTCGAATGAATTCGATACGAATTCGGGTCGCGGGGCGATCCGGATTCTTGGTGACCAGTTCCGTGATGTTCTTGTATGGGTGCTACTCGTAGCTGCCGGTATCTCCGGGTTCGTGGTCAATGAGTGGATTGATGCCAGCGTGATCCTCGCCATCGTCGTGTTGAACGCGACCATCGGGTTTGTCCAAGAGATGCGCGCCGAGTCAGCCCTCGGAGCCCTGGCGCTCATGGCCGCTCCCGAGGCGGTCGTTATTCGTGACGGTAACCAACAGACCGTCCCGGCCCGTGACGTCGTTGTCGGCGACCTCGTCCATGTAGAAGTCGGAGATGCCGTCCCCGCCGATTGCCGCCTGATTGAGACGACCCGGCTGCGGATTGATGAGTCGGCGTTGACCGGCGAGTCTCGTCCGGTCGCCAAACAGACAGAACCGGTCGACGAGGGCGCATCGTTGGCTGACCGCAAGTCGATGGTGTTCGGAGCTACGACGGTTTCGGTCGGTCGAGGGACCGCCGTCGTTATCGGAGTTGGGCGAGACACCGAGCTCGGCAGGATCGCTGACATGCTGCAGGAAGATGAGCCACCTACGCCGCTGGCCATCGAACTCGACGCGACCGGGCGCAAAATTGCGATCCTCACGGTCTTCATTGCGTTCTTTGTGTTTGGGCTAGGCATCGTGCGCGGATTCGCTGCGGAAGATATGTTTTTGTCGGCTGTTGCGCTCGCCGTGGCGGCCATTCCGGAAGGCCTAACCGCGGTGGTCACTGTGATTCTGGCCAGAGGCGTCCAGGCTATGGCCGCCCGCAACGCCATCGTGCGGCGGCTGAAAGCCGTCGAAGCGCTCGGGGCGACGACGGTGATCCTCACGGACAAGACCGGGACGCTGACCGAAAACCGTATGCGCGTCAAACGATTGTCGTTTGCCGACCTTGAAACTGAGGTCGGTTCGCTACCCGGCGGAGACTCGCGTATTCAGCGGTTCGGCCAGATCGCCGGACTTTGTAACGATGCCCGCCCCGGCGACGGAGGCTTCATTGGCGATCCAACCGAGGTGGCCATCATCGAGGCCGTGGATCCGATCTTGACCGACGTCGGCCGGCTCCGTGATCGATATAAGCGAATCGACGAGATTCCGTTCGACTCCAATCGGAAACGGATGACGACCATTCACGCCACGGACGACGGGTATCTGATGGCCTTCAAAGGGGCGCCTGAGAAGGTCATCGAACGATCAACCCATTACGAATCGGTGGACGGTGTCAAGGAGCTAGACGACGATCGGCGCGCCAGCGCCTTGGAAGCAGCCGAGGCGATGGCGGCTATCGGGCTGCGGACGCTGGCGTTCGGCTATCGACTGATGGAGGAGCGGCCCACCGAGGACTCCGAGTCAGATTTCGTTCTCGTCGCCGTGGCAGGCATCGCTGACGGGGTTCGACGCGAAGCTCCGGGAGCAGTCGCTACCGCTCGCGCTGCGGGAGTGGAGGTCGTGATGGTCACGGGTGATCATGTTGCGACAGCCCGGGCGATCGGTGAAGAGTTGGACCTCGTCGGCAGTCGAGAAGTGGTGCAGCCGACCCGATCACAGAGCTGGGACCAGGCTTCGATCGCCAACGTTGGGGTGTTTGCGAGAGTGGAACCTGGCGACAAGGTGAGCATCGTCAAGGCGTGGAAGGACGCGGGAGCCATCGTCGCTATGACCGGGGACGGAGTGAACGACGCGCCCGCACTACGCGCGGCTGATGTTGGCGTGGCGATGGGAAGCGGCACCGACGTTGCCAAAGAGGCGTCGACCATTGTTCTGGCCGATGACAATTTCGCTACGATCGTCGCTGCCATCGAGCAGGGCCGCACGATCTACCGGAACATCCGCAAGGTCGTGTACTTCCTGCTGTCAGCCAACATTTCCGAAGTGCTGGTAATGGTGGCCGGGTTCCTGCTGTTTGGCGGTTTTGGTGAACCGCTGCTTGCTACACAGCTCCTGTATGTGAACCTCGTGACGGACGGTCTGCCGGCGATCGGTCTTGGCATGGATCGACCCGGTGGCAACGTGATGGATGGGCCACCCGAGCACGGTGGGATTCTGACCAGGCCAGTTCAGCTGACCCTCCTTTGGCAAGCTGCCGTGCTGGCGATCATGGTGATGGGAGCGTTTGTCATCGGCCAATCCGTCCTGAGCCTCGATTGGGAGACCACGAGAACGATGGCGCTGACCACCTTGGTGTTCGCGCAGCTGGCGCACATCTACAACATCCGGTCAGAGCGAGTGTCCGCGTGGAGTTATCGGGCTCCCGCCAACCGGCTGTTGGTGTTCGGGGTGGCGGGTTCACTGTTGATCCACGTATTCGTCGTGATGAGCGGCATCGGTAACACCATTTTTTCGACGACTCCGATGACCCTCGTTCAGTGGATGCTGTGCCTCGGATTGGCGTTGGCCTCGTTCGTGGTCATCAACCTGCTCAAGCAACGCGTGCCTGAAGCCGAATCCGACTCAGCTCGGATTGGCGCTCTGTAGGGCGATCCATACCTGGTTCGGCGTAAGTGGCATATCGATGTGGTCGACACCCAGGTGGCGGATCGCATCGATCACGGCGTTTTGCACGGCTGGGGTCGACCCGATCGTCCCGGCTTCCCCGATTCCCTTGACCCCTAGTGGGTTATGAGGCGACGGCGTCTGCGGGTTGGTCACCTCGATGTTCGGTACGTCCAGGGAGTTGGGGATGAGATACGACGTGAGGTTGCCAGAGAGCAGGTAACCCTCCCCGTCGTAGACGACCTGTTCGGTGAGCGCCTGACCGATTCCCTGGGCGACTCCACCGTGTACCTGGCCCTGAATGAGAATCGGGTTCATCACCTTGCCGGCGTCGTCGAAGGTGACCATTTTCAGGATCTCGGTTTCGCCGGTTTCCGTATCGACTTGAACGACACAGACGTGGGTTCCGAATGGGAACGTTGCGCCTTTCGTGTCGAAGCGGAAATCGGCAACAAGGCCGGGGGCGTTGGGGTCTTCGGCGACCACTATCTCGGCGACTTGACCCCAGCTCATCTCAGCATCAGGAACCCCGACCACGCCGAGGGTTCCACGATTCGTGACGGTGATGTCGGCCACGCTGGCCTCGAGTTGGCGGGCCACGATCATCTTGGCTTTCTCAACGGCCGCCTCCCCAGCACCGAGTACGGCGCTGCCGCCGAGCTGCAATGACCGCGAACCTCCTGTGCCCCCACCACGCGGGACCAGCCTGGTGTCGCCTTGCACCAGCTTGATGTCCGTATACGGGACACCCATAAGGTCGCTGAGGATCTGTGCGTATGCGGTCGCATGACCCTGGCCGTGCGATGAGGTTCCCGAGTAGGCGGTCACCGTGCCGTCGGGATGTACCTCCACCTTGCACTGTTCCCCGCCTAGGAATGGGGCGGTAATTTCGACGTACGTGCTGAGGCCGATGCCTAGTTGCTTACGGTCCCCGTTGGCCCGCCGTAGCGATTGCTCGGCCCGGAGATCGGAGTACCCCGCCTTTGCCAGCGCCAGGTCCATCGTGGCTTCATAGTTGCCCGAGTCGTAGATATAGGGATTCTGCCCAACGGCCGATGTGTACGGGAAGGCCTCATTCGGTATGAAGTTGCGCCGTCGCAACTCGGCGGGGTCAAGTTCCAGCGCCGCCGCGACCAGGTCCATCGTGCGTTCGATCATGGCGGTAGCTTCGGGGCGTCCGGCGCCTCGATAGGCGTGGGTGGGGGCGGTATTGGTGGCGATCAGTCTGATGTCGGTTTCGATTCGTGGGATCTGATACACCCCGCTTGCCATCTTCACCGTCAGTTCTGGTTCCTCGGCGCCGAATGTCGGATACGCACCAACGTCTTTCAGGATGGTCAGCCGAAGACCAACGATCTTGCCATCGTTGGTGTAGCCGACTTCGACGTCCTGGTGCTGTCCTCGGCCGTGATACATGGCAGCGAGATTCTCGGTGCGCCTCTCTTGCCATTGGACGGGGCGTTGCAGCTTCAAAGCGAGCACTGCACACAGGCGCTGTTCGGGATATGTGACGAACTTGGCCCCGAACCCGCCGCCCATATCGGGGACGATCGCATGGATTCGATCCTTGTCGAGCCCGGTCGCCCTGGCGATATCACGCTTGCTTCCCTGTATGTGCTGGCTCCCCAACCAGATCTTCAGTCCGTCACCGTCCGGCATCGCCAACGCGTTGCTCGGCTCCAGTGGAACGGCCGCAATCCGCTGGTTGTAGAAGCGTCGTTTGAGGATGTGATCGGCGCCCTCGAAAAGGTGCGGGATGCGGTGACCCTGCTTGTCTGCCAGTTGGTTTGAACCGTGCTGTGGCCACACGAGTGGGGCGTCAGCGGTCACGGCGGCCGGGACGGTCCCGACCGAGGGGAGAGTTTCGTAGTCGACCCAGATGGCGCCAGCTGCATCGGTCGCCTGTTGAGCAGTTTCTGCAACGACGGCCACGACGATCTCTCCGACGAACCGTACGGTCTCTTTCGCCAGGATGGGCCGGCCCGTGTACGAAGGCAGGAAGTCGTAATCGGGTCCGTCGTCAGGAATGTCGAGATCGTCCGCCGTATAGATGCCGATTACGCCAGGCATTTCAGATACGCCTGCCGTGTCAATGTCGACTAGGTGACCGTGGGGGATCTGGGAGCGGACCAGAGCGAGATGGGCGGCGCCGTCGACCTGCATGTTGGAGACGTAGGTTCCCTGACCTTTGATGAAGCGAGGGTCCTCCACTCGCTTGACTGCTGCACCAATGATCGAGCCTGCCATGGCGGGAGACTCTAACGGCAGCACCGGCACAGGCAGTATCCGAGCCGCGAAAGAGGAGATCCGTGCGTTTACCGGTCGGTCGGGAGTGTCTCGCGGCGGAGGTATATGTACAGGCTGTCGAAGATGGTGAACATCAGGGTCCGCACCTGTTCGTCGTCATGGGTTAGCCCGAGCGCACGAACGATCGCGTCGAGGCCATCGGCCTCGGGAGCGTCGAAACGGTCATCCTCGACGTCCGCCTGATGGACGATTTCGCCGAGTCGCCAGAGCACCGGATCAGCCATTTCGTATTTGCGGAGAATCGTCTCGAAGGTGATATCTGACCCGTGGTGGGAAAGTTCGCATCCCGCAATGTCGAACGGTATCGCTCCATCCGGCACGTCCTCGATGTCCTCGATGTATACGAAGATGGCGTCGGTGTCGATGTGCTTCGTGATCAGCCAGGCCGAGGCCGCCCGGTCAACATGAATGCCTGATCTGGTGGCCCACATCATGTCGCCACCTCCATTGATCGTTCGGACAGAGCGGCGATTGCCAGGCGAGCCTCGTCGCGACGGGGTGCCCGGAAGTCGTCGCGCCTATCGATACGACGCCACTCTCGTCGCATGCGAGCGATCGTTCGAGGATCGCTCGCCGTATCCGACGAATTGATCTCATCGATGAGTGCGCCGTATTCGATTGTGCGAGCATCTTGCATCTCGGCCGCCAATTCGGCAGCTACTCGCCTGCTCGTCGGGTTGGCCACCCACACCGCGGCCTCACCGTTTGCCTCGCTGACCTGGGCTGCGACCCACTCAAGGTGTTCTTTTGTCCGGGCATCGTTGGGCAGAGCGACTAGGCCGTCACCGAGTTGGGCGACTCCCAGGTCTCTGAGTTTGCGCCACACCGCAATGCGGGGCGTTGAGGGCTCGCGGGGGATCCGGTAGCTCAACAGAACCCAGCTCTGTTCGGGCCGAATCGGCAGTTGCGTTGTCATCGCCATTACTCTACCATCTAGTTGTGCAACCACGGTTACATAACAAAAAGGATCGGCCTGGATCGGTCATCTCAGGCCGGGACTGGTTGAGGGCGTGGGTGATGGTGGCCATCAACAGCTTCGGTGGTCCAGCCGGCCAGATTGCGGTGATGCACGATGAGATCGTCACCCGGCGCCGCTGGGTCGGTGAACAGCGCTTTCTCCATGCGCTGAACTACTGCATGCTGCTGCCCGGACCCGAAGCCCAGCAGCTCGCCACGTATCTTGGCTGGTTGTTGCGGGGACCGGCGGGCGCCTTCCTCGCCGGCGGCCTGTTTATCCTCCCGGGGTTCATAAGCATCATGGCGTTAAGCGTTCTTTTCGCCGCCTACGGCGACCTGACCTGGGTAACCGGGCTGTTCTTTGGGATCTCGGCAGCGGTTATCGCCATCGTTGCCAATGCGGTGTTGCGGATCGGCCGGCGGGTCATCAAGAACGGCACGATGCTCGGGATTGCTGTCGCAGCGTTTCTGGGGATCTTCGTGTTCGAGCTCCCGTTTCCTCTGATCGTGGCCGTCGCCGCGGCCATCGGGTTGGTCGGAGGTGTGCGACGGCCCGACATTTTCAACTTGCTACGGGGCCACGACGAAGCGGTTATCACCGAGGACCTCGACGTCCTCGTCGGGGATCACCACGTGGCCGGAGAGCAACCGTCGGTCAAACATGCCGCGATGGTGCTCGGTATCGGTTTGCTTTTGTGGTTTGGTCCGGTTGGTCTGCTGGTGGCTACCCTCGGTTCGGGGTCCGTCTTTGTGGACATCGCGCAGCTCTTTTCCACAGCCGCAGTGCTGACGTTTGGCGGCGCCTACTCGGTACTCGCCTACATTTCTCAGGAGGCGGTGAACACGTTCGGATGGTTGCGGCCAAACGAGATGATCAGCGGCCTTGGGATGGCGGAAACGACGCCCGGTCCGCTGATCCAGGTCGTGCAGTTCGTTGGTTTTATGGGCGGGTACCGGGATCCCGGGTCGCTCACAGCTCTGCAGGCCGGGGTGGCGGGGGCGACCGTGGCTACCTGGGTGACGTTCGTCCCCTCGTTCCTATGGATCTTTCTCGGGGCTCCGTTCATCGAGAACTTACGCGGCCGGGCGTCGCTGACCTCGGCGTTGTCAACGGTGACCGCAGCAGTCGTAGGGGTGGTGCTGAACCTGGCAATTTGGTTCACACTTTTCACGCTGTTCGGAACCGTCAACGAGTGGCGCGGCTACGGGGCAGTCATCTATCAGCCGGACTTCGCAACGTTGAATTGGGCAGCGGCGGCTATTGCGATATTGGCCGGTGTGGCGATTTTCCGGTTCGATGTGAAGAGCCTGCGAGTCGTGGCGGCCGCCGCCGTGGTTGGTATGGCCTACCAGCTCTTGCTCGTCTAGAAGGAGGCAACTGCGATGAGTACGAATGTTTTGTTCATGTGCCCGCACGCGGCAGGCAAAAGCGTGATCGCCGCTACCTATTTCCAAGAAGCGGCCGCGCGACTCGGCCTGGACACCACTACCCGAGTAGCTGGCACCGATCCTGACGAGGCGGTGATGGATAACGTCCGGGCAGCGCTCGAGGGTCAGGGCTACGGCATCGACTTCCAACCGAGCCTGGTGACGTCAGCAGACACCGACGCCGCCGATCTGATCATCTCCATCAGTTGCGATCTCGCTGACATCCCGACGGACAAGTCGATCATCGAATGCGACGTCCCGATGCTGAGCGACGACCTGCCTGGTTCGATGTCCGCCATCCACGATCTCGTCGAGGCCCTGGCTGCCGAGCTAGCCGCCGGCTGACCCCGTACTTCAACGAGTGTGCATCCAGGCTCGATATGGCGAACCATAAGCACACTCGTTTCAGGTGGCGGGCGACCCTTCCGGACGAGTGTGCATCCAGGCTCGATATAGCGAACCGTAAGCACACTCGTTGAAGGGGGGTTAGCCGCGGAGCGGGACCAAACGGAAAACGCCGCCGTCCCAGGTAGTGAACAGCAGTTCGCCATTGGCGTCGGGGCTGATGCTGGTGACCTGGCCGACGTTGCCCAGTTGTTCTGACCAGTCGGCCATTTCGGTAGCCTGGCCATCGACGAGCTTGAAGCTGCGAATCCAGCCTCCGCA
Organism: uncultured Acidimicrobiia bacterium; assembly: GCA_963847455.1. Classification (GTDB taxonomy): domain Bacteria; phylum Actinomycetota; class Acidimicrobiia; order Spongiisociales; family JAENVV01; genus JAENVV01. The sequence continues at coordinate 15,926 of CAWKAG010000068.1, forward strand.
CCAGTCCGCATAAAAGTAATGACCGTCGAACTCGGGGATAGCGCGACCCCGGTACACGACCCCACCGGTTACCGAACAGTTGCCGCCTTCGTGCGAAAATTCGAGCACCGGGGCGGTGTAGAGGCTCGGATCGCATCCGCTTATGAAGCAGTGGGTGCCTTCCATCGGCAACCACCCGAAGTTCGAGCCCCCTCCAGTATCCATCGAGACCACGTCGATCTCTTCCCATTCGCTGTGGCCGACGTCGCCGATGTAGATCATCCGGTCGACCGGATCGATCGAGAACTTCCACGGATTCCGGAGCCCGTACGCCCACACTTCGGGCGCACCGCCGCCGTCCACGAACGGATTGTCGGCTGGGACCTCATACGGTTCATCGCCGTCGACGTCCAGGCGCAAGAGAGAGCTCAGCAAGGTTTCGGGATTCTGGGCGTTGTCGCTGGCGGCGCCACCTTCGCCAAGGCTCAGCCACAAATACCCGTCCGGGCCGAACAACAGCGTGCCGGCGTTGTGGCGGTCGGTGGGTTGTTCGAAGAACAACAGTTCTCTCCCCGAATCCGGATCGCCCAGGCCGTCGGCTGTCAGCCCGAACTCGACGAGGTGGCTGTCGTTGTCCGGCGCGGTGTAGTAGGCGAAGAACCGTCCGTTGTTCACGAAGCCGGGGTGCAGGGCCAGGCCGAGTAGTCCTTGTTCGATGCCGTTTGCGCCGACCCGATCCGTGAGATCGAGGAACTCGGTGACCGTTCCGTCTTCGTCGACCGTCACAATCACGCCTTGCTGGTCGACCACCAGCAGGCCCGTCTTGCCGGGGAACGGCAGCACGACGACCGGCCGATGGACCTCGGCGATCCTTTCGACCTCCAGACCGATCAGCGGGGCAAGGGGTTCGGTGGTCGTAGTTGTGGCAGGCGGGACCGTTGTTGTGGACTCCGGGCTAGCGGCGGTTGTGGCGCTCGCAGCAGTGGTGGTTGTCGTTGGGGCAGTGGTGGCGATCGGCGGAGCCGTTTGGGAAACTTCGGTTCCGGTGCACGCGCCCACCAAGAGCGGCAGAGCGAGCGCGGCGCCGAGCAGTCGATGCGGTGCCGCCATCGCTATTCGCCCGGGTCGTCGAGGCGACCGTCCGCCAGGTCGGCGAATACCTCAAACGCCGGGTCGTTCAAAAAGACCACCGAAGCCGCGCCAGCCATGCCAGCCGTTCCATCCACCACGATGTTGGGGATCTCGAACGGGTCTAGCTCGAACAGCGCGGCCATGACGAGGAGGCGCTTCTCGGTGGATAGGTCAGTGAATGTGTACGTGTCAAGCAGCTTAAGATCGTTCGGGATATCGAGCGGGCCTTTGTCAATGACCGAAGCGAGTCCCCATTGCATGATCACCCCGTGATGGAAGGAGCGGGTGAAGTCGCCACCCTTGAGGGTGCGGTTGCGAGCGAAGGCCAATGCCTGAAAGCCGTCGATCATCTGTTTGCCAGCCGTGAAGTATGCGTCTGACTTCGGCTCGGCCATGTTGAACGGAATGTCGATTTCGAATCCGCCATAGTTGTTGACCAGCTTCACGAATCCGGAAAACCCGGTGAGCATGTAGCCATCTAAGTCCAGGCCGGTGAGCGTCTCGGCAGTCTCGACGACGACCTCCGGACCGCGGCCCGACATGATGTTGGTGAACTTGGTCTTGCCGCCGTAGGGCGCCTCAACATATGAATCGCGGGGAAGGCCCACGATCGAAGCCGAGGAGCCGTCGGCGGCGATCGTCACGATGTGCAGGCTGTCAGCCCGCAATTTCAGCGGATCTTGTTTGGTTCGGGCATCCGATCCGATGATGAACAATTGGTGAGCAGCCTCACCGTAGAAGGGGGAGAGCCCCATGCTGGAGAGGCGACCTCCGACCAACGTCCAGGCTTCGCCGTCGAGAGAGGTTCCCAGGACGAGGTCTTCGTTCCATACGCCTACCCCGACCCAGCCTTCGGCTAGTTCGGCAATGGCAGTCTCGTAGGTTGCCGTGATGTCGCCAGCGTCCGACCCGGTGCCGAGGTGCGAAGCAAACGCTTCACTAGCCGGTGGTCGTGGCCCTGATCCTCCAGCGAACAGGTAGGCAGCGCCGATCGCCTCAAGAAACCCCGCTGGTCCACTGCCAATGATCGTGGCGTCGAATTCGTCCACCGTGGTTGTTGTAGCCAGCGTTGTCGGTGGCGGGGCGATGGTCGGCTGGGTCGTTGTGGTGTCGTTGGCGCTGGAGCCACAGGCAGACAGCGTTAAAAGGCACGCGAGAAGAACGGTGAGAGTTTTCATGAGGCACGAGATCATACCGGTGAGCGTGCGCCTGTCCGAACCCCAGTCTCGGGGACCTATACTGCCGTCGGTCAAAAAAACAACAGGAGAAGCTCGATGACGACGTATGTCATTCTGGCCGTTCTCTCTGGAGTTGCCGCACTCGGACTTGCCCTCTTCTACGCACAGCAGGTCAACGCGGTTAGCCAGGGAAACGACCGCATGGTGGAATTAGCCGCAGCGATTAGAGAGGGCGCCATGGCGTTCCTCAAGCGTGAGTTGCAGTGGGTCTCGGTGTTCGTGGCTGTCTTGGCCATCTTGATCGCCACACTGCTTGAAGATGGATGGCAGCGGTCCATCGCCTACATCCTCGGCGCCGCGCTCTCCTTCGGAGCGGGATTCATCGGGATGCGCATCGCCACGGCTGCCAACGCCCGAACCACCGAAGCTGCTCGCACAGGAGGCATTGTTGCCGCCTTGCCAATCGCCTTCCGGGGTGGAGCGGTCATGGGCTTCACCGTCGCCGGCCTCGGTTTGCTCGGTGTGTCACTCGGCTGGCTCTATCTCGTCAACGTCAACGGCATGGCCGTTGACAAAGCCGCCGAAATCATCGCTGCCATTGGCCTCGGTGGATCGTCGATCGCCCTGTTCGCTCGCGTTGGTGGTGGCATCTACACGAAAGCTGCCGACATCGGCGCTGACCTGGTTGGAAAAGTGGAAGCCGGCATTCCAGAGGACGACCCTCGCAACCCGGCTGTTATTGCCGACAATGTCGGTGACAATGTGGGCGACGTGGCCGGCATGGGTGCCGACCTTTTCGAGTCGTACGTCGGGTCACTTGTCGCTCCAATTGCTTTTTCGGCGATCGTGTTCAGCGGCGAGTTGCAGGTTTCGGCCATCATCTTTCCGTTGGCTGTGGCGGCCCTAGGCATGTTCGCTTCCATCATCGGCTCGTTTCTCGTCAAGGCGAAAAGTGACAATGACCTTGCGGCCGCGCTTCACCGTGGCACCAACTTCGCCATGGTCACGGCCGGAATCGGCGTTCTTGGTTTGGCCTATCTCGTCTTCGGTGGCATCGAAGGCGTGAGGCCGGTCGGTATCTGGCTGGCGGTTGTGGTTGGTCTTCTGGTCGGTTATGCGGTTGGGAAGGTCTCCGAGATCTTCACATCCGATCACTACAAGAAGGTCAAAGGCATCGCCAAACAGGCCGAAACTGGCCCGGCCACCGTGATCCTCGCGGGTATCGCCGAAGGCAAGCGCTCGGCCGCCTATTCGGTAATGATCACTGCGGGAGGCATCTGGGGTGCCTATACGGCAGGCGACTGGGCGTTCCCGACCGACGGAGGCATCTACGGGGTAGCTATTGCCGCTATCGGCGTGCTGGCCACCCTGGGTATCACCATTGCCGTCGATGCCTACGGCCCGATTGCTGACAATGCCGGTGGTATTGCTGAAATGGCCCACCTCGACCCTGAGGTTCGCGAAGCGACCGACGCACTCGACTCGCTCGGTAACACGACGGCCGCCATCGCCAAGGGTTTCGCTATCGCTTCGGCCGCCGTGACTTCACTGGCCCTTTTCTCGACGTTCACCAAGGCAGTCGGCCTTGAGTCGATCAACCTGATCAACGTTGGGGCGATTGTTGGCCTGTTCCTCGGAGCCATGTTCCCGTACCTGTTCTCGGCCATGACGATCGACGCCGTCACCCGGGCGGCCTACGCCATGATCGAAGAAGTTCGGCGCCAGTTCCGGGAGATCCCCGGCCTTCGTGACGGTGACCCGTCGGCCAAACCCGAGTACGCCAAGTGTGTCGACATTGCCACGACCGGTGCGTTACGGGAAATGGTCATTCCGGGTTCGCTGGCCGTTATCTTCCCGTTGGTCATCGGCTTCATAGACGTCGAGGCTTTGGGCGGATTCCTGGCCGGTGCGCTCGTCTCCGGATTCCTGTTGGCCATCTACATGGCCAATGCCGGTGGTGCTTGGGACAACGCCAAGAAGTTCATCGAAGCTGGTGCCTTCGGAGGCAAGGGTTCCGATGCTCACAAAGCCGCGGTCATCGGCGACACGGTCGGAGATCCTTTCAAGGACACGTCCGGTCCAGCCATGAACATCGTCATCAAGGTTATGACGATCGTCAGTCTGATCTTTGCTTCGGCGTTCTAAAGCGTTTTCGTAACCAAAAATGGGTCGGCCCCTCGGGGTCGGCCTTTTTGGTTTAAGAACCTTCCCGCTACTTTGGTCGGATGCGAATCACCCTCATGCGTCACGGCGAGACCGATCTCAACGCCGCACACGTCTGGCAAGGCCATGCCGTGGGCGAGTTGTCCGAGAGCGGGCAGGCGCAGGTGCGCCAGGCGACCGAGCGCATAGATCCGAGCGCCTACGACGTGGTTGTGGCGTCGGACCTCACTCGAACCGTTCAGACCGCCGAACTCATCGGGTTGCCTTTTGAGGTCGACGCGGGTTGGCGTGAGATCGACATCGGTGACTGGAGCGGCCGCACCTACGCCGAGATCGCCGAAGCACATCCCGAGGACATGGCGGCCATGATGCGCGGCGACGACATCGTCGTCGGCGGGGGAGAGTCGTTTGCCCAGTTGGCCGTCCGGGTCCGACAGGCGTTCGATCGTGTGGCCGAATCGATCGGAGAAGACGGCTCGGCGCTGGTCGTGACTCATGGAGGGTCAATACTGAGCCTGATCGCCGATCACTGGAACATCTCCCACGGATTCGATGCTCCGGTCATCGCTCCGACGAACACGTCGTTCACCACATTCGAGCACAGCTTCGGTTCCTGGCATCTGAATCGGTACAACGACGGCAGCCATCTCGGCCGTATTCACGGCGAGGCGGCGACGGCGGCCGAGCGGGGAGGCTCGGTGTTGACCTTCGTCCGCCATGGCGAGACGGATGCCAACGTTCGACAGGTATGGCAAGGGCAGGGTGATTGGGGACTCAACGATCGGGGACGCCAGCAGGCAGTGGCTCTCGCCTCGATATTTTCACCACCGGGCCCCATATACGCGTCACCGCTCGGACGAGCGGCTCAGACCGCCGCGACACTCGACGGTCGGGGAGTCACGCACGTCGAAGGACTCATGGAGATCGCCATGGGCGAGTGGGAAGGGCTCGAAGTGGAGGCGGTCAAGGCCGGATGGGCCGACTACTTCGAACGCACCTTCCAGGGCGGCGAAGATCTCAAACGGGGCGAGACGGGTGAGAACGTTGCCGAGTTGATGGTGAGGCTTCGCCAAACGGTTGACGAGATCATGGCCAAGCATGAATCCGAGGACGTGACGTTCGTTTCTCACGGCTCAGCGATACGGTCATTTGTTATCTCGGTGCTGGGTGGCACCAATCGGGAGTTCAGGAACACCGGCATCGTCCCGAACACAGGACTGACCCATGTGGTGTTGAAGGATGGGCGGTACCGTCTAGCCGACTACGGCGTTGCTCCGCATCTGGAGCGCCTGAAGGTCGTTTAGTCGACGATATCCATGGCGAGGACTGGTCGTTTGAACTGAGAACCGTCTTCGACGACCGAGCCCTTGGTGGCTTCGATGTCTCGGAGGGCCTTGACGGCTCGATGGGCGGTCAGCCGCGGCAGAGGCTTGTGTAACTTGAACGACTGCTCGTCGTAAACACGACTCTTGCGCAGCTTTCTTATCGCATCCCAGTCCATTACTTCCGCATTCACGGGAGGATGACGGACCAATGCGCTCACGTCCAATAGCAACGATTGAACCGCTCGTCTGATTCACAGACAACTTCCACCGCCAATCGGTGGCATCCATGAATATTGTCGGCAGAAGCCCGTCAGAACTTTACCGATAAAGCCCTTTTCGGGTATCCCGGAATGCCTCGCCAGGACAGAGATTTCTGACAGATCACGCCTGGAGGAGTCGGACTGCGTGGCGAGCTGTCGCCCACGACGTTGAGAACCCGTTTCCGGCGTGTCCGTAGTTGTGGACCACGGTGGCGTTGGAGCGATCTTCACGTTCGACGCGTATCGATGGACGACCGGGACGCAAGCCGACCCGGACATCGAGGACTTGAGATCCGGCGACCCGTGGCTCGACTTCTGAGCAACGGCGGAGGATCGCCTGGGTGAGTTCGGCATCGGACTCCAGGTTCCAATCATCGACATCCGATGACCCGCCGAGAATGCAGTCGTCAAAGCGGGGCAGGATATAGGTGAGGCCAGCCGGATTCTCGTCATCCAGCGTCGCGAACTCAAGACCAGGGTTGGCGATGCGGATCACCTGACCACGAATCGGATAGACGGTTGGGTCTGAGGCGATCTGATTGGCTCCAACCCCGGCACAGTTCATGATCAGCCCGTCCAGGTCGTCGAGCGAAGTGATCTCTTGCTGCTGGATGTCGCCGCCGGCCGCTTCATACCGTTGCCGAAGCCAATCGATGTAACGAGGTGTGTCGATGATCACGCTTGAGAAAACCCAACCGTGGGTCCGTCCGGCCGGTAGCTCCGACGGGTTGGCGTGTCGGAACAGATCCGGCATGGTGGACCAGAAGGGGTCGGCGACAGATTCGTAGAAATACTGGCGGGTTTCGCATCGACGAACGAGATCCGGCTTTTCGTCGGCAAGTACGGTCAGTTCGACCAGCGTGTCGTGCATCCAGTCTTCGACTTCAGGATCGTCTGGTGCGTTGTACGGGTACCAGATGCCGCCGGCCGCGTTGGATGTCGTGGCGGCGACGGGTCGATCGGTGAGGATGCGCGTGCTGGTGCCGGCTTCCTGGAGGAGGACACCGGTGGTGAGCCCGATGACTCCTGCTCCGACCACCGTTACGTCCATGTCGGCAGATTACTGATTCGACCACCCAGACGGGCTAAATGCTTGGAGTTGCGCGCGCAGCGTCGTACTTTGGAGGAATACGTTGGCAATCAAAGAGGGTGAACTGTTGACCCGCACCTATGTGCTTGACACCTGTGTACTACTGGCCGATGCTCACGCTCTGCTGCGATTCGATGAACATGATGTGGTGTTGCCGCTCGTGGTCGTTGAAGAACTGGATCGGAAGAAAACCAGGTTCGATGAAGTCGGAGCCAATGCACGAAAGGCACTCCGATTACTCGACGAGTTGGGCGCTTCTCGGCCGGGTGGTTTGCGCGAGTCGGTCAACTTGCCGGGCGGGGGGAGCCTTCGTATTGAACTGAATCGGATCCACTCACCTCGCCTTCCCGATGTGCTCGACCCCGCCACGCCCGACCATCGGATCCTCGCTTGTTGCCTGAACCTCGCCGACGACGGGAAGGACGCCGTGCTGGTAACGAAGGATACGGCGCTACGTATCAAGGGAGCTCAGCTCGAGCTTGACGTGGAGGACTATCGGGCAGACACCGCCCAGGTCGACGAGTTGTACTCGGGCGTCGCCGAGATCAGCGTGGAACCGGACCTCATCGACCGACTCTTCCAGAAAGGCAAGGTCACCCTCCCTGGGGCTGATCTGCTGCTGAATCAGTTCGTTGTGCTCCGCTCGGGAACCTCCCAATCGGGGATGGCCCGGGTGGCCCAGGCCGAGCCGGAAGTCGTCGTGACGAGGGTTCCTGGAGCGAAGCACGCCTTCGGTATCGAGTCGAAGAACGTTCGGCAAACCTTCGCTCTCGACCTCATGCTCGACCCCGATGTTTCGTGCGTGTCGCTGATGGGGCTGGCTGGCGCAGGGAAGACATTTCTCGCATTGGCGGCGGCACTCGAACAGGTCGTCGAGCAGAATCGGTACCGGCGGCTCTCGGTCTACCGGCCGATGATCGCGGTCGGACGCCAGGAGGTTGGCTATCTGCCGGGGGACCTCGACGAAAAGCTGTCGCCCTGGATGGCTGCGATCTATGACAATCTGTACGCGCTGTTTTCCGACTCGACTCCTGACGAAGCCCGGGCGGCCGTACAGGATCTGGTCGATCACAACGAGATGGAGATGGCGGCCGTGACGTATTTGCGGGGGCGGTCCATTACCGGCGAAATCGTCATTATTGATGAAGCGCAGAACCTCGAACTGTCGACGCTCAAAACCATCCTCACCCGGATGAGCTCCGACTCGAAGGTGATTCTGTGTGGTGATCTGTCACAGGTGGACAACCCGTATATTTCGCCGTACGGCGGAGTCGCGGCCATGATCGAAAAGCTCAAGGGCCAGCCCATGTTCGGGCATGTGACCCTGGAACGGTCGCTGCGCAGTCCGCTCGCCGAGGTGGCTGCCACCGTTCTTTAGCGGGGCCTACCAGGACAGGCAGTACAGTCTTGGGATGCCCTGGATCGACCCGATCGAAGCGTTCGCCAAACCGCCGCGCCTCGAAGATCAGACTGCGACTCTTGAAGACTGGTCGGGGGAGATCGAGACCGGATCTGATGGTGGGTTGATCGAGGGGTATGTGATCACCGGAGGTACGCTCGACGCGATCGCCGCCGACGGGCTGGCGATCGCCGACTCCGAGCTGTCCGGAGTTGAGTTCGAGACCGACCACCGACACGCCCTGGATATCCGTGGATCCACCCTCAGGGACTGTGATCTGAGCGGAGCACGAATTCGGTCGCTTAGGTCCGTCACGGTCCTTGGCTCCCGGGTATCTGGCGCCAATCTCTCGGCCGCCTCGATAAGTGATGTCGTCTTTGAGGACTGTATTTTTCAATACGCCAACCTGGGAAGCAGCAACTTATCCCGGGTTGCCTTTACCCGGTGCAAGCTGGAAGAGACCGACTTCAGTGGCGCCAAGCTGACCGATGTGACGTTTGAGGAATCGGAGCTTCGCCTGGTCGACCTCTCCAATACCTTTTTCGAATACGTCGATCTGCGGGGAGCCGCGTCGCTGAGCTTTTCGAACGGACGCAATCTGTCTGGTTGCCTGATTAGCGACGCTCAGGTGCAGGAACTGGCCTACGGGTTGGCGCTCACCGCCGGTGCGTCGATCGAAAGATCCGGGAACTGACCAAAGAACGGTCGCTGCCGAGCCCTCTTGTGGGAGGTGACAGCGACCGTTCTGGAGGTTGTTAGACGCTGACTGGGGTCTCGTCCGGGGCTAACTGGTCCGAGGTTGGCCAGCGACTGGCGACGCCTATGACTGCGGCGCTGGCGACGATCGAAGCCAATCCTTCCCACCAGACCACCGTGTCCGACGAGCACTCTTCGGATTGGGTGTCTGATCCTCCGCTTGTTCCCGAAGACATACCGGTGCTGCTGCCGAATGAGTTGCCGAACTGCCATCCGGTTTCCATCCCACGGGTGGCCGGATCGACCGTTTCTGTGCGTCCGTCCTGGTAAGTCACCGTGCACACCGGATCTGTATGGGCGAACATCACGAAGATCGGAACGATCACGGCCAGGGCCATCAGCGGTCGACCGACGGTCATCCACCGGGCCTCGGGAGCTGGCCTCGGTCGGTTCCGGCTGGCAAATCCCCACGCCAAGGCCACCACAATCCAGATCGGGCTGGCGGTGATGATGACGAATGCGCTGACCACTGCAGCCATCCAGGCCACCGTCAGCAGCGACGGCCGCCGATTCAGGGACATGAGCGCCAGAGTGGCCGGAAGGGTTGCGGCGAGCGCCAGGCCGACCGCCCGGAAGATCTCGATGTTGCCCGAGATCAGCCCGGCTCCGAGAGCGACGGCGGTGATCAGGTACACGGCTCCGGCGGCGATGATGACGATCCGCCGGTTTCGTTTGATGGTCTCAAATACATTCATTCTCAGTTACCTCCCACAAATCGGAGTGGACCAGTTGTAGAAATCAACACCGAGCAAGGTGGCACTCTCCTGGCCGGCTTCCTCAAGGAACTCGGCCAGCTCTTGCGACGGCCCAGTCACGACAAGTGTGATCACGTGATCGTCGGCCGATAGGTAGGTGAGCGCCTCTCGGATCCCTTCGTCGCTTGCTGTGCCGAGAAAGCCGATCTGGCCGGCGACTGTGCTGCGTTCTATGTTCGAAAGCGCCTGCTCCACCCGTTCCTTGGCATCCTGCACCGATGCGAGCGAGCCCGAATTGGTGCCAGACGAGCTCGCAGAAGAAGCTCCGAAGAAATCATCACCTGGCAGGTTAACTCCGCAGGTTGCGTAGCCAACGATGCCGAGACCTTGACTGCTGTTCTCCTCAAGTTCTGAGACGTCGAAGGTCGAGAATCCGGCCCAGACAACTCGAACGTCATTGACAGTTGAATCGGCCAATTCTTGGGCTTGTGCCACAGTCAACGAGTCGGCGAAGTAGAGCTGGATAGTCGCCACGGTCGACTCGCCTAGGCGTTGGAGGCCGAGTCCGTCGATGGTATTGCTCACATCGGTCTCTAGGTAAGGGAAGAACGAACCTCCAGTTTGATCACCGAATCCGAACATTCCGATACGACTTGCTACCTGACCGACTGTCTCCGTACCGGACCCAACTTGGATCGCTACGTCAGCAGTCACCAGGCGCGACAACCACTTGGAGTCGATCTGAATGTCCGTGAGGACTGCGCCAGGGTTGAACATGATGGCACTGTCAACTGTCGCCCGGGCAGCCTGAGCCGCCCGACCGGAACGGTTGACGACCAGTGGCTGGAGGAGGGCCGCACCGACGAACCAGACGATGATCCACGCCGCGACGATGGCCATCACCGCATCGGCGATGGTGCGGCGCATGGCCTTGCGGACTGACTTTTTCAGCAGTCGTTCGTCGACGGCTCCGCCGGCCAAACCACTGAGGTCAACTTCGGCGACATCGTCGAGAATGGCCTGACATTCTTCGCAATCGGCCACGTGGGTCTCGACCAACTTGCGGGTTGGGCGATCCAGTGCATCGTCGACGAAGGCTTCAAGGAGATCCTGAATTTGTGAGTGCGTCATGCGCTTATCTCCGTGTAATGGGTACGGAAGGACATCCGGGCCCGGTGAATAAGGACTTTGGCTGCCGCGGGAGTGATACCCATGGCTTCGGCAACATCGGCGTAGCTGAGATCGGCGCGGTCGCACAGCAAGAGCGCCGTCCGCTGACGTTCCGGCATCCTCGCCAGAGCCGCCTCGATGGCTTGGACTTCGGTGATGTCGGGGTCGGAGGTCCCGGCCTCCTCTATGAGGTCTGTCGGGGTAGGTCGCTTGCGCCGTACGTCATCGATAAAGACGGATCGGGCGATCGTGAACAGCCAGGATCGGGGGTTCCCGCCCTGGTAGCCGATCATCGATCGGGTGGCTTTGACGAAGGTGTCTTGCATCAGATCCTCCGCCCAGACCCGGTCCCGGCACAGAGATACCAGAAAGGCGTAAACCGCCTTCGAATGGTCTCGATAAAAATCTTCGATTGTGGTTTGTGTAGCCACACGTTGTCCCGTCCTCCACAGTATGGGTTGCTCATACCGGGGAGACGGATCGATACGCGGAATCGTTACGGTGGTTCGTGCAGTTTTTTTGGCGGGACCATCGGGCGCCTGCCGGGTTCTGCCGAGCGTTACCCGCGGTCGCGACGCATCTGGAGGAGTTCGAAGGCGCGGTCCGGGGTGATCGTCTCGGGATCGTCCCCCTTACGCAATGAACCATTGGTCGTGCCATCCGTTACGTACGGTCCGAACCGCCCATTCTTGAGTACTACCGGCTTGCCCGACACCGGGTCGTCACCGAGTTCTTTGAGGGGAGCGGCAGCTTGCTGACCCCTACGACGCTTCGGCTCCTTGAAGATTGCGAGCGCTTCGTCGAGCGTCATGGTCAGGAGCGCCTCTTCGGACTCGATGGTGCGACTGTCAGAACCCTTTTTGATGTACGGCCCGTAGCGTCCGTTCAGTGCGGTGATTTCCTGCTCATCTTCGGGATCAACACCGATGATTCGGGGAATCTTGAGCAGTTCGACTGCTTGATCGAGCGTGACGTCGTCAAGGCTCATGCTCTTGAACAGTGACGCAGTCTTCGGCTTCTTCTTTGAGCCCTCTTCGATCTCGCCTAGCTGGATATACGGTCCATACCGGCCAGAGCGAGCCAGGACCGTCATGCCGGTTTCGATGTCGGTTCCCAGGATCTTGTCGCCGGACGGTGCGTCGAGTAGTTCGTTGGCCCGTTCGATGGTGAGTTCGTCGGGAGGCAGATCCTCGGGAATCGAAGCTCGGTCCTCGCCACGCTGAAGATACGGGCCATACTGGCCGACCCGGGCAACGATCTCGCGACCGAGATCGTCGGTACCTACCGTCAAGGAGTTGACGATGCGCGGATCGATCTCCTCGAGACGATCGTCAGCGACGGAGGCCTTGAGACCGGTGTCGCCGAAATAGAACTTGTGGAGCCATGGCTTGGGGTCTTCGTTGCCCGTGGAGATCTCGTCGAGGTCTGACTCCATCTTGGCGGTGAAAGCGTAGTCGACCAGATTTGGGAAGTGATCCTCCAGAAGGCCGACCGTTGCGAAGGCCGTAAACGACGGAACCAGCGCCGAGCCCTTCTTCCAGACGTATCCGCGGTTCTGGATCGTCGACATGATCGAGGCGTAGGTCGACGGTCGTCCGACGCCAAGTTCTTCGAGACGACGGACCAGTGAGGCTTCGGTGTAGCGGGCAGGGGGTTTGGTTTCGTGACCCTTGGCTTCTAATGAGACAACCTCGACGTCATCACCCTCCGTCAAGTTGGGCAACGGCCGTTCCTGATCGTCAAGTTCGGCGTCCGGATCGTCCGAGCCCTCCACGTACGCCCGGAGAAACCCGGGGAAGTGGATGACTTTTCCCGACGTGGCGAATTCGGCATCACGGCCGTCGGTAGCGGTCGTACCGAGCCGGACCTGCACACTCTCGCCCTTGGCGTCGTTCATCTGCGAGGCAACGGTGCGCTTCCAGATGAGGTCGTAGAGGCGGGCCTCATCGTCGTTGACCTGGGCAGCCACGACATCGGGCGTCTTGAACGAGTCCCCAGCGGGACGGATAGCCTCATGCGCCTCCTGGGCGCCCTTGACCTTCTTGGCATACTGGCGAGGTTTGTCGGGCAGGTAGTCCGCACCGTACATCTCGGTGATCTGGCTGCGGGCGGCCGCCAGTGCAGTTTCCGACAGCGAGGTCGAGTCGGTCCGCATGTACGTAATGAATCCGTTTTCGTAGAGGCGCTGGGCTGCCGACATGGTCCTGGCTGATGAGAAACGGAGCTTGTGGCCGGCTTCCTGTTGGAGCGTCGAGGTGCGAAATGGTGCGTACGGCTTGCGAGTGTACGGTTTGGCGTCGACCGACCGAACGGTCATCGTGGTCCCGGACAACGCCGCCACCAGCGTGTTGGCATCTTCTTCGTCGAGGACGACGACGTCCTTGCGACTGATCTCGCCGACCGATGAGAAGTCTTTTCCGGACGCCACTCGGGTCTGGTCTACGGAGACGAGCTTGGCGCCAAAGTTCTCGTCTTTCGAGAACTCGCCTTCAACGTCCCAGTAAGAGGCGGTTCGGAACGCGATTCGTTCGCGCTCGCGTTCGACAACGATTCGGGTCGCGACTGATTGGACCCGACCGGCAGACAGTTTGGGCTTCACCTTGCGCCACAGCACCGGCGAGACCTCATATCCGTACAGGCGATCGAGTACCCGGCGAGCTTCCTGGGCGTCGACGAGCTTGTCATCGATCTGGCGGGGATTATTGAGGGCCTCGGCGATCGCCGAAGGCGTGATCTCGTGAAATACCATTCGCTGGACCGGGACTTTGGGCTTAAGGACTTCGCTCAGGTGCCAGGCGATGGCTTCTCCTTCGCGGTCCTCATCAGTTGCGAGATACAGCGCCGAAGCGTCGTCGAGGAGTCGCTTGAGTTCCTTGACGGTCTCACGCTTTTCTTTCGAGACGATATATAGAGGTTCGAACCCGTTGTCGACGTCGACAGCCAGGCGTGCCCAGCTCTCTCCCTTATATTTGGCGGGGATGTCAGCTGCTTTTGATGGCAGGTCACGTATGTGACCGACGGAGGACGTAACGACGTAGTCGGAGCCGAGAAAGCTCGCAATTGTTCGGGCTTTCGCGGGTGACTCAACGATGATCAGGGGTTTGGACACGGAACAAGTGATAACCGTCCTGGTAGCCGGTTGTCAAGACGGCACTGCGCCAGATCGACCAGGAGGCGGCTTGTCAGAACCCCCGGAGAGCTAACGTTCACCGCACATGCAAGACGCAGTATCCCCCCGAAGTAGATGGCAGCTGATTCGTCGCGGTGAGTTCGCCAAGGTCTGGTGGTCCGGAACGATCTCGAGCTTCGGCGACTGGGTTTCCCTCTTCGCGACGCTCGCCCTCGGAGACCAAATCGGCGGCGGCCTCGGAACCCTGGTTCCCCTGGTCGGTCGATTTGTCCCTGCCATTCTTTTCGGGCCGATCGGCGGAGTGCTGACCGACCGGGTCAATCGGAAGACGATCATGCTCGTCGCGGACATTGGGCGGGGCTTGTTGGTGCTCTCGTTGATTTTTGTAAGAACTCTTCCCCAGCTGTTTGCGGTCTCGTTCTTGATTGAGATCCTCTCGCTGCTTCGCCAACCGGTCCGAGAGTCCTTGGTGCCTGAGCTCGTTAACCGGAACGAACTTATCGTGGCCAACAGCCTTTCGGTCGTGAGTTCCTACGGGGTCTTTCCGGTCGGGGCGCTGGTGTGGTCGGCCTTCTCGAAGCTGCCGCAATGGGCGGGCTGGGACTTCTCGTCTCCGTTCACGGCCGGCTTTCTTCTCGACTTTTTCACGTTCATGCTCTCGGCGGCGATCGTGGCCTTCACGGCCATTCCGTTGCGTGCGACAGTCGAAGGGCGAGAACCCTGGAATTGGAAAGCCCCTCTCCTTGACCTTGCCGAAGGGGTCCGTTTCGTGGTGGGCCACCGGGGCGTTCGGGTCGTCATCATCGGCATGGCCGTCACCCTGTTCGGGAGCGGAGCCATCATCACACTCGGACAGACGTTCGCCCGGTCGTTCATCTTTGGCGATGACTCCGGGTTCGCTCTCCTCGCCACCGCCATGGGAGCTGGCGGAGCGATCGGGGTGATGTTCGTTCAGCGGATCGACCAGACCGCCATACATCGCATGGTGGTCTTTGGTTCGGCGATTGCGATGACCGGGATTGCGCTCACCTCGTTGGCGTTCGCGACGACCGTGATGGCAGCGGCGGCATTCTCGTTTATGTTCGGCTTTGCGGCAGGCATCGGCTACGTGGTTGGAGTTACTTACCTACAGGTCGGATCGGCAGAAGAAGTCCGGGGTCGGACGTTTGCTGCCTTGTTCCTCGTCGCCCGATCGGCACTGCTCATATCGATGACCGTGGCGGCCCTGGCTGCCAGATTCCTCCACGGTCGATTGCCCGATCCGCTCGACGACGGGGTTCGTCTCATCTTTGTTCTCGGTGGGACGATCACGGTGGTAGCCGGCTTCGCTACGTTATGGGTCGTGCGAGAAGTCTTCTTTCCACAATTAGAACGAGATGGCGTTTGAACTACATCGCATTTGAAGGAGTAGAGGGTGCCGGAAAGAGCACCGTTGTCCGGAGGCTCGCCGAGCGGCTCCGTTCCGAAGGTCACGAAGTGGTCGAGGTTCGAGAGCCGGGCGGTACCCGGTTGGGTGATGCCATCCGGGGCCTGTTGCTCGACGGGGACAGCCCCATGGCACCCTGGGCAGAAGCCGCCCTGTTTGCCGCCGCCCGAGCGCAGCTGGCGGCCGAGGTGGTCGGGCCGGCGATCGAGCGCGGCGCCTGGGTGTTGTCCGACCGGACTGTGTATTCGTCGCTGGCGTACCAGGGCGGTGGGCGGCGATTGGGACTTGAGGAGGTCCGCACGTTGAACGCGTTGGCCCTGGATGGAACGTGGCCGGACCTGGTGGTATGGCTCGATGTCGACGCTGAAGTCGGACTGACGCGTCAGGAAAATGGCGACCGCATTGGCTCTGAGGACTTGGCCTTTCACATCGCCGTGGCTGACACCTTTGCCGAACTCGCGGCCGCCGACCCGGGTCGGGTGATCCGAATCGATGCCGGGACCGACATTGGCTCGGTTGTCGACGCCGTGTGGGAGTTGATTCGATGAATCGAAAAGGCCTCATCGGTCACGGCCGGGTACTCGACCTACTCGAGGAAGAAGCTGCTTCGGCAGCGCATGCCTATATGTTTGTTGGACCCGACGGCGTCGGGAAGGCCATGATCGCTTTGCGATTCGCGGCAGTCATCCTGTGCGATCGATCGGGTCAACATGATGGTCCTTGTTCGGTCTGCGACCGGGTGGCGTCTGGCAACCATCCTGACGTCACCCTGGTTGTTCCCGACGGTCGGGCCTCGATCGGGGTGGAACAAGCTCGGACCGCTGTTCACGCTGCGTCGATGACCCCGGTCGAGGGAGAGAAGAAGATCATCCTCATCGATGAGGCATCCATCCTCACCGAGTCGGCTGCGAATGCGCTTCTCAAGACGCTCGAAGAGCCCAGCCCTTCGACCGTATTTATTCTCGTAGCCGAGTCTGAGGATGACCTTCCCGTCCACCATCGCGTCGCGGTGCCGCACGGTGCATTTTGGGCGGGTCCGGCTGGATGAACTGATCGAGGGCCTTGAGCTGCTTGGGCTCGATCACGAACAAGCGCAGCGGGTCGCCGTGATCTCGGGCGGCCGGCCCGGTTTGGCTCGCCAGTTGGCCACGGAGAAAGAAGTGGTCGAGTTTCGTCAATTCTGGCTAACCGTGCCAGAGCGAGTCACCCCTCACACCGGGAATTCGTTTCTATTGGCCGACGCGGCGGAGCGGGCTGCCGCGCCGCTCATCAAGACGCTGGGTGTTGCCGATCCAAACGAGACCAAAACCCAAAAGGAACGACGCGAGCGCTCGGCAAAACGGTCTGGCCAGGCGTTGATGATCACCGGTTTGGAAATCCTTGCGTCCTGGTACACCGACGCGGCGGCCGCTCAATTCGGAGTGGAGGTGCGTAACCCGGACGTAGACGTGACCCGCCTGGCGATGATTACTCCTGCCGAAGCAACCCAGAACGCCGAACTGGCGCTCGATGCCGTAACCGCCATCCGGCAGAACCAACGGGTACCCCTGGTACTCGCCAACCTCTTCAACGATCTTGCTCGTGAGTGAACCCTGGGAGCGGCGGTTCAAGGTGTCCGTTCCGATGGGTCGGGTGTTGGCCGGACCGTTGTTCGGGCTGGACATCATCGGGTCCGAGAACCTTCCCGATGGCCCCTATGTTGCCGGAATCAATCATGCTTCCCACGTCGATGCTGCCTTTGCGTCGATGGCGCTTCGCAAGCCGATCCGGTTCATGGCGGCTGCCGATCTGATCGGAATCAATAAGGGACTGGACTTCGTCTTGCCTTTTTATGGCGCCATTCTCCTGCCTCGATCTTCGGTTCCGCTCGGAGCGATGCGCATCGGATTGGCGCATTTGGCCGGCGGCGGTCGGCTGGGCGTGTTCCCCGAGGGTCGCCGTTCAGAAGGGTGGCGGGCGTCGGGTTTCAAACGAGGGGCAGCCTGGTTGGCGATCCGAGCCGGAGTCCCTTTGGTTCCTGTGGCGTTGTCGGGAACGGACCGGGTGATGGGACTCGAGGAGCGCTCGGTTCGGCGCGGCAAGGTCGAAGTTCGGATCGGTACACCACTGATCGGTCAACGGGACTCGTACGCGTTGACCGATGCCTGGGGCACGGCCATGGACCGCTTACTGGCCCAAAGCGAGCTGGCGCCTGCTCACGGTGAGTGGCCTGATGTGCGTACTGGAGCCGAAGAGGGGATTTGAACCCCTGACCTGCTCATTACGAGTGAGCTGCTCTACCCCTGAGCTACTTCGGCAGATGGCCAAGCGGGTCGGCCGTATGTGGGCGACAGGATAGCCCATTCGGTTCGGCCGGCGGTCGGACCGATTCCGTACGCTGGTAATGTCCTGGCTCGACCAGCGGAAGCACCCCGATGGCTGACCAGGCCAACTTCCAAGATGACGCCATGCAATTCGCGCCGCAGCTTTACTCTGCGGCGCTCCGTATGACGCGCAATCCGGCCGACGCCGAGGATGTGGTTCAGGAAACCTTCCTCAAGGCATATCGCGCCTATGCCTCCTTTGAAGCCGGCACGAATCTGAAAGCCTGGCTGTATCGAATCCTGACCAATACGTACATCAATCGATACCGCAAACAATCCCGCCGACCCGATCAGGTCGATCTCGGCGAGGTCGAAGATCTCTACCTATATCGCAAAATCAGCGCAGCCAATACGCCCGATTCGCTCAAATCAGCTGAGGAGGCTGTGCTGGAGGGATTGGTAGATGAAGACGTGAAGTCGGCGGTGGAGGCTCTTCCCGAGCGATTCCGGATGCCGGTCTTGCTGGCCGACGTGGAAGGGTTCTCATACAAAGAAATCGCCGAGATCATGGACGTTCCGATCGGGACGGTCATGTCACGGTTACATCGGGGAAGAAAACAACTACAAAAGGCGTTATGGAAGTTCGCGGAGGAACGTGGATTGGCCGATCGGAAAGACGCATGACCAAGAAATCTTGTGACGATGCCATAACCAAGATCTACGGCTACCTCGACGGTGAAATCTCACCGATGAAACGTGTCATGGTCCGGTTGCATTTGCGCAGGTGTTCGGGATGCGGAAACGCTTTCTCGTTTGAACGTCGATTGCAGATTGTGATTCGGGAGCGATGCCAGGAAGAAGTCCCGGCATCGGTCCTGGCCAAGCTCCGGGCGATCGTGGCCGACGAGCAAAACCCCTAGACGCCTGATCGGTCGCACAACCGGCCAAATGGATGGGTAGGTTTCGTTGAGCCACCCGGAGCCGGTATATTGGATAAGACATGACTCACTCTTTGCGCCGCATATTTGCCTTGTTCGTCCTCGCCGCTGCGTCGTTGAGCGTCGCCGCCCCGGCCGTCATGGCTGCCACGGTTCTGCCTTCGTCGAGCGACACGGTCATCGCCCAACCGTACGTAGAAGTCGAACCCGCGGTCGATGAGGCGGACGAACCCCAATGGACCTACCGCTACTTGATCCCGGCGGTGGTCGCGTTGACGATCCTGCTCATCATTGGCACCGTGGTCATGTACTTCGTGAAAGTTGTTCGCGGTCGTTACACCGTCGTCGAATAACGGAGCGGTCCCCTGGGCAGGGGCGGTCAAGATCGCAGAACGCCTGGCCGGCACCTACCCCCTGTTTGACTCGTACCATCGCGACGCACTGATCGCTGAGGCCGTCCCGCTCGTTGCGAAAGCGCAGGAGTTGGTCGAAGCAGAGACCGGACTCGGATCGGTCGGTGTTCCAACGGTCGAGGTGGTCGATCGGGGGCGCTGGGTCGAACGCAACGTTGCCTTCTTCTCCATGATCGTTGATGCGACGATTACGGAACCCCAAGGTCTGGTCCGCAAGATCGGCGGACCGCTTGTCGCGGCCGAAACCGGCGCCCTGCTTGGGGTCCTGTCGCGGCGGGTTCTCGGACAATACGAACTCGTCCTGCCGTCCGAAGACGCCGGGGACACGATCTATCTGGTCGGCCCCAACATGCTGGCCATGGAGCGTGCGCATCAACTGCGGCCGGCTGAGTTTCGGATGTGGATTGCCCTGCACGAATGCACCCACCGCCTCCAGTTTATGGCGGTGCCATGGATGCGTGACTACTTCTTTGAAATGGTGACCTCGTTGGCGGCCGCCACCCAGTCAGATGAGCGGCGTCTGACCCGGCTGGGTTCTGAGATCCGGAAGGCGTCTGAGGAAGGTCGGCCGCTTGTTGACGAGTCAGGGCTGCTCGGGTTGTTTGCCAACGAAGATCAGCGCCTGTTGCTCGACAAGATCCAGGCGCTGATGTCGCTGCTCGAGGGCCACGGTCACGTGGTTATGGACCGGATCGGTGGTCGCATCCTTCGTACCCAGAAGCGAATGTCTGGCCTGTTGAAAGCTCGTCGGGCCGACCCGCGGATGGCGGCCTTCATGCGATTGACGGGCCTTGAGATGAAAATGCGTCAATACGAACTAGGCGAACAGTTCGTGCTCGGGGTCGAGCGACTTTCCACCTGGTCGGCCCTCGATGTTGCCTGGACCGAACCGGACGCCCTTCCGACGCTCGCCGAGATCGAATTGCCGGAAACGTGGCTTCGTCGGGTGAGCTAGACCCGTCTCTCGAACGGGCTGGAGAACAACTGGTGGGCCGCTCGTGCGTCGTGGCGTTGTCGGGCGGACCTGATTCGGCGGCGTTGGCGTTTGTGGCAAGCAGGTTCGGGCGGTCAGCACGGGCAGTCCACGTGGATCATGGCCAGCCCGCTTCGGCGGCATTGGCGGCGGCAGCCGAGAAAATCGCATCCGAAGTTGGTATCCCGTTTGAAAAGGTGTCGGTCGATGTGCCTGATGGCACTTCTTTTGAGGACCAGGCTCGCCAGGTTCGGTATGAGGCGCTTCAGGATGCCTGCAGCCCCGGTGAGATACTCCTGACCGGCCACAGCGCCAATGACAATGCTGAAACATTCCTGTTGAATCTGCTGCGCGGGTCGGGCCTGACCGGTTTGGGAGGGATCCCGATGGAGCGAGGTTCGGTCATCCGGCCGCTTCTGGAGGTTCCCCGATCGGTGCTCGCAGCTCTCGTAGAGTCCGAAGGTCTCAGTGCGATGGCGGATCCTTCAAATGAGGACCTCGCCCACTCACGCAACCGGATCCGGCAAGAAGTGTTACCAATGCTCGGGCCCCCCGAAGTTATTGCCCGGGCTGCCCGGCTGGCGTCAGATGACGATCAAGTCCTTGATGACCTCGCGGCAGAGGTCCCGATCCGGGTGGGTTCGAATCGGGTATCGGTCCCCGTTGGAGCGCTGCGTACGCTTCGGCGGCCGATCAGCAATCGGGTGATCAGACGGGCACTGCGGCAAGTGAACCCACCGTATCCGGGGACTTCTCGCATGATCGACGCGGTCTGGTCTGTCGTGACCGGTGCCGCCAGTCGTGCCCAGCTCGGCGACGGAGTGATCGCCTACCTGTCCCAAGCAAGCGTGGTCCTCGAGAAGGGGACGAACGGTTTACTGCGACCCGTCGTCCTGCATGCTCCCCAGACGATGTTTGGTGACTGGGTGCTGTCAGTGTCCGAACAGCAAGGCATTCCGCCAGCGCTACCCATCGGTCCCGGCTGGGCAGTGTTTGCCGACCCTCCCGAGTTATGGGTGAGGAGTCCGCTACCAGGTGATCGGGTGCCGCTCCGGCAAGGAGGACACAAGGACCTCTCGGACGTATTCGCCGAAGCCCGCATCTCCCAGGATGGGCGGCGAACCTGGCCGGTGGTGGTCGTCGATGACCTCGTGTGGTGGGTCCCCGGCGTGCGACAAGGATGGCTCGGTTGGGGAGATACGAGCTCGGACCGCTACCTTATTGCGAACATTCTTTTGGAGGGTTAGTGATCGTCTCGAAAGTTTTGATCTCGGAAGAGGAGATCCAAACCAAGTTGTCGGAGATGGGCAAGCAGATCAGCGCCGACTACGCCGGTAAAGATCTGCTGATGGTGGGCGTATTGAAAGGGGCCTTCATCGTGATGGCCGACCTCGCCCGGCATATTACGGTCCCGGTAGAGTTCGATTTCATGGCCGTTTCGTCGTACGGCGCCGCCACTCAGACCTCTGGCGTGGTTCGGATACTCAAGGATCTCGACCAGGAGATCGCCGGTCGCGACGTGTTGATCGTCGAAGACATCATCGATTCTGGCCTTACACTGAGCTATCTGCTGAAGTCGTTGCGGGTGCGCAGGCCAGCGTCGCTTGAACTCGCCTCACTCCTCGTAAAAAAGGGCATTCAGAGTGTCCCGGTCGACGTTCGCTACACCGGCTTTGAGATCGGTCCCGAGTTCGTGGTGGGCTACGGTCTCGATTACGCAGGCAAGTATCGCAATCTTCCTTACGTTGGAGTGATGGAAGAATCTTCGGAGTGATTCACGGCTGGGGTGGGCATATTTCGAGAATGGCAATAGCATGGTGTTTCGAGCCTGATGGTTTGACGAGCAACGACACAACTCCCGGAGGACCGCGGTGAACCGCACCGTTCGTACGATTCTTATTTATTTTGCCGTCGTGACGGTGCTGTGGCTCGCCTTTTCGGCCTGGTTCGACGCTGCCAACGCTCCTGAAGAGATCGACTTCACGCAACTCGATGCACTCGTCGAAGACGGCGAAGTAGGCACGGTTCGTTTCTTCCCAGACGCCAACAAAGTTGAGGTCCGCTCGCCGTCGACGCCCCTTGAGGAACCGGCCGAGTTCACGATTGCCTATCCCGATCAGTTCGAAGATGAGCTGCTCATTGAGCTGCAAGCCCAGGGAGTCGAGGTTTCGGTTGATCCCGAACCGACGTCGATCGGCACGGTTCTCCTGACCCTGCTGCCGTGGTTGTTCATCCTCGGCTTCATGTTCATCATCTTTACGCAGATGCAGGGTGGCGGAAATCGCGTCATGCAGTTTGGTAAGTCCAAGGCCAAGCAAATGACCAAGGACCAGCCCAAAGTCACCTTCAACGATGTGGCCGGCCTCGAAGAGGCCATCGAAGAGCTTGAAGAGATCAAGGATTTCCTGCAAAACCCCGCCAAGTACCGGGCGATGGGCGCCAAGATCCCTCGGGGTGTGCTGCTGTTTGGCCCTCCAGGAACCGGTAAGACGTTGCTGGCCCGAGCCGTTGCCGGCGAGGCCGGTGTGCCGTTCTTCTCGATTTCGGGTTCCGACTTCGTCGAGATGTTTGTTGGTGTTGGAGCGTCACGCGTTCGAGATCTGTTCGAACAGGCGAAGGCGCAAGGTCCTGCCATTGTCTTCATCGATGAGATCGACGCAGTTGGCCGGCATCGTGGCGCCGGTCTCGGTGGTGGTCACGACGAACGTGAGCAGACGCTCAACCAGTTGCTGGTCGAGCTTGATGGATTCGAAGCTCAGACCGGTGTCATCGTGATGGCAGCCACTAACCGCCCCGACATCCTCGATCCGGCCCTGTTGCGTCCCGGTCGATTCGATCGGCAGATAACCGTCGGTCGACCGGCGTTCAAAGGTCGCACTGCCATTCTGGAAGTGCACGCCAAGGGCAAGCCTTTCGCTCCGGATGTCAAAATGGAAACCATCGCCAGACAGACCCCCGGCTTCACGGGTGCCGACCTCGCCAACCTCATCAACGAGGCTGCCCTGCTGGCGGCCCGCCACAACAAGAAACTTATCGGCACCGAAGAGATCGAAGAAGCCACCGTTCGTATCATCGCCGGACCCGAACGCAAGAGTTTGGTCATCTCGGAGGATGAAAAGAAGATCACCGCGTTCCACGAAGTTGGTCATGCACTGGTCGGTTGGGTACTGCCCAACGCCGATCCGGTCCACAAGGTCACGATCATTCCACGCGGGAGCGCGGCAGGTCACACCCAATCCATGCCGTCCGAAGACCGGTTGTATCGTCGGCGTAGCGAGCTGATCGATCAGCTCGCGATGGCTCTAGGGGGCCGGGTTGCGGAAGAACTCGTATTTGGTGATCCGACAACGGGCGCCTCGAACGACATCGAACAAGCCACCAAGATTGCCCGGCAGATGGTCATGGAGTACGGGATGAGCGACAAACTCGGACCGATGAAGTATGGCCACGCCGACGGTGAGGTCTTCCTCGGGCGGGACTACTCCCGCCAGGCCGACTACTCCGATGACATGGCCGCGACCATCGATAACGAGGTGCGCAAGCTCATCGGACAAGCCCACGACGAAGCGCGGGTCATCCTCACTACTCACCGTGACGATATGGAGCGGATGACGACTGCACTGCTCGACGAAGAAACGCTCGACTCGAAGCGTATTGCCGAACTCCTCGCTGACGTCCCCAAGTGGCAGCACTCGGCCAGCGGCTCAATGCGAATTCAGATCCCAGCTGGTATGCCGACACCGCCGAAAGACGGCGTGGCCGCTTCCCAGGCTGGTACCTAACCCCTACGCTGTCACCATGACTGTCGACAAAGACGCGATCGCTGCGGCGGTTCGCAACATTCTGGTTGCCATCGGTGAGGATCCCGATCGCGAAGGCTTAGCTGAAACCCCCGATCGGGTCGCTCGCATGTACGAAGAGCTCTTCGAGGGCATGCACCAGGACCCCGAGGAGATCGTCAAGTCGGTATTCACGGAGGACGCCCATCGCGAGATCGTCATGGTGCGCGACATTCCTTTCTATTCGATGTGCGAACACCATCTCGTTCCCTTCTTTGGCAAGGCTCACGTGGCCTATCTGCCCGATGGGGTGCTTACCGGGCTCTCGAAGCTCGCCCGGTTGGTGGAGGCTTTCGCTAAACGCCCTCAGATGCAAGAGCGGCTCACATCCCAGATTGCGGACACCCTCATGGAGGCCGTCAAGCCGCTTGGCGTTCTGGTCGTCATCGAGGCGGAGCACCTGTGCATGAGTATGCGAGGGGTTCAAAAGCCCGGGTCCTCCACGACCACGTCGGCGGTCCGGGGCATTTTCGCTTCCCGGGCGACCACCCGAGCCGAGGCCTTCGCCCTCCTCAACCGATGAACTGGCGGTTGCGCACCAGGACGCTGCCCCTCGATCAGCCCTTGTTGATGGGGATCGTTAACGCGACGCCCGACTCGTTTTCTGATGGCGGTCAATTCAGTTCACCCCAAGACGCGGTCGATCATGCCCGGCAACTTGTTGCAGATGGTGCCGATGTCGTCGATGTGGGTGGGGAGTCAACCCGACCCGGTGCGGATCCGGTATCGGTCGACGAAGAACTCGCCCGGGTCATCCCGATCGTCGAGGCGCTAGCCGCCGAGGAAGTGGTTGTCTCAATCGATACGTCGAAGCCGCATGTCGCAGTAGAGGCGCTCAAGGCCGGCGCAGAGATCGTCAACGATGTGACCGGATTCCGCGAGCCTGCCATGCGGGAGATGGCCGTGGAATGGCAGCCGGGAGTGGTGGTCATGCACATGGCCGGGTCACCTCGCACCATGCAGGAAAACCCCGAATACGCCGATGTGCTCGCCGAAGTAAGTAGCTACCTCATCACCCAGGCTGGACTGCTGGAGGCGGCTGGATTGAGCGCCGACCGTATCTGTCTCGACCCTGGCATCGGGTTTGGCAAGACAACCGAACATAATCTTGATCTCCTGGCTGGAACCGGTGTTTTGGCTGGCCTGGGCTACCCGCTGATGGTTGGGGCATCGAGAAAACGGTTCATCAGCGTCCTGCTGGGGGTTGAGTCACTCGAAGAACGGGACTTCGCCACAGCCGTTTTGTCGGCGCTGGTGACCCATCTCGGGGCCCATGTGGTGCGGGTGCATAATGTTCGCCTGTCTCGGCAGGCCGCTCTCCTCGGCTCGGCTATCGTGGCGGACACATGACAGGTCTAAAACCACGGGATTTCGTTTGGGTAATTGCCGGACGCTTGGCAGTAAGCCAGCGGATCGGTGGCCATGGCTTCCAGCATCGACGGGTCCGTCGCGAGGAAGAGATTATTTGGCTGCGCGACAACGCCAAGATCAATACCCTTGTGTCGCTTCTGACCGGGAATCAGAATATCTCGTCCTATGAAGAGGCCGGTTTTGCAGTAACTCACGAGCCGCTACCGGCCGAGCTGAACGTTCCGTCAGACGTACCACGGGTGCTCAAGGCGATTCAGTCGGCTCTGTCGCCGGGCAACGCGGTCGTGCTCGTCCATCGTGACCTCGTCGATGAGACGCTGGCGGGGCTGTTGGCCGCCTACCTCATCTACAGCGGCATGGTCGGAGACCCGATCAAAGCTGCTGCCGTCATCCAGGAGATTCTCGGACGCCCATTAGGTCCGGAAGCTCGGACGATGATGAATGCCGCCGCCCGGTGACCGATACGATTTCGTTGCGCGGGCTTGAAGTCTTCGCATATCACGGTGTCCTCCCGCAAGAGGCGATTAAGGGCCAGACGTTCGCCATCGACATCGACCTGTCCGTCGACACGCTCAAAGCCGGCTCGCTCGACGATCTGTCCGAAACCGTGGATTACGGCAACCTTGCTGACGAAGTCGTCGCACTGGCCTCGCGAGAGCGTCATGATCTCATCGAAACGCTCGCTCACGAGATCGCCAAAATGTGTATGGCCCTGGCTCCGGTCACCGGTTGCACGGTCACGGTGCACAAACCGTCCGCTCCGATTCCGCACACGTTCAGCGACGTTTCGGTGTCGGTCCGGTACCCCAGGTAACGAATCATGCACGTCGCGATCGGGCTTGGGTCGAATCTCGGAGATCGTATCACCCACCTCCGCATGGCCGTTCGCCAACTTGAGGAGCGGTTCGGTCCGTTGGTGGCCGTTTCGAGTCTGTACCGATCTGACCCGGTCGGAGGGCCCGAGCAGCCCGATTATCTCAATGCGGTGGTGGTGATTGACACCGATCGGACGCTCGAACAGGTATTGGCGGCGTGTCTGGACATCGAGCAGCTTGCCGGCCGGACCCGCACCGAGCCGTGGGGACCTCGCACCCTGGACCTCGACGTGCTGGCAGCTGCGGCACCTCCGGTAGCGACCGAGCATCTCACCGTGCCCCACCCTCGCGCCGCGGAACGACGGTTTGTACTCGAGCCGTTGGAAGAGGTGTGGCCCGAGGCGGCCGTAGGGCCTGGCTCCGCCAGAGCTTTTCTCGAGCAGGTTCAGGACCAGAAGGTTGATCGCCTGGCCGAAACTGATTGGGTCAAGGGGCTGTCCAAAGGCGGTTGGTGGGTGGTGGCTCAGGTAGTGCTGCTCATCTGGGTGATTGGCGGAGCTGTGCAACTCCCGCCGGGTTCCAGCCTGTTCGGACGCTGGCTCGGAGCGGTTGTGGTTTTGAGCGGCCTCCTCTTCGCGCTGTGGGCAGGCCGGTCGCTCGGCAAAAGCCTCACTCCCTACCCCGAGCCGACGACAGGTGCGGCCTTGATTTCGCAGGGCCCATACCGGCTCGTCCGGCATCCGATCTACGGCGGGATCATTATCGCTCTCGTGGGGCTGGCCTTATTCCAGGGCTCGACGATGACCCTGGTCGGGGCGGTCGAAATGGGTGCCTTGTTCTGGCTCAAGTCCTCGTTTGAAGAGCGGCGTCTGCTCATTGCCCATCCCATGTACCGGCAGTACCAGCAGGCGGTTCCCAGGCGCTTGATCCCGTTCCTGGTGTAGGCTCGGCCCCGGTCTGGTACCGCATCGTGGATCGGAACCGAAAGGAAGCAAGGTATGGCTCGAATTGTCATTGTCGGCCCCGGGCGGGCCGGAATGTCCATTGGCCTCGCCGCCCGCTCGTCCGGACATGAGATAGTTGCTCTGGCCGCTCGTCAGCCGCTCGCCACCGACCTGGCCGTATCGATACCGATAGCCAGCAAGTTGCCTGATGCTGAGTTCGTGTTTATTGCCGTGCCCGATGACGTCATCGCCGGCGTAGCCGCAGTTATCCGGCCACCCGGCGGGGCGATCATTGCCCACTTGTCAGGTCGAACGTCAGTTGACGTACTTGCCCCGCTCGGTTCGAAGGTCGGATCGCTACATCCCTTAATGACACTTCCGTCCGGCCCGGTCGGTGCCCTGGCGTTGGCAGGAGCTGGGGCAGCCATCACCAGCCGGTCAGAGGCGGTTGCCAGTGCGCTCACGGTGTTTGCCGACTCGTTGGGCATGCGTCCTTTTCGATTGCCGGATTCGGCCAAGGACGCCTATCACGCCGGAGCGACCGCCGCATCAAACTACGTCGTGACGGCATTGGCGCTGGCCGAGCGCTTGTTGGCGGAGGCGGGTGTTCCGCTCGATGCGGCTGAGCCGCTCGTTCTTGCGGCGGTAGCGAACGTTTTCGAGTTGGGGGCCATGGAGGCACTGACCGGCCCTATCGTTCGGGGCGATGTCGGCACAGTTGCCGCCCAGCGAGCCGCGGCTCGCCAGGCGGACATCGAGGACAGTTTTGTGGCGCTCGGCCGGGCTACCGCCCTTTTGGCCGGAACCTGGGATACCGTTGGTGAGGCTCTGGCATGAGGATTGTCGAAACGTTCGCGGAGTGTCGTTCGCTCGCCACCGGCTCGACTGGACTCGTACCAACCCTCGGTTTTGTTCACGAGGGCCATCTTGACTTGATGAGCCGTTGCCGTCGCGAGAACGATCTCGTGATCTCGAGCCTGTTCGTGAACCCGCTTCAGTTCAACGACCCGGCCGATTTCGACGCCTATCCGCGCAAGTTCGAACGGGATGCCCGCTTGATGGAAGGAGCAGGCGTCGATGTGCTGTTTGCCCCCGCCCTGGAGGAGATGTATCCGGTTGAGCCGGTGACCGCAGTGGTGGTGAAAGGCATAACCGAATCGATGGAAGGGGCGCATCGGCCGGGCCATTTCGAAGGCGTGGCCACTGTCGTCACGAAGTTGCTGGCAGGTATCCAACCTGATCGTGCCTATTTCGGGAAGAAGGATGCTCAACAGCTGACCATGGTCGCCCGGTTGGTGACAGACCTGTCGTTGCCGGTTGACATTGTTGCCTGCTCAACCGTTCGAGAGTCAGACGGGCTGGCGCTGTCGAGCCGCAATGTCCGGCTGTCTGGTGAGGCGCGGCATTTTGCGGCGCGTCTTTCCCAAGGGCTCTTCGCAGCAGCCGACCTCGTTGCAGCGGGTGAACGTGATGGAGCGCAGATCGAGCGAGCCGTGGCGAATCAGCTGGCCGAAAGGCCAGCCGAATACGTGACACTGGCCGATCGGACCAGCGCCGAACCCATCGTTCGCCTTGATCGACCCGCCTTCCTGGCCGCTGCTGTCGAAGTGGGTGGGGTGCGTCTCATCGACAATGTGTGGTTGGAACCGGATGGATCGTCGGACCGGGGTTGGCGTCTCCAAGAAACCAGCATTCTCTATGGAGAGGAGCATTGATGTTGTTGGCTCTGAACGTCGGCAACTCGCAGACCGACATTGGCGTGATGTCTGACGGACAGTTGGAGCAGCACTGGCGCGTGTCAACCGCGGTTGAACGAACGGCCGATGAGTATCTGCTGTTGCTCCGTGGATTGTTGAATGACAGGGCGGTGACCGTTACCCGTGCGGCGCTTGCCTCCGTCGTCCCGGCCGTGTCACAAGCGCTCGGTCTGGCGCTCGGACACCTCGTTGACTCGGTGCTAACCGTCGGCCCAGGGGTGAAGACGGGCATGCCGATGTCGGTCGACAACCCCCGCGAGGTTGGCGCCGACCGGGTGGCGACGGCGGTTGCCGCCAAACAGTTCTATGGGCATCCGGTAGTGGTCATCGGCTTCGGTACGGCCATAACGGTTGATGTGGTCGGGGTCGACGGTGCCTTCGTGGGTGGGGCCATCGCCAGCGGGATCGAGGTGTCGCTTGACGCCCTGGTTGACTCAACTGCGGCTCTTCGCAGAGTGGCGCTGACTCCGCCGGTCCATGTCATTGGTCGCAACACCGTTGAAGCGATCCAGTCAGGCATGGTCTACGGGTACGCCGGGTTGGTCGACGGTCTCGTCGAACGGGCCCTCGCCGAGCTCGGAGCCGAGGCGCTCCTGGTTGCGACCGGTCGCGGGGCATCAACCTTGGTGCCGCTCCTAGCCAGGGATTACGTCGTCGACGACGTGCTGGCATTGCGCGGATTGGGTCTGCTGAGCGAGAGAAATCGATGACCGCGCCTCCATCGGTTGGCGGTAAGGTGACGCCCTATGTCCGATGAACCGACCGAAGAACTAGATGATCGCGCCGGCCTCGCCGACCATCCGCTTACGGCGGTCCGATTGGAGAAGCTCAACGAACTCCGGTCGCGGGGACTCGACCCGTACCCGCACACGTTCCGACGTGACGCCTCGGCTGCGCTGATTCACGATGCCCACCCCGGTCTTGAGCCGGGGGCTGAAACCGGTGAGATGGTGACGGTGGCTGGACGCCTGTTGAACGTGCGCTCGTTCGGAAAACTGCGTTTCGGGGTTCTCCAGGATCACTCCGGACAGATTCAACTCTTTGTCTCCAAGGCGGTGCTCGGCGATGAGGCGTTTGAGGTCTTTGATCTCATCGACAATGGGGACTGGGTCGGCGCCCACGGTGAGGTAATAACTACGAAAAAGGGTGAACTGAGTATCCGGGTTGACCGGTTTGAGCGACTCGCCAAGTCGTTGCGTCCGTTGCCCGACAAATGGCACGGGCTCCAGGACCAGGAACGTAGATATCGTCAGCGGTACCTCGACCTGACGGTCAATGAGGAGGCGAGAGCGACCGCCCTCGCCCGAATTGCCACGGTCCGGTCGCTGCGGCGCTCTTTTGAGGACCGGGGTTTTCTTGAGGTCGAAACACCGATGCTGCAGGTCAAACCTGGGGGTGCCCTGGCCAAACCCTTTGTCACACACCATAAGGCACTCGACCTTGACATGTACTTGCGGATCGCCCCCGAGTTGTATCTGAAACGTCTCATCGTTGGGGGGA
>CAWKAG010000069.1:0-56490 GCA_963847455.1 uncultured Acidimicrobiia bacterium
CTCGCATTGCCGGGTTGGCCGGCGCAAATGAAGATGCTTGTATCAGGACCGTCCGAGATTTGGTGGCTGGCTCGGGACTGGAGTTCACGGATCGCGGCAAGCACAGTCTCAAAGGGGTTCCGGGCGAGTGGCAGGTCTACGAAGCCCGGTAGCTGCTGCCAGCACCAGCGGCTAGCTGGTGACGGTCAGGCGGCTGCGGCGACCATCTTGGCAACGTCGAATTCGATGCCCGTATCGGCTTCCGAGATTTCCCACAACTTGGCGAGGTCAGCCGGCTTGCGGAGCTTTTCACCGATCTTGCCAGCGACGGGGACTCCTCGAAACAAGTATTTGGGTCGGTACAACGTACCTCCAGGAGCGGCGGGGTCGGTACCGCCCCGCAGCTGAGGTAGCGCCCCGCGGGCGGCCGATTGGCCAACCAACGGCGTCGTCAGCTCAAAAAACTTACTGCGAGCCGCTCCGCTGGTGTTCGTCGAACTGGTCGATTGGAGGTCCGTGTCCGAGAACCCCGGATCGGCTGCGTACACCTTGACGTTCGACCCGGCCGCAGCCAGACGCGAATTGAGATCCAACGTGAACTGCAGGTTGGCTAACTTCGAATAGCCGTAGGCACGCCACGAGTCATACACACCCTCGTGATGGGGATTGGTGAGGTCGTAGGCGCCGGCCGCGAATCGGGCCGTCGAAGTCGTGTTCACGAT
This sequence comes from uncultured Acidimicrobiia bacterium, assembly GCA_963847455.1. GTDB lineage: Bacteria > Actinomycetota > Acidimicrobiia > Spongiisociales > JAENVV01 > JAENVV01. Next base: position 702 of record CAWKAG010000069.1, read on the forward strand.
CCGGGCGTCAGCGGCTTTGAGCAGCGCAGGCATCAGCCTCGCGGTCGAGCGCGAAGTGTCCGAGATGATTGGTTCCAAACTGCATCTCGAATCCGTCTTCGGTCTTCCATTCTGGCGTAGCCATCACGCCGGCGTTGTTAAACAGCAGATCGATGGCCGGATGATCAGCAACGACGCCCGTCGCGAACTCCTCGACCGACGCCAGCGATCCGAGATCGAGTTTGCGGACCTCAACCGACGCGCTAGGGATCTCGGCCTTGACATCGGCTTCGGCGGCAGCAGCCTTCTCCAGGTTGCGGGCGGCGATGACAACATGAGCGCCCTTCCGGGCGAGTTCACGGACGGTTTCGAGTCCGAGACCGCCGTTTCCGCCAGTGACCACCGCAACTTTGCCGGTTTGATCTGGAATGTTCTTAGCGGTCCAGGACACGTTGACACCTCAATCTGATACGGGAATGCCCATTCATTGTGATTGAACGCTGACTTTGTGCAAAGTCGGGGGCAAGTCGCGGCCCGGGCGTTTTCTCTACGGCACCCTGGCTCGCTAGATTTCGTTGAGCCAGGGAAGGCGGAGCGTTGCTGCAACTCAACAACTTGACGAAGCAATACGGATCGGTGCGCGCCTTGCAGGGTTGCACGTTTTCGGTCCAGCCTGGTCGCATGCTCGGGTTCGTCGGACCGAACGGCGCCGGAAAAACCACCGCCATGCGTTGCGTTTTCGGACTCGTAAACCCGGACTCTGGATCGGTCTCCTGGAAGTCCCAACCAATCGGACCATCCGACTTGCTGACGTTTGGATACATGCCTGAGCAGCGAGGGCTATATCCGAAGATGCGAATTGCCGACCAGGTCAGCTACTTCGGTGAGCTACATGGTCAAGGCCGGTCCGAGGCACGCAGCGCCACAGAAAAGTGGTTGGAACGATTGGGCTTGGGTCAACGGCTCAACGATCGCCTCGAACAGCTGTCTCACGGCAATCAGCAACGAGTCCAACTGGCCACCGCTCTCGTGCATAACCCGGATTTACTGGTACTTGACGAGCCCTTCTCGGGCCTCGACCCACATGCTGCCGACGTCATGTCTGAAGTGCTTCGAGAACGAGCCGCGGCCGGGGTGGCCGTTGTCTTCTCCAGCCACCAACTCGACCTGGTTGAAGATCTCTGTGAGGACGTAGCCGTCATCAACGCCGGCAAAATTGTGCTGACCGGGGAACTTGCCGAACTCAAGCGCGCATCATCGGTCAGGCGCCTACACGTCTCGACTCCCAACAGCGACGACGACTGGACCCAGCGCTTGCCCGGTGTCCTGTCGGTCGAACGGAGCCATCAGGGCGTCGTTGCAATCATCGAAGCTGGATTAGATCCAGCAACGGTTCTTGCCGCCATCGGTGGACCTGTCGAGAGTTTCAGCTTCTCTCCTCCATCGCTATCCGACTTGTATCGGGAGGCCGTCCAATGACCGCATGGAGAGCGATCGGTCTCGTCTGGCGGCGCGAAGTGAGAGAGCGGGCGCGATCAAAGGTTTTCATGGTCGGAACCGTCGCAACCCTCCTCATCATCACGGCGTTATTTGTTCTTCCTCAACTCGTAAATCCCGGACCTGACGAGGTGTCCATTGGGCAGTTCGGGCCGGATTCTGCGCCGATCATTGCCACAGCCAAGCTGTTGGCAACCCCTGACGAGTCCATCGAGTTGAAGGTGGTCGAATACGACGACATCACCAACGCCGAGACTGCGATCGAGGACGGGACGATCGAAGCCCTGCTGATCGATGGCACCGACCTCGTCACTCTGGGCCAGGGCAGCTTCGCATCGAACTTCGGCTCCGAGTTGCTTCAGCAGGCGGCCGCCACCAACGCAGTCGAACAACTCGTTGCTGAAACGGGGATGACTGCAGAAGAAGTCATCGAGCTACTGACGAGCAACATTCTTGAGGAACGCACCCTTTCGGGCGTAGACGCCGACGATCCGACCCGGGAAATCGTGGCCTATGCGGGCCTGATGCTCATGTACATGGCGATCCTCATGTATGGCACCTGGACGCTGGCCGGTGTTACCGAAGAAAAGTCCAACCGGGTGGTCGAGATTCTCGTTTCCACCATTCAGCCTTGGCAGCTGCTTACCGGCAAGGTGACCGGCATCGGCACGCTCGCTATCGGCCAGTTCGCCTTGACCATTGTCTACGCTCTGGCGCTTTCCCGCCTCACGGGTACCGTTGACCTGGGTGATGTCCCCTTGGATTCGGCTGGCATGGTCATCCTTTGGTTCGTACTCGGATTCGCCATCTACTCGGTGATGTTCGCCGGCGTCGGGGCGCTAGTCAGCCGTGCCGAAGACGCCTCGTCGGCGTCAACTCCGGTCACCATCGCGGCTGTTGCGTCATTCATGATCAGCTTTGTGACGCTCAATGACCCGTCGGGGATAGCCGCCAAGGTCGGCACCTTTGTGCCATTCACGGCCCCCTACGTAGTGCCAGTCCGCTTCGCTCTCGACGCCATCGCCTGGTGGGAAATCGTCGTCGCCGCGCTACTCACGATCGCGACTGCCTACTTCCTGATTCGGGTGGCCGGACGCATCTACCGTGGTGCTCTATTGTCCTATGGAGCCCGGCTCAAACTCCGGGAAGCCTGGTCGGGCGCCGGGGACGCCTAGCCGTTCTCGGCTGCGATCGGCCAGACAATCTTCGTATGCCACTTGCTCTGATCGGGCTCTTGCATTGGGTCGGTCAGGTAAAACTCCCAGGACTCGTAAGCAGGCACGATGCTGTGCTCGGTCATCCATTGAATGATCTCGCCATAGGTCTCCTGCAGCGTGTCATAGGAACCAACGTGCGTCGCCTCCACCGCGTCGGTCGCTGGGAGCACTCCGGCGATGATGTCGTCGCTGCTCTCGGCAGGTTCGGTGACAGGTATCCCGGCTTCGACGTCAATCGGGTCAGACGGCATACCCCGGAATCTTCCGTAGGGCGCCCCGGCCACCGTGACACCGTCGGGCCCAATCTTGTGGAACAGGCGTCCGTAAGACTCCGAAAAGAACGTCTGCATCTGATCTCTCGGCACCATCGACCGGATTCCGATAGTGGGGATTTCCTGCTGGGTCACGAGCGCGATTTCGGCCATGTCTCCTCCGCGTAGCTACCTCCAGTATGCCCGGCCGAGAGATCAGCCGTCGGCGTATTGCTACTCAGAATGATGGATGGAACTCTTAAGACCCAATCGTCAGACGGTCACGGACACAACCGGCCAAACAACCTTTGTCTCCCACTTCTGCGGATCCGGCTGATCCGCCGGGTCAGTCAGATAGAACTCCCACATTTCGTCCGATGGAACCAGGTTGTGGTCGGCCATCCACGCGACCATCTCGTTGTAGGTCTGCTCCAGCGTGTCGTAGGGCCCGACGTGCACCGCTTCGACGGCTTCGGTGGCTGGCAACGTTCCGGCAACGATGCCGTCATGATCCGCGGCTGTTTCGGCAATTGGGACGCCGGCCTCCACATCGACGGAGTCGGTTGGCATCCCCCGATAACGGGCGAACGGCATTCCAGAAACGGCAACACCCTCACGACCGATCTCGCCATACAAACGCCCGTATGACTCACCAAAGAACTCCTGCATCCGGCTGAGCGGAACGGTTGACCGTATTCCGATCGTCGGCACTTCCTGCTGGGGCACTATCGCGCACTCGACCACGTCACCTCCTCGTGACTCGCTGCCTCCAGTATGCTTTCGGATACCGCCGACGCCGAGGGGTCAAAAGTCACCAGGATTGGCGTTCACCTGCACCATTTCGAAGGGAATCGACCATGAACGATCGACCGGTTGCACTGATAGTCGGAGGTGGTTCAGGACTCGGTGCCGGGGCAGCCCGGCAACTCGCATCTGACGGTTTCGACGTCGGAGTCATGTCGTCGTCTGGCAAAGGTGAGCAGCTCGGGAACGAACTGGGCGGGCTCGGTTTCACCGGATCAAACCTGAACACCGAGGATCTGCAAACCTTCGTGGCCGCAGCCATGGGCAAATGGGGTCGCATCGATGGCGTGGTGAACGGCGCCGGGCACGGACCCAAAGGCGGGGTCCTGGAGATCTCAGACGACGACTGGCACGTGGGTATGGACTACTACTTTCTCAACGCAGTCCGAATGACTCGCCTCGTCACCCCGATCATGCAGACGCAAGGAAACGGCTCGATCGTCAACATCTCCACTTTCGCTGCATTCGAACCCGACCCCGATTTTCCAACCTCAGCCGTATTCCGGGCGGGCCTGGCTGACTTCGCCAAACTCTTCAGCGTCAAATACGCCGCCCATGGAGTGCGTATGAACAATGTGCTGCCAGGCTTCATCGACAGCCTTCCTGAGAAGCAGGAGCGGGTCGAACGGATCCCGGCCGGTCGATACGGAACCGTGGACGAGGTCTCGGCGGTGGTCTCCTTTCTCATATCTGATGCGTCGAGCTACATCACCGGCCAGAACCTGCGCATCGACGGCGGCCTGACCCACTCGGTTTAAAAGCACCGGCGGCTATTTGCGGGTGAGGAGTTCGAAGGTCTCGTTAGACCAGCCAACCGAGTAATCGCGGTCGAAGGCGAGGCGATCGTCTCCGTCGACCTCATTGCGCCGTACCACCAGCACATCGAACTCCGAACCTGGATTGAGCGGATCGGCTTCGTTGATCTGGACGGCCCGCCGATCGGTGTACAACATCATCGCCCGTGCCTTGAAGAAGCCGATTACCTCCGTTTCGGCGGTGTGGGCCTGGACAGCTGCGAACATCTCAACCGCGTCAGCGCGGTTCGGACCCTCTTTGATCACGCCGTTGAACTGATCGGCTCGCTCAGCCTCCTGAACGGCTTTTACGCCGTTAAGCCAGGCGACTGGCGTCAGAGCCAGGACGACCAATACAGTCGCCAATCGCGAGGGTGGAGAATCCCGGCGGGTGACGCCGAGGCTCGGGATCATGAGCACTCCCAGCATGAGCAGCGGGACGGCCGTGGAAAAGTAACGCCCGGATGGCACGAAGAACATCCCACCGATCACCATCACCGCCAGCAAATACCCGACGATGGGAAGGTGCTTTCGCCAATCCGACCGGAGCGCCAGGGCCCACCCAACCAACCCAAGTGAGACAAAGATCCAACCGGCCGCCGAGTAGTCGAACCCCACGATCTCACCGATTCGCTGTGCGATCACATTCGCGTATCGATACAGATTCCAAATAGAGTTTTCCGGATAGTGCGGAACCAGTGTGCTTGGGAGGACAAGTTGGAGCAGCAGGACAGCCGAGACGAACGCCGGCAAGGGCGTGAGGGCGACCCATCGACCGTCCCGGTCGGCGAAGGCTCGATCAGCAATCATGGCCAGGCCGATCGCCCCCACCAATGCCAGCCCTTCGCGCCTGGTGGAAAATGCAGCCGCTGCCAATACTCCGGCGAACGCTCCCCCCGTCCTTGAGGTTGACCACGTACCCCGGGTTCGGTCGATGACGATCAACGTCGCAAACACGAAGACCATGAACGGCAGTTCGGTGTGCAACAGTTCGGTCCAATCGATATAGATCGGACTGGTTCCGATAGCCAGCAGTCCGACCAGAGCGGTGATTCGGCCAACCCGTTCAAGTGCGAACCAGTACCAAGTACCCAACGCGATGACATAGAGCGCCAGGCTCACGAAGAACAGTTGGTCAATGTTCAAACCGACCATTCGTATGGGGATCGCCAGGATCAGCGGCCAACCCCACGGGCCAATCGGCGGCGAGAAATCCGACTTATACGAATGATCGAGCATGTACTGGTTGTCGGCGATCACATCGCGAACCGACAGATCACCGAGCAGACTGGCTCCCTGGCGCAGATATAGGGCAAAATCGTCGCCCCAATAGTGGCCGGGACGATGCGTTCGCCATGCCAGCCAGGCAAGCCCGAGCAATACGATGCCTATACCGACGCGGCGCGACCAATCCGTCAAAGCCTTCACCCGGTTACTTTATGGTGTTCTTGTCAGAAGTCGCTGTTACGCGGCCCGTCGATAGGCACCGGGGCGAACGCCCATCACTCGAACAAAGGCGTTGCTGAAGGCGGCGTCCGTTCCGTACCCAACCTGTCGGGCCACGGCCGTCACCGACAACCCCTTCCGTCGCAGCAGCCGGGTCGCCAGGTGGACCCGCCACCTCGTCAGGTACTGGGATGGAGATTCACCTACTAGTTGTTTGAACCGGGCAAAGAAGACTGATCGCGACAGACCGACCGAACTGGCCAATTCGCCGGCCGTCCACGGATGTTCGGGACGACCGTGAATCAAGCCGAGAGCTCCACTGATCTCCCGATCACGCAACGCACCCAACCAGCCGACTTCATTGCTCGGCAACCGCGAAATGTAGTCCCGGATGACATAGATGATCAGGACGTCCGTCAGTCTGGCGACCACCGTTTCGCTCCCAGGTATCGCATCATCGACCTCCTCGGCGATCAGCCCGATCAAGGTTTCCACCACTCGGGCGATAGATCCATCGACATCGCGGACGTGAATTAGCGGCGGCAGCATCGAAAACACTGGATGGGCTTCTCCGCTCTCAAACTCTACGGTCCCGCAGATCAAGGACGTCTCGGCGCCGCTGCCCTCCACCAGAAGATGACCCAGGCCTGACTCGTCCACCGTCGTGAGCTGCCCGATGGGGAGGGTTGGGCGGCCCCGTTGATCAGTGAGTAGGTGGTTGTCGCCGAACGGCATGAGCACGATATCGCCGCGTTGGAGAACGACCTCGTCGGCCCGGTCGGCCAATCGGGCATGGACCTGTCCACTGACGACGGCGTGGAAAACCCCCTGCGAGGTTCGGCCAGACTCAACTCCCCATGGCGCTGACAGGGAGGCGCGAGAAAACACCGACCCGCGCATGCGGACCGAATCGAGCACCTCAGTGAGGGCATCAGTCATGCAAACCCCTGCACGTTTCGATAGGTAAACCGGACGATTGTCTATTTCTTCGTCCGTGTGAGCAGATTACGTTGACAAGAGCAAGCCGTCAACACCTGGAGGAACATCATGAGGAAAGCCCCGATCGCTGCCATCGCCAACTTCTTTCTACCTGGACTGGGTTATCTCATAATCGGAGCCAAGCGCGGTCTGGCCGTACTCTGGCTGGTCGGGGTCATCGGCCTCACCTACGTCGAGTTCGGTATCCAAGACTCCGAGCCGACTCTGTACACGATCATGTTCATCTCAGTTCTCGTCATGAACACCGCTTTTGCCATCGACGCCTACCAGTTGGCCAAGGAGAACTAACCGCGCCCAGGCGTGTTCTTCCTTGATTCAAACCGAACCAGTTGGATGGACTGGATTCGCGCTGGCATTCGGTCGCCACCTATGCGAACATATGTTCGATGTCGCGCATTGGTAGCGCCACCCGAACCGAGGCCACGATTCTCCACGCCGACCTCGACGCGTTCTACGCCTCGGTGGAGCAGCGCGACAACCCGGCACTGCGCGGTAAGCCCGTCCTTGTCGGAGGTGGAGTGATCCTGGCGGCCAGCTACGAGGCCAAACGATTCGGCGTCAAAACGGCGATGAGCGAGCGAAAAGCGAAAGAGCTCTGCCCGCAAGCCATCGTCGTCCATCCCCGATTCAGCGCCTATACCGAAGCAAGTCGAGCGGTATTTGCCGTGTTTGACGACACGTCGCCGATCGTCGAGGGCCTGTCGATCGATGAAGCGTTTATCGATGTCGGTGGTCTTACCAAGATCGCCGGTAGCCCAGAGCGCATCGCTGCCTGGTTACGCGCCGAGGTCCACGACCGGGTCGGCCTCAACATCACCGTTGGCGTAGCCCGCACCAAGTTCCTTGCCAAGGTGGCTAGCGCAGTCGCCAAACCGGACGGACTGTTGGTGGTTGACCCAGACCAGGAGACCGAGTTCTTGTACCCACTTCCGGTCCAAGCCCTCTGGGGCGTAGGGAAGGTGACCGCTGAGAAACTGAACAACTGTGGGCTGTACACCGTGGGAGATGTGGCCGCCGTGCGCCCCGATACGCTCGTGTCATTTCTGGGGAAAGCGGGCGGCCGGCACCTCTACGCCCTCGCCCACCACCAAGACCCCCGCCGGGTTGAAACGGGCAAGCGACGGGGTTCGGTGGGCTCCCAACAGGCATTGGGTCGGTCCAAGAAGACATCTGATGAGCTCGAGTCGCTTTTGTTGGGAATAGTCGACCGCGTCATGCGACGACTCAGATCAGGACACAGAATCGGCCGGACCGTGGTCCTCCGCATGCGATTCGACGATTTTACGAGGGCAACCCGCTCAAGAAGTTTGAGGTGGCCCACTGGCATGACCGAACCGGTCGCTGCCGTCGCTCTCACATTGCTCCGCGAGGCCGAGCCGACGATTCGAGAAAAAGGCGGCTTGACCCTGATCGGGATGTCGATCGCCAACCTGTCCGACGACCAGGTAGTCCAACTTACGTTTCCCCTCCCGGAACTGCGCCAGAAGGGCGACCTGGATCATGCACTGGATGACCTCCGGGATCGATTCGGAAACAAAGCGATAACCCGCGCCTCGCTGCTGGGGCGCAATACCGGATTCGAAGTTCCGAAGCTGCCCGATTGACCCGGGAATCGGCATTGTGTACCGCCAGGCTTGGCTAGCCTGCGGGAAATGTCTGCGATAGCGTCCGTTCTCGAAAACCCGGTTAATGCACTCGCGGCGGTCGTTATTCTTGCCGTACTTGCGGCGTATGTGGCGTCGCGGCTCAACATACCGTCGATCGTGGCGCTCCTCGCAACCGGGGTGATCGTGGGGCCGGGTTTGTTGCTCCTTGACCCCGATGCGCTGGCAGGAGATCTGCTCACACCGTTTGTGTCTCTGGCGGTTGGGCTGATCCTTTTTGAAGGCGGTTTGAGTCTCCGTCTGCATGAGGCACGACGGAACCCGCTCGTTCTATGGCTACTGATCACCGTTGGGGTCCTGATCACCTGGCTGATCGGCAGTGTCGCGGCAAGCTTGTTCCTCGGAGTGCCGCGGTCGATAGCCGTTCTACTCGGAGCAATTCTCATCGTTTCGGGACCTACCGTCATCGGGCCCATCCTCCACCACGTACGGCCGAGCAAGACGGTTTCTTCCATTCTCAAATGGGAGAGCATTGTTATTGATCCGGTCGGAGCCATGTTGGCGGCCCTTACGTTCGAAATCATCATCCTGGGTGCCGGTGGCGACGCCGGTCAGTTGATCTCTGGTGGGTTGCTGTTCACGGCCGCCGGGGTAGGAGCCGGCCTCGTCGTGGCCGTGCCAACTGCGTTCGTATTGCAGCGCCATCTCGTGCCAGAGCGACTTGTCCCATTACTCGGCATGTCGGCAGCACTCCTGGCGTTCGCTCTAGCCAATGGCTTCGCTGCCGAAGCTGGGCTACTCGCTACGCCGGTACTCGGATTCGCGCTCGCCAATTACCGTCGCGTCCGCACCGATCAGCTCATCGAGTTCTCGGAAATCCTCCAAACTCTCCTCGTTGGCGTGTTGTTTATCCTCCTCAGTGCCCGCCTGACCCGCGAACAACTCGGGTCGATTTCATGGGGAGTGGTCGGCATCATCGCGGTGCTCGTGCTCATCGCCCGCCCTCTATCGGTCGCAGTTTCGACATGGGGATCAGCCCTCAGTCGGCCCGAGAAAATCTTCATTGCTTCAGTTGCCCCGCGCGGCATCGTCGCGGCAGCCGTCGCCTCCGTCTTCGCTCTTGAGCTCGAACATGCCGGAATTGAAGGCGCCGAGATCCTCACCCCTATCACCTTCGCCGTGATCGTCGGGACCGTGATCGTTTATGGTTTCAGTGCGGGACCAATCGCCCACCGATTCGGTCTGGCGGAAAAGCACAGCCAGGGCTCGCTTATCCTCGGGGCGGGGCCGGTCGAAGAAGCGGTCGGACGAGTTCTGTCTGACGTTGGATTCCCCGTGAAATTTGCCACAACCAACTATCTGGACGAGGCAAGGCTCCGTCAACAGGGTTTCCGCACCTATTACGGCAACCTCATCAGCCATGAACTCCCGTGGGATTTCGAGATGGCAGGACTAGGCCGCCTGTTGGCATTGACGCCCAATGATGAGGTCAATACGTTGGCTGCCCGGAGCTTCGCCAGTCTCTTCGGAACCGCAGAGACCTATCAGCTGCCTGCCGAAGAGCGCGGCCCTGGCATCGGCAACACAGTTGCCGACATCGGGGGCCGCAAGTTGTTTGGGTCCCATCTCACCTACTCGGAGCTCCGGGATCGTCTCAGTACCGGTACCAAGATCCGCCAGACGCCGCTGAGCGATGAGTTCACCGTCGCCGACTTGCGGACGCAGTTGAACGACGGTGGTGACGTGCTATTTCTCATTCGCGGGCAGAGCTTGACGATCGCCACGGCCGAAGGGGCACCGCTGCTGGACCGGGCGCGATCAGGCGACACGATCGTATGGGTCCCGGCCTAACTTCGCGGCCCACCTTCAGGTGAGGTTCAGGAAGAATAAGGCATTATGTTCGCATCGACGACCGGCCCGCCTTGTGTTGGGCTGGTAGCGGATATTTCTCCCCTCCCCCGGGGGGAGTTGGATGTTGGTGATCCCAACCTTGGGCACGGCATCAAGCAGGAGGTGTGGACTGCCTGGCACGTTCGCACCTCCTGTCTTATGCCAGCTGCCTTAAGCCAGCATCATGAGACCCGCACACGCACCCGTTTATTTTTGATTCAGCTAAAATAGGTGACTACAATAGGTTGCATGGATGCGATCCAGGTCATCACCGAACCCCATCGGCGCGAGCTGTTGCGATTGACCTGGGACCACGAGGTTTCCGCCGGGGAGTTGGCGGGCCGATTTGATCTGACATTTGGCGCAGTTTCACAACACCTAGCTCGATTGCGCGAGGCAGGGTTCGTTTCAGTTCGATCGGTCGGCAACCATCGCTACTACCGGGCTGACCACGATCGACTGGCCCCGTTCGCCCCGATGCTCCTGGCGATGTGGGCAACCAAGCTCGACGACCTCGTCACCGACGTTGAACGCCGGGATGCCTGAGCCGCTGATTGTGGAACGCCAAACGACTGCTTCGACAGAAGCGGTTTATGACTACTTGACCACATCCGCAAAGTGGGTGGAGTGGCAAGGAGCTGAGGCCGAGCTCGACCCGCAACCAGGCGGGATTTTTCGAATGACGATGCCCGATGGGCGAACCGCTCGGGGGCAATACGTCGACCTTCAGCCGCACACAAAAGTCGTCTTCACTTGGGGCTGGGTGGACGTCCCCGGCATCCCTCCGGGATCGTCCACGGTGACGGTTGAGCTCATCCCGAACGACGACGGAACGCTCATCAGGCTCACCCACGGCGGCCTTTCGGCCGAGGAGGCCAGCATGCACCTCAAGGGGTGGGAGCACTACGTTCCCCGCCTCGCTGCCGTCGCCGAAGGCAACCCCCCGGTGGCCGACCCCGGTCCCAACACCGCCGTAGCTTTGCCTTATTATTTAGTCTAGACTAAAATAGCTTTCAGAGAGGCGGACTACGCCTCGCGATCTGGAGGATCCAAATGAATCTGGCATGTGACGCAGTTGTCCCGGGACTCGGTTGTGACTTTGTTGCGACTGGCGAGTCGGCCGATCACGTACACGGTGCGATGATGGCCCACGGAGGCGAAAAGCACGCTGACCTGATGGCCGGCAAGTCCCCCGACGAAATGATGCAGGCGAAAGAAGAGATGGACAGCCATATCCGCCAGCTCATCGTCGCTCACAACTAAGCAACAACCAATACGACCCCCGGCCAGCACCACAATCCGGGGGTCGTTCGCGGTCGAGGATCTAACCTCACTAGATGCTGTGTGGAATGGGCACCTGATGGGAGCACTATTCGGAGGGCTTAGCGCCCTCTTCATCGGCTTTGCTGATCTGTTTGGCCGCCGGGTGATGGGCGCATCGAGCGCGACGACGGCGGCCGTAACCATGCAGTTCGTCGCCATCTTTTCCTCGTTCGCATCGATGCTGCTCGTGGCGAGCGCCTTCGGCTGGCGAGACGTCATCATCGGGGCGCTGTCTGGCCTCGGGATGGGGACCGGTCTGGCCATGTACTACGGCGGGATCGCTCGATCATCCTCCACTGTGGTAGCTCCGCTGGTTGGCGTCATGTCAGCCGTTATCCCCTACGGCTACACCCTGCTCACCGGGGCACGACCCTCGGCTATCGCCATCGCCGGTGCCATCGTGGCCTTTGGAGGGCTCGTGCTCATTACCGCAGGCAAGGCCAAAGGCCGCGCGGCGTTCGTCCGCACCGGGCTGATGTGGGGATTCGCGTCCGGACTCGGTTACGGTTTCGGCCTGAGCGTGATTATCGAGGCGTCATCCGACAGCGGTGCCTGGCCAGCAGTGAGCCAGCGAATCATCGCCTTTTTACTCATGGTGGTTGTGGCGAGGGGCATCTCGGCGCCCGTCATCGCGCCGGTCGGAGTCAGGGTCAGTGCGGTGACCGCCGGCGTTTTCGCCGGACTCACGACGATCTTCTATTTGATCGGAGTCCAGGCCGACGCACCCCCGGCGGTTGTCACGGCCTCGATGTTCCCGGCGGCCAGTGTTGCCATCGGCAAGATCTTTTATGGGGACCCCGTGACGCGCCTTCAAGCGCTCGGGATCGGAATCGTATTGCTTGGCGTTGCGGGAGTGGTTGGCGGCTAGCCGCCAATGACAAAGCGCACCGGGATTCTCCGGTGCGCTTCATCTCTCCCACTACAGCTTGTGATCAGCTCAGATAACTCTGCATGAAATACACGACGAAAGCCGCCGTAACCACCCACATCCAAACGTTTACCTCGGATGCCTTTCCGCGGGCGACCTTGACAAGCGAGTACATGACGAAGCCAGCGCCGATGCCAACGGTGATGCTGTAGGTGAGAGGCATGAGCACGATGGCCAGCAACGCCGGAAATCCCTCCTCGAGATCGGCGAAGTCGATCTTGGTAATCAGCGATGCCATGAGGAAGCCAACGAGGATCAGCACCGGAGCCGTGGCCTGGTTGGGAATCAGAGTTGCCAGTGGCGAGAGGAAGATCGAGACCAGGAACAACAGGCCAACCACGACTGAAGTCAGGCCCGTCCTGCCACCTTCGGCTACGCCGGCCGAGCTCTCGATGTAGCTCGTGTTGGAGCTCACACCTGCCATACCGCCGAGCGCCGCACCAACCGAGTCGACCAGCAGCAACTTGCCGATATCGGGAATGCGCCCGTCATCGTCGATCAGTTCGGCCTGTTCGGCGATCGCCGTGGCCGTGCCCATGGTGTCGAAGAAGTCGGTCAGCATGAACGTAAAGATTGTCAAGATGGCCGCTAGGAATCCAAGCGTCGAGAAAACGTTCCCAAGGTCGAATTCCCCGAGCGTCGAAAAGCTTGGCGCCGCCGACAGCGACTCAGGCATACTCGCGACGCCCATAATCAACGCGACGATGGTGGTGGCGATGATGCTGATGACCAACGAGCCTTTGACGCCCCTTGTGTATAGGAACACGGTTATGACGAGCCCGATCAGGGTGACGACCGCGCTTTTTGAATTTGGAAAAACAAACTCGACCGGCGTTCCACCTCCCTGCTGGATAAGCCCTCCATTGACAAAACCAATGAACAGAATGAATAGTCCAATACCGACGCCGATGGCGTACTTCAAGCTGGCGGGGACTGCGTCCATCACCTTTTCACGCAGCCCAGCCACGACCAGGACAGTTACCAGGATGCCTTCGAGAACGATGACACCCATGGCTCCTTGCGGAGTGAGCCCCTGTCCGAAGACCAGACCGAAAGCGACAGCTGCGTTGATGCCTAAGCCTGCGGCCATGGCGAGCGGATAGTTCGAAACTACGCCCATGGCGATGCACAGAATGCCGGCAATTAGCGCCGTACCAGCAGCGAGTGCCGCCGTGTCGAAACCGATCTCACCAAGGATCGAGGGGTTTACGAAGATGATGTACGCCATCACCAAGAACGTGGCCACGCCCGCTCGTACTTCGGTGCCCACCGTAGATCCGCGTTCGCTGATCTTGAAATAGGCGTCGAGTCCGGACGGCGCAGACACTTTGGCCGTATCAGCCATGTCTCCTCCTCCGCCGCCGCCACCGCGGCGGCAGCGGCTTCAGCGTAGCTTCCACTATCCAGGCAACGCCGGGAAATCCACCAGTTTCTGGCAATTGGATCGGGCGCCACGCTGCAAGTCGAGGCCTAGGACAACGGCTCTAGCGCGGGAGCCATATCGAAGCGGTAGTCCCACCGGCGCCCGTGTGGGCGATTTCAAGATCACCACCGTGTGACCTCACAAAGCTCCGGGCGATCGATAGGCCCAGGCCGCTACCGTCGGAATCCTCGGATTTGGTGAACCGGTCGAAAACGTGCGGCAGCAGGTCACGATCAATGCCCTTCCCGGTGTCGGCGACGTCGATCGTTAGGCGATCAGACTCGACCTTGAGGCCAACGGTGAGGCTGCCACCCGTCGGCATCGCCCGCAACGAATTGACCACCAGGTTGGTGAGCGACTGGCGCATGCGAACCGGATCCAACTCGATAGGCGGGCAGCCGTCTGGCGCGTGGACGGTGATCTCGACTCCGGCCGCTTCGGCCATCGGTCGATACGACGCAGCCACTTCGTTGATGATCGACAGCACATCTCCGAGTTCGGTCTGCAGCTCCAGCTTGCCTGCTTCAGACATCGAAAGCACCCGGAGATCCTCGATCAGTCTTTCCATGACTTCGACCTCGTCGAGCAGCGAAGCCAAATGTTCCGGCCCGCCCTCGCGCACCCCGTCGACGACCGCTTCGATCTCGCCGCGGATGATTGCTAGTGGAGTACGAAGTTCGTGTCCGAGGTCGGACATCAGGCGGCGTCGCTGCTCGTCGGCCGTTTCGAGGCGCTCGGCCATCGTGTTGAACGACGACCCGACCGCCCGCATGCTCGGCGACGACTGGACGTCGGCGCGTGCCGAGTAGTCACCATCGGCCAGTCGGCCGGCAGTATCGATGAGCGAACGAACCGGACCCCAGGTGCGCCGAAGGATGCGCTTGACGATACGCAAGCCGACAAAGATCAAAAACATCGTACCGACGATCGTCGGCCACCTGGTGCCTGAAGAGGTGCCGCTCAAGCCAGTCGCAATGACCGCACCAACGAGGACCGCCAACAACGTGATGAACGTCACGAAGGCGATGGCGGCGCCGAACATTTTGCGACCGGTACCTGACCAGGCTTGTTGACCGGGTCCACCCCTCGGTGGCCACTGCTCTCCCTCGGGCCACCAGTTGGGGCCGTGACCGTGTCTACGCATCGGCATACTTGTACCCCACCCCGTAAACGGTCAGCAGATACTTGGGATGCGCGTGGTCGGATTCGATCTTGCGGCGGAGATTCTTGATGTGGGCGTCGATAGCTCGTTCATACGACTCGAACGCGACTCCGTGGATGGCGTCGAGGAGTTGCGACCGGGTGAATACCCGACCCGGTGACCTGGCGAAATGTAGGAGCAGGTCGTACTCGGTCGGCGTGAGATCGACGACCCCATCCTCGACCGTCACCGCTCGTCGAGCCGTGTCAATGGACAGGCCGGCGGCTCGCACGATATCGGGAGTTTCGACAGAGGCATCGACGCGCCGTAGGACCGCCCGGACCCGAGCCACCAACTCCTTGGGGCTGAAGGGCTTGACGAGATAATCGTCGGCTCCGAGCTCAAGACCGACGATCCGATCGGACTCGTCGGCTCGGGCGGTGAGCATGATGATCGGGACATCCGACGATGTGCGCAGTGCCCGGGTGACGTCAAGGCCGTCCAATCCAGGCAACCCGAGGTCGAGCACGATCATGTCTGGATGCTCCCTCCTGGCAACCGCCAGCGCCGAAGTTCCATCTGCTGCGGTCAGCACACTGAAGCCCGCCTGCTGCAGGTAATCGCGCAACAAGCGGGTGATCTTCAGTTCGTCATCTACAACCAGAATGGTCTTCATAACCGCATTCTCGCCGATCAGTCCTCGACGGGCGGGACGTGATCGTCAACTTCGGCCCGGGCATGGGCCATACGATGCCATTCCTCGAACCGATCAGTCGATGAACGGGGTTCATCATCTCGGGTGCCTTCGTGGCGCTTCTGCCAGTGCTGACGGGCTTCTTCGGACCATGGTCCTCTCGCCGTATCCCAATGCCGGCGGCCGCCGAAAGCCTTGGCGACGAAGCCGAAGAGCAGGATGAAGAACAAGATCTTGAAGATCAGACCAAACACTAGAAACGGAGCTGCCAGCCAACCTGCCGTGGCGGCCGAACCGCCAGATAACGTGGCACCAAGCAAAACACCCAAGCCCACCAGGATCAATATCCCGAAGGGGCTCCTTCGCATAACAGTCATCGAAATCTCCTTTCATCTGATTCGATAGGCATAGCTTCTCGATCAAATGTGGAGAACCTGTGAACCCAATACGGAGATCGGGTGGAGGTTTTGCTATTTGAAGTCTGCGCCGATCTCGTCGCCCGTCTTCACATGGTGTTCAAGGCCGGCCGGGAGCGAGGAATCAGCTTTGACCGAACGCTTCAAACCTATTCTCGGAGCGATTCTTTCGAACAGCTCCTGCTCTGAAGACTTGCCCGCTCATGGCGATGTAGACGCCTGGTTTGGCGGTCTGCACTGCGGCAACAGCCATACCGACATTGAAGACCGCATCAGATACACGAAACCTCGCCGGCGAGAGGGCCCCGGTTAGAACGATTGTCCGGTCCTGCAAATCCTTCAGCACTTCGGCGGTTTGCGACATGGTGTCAGTGCCGTGCGTGATGATGTAGTGCGAGCCGCCGTCCTCCATAATGTACTCACGGATCTGCTGACGGTCCTCGTCGGTGATTTCAAGGCTGTCTTTTTGAAAGAGCGACACGATATCGTATTCGAAACCGACCAATGCGTCGTGCAGAATCTGCTGCACATCGGAAGTGCCGACTTCAAATCCGCTCAACGCGTCGAAGTAGATCTTGTCGATTGTGCCGCCGGTCGTAATCAAGCGGATGCGCATCTCGGTCTCGTCCTGACTGGCTGGTCATCGGCCGCGTTCAGACTGTAATCATCGGGCTCCCAAGTTGCGACCGATCCACCGGACAGGCTGGCACCAAAGGAGCCGACGGTGTCAACTCGCTGCTGGCCCCACCCAAAGACCTAGAGATCCCGGCGGACGACTGCCCGGTTACCGCGGTGTTCAACCAGGTCGAAGCCGGCAGCCTGAAACATTTTGAGACTGCCAACGAACATGGTGCCCCAGGCGTCATCCTTCATGGGCTTGTCCCACGGAAAGCCCTCCAACAGGCGGCCGCCGTGACTACGAGCATGATCGACGGTCGCTTCAAGAAGAGCGGTGGCCACGCCGGTATTGCGGTGTGCCTTGTCGATGTAGAAGCAACTGACCACCCAGGCGGGTTGGTCGTCGACCGGTTTGTGGCTGATGGCCCGGGGAGCGTTCATTCGGGCGTATCGTTCCCGAGGCGCAACGGCACACCAGCCAATGGGCACACCGTCGCGGTAGGCCAGCAGACCTGGTTCAAGACCATCGTCAACCTGGCCGAGGATGAGGGCCTTGCGATCGTCCGCGGCGGTCTCGTTGAACTGCTTGTTAGTCAGCAGGTACCAGGTGCACCAGCAATTCGAGTACGCCCCGTTGTCTCCGAAAAGCGCCAGCAGGTCGGCTCGCCTATCGGCGGTGACCGAGTGGATGTCGAGATCGGACATATTGTCAGACTATCCGGGAATGTTCAGAACTGATCGACGTTTCGGCGGTGTCCGATGATCACTCCCCCGGCATTGGCTGCCATGTGCAAGACCAGGGCCAAGCGGCCAGCTGTAGGCGCGGACCAGGCTGAGCCCAATCCAGAAGAGAAACAAGCCGAGCACCCGCCGCCAGCGACCATCGACCAGAGGATGTTTGACGGCGAAGAGGCCAGCGGTCGCAAGAAATCCGATCTCGGGGCCAACCACCGCACCCCACAGGAGCTCTTCGACGGGAGCCACCACGCCAGCCAGCGCCACAAGTTCGAGGGTCTTCGACTCGGCGGGTGGCCGATCTGGGCGATCGCCAAGGATCATTCGGCCAACCTGGTATCCGCCGAGCGTCAGTGCGACACCAACCGCCACCCGCCAGTCGAGAAGGCCGGAAGTAGAGATTTGCGGCCCAACCGCCAAGGCGGCCACGCCAATGAGGAGATAGCTACCGATCCAGCCCTTGGCCCGCGAACCAGTCAGCCTCTGTACCCAACCGTTCGAGAACAACCACGCCGACCAGAGCGACGGGACCGACGAGCCAAGCGCTCATTTCGTGTGATGCACCGGACAGCCGGTGGGAGCTTCGGCTGGCTCGAAGTCCATGTGATCGGCGAACACCTCAGTCAGCGGAGTTCCCGATCCCCACAACGGGCCACCACCGGTGAGCTCGTAGGTCGCCAGCCAACCGCCCTTGGTCCGGTCCTCTTTGACAGCCCATTCCCAGATCTCGTGATGTGTTTCGCCGTGAGCAAACTGCATGAGGGCTTTGCGGCTTTCCCACCAGGTCATGAGACCGATCGTGGTTGGGCCAACCAGGTAGATGCGGTGGGCCACGTACCCGTTCGACGAAGTCAATTCACGACGCATGGCCGGCCAACGACGCACGAGACCGAACCATCCGCGCAGACCCTTCACGTGGGAAGCTCCGTCCACCAGAATCAATTTTCGGTCGCTCATGCTGCGCTCGCTTTCTTTCGGGCCGCCATCCACACGAACGGCAACTTCGCCAGAGTCCTGGTTCGGCGGGCTACCCGGGCCGGACGTGGCGTCGTAACTCCGAACAAGTCAACCCGGATGTGCGACGGAAGGGATTCATTCGCCAATAGACGAAGCACGATCGGGGTGATCAACGCACCGAACAGGCTGGCGGTCATGGCGAGTTGCGGGAAGCCGTGCTCACCCGATACCGAACCGTCGGCGATTATCGGGAGAATCTCCTCCGGCAGGACGGTGGGAGGAATGAGTGCCGCGAGGACATCTTCTGGCAAGGTCTGCTTGTCGAGTTTGCCGCCAAAGGGTTTGCCCCCTTTTCGATAGTCAAAGACTTCGATGAACTGGCACGCCGCAATGTCGTAGGCGGTGATGACTGGAACACGGTTACGGGCGGCGGCCGCATGGAGGGCCTTCTTCGCCACGATGCCCGAGTCGGTCGTCACGTCAATGGCGTCGATCACGATGTCTCCCGCTTCGAGTAGCGAGTCAACCGTCCCGGCTTCGATTCCGTGTTCAAGGACCGTCACGTCGGCGTGGGGATTGATCGCCCTTATCGCGTCGCCGGCTACGGCAGCCTTGTTACGACCGATATCGGCAACAGTGGCGTTCTGGCGGTTGAGGTTCGACAGATCAAAAGCGTCCGGATCGGCGAGCACGAAGCGAGTGACCCCGGTACGAACCAAGGGCACAACAGTTGCCCCACCGGTGGAACCGCAGCCAGCCACGATCACGCGGCAGGTCGCCAGCTTCTGCTGATTAGGTGCCGAGATGAGACCACGGTTGCGCTTCGTCATCTCCGCGTAAAACTCGGCCGGGTTTTCCAGATCAACCACGTTCGCCTCCCGTGAGCAGGTGATGCCTCGCCGCCAGTTGCTCCCATTGAGCAAGGGCATCTGGTTCGATCTTCGAGAGATCCACTGCGAACGGAACCACTGTGCGGCCAGCGTACCGGCAGGCAAGCAATCCATCGACGATTGGTGAGTGTGCAGCCGTCCCGACCATGACCGGAACGCCAAACGCTTCAAGGTGCCGGAGCGCAACAGTCGGCTCAACCTCTCCGACGATCAGGGCAGCCTTGCCCTGGGCAGCCAGCGTCGCCACGAGGTGAGCGGCGGCGGTGGTCACGGCGACAACGGCGGCGCTGGAGTCGCGGTTGCGGTCGCGCAGGAAGCGGCCTGCTTCCCAGCACAGCTCCATCTGAATGTCGCCAATTGCGGCCAGGAAACTGGTCCCATTGACTCTTTCGAGTCCAAACTGGGGTCGACTTGACTCGACGATAGACCAACCCGTGATGCCGTCCGGGCGGCGCAGGGAAAGGGTGGCGAGGATCGCCCCGTCCTCATCAACGGCAACGATCTCGTAGTCGTCCGGTCGATTGGACTCGATCTTGACGCCGGCTTCCCGGAGGGCGGCCAGCGTGTTCTTATCGTAGAAGCCTGCTTCGATGTAGCGGTCGGTCCGCCAATCAGATATCTCGTCGGCGAAGCTTCCCAGTTCCAATCGCGTTGCGGTGATCAGTGTCAGTTTCATACCCGTAGCATCGGGCCCAACGGCCAATCCGGCTATGGGGCACGACCCTGAAACACCCCTAGGGCACCCCGACGCCTGCTTCAACCGCCACGATCGTGCGTCGCCAGAAAGTGGCCCAAACATCGCGCCTGACAAGGGTGACCGTCCGCCCGGTATATATAGGATGAGCAGATGAACAGCAGGCTGTGGACTGCGCGCTTCGTGGGGCTCGCGATGGTGGTGGCTCTGGTCGCTCCGGCAGGTGCCGCCGAGATCGTCGCGCCCCTCCGGATCGTGGTTCAAACGGCCTCCGGCGCCACGATCACCTCCGCCCGGGTCACTTTGAACGGGATCGCTGTGACCGCTGCCGATGATGAAACATTTCTGGCGACCCGGGCTGGCGCGGTTCGGGTCGAGGCACCTGCCTACCTGCCGGCTGAGTACACATGGGACGGGGCACCCGGTCGGCTGACGGTCACCCTCGCCCCACGTCCTGTGTTCGCGTTGCACGTGACGGGAGGAGCAGCCGCGAATCGGTGGCCCTCGATGCTGGCCATCGCCGCCCGAACAGCCGTCAACGCGCTGGTCATCGATCTCAAAGACGAATCGGGGAGAGTGTTCTCGTTGACCCCGTCGGGGGTGGCGGCCACGGTGGGGGCATCGACTCCTTTGTTCGACCTGGCCGCACGCACCCACGCCGCACACGACGCCGGGCTGTATGTGATCGTGCGCGTGGTCGCGTTTCAGGACCCCATCGCGGCACGGGCAGAGCCCTCCTGGGCGGTGTGGAATAACGCCACGGCTGGTCCCTACAACAAAGCGGGCCAATGGTTCCTCGACCCGTGGGACCCCAATGCCCGCGAATACGCCCTCACGCTCGCCGAGGACGCATGTGCGATGGGGGTCGACGAGGTGCAGTTCGACTATGTACGTTTCCCCGATGGGTACCCGCAGTCGGCGCGGTTTGACGGCCCGACGACCGAAACCGGCCGGAAAGACGCAATCAACGGGTTCCTGGCCGAGGCCGCAACTCGGTTGCACCCCTCCGGGTGTGCGGTCGCAGCCGACATATTCGGATTCATCACTTCCACGCCCGGAGACGGTGGGATCGGTCAGCAACTCGAGGAACTCGCGCAAGTCGCCGATGTCCTCTCGCCCATGCTCTACCCGAGCCACTATTCGACCGGTTGGTTCGGCTTCTCGGATCCGAACGCCCACCCCTACGAGGTCGTGACCCGGGCCCTGGCCGATGGGCAAGCCCGCATCGACGATGCCCCGGCGGTGCTTCGACCCTGGGTCCAGGATTTCTACTATTCGGCCTCGCAGGTGAATGCCGAGATTCGGGCAGCCGACGATCGCGGGGTCGGTTGGATGTTGTGGAACGCTCTCAGTTCGTTCACCGAACCCGCCCTTCCCGCCCCCGGAATCCTCGATGTCGAGGATGTGCGATCGACGACTCGTTTCGAGGTCCTCCCCGACTCGGGCTTCTGGGATGTCCCGGACGGCTACCCGTTCGAGAAGGAGATCATCTGGCTTGCTCGGGAGGGAATCACGTTGGGATGCAATCCTCCCGCCAACGATCTGTTCTGCCCTTCCCGCTCGGTGACTCGAGGGCAGATGGCTGCCTTCTTCTCCAGGGCCCTGAAGTATCCGAGCGGAGGAACAACCGACCGTTTCGTCGACGACAACACCTCGATCTTTGAAGATGACATCAATCGCCTGGTAGCTGCAGGGGTAACCAAGGGTTGCAACCCGCCTAACAACGATCGATTCTGCCCGAACAACATCGTGACGCGTGGTCAGATGGCGGCCCTCTTGCATCGGGCGCTGCCCGGTTCACCTGAGATTCGTCCGGCGATCGATTTTGTCGATGACGACGCCTCGGTGTTTGAGTCGGATATCGAGTGGTTGTATTCGAGGGGGATTACCCAGGGGACGTCGGCGACCACGTTCAGTCCGACCAATCCGGTGACTCGCGCCCAGATGGCTGCGTTGCTCTACCGGGCTCTTGCCGGGTCTGGCTAGGCGCCTCGCCAACCTGGTGCGCATGGGAGCCCCCTCCAACCGGTTCCATCTCTTGGTTGCTCGTCAGCGTTTGCCGTCACCGTTTGCCCGTCACCGTTTGATAGCCAGGGTCAGTCCGTCGGCGATACCGATCATCTCCACGTCGAATGCAGGGTGCTCAAGGAGCCAAGCGTTGAACGCACGAATCGTGTTCGTAGACGGAGAAGTGTCGTCACCGAACACAAGCCGCCGCCACAAGGTGTTGTCAACCATCACCACCCCGCCAGACGGCACCATGGGTGCAACGGCTTCAACGTAGGCTTGAAGATTCCCCTTGTCGGCGTCAATAAATACGAGCTCGTACGGACCTGAAAGCGACTCCAGTGTCTCCAGCGCCGGTCCCAGGATGAGATCGATCCGATCTGAAACACCGCCCTCCTCCCAAGCCCGACGGGCGATGGCGGTGAACTCCTCACTGACATCGAGACACGTAATGCGTCCGCCTTCGGGCAGAGCGCTCGCCATGATGAGCGACGAAAGCCCGGTAAATGTCCCGATCTCGAGGATTCGCGCCGGCTTGACCAGTCGGACCATGGCCCGTAGAAACAGCGCTTCGTCGGGTGTGATCTGCATCGATCGTTCAGCCATCTCCTGGGTCTCGGTGATGACCCGACCAAGCACCGGGTGAACCGGCTCGGACGAAGCGAACAGATAGTCGAGAAGCTCCTGCGGAAGCTCGATGGCGTTATCCATCAAGGAGCGCCCGAACATCGAGAGGCCAAAACCATTTGGGTTACGATCACGGCGTTTCGGGCGGCAGAGATACCAGAGCGGCGAACAGCGCACCCTGATCGACCGATGCGAACGCGGACGCCACCCCGGCATTCGTGTCATCTTCGATCGATTGCCGGAGACTGAGACCTGCCGCAGTGACGACTCCATCGGCAAACAGCCCCCGCTCCTCAAGCCGATCGGTCGATCCCATCCCGGCGGGAACTTCGCCGCCACCCCAGCCTGCCGACAGGACCTCCACATCAGCGGGGGTCAGGCCATGCCTTCTCCAGGCTTCGACGTGCGACTCGTTGCGAAGAAGCCGCAAGCCAGAGAGCCGATAGTGAAATCGATGAAACAGATCGTCCGGCTTGTTGCCAGAGAGTGCGGCCTGAGCAAGACCATAACGTTCAGGACTGGCTTCGAGTATCCGTCGTAGCGGCCCCGCAGCAGCCTCCACCGTCACCCGATGGTTAACCCAAAAATGACGAGCCGAGTTGCAAATCGCCGTGTCGATTTCGTCAAGAACCGGTTGCAGTCGAATGGTCTTGCGCAACTGGTCGCCTTCTCGTACCAGCAGACCGGAATCGACCAGTTCGCCGACAAACTGCACTAACTCCTCGGGCGGTCGGTATAGGTAGCGGCGAACCACGAACTCCTCCGACAACATGTCAACAAAGGGGACCAGATTGCTCAGGGTTCCGTACAAAGCAGGATTGAGGCCGGCGTTCTCAAGAATCGTGTAGTCAACCTCATGGTCCCTTGCACGAAAGTTGACAGCCCACACGAGTCGATCGATTTCCGGGGCGAGCACAGCAGGGTTCATGGGTGCAGTATATTTGGCGATCGGACGACAGGCGGGTCACACGGCATCGAACAGCCGCCGGGAGTGATTTTGAGCAACATCAGTTGGGATTTTTCGGACCGGGTGGTCGCCATTACCGGGTCGGCGATCGGCATGGGGGCAGCGGCCGCCCAGGCGTTCCAGACCGCCGGAGCGACCGTTTTTGGTTTGGACATCGACATTGATCGAGGTGCCGTCGTCGCCAAAAAAACCGCCACCACGTTCCTTCCATGTGACATCACCAGTGCCGAAGCCGTCGAGGAAGCGTTCGATCGCATCCAGGCCGAGCATGGGAGGCTCGACGTCCTTATTAACAATGCCGGGGGATTTTGGGACCAACTAACGGTCGAGGAGACCAGCGAAGCGGAGTGGGACAACGTCATCGACCTCAACCTCAAAGCGGTGTTCTTGTGCTCTCGCCGAGCGATTCCGCTTATGCGAAAGTCATCGAGCGGTCGGATCATCACGATCGGTTCGCTGGCCGGACAGACCACGATGTATCGGTCGTCACCCCCCTACGCCGCTGCCAAAGCCGGAGTAATGGCGCTGAGTCGCAACCTGGCGTACGAGTTGGCTGCCGACGGGATCACTTCCAACGTCATCGCGCCGAGCGCCGTCCTGACCGACCGGATTCTCAAGGTCCGTGGGCCCGAAGAACGGGCCGCCACCCAGAAGTCCATCCCGTTGGGTCGGTACGGTGACGTAGACGACATCGTCCGATGGATGATGTTCCTAGCGTCCGACGAATCCGCCTACATGACCGGCCAGACCGTGACGGTCAACGGTGGGCGATTCATGATCTGAGTGTTGACCGCCACGTCGCCCGGCGAACGAGCCACTCTTCAAGCCCAGGGCGAAACGCTTGCCAGAAAAGGTCGAAATCGGGTCCCAAATCCAGCTGAGATCCATAGGATCTCTCCATCAACCATACGGAGGGACCATGAGAAGATATGTTGCTTGGTTGGCGATACTCGGACTTCTCGCAGGCGCATGCGGAAGCACCACAGAGGCCGCCACGACGGTCCCCATCTCATCGCCCACAACGTCCGCACCCGACACGACGACGACCATTCCCGTCGACACAACTGTTGCCGCCGTTCCGGAGACCACCACAACCACCGCAGCTCCGACAGCAGCTTTCACTTCGGGGGCATTTTCCGTGCCGTTCTCGATCGTCAAACCCGCCAATCACGGCCTGAGGAGCGACGCAACGAGCGACATCTTGTATCTCGAGGCCACGTCCGGTGCGAATACGTATCTGATCTTGACGACCCGGGGGCCGGAGACGCTCGATGAGTGGAGGGGCGCGGAGGCCGGCCAGGCAATCACGCTGTCGGAAGTTCCGCAGGAAGCAACGATTGGCGGATTACCGGCGGGCTATCTTGAATTCACCGTCCAAGATCCTCATTCGGTCCCCGGTGAACTGGCCTTTACCTTCGAGGCAGGCGATACAGGGCGCGTCTACATGGTTGAGGTCAATGGTGAGCCAATCACGATCCTCGCCATTGCCGCACCCGATCTTTGGACCGATTTCCAATCGGTCGTTGACGCCCTGCTCGGTGGGTTGACGTGGGAATAGGAGCCGGTTAGATACCGCCCGTAGCGAGGTACTGACAGCCTCCCATACGGACACCAAGCGGTTCCTGCCATATAGGATTCAAGGTGACGGCTTCGGGGAAAGGTCCCTCCATGACAATTCGAGTAGGCGGTTACGCGCCTCCTGGAAGTGCCCACAGCCGCGCTATCGACCGTTTTGTTGAAACACTAAGAATGCAGACCGGCCACCCGGTTGAAGTGATCTACAACGTCATGGACCTTGGCAGGCCAGCCACCGACCTGCTCGGCATGGTGGCGAACGGCGACTTGACCTGGTGCTACTTCTCCACCTCCTATCTCGGATCGCAAGTGTCGGCTCTCAATGCACTCGAAGTACCGTTTCTCTTCACCGATCTCGCCGAAGCCCACGCCGCTCTCGATGGTGACTTTGGAGCAGCCCTCAGTGAGGCCACCGGGTCCGCAACACCCTATGAAGTCCTTGGATACTGGGACAACGGCTTCCGGCATCTCACCAACCGACTCCGAGCTGTCCGCTCCCCCGGCGACGTCGCCGGCATGCGGGTTCGGCTCCAGCCGAACCCGATCCACGAGGCCCTGATCCGCTCGTGGGGAGGTGTACCGGTCCCCGCCGAACTCAGCGAGGGCATCGCCCTCATCGCTTCGGGCGAAGTCGATGCGCAGGAAAACCCGCTCGCCAACTCTGCGGCCTATGGAGTCGACCACCAACACATCACGATGTCCGGGCACCTCTATGGCGCTCGGGGGCTATACGCCAACCGGGCCCAAATGCACTCCCTCGGACCAGAGCTAGCAGGGGCCGTCCGACATGCGGCGCGAGCCGCCATCGAATTCCAGCGGAATGCGGCGGCCGACTACGAACGAGACCTCCGCAACCGGTTCGACGCCGAGGGCCGGTCAATCGTCGATCTCACCACCAGCGAGCGAGCCGCCTTCAAGATCGCCGCAGCAGGCGTAATCGAGGCCGCCACCGCTAACCAACCCATTTTCGCATTGTTGTAACCAGAGGAGACAGAGCCATGGCCCATCTGATCAAATTCGCCGCCGCCGCAGTGGTGGAGCGAGGCAATGGAATTCAAAGCGTTCGCCTCAGTGACCCGCCGGCCGAAGGACAATCCTTTGTGATGGGGGTCACCATGTTTCCGCCAGGAGGCGAGCTTCCCTTACACACCCACAACACGATCGAACAGGTCACGGTGCTCGAGGGGGTCGGCATTGCCGAAATCGATGGGATACAACAAGAGGCCATCCCGTACGACACGACTATGATCGAGCCGGGTGCGGTGCATCGGTTTATTAATACGGGCCAAACACCCATGAAGATCCTGTGGGTCTACGGCAACACGTATGTCACACGCACATTCACCGAGACGGGCGAAACCGTCGAACAGTTCGGTCGCCCGGCGGACACCCACTCGCATGAGTAATCGCTATCCACCGGATCGCCTCGAAGCGCTCGCCGCCGGTTTGTTCGAGGCGGTTGGCATACAACCCGACCACGCCGTCATCGTGGCGAAGCGCCTCGTGGAAGCCGACCTACGAGGACGAACCGGGCACGGACTGATCCGGGTGGCCCCGTACGTTCAGCGCATCGAAGCAGGTGGAATCAACCTGAACCCGGACATCCGCATCCTCCACGAGACGCCCGTTTCCGCATATTTCGATGGCGACAACGGGATGGGACAGGTGGTTATGACGAGGGCCACCGAGGTTGCCATCACCAAAGCCGAGGCAGTCGGTATGGCGTGGGTCGGAACCGTTCACTCGAACCATGCCGGAGCGGCTGGACTGTACCCGGCGATGGCCGCTCGCCGTGGACTGATCGCCATGTACTTCGCGGTCGCCAATGCAAACGGAATGCCTCCATGGGGAGGGATCGAACCCATCCTTGGGACCAACCCGATCGCCCTGGCTATCCCGGCGGGCGACGGCCAGGCATTCGAACTGGACATAGCCACGACAATGGCGTCGCACGGCACGATCAAGGTAGTCGCTCAGGCCGGCGAGCAAATGCCGGTCGGGTGGGTTGCCGACTCAGAAGGCAACCCGATCACCGACCCGACCAAAGCCCACGAAGGATTCCTGCTTCCCATCGGCGGATACAAGGGATCCGGTTTGAACATCGCCATCGGCCTACTGGCCGGGGCGATGAACGGCGCCGCATTTGGCCGAAGCGTTGTCGATCACCGTAAACGAATGGACGTTCCAACGAACACGGGTCAGGCGATGATGGTGATGCGATCGGATCTGATGATGCCAGCTGAGGAAGCGGCCACATCAATCAATCGCCATCTCGAACAGCTGCGAGATTCCAAGACGGCCAGCGGCGAACGAGTCCGACTACCTGGCGACGGGGCTCATGCGACGGAAACGGAGAACGCCCGATTGGGAATCCCATTACCGAGCCCATTACGCAACTCCCTCATCGAGTTAGCCAGTCGACTTGGGGTCTCGAGTCAGCTCGACTGAGCCTCACCGCTGGCCAAGGCCGGTGCAACCTCCTTGGAGAAGGGGTTGGTGAACCGACGCCATCCAAACAATGCAAACGCCGTTGATAGGACCAATTCGGTCGTTTCGCCGAACTCCGATATGCCGAAATACAGGCTCTCGGGTGGCTCGAAGAGGTTGCGGTAGAACCGCCACACAAACATCAGCAGGAAGGACGGAATCAGGATCGGGTGCGGTGCGAGGGTGCGCGTGAGAGGCGACCACGACTCGTAACGGCCGTAACGCTTCATGGCGTACCAAGAAGCTCCAGTTCCGTACGCTCCGATGGCAAACATGGCCCAACTGAATACGTCCTGAACCCCGTAGATGTTGTGCAGATTGGACTCGCCCTGTCGATTCTGTTCGACAAGTTCGGCAGGCGTCTGGAAGCCAAAGATCCGTTGCCCCCAGCTGATCTCCTCACCAATGATGAAGAAGATCGCGACGGACAGCACGGCGAACAGCACCCGAGTCGAGGTGGGGAAGTCACGTTTGGCAACGATCCGAATGGCAAACACCAGCGCCACCACCCAGCCGAGAACTTGCAGGTTCTCGCCGAGCCGATCCTCACCGGTAATCAGGTTGAACAGTGGTCGCGAGACGAGGGCGGCTGCAATCGTGACTAGCGAAATGACGAAGGGGAACCAGAACGTACTGGCGGTGAACCAGCGGCGAGGATGCCAATCAGCTGACAACTGATCGACGAACGATTTGGCCCATGTCATGTAAACCCCCCGGTCTCAATACCCTGGCCGAAATGTTATCATTACTTCACCTAGCGTGCTAGTTAAACCGGTTTCGGTGGCGGATCACGGTGGTCCGGTCCGGGCCTTGCGGCCCCGTTTATCGTCCGTAGGACCATCCGACGAGCCTGGCCGACGCGGTTGGTCGAGAACCGTACGAGTGACTAGTTCGGGTCTTTCGAGTCGTTCGGGGCGCCAGTCAGTGCCCATCCGTGCAGCGTCACCGTGCCCAGATTCGCGACTTTGACCCGAGAACCGCTCACGGCTTATCACGCCAAACGCGAAGAGCCCAACCCCAGCCGGAATCCAGTAGTCGACCACCCGGTAGACCAGCACTGGCGCAACCATCACACCCGCCGACAATCCATAGAGCGAAAGAATCCCGACGAGGCCGCCTTCGACGATGCCCAGACCACCGGGCAGTCCCGGTAATCCCCCGATAACCATCGACAGTCCATGAGCCACGAGTACCTCTGACGGGGTCAAAAAGATCCCAAAAGCTGCCAGAGCCGACCAGAGTACGGCGGCTTCTGCGAGAATCCGAAACGCGGCAAGACTTGCTTCAGTCGGGGTGACGCGGCCGCCACTTGCAGTAGGCCGGAGGTAGTTCGCCAGCCGCCGAGGGAGCCAATCGACCACCCGATCAAGCCAGGCAGCGCCAGTCACAACAATCACGCCAGCGACAATCAGCATCGTCGCGAGAATCACGGCACCCGCAAACACGACCGGGTGAGGGCCTTCAGTGGCCATCCACGCCAACCCAAGACCAGTGATAATCAGAAGCGCTGCATAAGTAAGCATCGTTGCGCGCATGGCGGCTCCCGCGGCGTCATTCTCTTCGTCCCGGACCGCCCAGGCCATGGTCGACGGCGTCAAAGCCCCGCCAGCCGGCACGAGCCGTGCCACAGCCGACCCGGTTAACGAAGCCGCGATCGCTCCACGCCAGCTGACGGGATGACCGACCGCCCCAAGCTCCATCCGAAAAAGGGCTGCGAACATCGCCTTCGCCAAGAGCTCAAAGAGGAGCGCCAGGGCCAGCCAGGCGAGCGCCTTGACCGTGAGGCTCGGCAGGTCCCACTGGCGAATTGCCAAGGTCAGGGCAAGCGCGTACCCCCCGAGAGCCACACTCAGTAAGGCGAGGCGCACGCCGGACAACAAGCGCCGGCGGCCATGAGGAACATCCATCCTTGCAGTCTGGCAAACCCGGGAGCCTAATGGTCGGGTTTTTACCGACCTGCCACAGCTGGTGTTCAGGTGACCACGGCGCCGCCAACGGAAAACCCCCGGCCGAACGCCAATCTCCCGACGCCATACAAAATATATGATCTAGTCTTCGGCGCCGTACCATCGCCCTACCAATCGCCAAGCCACGTTCGGAGCACACGTGAAACTCGTGACCTACCTGTCAGCAGGGTTATCCCGGCCGGGACCCCTCCAGCCAGACGGAACCAACCCGGTGATCGAGTGATCGTCGAGGTCATCGCAGTCGGCACAGAGTTGCTGATCGGCCAGATCATCAACTCCAATGTCGCCTTCCTCGGCTCACGCCTGCACGACGAGGGTTTTGACGCTCACTTCCAGGTGACCGTCGGTGACAACCTCGACCGGATGACGTTCGCCATCGAGCAGGCGCTCGGCCGGGCCGATGCCGTGATCCTGACCGGCGGCATCGGACCAACCCAAGACGACGTGACCCGCGAAGCCATCTGCCGGGTCACCGGGCGATCCATGACCAGGGACGCCGAACACGAAGAGAAGATTCGCGAGCGTCTCATGCGACTGCGCGGCAAGGTAAATGTCAACACCCTCCGGATGGCCGACTACCCGGAAGGCGCCCAGACGATGGAGAACCGCAAAGGCGTCGCCCTCGGCATTGCTCTCGAACAGGACGGCAGGTGGATTTTCGCCATGCCGGGCGTTCCGACCGAGATGAAGGTCATGTTTGACGAGCAAGTCATGCCCCGACTGCGAGCTACCGCAGGCGAACCAGCGATTCTCAAGAGTCGCGTCGTGCGCACGTGGGGTTACGGTGAGTCCGCTGTGGCCGAGAAGCTGGACGATCTTTATGAATCTACCAATCCCTCAATCGCCTTCCTGATCGACGCCAGCGAGGTGCGGATCCGCATCACAGCCAAGGACGATGACGAAGCCACCGTCGACGCCATGTTGGATCGAGTAGATGCCGCGATCGTCGCCAAGCTCGGTGATGCTGTCTTCGGCCGCGACGATCATGTCATTGAAGTCGTCTTGATCGACAGCCTCGCCGAAAGGGAATGGACGTTTGGCACGATCGAACAGTTCACGGCCGGAGCCGTGGGCGCCCGTTTCGCCAACGCCGGCCCTGACCTCTTTGCCGAATCGATCGGGTTGCGACCTGTCAGGCTCCCCGAAG
The DNA here is from genome assembly GCA_963847455.1 of uncultured Acidimicrobiia bacterium. Taxonomy (GTDB): domain Bacteria; phylum Actinomycetota; class Acidimicrobiia; order Spongiisociales; family JAENVV01; genus JAENVV01. The sequence goes on from CAWKAG010000069.1 coordinate 31,779, forward strand.
GCGCAGACACCGCGGCCGCCGCTCGTCAATTGCTCGATACGCACACTTGTGGAGCCGATGTCGTCGTGGCGGTCAGCGGGGTGGCCGGGGATCCGTCCAATCCGAACACGTCCCGGACCGTCGGGATCGCCGTTCGAACCCCCGATGGAGTGTCAGCGAGGGAACTCAACATACTCGGCGACGACGAGCGCGCCCGACAGTTCGCCAACACCGGCGCTCTCCACGCCGCCCGCCTCGCCGTTGAAGGCCGCTGGTAGCTCCCGAAACGTCGAAGCGATCGACCCGGAGATAGAGTCACCTCATGTCCGATGAGCCCTTGCGACCTGCCAACCCCGAGCTTGTCCGACGGTTGGAGTCGGCGCTCGGCATCGACGGGGTCTCGGTAGGCGAGGCCGATCGCCATCTTCACTCCCAGGATGAATCGACCTTTCCTCCCGTGATGCCCGACCTCGTTGTGTGGCCAGAATCAACCGACGAAGTTGTCCAGATTGTCAAGCTGGCTGCCGAGTATGACCAGCCGATCACCGGTTGGGGGGCAGCGTCGAGTTCGGAAGGCCATGCTATCCCGGTTCGGCACGGGATCGTCGTCGACTTCGCGAGGATGAACCGGATCCTGGCGGTCCATACCGATGATTTCCAAGCGACCGTACAACCTGGCGTGCTCCGACTCGACCTTGAAAAGCATTTGAGACCGTACGGACTGTTCTTTGCTCCTGACCCGGGCGCCAATGCTTCAGTCGGAGGCATGATCGCCAACAACGCGGCCGGAATACGGGCCCTCAAATACGGCGCCACCCGCAACAACGTCCTGGCCCTCGAAGTCGTAATGGCCAACGGTGAAGTAATCCAAACCGGCTCTCGGTCGGTCAAACAGTCTTCGGGTTACGATCTGACCCGCCTGATGATCGGATCGGAAGGCACCCTCGGTCTGGTGACCAGGGCGACCCTTCTGCTTCACCCGGTGCTCGAACACTTCGCCACCGCCGTGGTCGGGTTTCCGACGGTGGCGGTTGCTGCACAGGCCGCATACGGGATCATCGGTGCCGGTCTGGCACCGGCCGCACTCGAAATCCTGCATGAAAATCACATCCGCTACATGAACGAAGACGACGGCTCGAACTGGCCAGTGCTGCCATCGCTCATGATCGAGTTCACCGGGTCAAGTGATCTCGCCATCAAGGCGGCGCTCGACGCAGCCAGAGAGATCTGTCTCGAAGCGGGTTCGAAAGCGTTCGTTTCCGGTCTCGGGCATCAGGACCGCTCCGAGATGTGGGCGATGCGCCATGGGGCCCGACACCGGTACCGCCGTCGGACTCCCGGCAGTGTCTGGACCGCCATCGATGTCAGCGTTCCCATCTCTCATTTGCCAGCCATCATCGAATTCGCAGAACGAACCGCCGCAGAGCACGGGATACCTGGCGAGGTCCTCGGACACGCCGGCGACGGCAATATTCACATGGGCGTCAGCTACCAGGTCGGAGACACAGAGGGGCAAAGGCGGGCCGGGGAGGTAACCCGCGCCATAATCGAGAAGGCCCTGGAACTGGAAGGGACCGCATCGGGCGAGCACGGCATCGGCCTCGGCAAGCGCCAATACATGGTCACCGAACACGGCACGCCTGCCGTTGACGTAATGCGCGCCATCAAGAGAACCCTGGACCCGCAGAACCTATTCAACCCGGACAAAGTCCTTCCTTGAGCCGGCTCAGGCTCCGAGGAAACCGGTGACGGCCCGGTGAAATTCTGCCGGCGCCTCTTTGTAGATGAGGTGACCGCCAGGCAGGTTTTCCAAGCGAGCGCCCGGAATCGAGCGGACCAGATCTTCTGACATATACGGTGGCGTACAGATGTCGGCGTCTCCCACGAGCACCAGGGCCGGTCGGTCGATTTCGGAGAGGCGGGCGGACTCGTCAAAGGAGACAATCATGTCGATGCGCTGGGCCATGACGGTTGGGTCGCCTCCGCTCGCAATTTCGATCCATGCGAGCACCTCGTCGTAGTTGTCACAGAAGTAATCAGGAGCAAACAGAAAAATCGCTGATGCTTCCGCATAGGCCCGGGCACCTTGCTCGACGAGTACCCGTTTTCGGATAGCGAACTGGTGGCGGAAATAGTCGTCGGGTCGCGCCCAGGAATCGGCCAGGACAATCGACCGGGTGACATCCCGGTGGTCGAGGGCCATCACTTGGGCGATGGCCCCACCTGTCGAACTACCGACGAGATGGGTGGGACCACAATCAAGTTCGTGGAGGACCTCAGCCATGGCAGCAGCGTGTTTGGCGATCGTATAGCCGTCGGCCGGGGGCGGTGATTGCCCGGTTCCGGGATGATCGGGCACGATCGTCAGATAGTCCTGAGCGAACAGTTGGGCGACGCTCCCCCATGCCCGGCCGACGCCACCAAGACCGGTGATGAGCATGAGCGGCGGGCCGTCACCGGACGTTTCGTAGTGGACAGCCGACTGGCCCACCGTCACGAACCTTCCACTGGCCCGGTCAGCTCTTCACGGAGGCCGACAGTGCCAGGCCGATTTGGTCCTCGGACAATGGGAGTTCGACCACCTGGTTGAGTTCCACCGATAGGTCGGCGGCCATGTAGACCTCCATCACCAAGCGAGCGGCTCGTGGTTCGACCATGACCGGACGGTCGTAGAGTACCGCCTCGACAAAATGAGTCGTTTCGCGTTCCATCGGGCCCGCATACATGGCGCCGACATACTCACCAGGCATCGTCGACAGTGGGAACTCGACTCCCCGCTCCATGGACTGCACCATGATGTCCTTGTGCGAGTCGTCAACGAACACGGACCCGTCGGTGCCGATGAACTCGATCCAGGTGTTGGCTGCGTTTTGGTACCCGGGCGGAAGATTCATACCCGCTCCGACCGTCACGACCACTCCGTCGTCCATCGTGATCATGATCATCTGGGTGTCTGGCAACCCGAGAGAGTCTTGACGTACTCCGTAAGCGACCTGCGAATAGACCCGGACCGGGCGGCGAGGCTCGAGACACCAGAACGCGAAGTCGATGTCGTGGGTGGCCTCCATCGCAGCCGGGGAGAGCTTGATCCGGTTTCCGATCTTGGCACCAAGCGACCGGCTGATGTGGCGACTGACCAACACGCTGACCGGATCGCCGACGCTGCCGTCGGACACGCTGCGCTTGATGAGTGACTGCTTGTTGTTGAACCGCTGCGAATACCCGATCGTGAACTTCAGGTTGTTCGCCTCAGCGATCGCGATCAGTTCGTCGGCTTCGGCAAGTGAAATTGCCATCGGCTTCTCAAGCAAGACATGCTTGCCTGCCTCAAGGCAGGCTTTGGCCATCGGAAAGTGCAGCGTCTCGGGGGTCGCAGAAATCATCACTGCCTCGATGAGAGGATTGGCGACGATCTTCTGCCAGTCAGCGGTGACCGAGTTCGGATGTACGAGGTCTTTCATCTCGGCAAGTCGTTCCGGGTTCGTTTCGGCAAGATGGAGCTCGCCGACCAACGCGCTATTGGCGCAGGCGACGGCTCGTATTCCGCCGCACCAACCTGTGCCGATTACGCCTACGTTTAGCTGTCTCATTGGGGCCCTTTCATCGAAGCAGCTCTGCTGGTTCTATCGGGAGTGCCGTCGGTCATGTGAATCCCAACAGTCGGGCTGCGTTCCCGCCACTGATCAGGTCGATCTGATCCTGCTGCAGTCCCTCGACTCTGGCGATGAGACCGAGCGGGTCCACCTCGCCCATGTCGTAGGGGTAATCGGTTCCGAGGAGGACGTGGTCTGCCCCGTACTTGTCGATCAAGAACTTCACCTGATCCGGTTCGAAAACCATGGTGTCGAAATAGAACTTCTTGAGATACTCACCTGGCAGCTTTGGTAGACCTTCGCGCACATCTTCGCGTGCCCGGTAGGCGTGGTCGATACGGCCCGCATAAGCCGGCAGATAGCCACCACCATGAACCACGACGATCTTCAGGTCGGGATACCGTTCCAGTACTCCGTTGAAGATCAGATGGGCCTGGGCAAGGGTCGCTTCGAAGGCGTGTCCGAGGATGTTCACGAAGTTGTGATCCTGAAGTCGCTCTTTGTGATTAAACCCGTTCGTATGCACAACGATCACGGCGCCGAGCCGTTCGACCTCAGCCCAGAACGGATCGAGGGACGGGTCACCGAGTTCCTTGCCGTCGATGTAGGTGCCAATCTCGAGGCCCCGGAAACCAAGTTCGTTGACGCAGTAGTTCAGTTCGGCGATGGCCGCCTCGGTGTCCTGGAGCGGAACGGTTCCCAGCGGAGCGAAACGGTCGGGAAACCTGGCCGTGTCCTCGGCCAATTCATCATTGATGACCCGCGTGATGTGGGCACCGACGTCGGGATCAGCCCAGTAGTAATACTGATAGACCGAGACGGCCACCGCCTGGATATCGACGCCCATCGCATCCATGTCTTTGAGTCGTTCCTCGAGAAAGTCCATCTTCGGACGGAGGAACTCGAGCTGCCGACGGTTTACAGCCCGGGTGAGTTCGCTGCCGTACTGCAGGCGAACCCGTCCCAACTTCTCTTCCTCGGCTTTCATGATGTCGGTAGCGGGGCCGCATTCGCGGTGACAATGAATGTCAATAACGGGTCCATCGGAACGCTTCGCTCTCATATTCTCTCCCACATCGTCAACTTCGTCCTCCAAAAACCCGGCTCTCCGGATCAGCCCCGCGGCCGCCAAACTAGGCTGCCTAACGACAGATTGCATCATATACGATCCGCCAGGTCGGTCATCAGTCTGGGGGAGATTTCACCAAGGAACGCACTTGACTGGCGCCATCAGAACCTGCCTCCCACCCGACCGAACCCCCCACGCCCCCAACTTCTCTATGCCGGCTGGTGCAATCGACACCCACGTCCATGTCTTCGAAAGCGGCTACCCGATGACACCCCTCCGGGCGTACAACCCTCCGGATTCGACCCTAGATGACCTTAAGCATCTTCACGCCACGCTCGGAATCGATCGAGTGGTATTCACCCAACCCTCGGCTTATGGAACCGATAACTCGGCGATTTTGGACGGGATGAGAAGCCTCAACGCTGAAACACCGGATCGAGCCAGAGCGATTATCTCCACTGGACTAGATATCACCGACGAAGGGCTTGCCGACCTCGACATGGCTGGCGTTCGAGGGGTTCGCCTGAATACGGACAACCAGGGCGGAATGCCTCTTGAGATGGACGAGATCCCGGAACTGTGCGCCCGCATTGCCCCGTTGGGCTGGCACATCGAGTTCCTGTTTCCCGGAAGCCACATCATCGACCTACTCCCGGTTTTTTCACGCTTGACCGTTCCGATGTCGATTGGCCATTTCGCCTATCAGAACGCCGTGGACGGCGTCGCCGCGCCCGGGTTCCAAGCGTTGCTCGATCTGATGCGACGCGGAAACACCTGGATGAAAATCAGTGGCGCCAACCGGGTCAGCGAGACCGACTTGCCTCCCTATGATGATGTGGCCCCGATGGCCCAAGCCTTGATCGATGCCGCTCCAGATCGCATCATGTGGGGCACCGATTGGCCGCACCCGAACAAGTTTGAGGTCAACCCCAATGACGGTGACCTCCTCGATGGATTCGGAGAATGGGTGGCCGATCCCGACCTCCGTCGCCGCATTCTGGTGGACACGCCAGCCACGTTCTACCGCTTCTAATGCGAATCGCGATGATCGGTCTCGGCCTCATGGGTGGAACCATCGGCGGACACCTGCTCGACGAGGGCCACGTGGTGACCGGCTACGACCCTGAACCGGACCGAAGGGCCGAGTTCGAGCATCGGGGTGGGATAGCAGCGCTATCAGTTGGTGATGCAGTCGCTCTCGCCTCGGTCGCAATTCTCTCGCTGCCGAACAGCTCAATCATGCTTGAGATCCTTTCGGAGATCACCGCGGCGGCCGAAACCGGACTCATCGTCGTCGACACCACAACCGGGGCACCGGACGACTCGATCACGGCTGCCGAGGTCCTGGCCGCCAGCGGAATCGGATACACCGACGCCACCATTTCAGGCAATGCTGCCCAAACGGCCGACAAAGACATCATCTTTATGCTGGGCGCAAGCGCCGAGGTGGCATCAAAGATCGCAGGTCTTCTCGAGCCCATATGCCGCCGCGTCTATCACGTTGGACCCGTCGGCGCCGGGTCTCGCACCAAGCTCGTCGTAAATCACATACTGTCCATCAACCGGATGGCCATTGCGGAAGGGTTGACGGTTGCAGAAAAAGCCGGACTCGAGTTGACGTCCGTGCTCGAGGTGCTCAAGGACAGCGCCGCCTATTCAAAGGCTATGGACATCTGGGGGGAACGGATGGTCGAAGGCGATTATTACCCGCCCAAGTCACGCGTTCGGCAAAGTCACAAAGACGCCCGATTGATACACGATCACGCCATGGCATTGGGAGCGTCGATAGAGCTGCAGACCACGGTCCGTGAGGAACTCGAAGAGGCCGAGCAGGGCGGTCTCAGCGACGCCGACAACGCGTCGGTCATGGAGATCATGCGTCGACGAGCCGGAATCGGGCGAACCGAATAGCTAAAAACCGACGCTCTTCTCCCCCTTGAATGGGTCGACCGACCCATGGTGGCGCGCCACTCTCCGTGGTATTTTGGATATAACAAGCGGATAAGCCAGGGGGGCACATTCCTATGTACGACATCATTATGGCCAAGATGGCCATGCTCAAAACCGAAACCGGGGCCAATTTGGCTGAGTACGGTCTCGTGGTGGTTCTCATTGCCATCGTGGCCCTGACGGCGGTTAGCCTCGTCGGCGGCGAAGTATCGGGAACGTACTCCGAAATCGGCAGCGAGATGGTCAAAGCCGGCGCTTAGGTCACTGAGCTAAGAGTTGATTTCGACCATGACGACTCCGCTATTGATGCGACGACGCAGCGGGATCCACGACACGGCGATCGCTCCCATGGCAATCGCAGCCAGGCCGAACGCCCAGCGTGGTCCGGCGCCGTCGGTCATACGGGAGCCGACCTGAGGTCCGACCACCTGGGCAACCCGGACGACCGTCACCCACATGAGCACGGTTAGCCCGCGGTACTGATCGGCACCCACCAACGAAGCGAACGATTGGGCAACGGGCACGAACATTCCAAACCCGAACCCGGCGATGCCGAGACCCACGGCAATATGCCAGGGCGCGGTCGCCAGAGCTGCCACGCCCGATCCGATCGCCATCATCGCAAAGGCGATCGTCATCATCTTGCGGCCGCCGATCCTGGCCAGAATACGGCCGACCTGGAGCGCGACGAGGATCGTACCGAACTGGAACGCCGCCACGATGAAGCCGCGCACGTCCACAGGAACCCCGAATTCCAGATCGAGAAACAGGGGCGAAACCGTGAGGCCAAGGCCGTGGAGGATGAAAACCGCCACCAGGCTGGAACCCAACAAGCCAAGATAATCACGCAGACGGCCTGACTCCTGCATCCCTCTAAGTGCATCGACCAGATGGCCGAAGGGTGGGGCGATGGCCTCTTTGCGAGGGTCCGAAGGCATCCGCGTTGCCCATGCCAGCAATGGGACCCCGATTATGAAGATGAGAAACGGGCGGAAGGTCCCACCCAGCGCCAACTGGCCCGAGATGATCGGCCCCGCCATCGACATAATGGTAACGCCGGTGATGTTCACTCCCATGGCCTTGGTGCGAGCGCGCCCCTCAAACGCGTCGCCAATAAGCACGATACCGAGCCCGAGGATGCCTGACGTCCCGATCCCCTGACAGAACCGAACCGCCACGAGTCCCCAGTAACTCCTGGCAAAAAAACCAGCCAAGCCGAAGACCGAGAAGATCGTCAACGCGGTCAACACCACCCGACGCCGGCCGAACCGGTCGGCGAGGTACCCGATGATCGCCGAAAACAGGATTCCGGGAATCGACACCGCGGCTTGGACCAAGCCGATGTCGCCCCGTGAGACCCCGAAAGCCTCCGCCAGGTCGGGAAGGATCGGAGAGGTCACTGAGAATCCGAGCGTCCCCATGGCCCCCACCGCGATGGCAATCGCCAGTCGTTCACTGCGACCGTTCGCTGTTCCGAAAGGTCTCGCCATCGACCAGTTCATGTACACCTCGATGATTCGGGCGCGAGCAATCCGGACCTGGGATGGAGGAAGATCTACCCAAAGACCGGATCAACTCGTTCCTATAAAATATATACTTTGGCCCCACGCAAGGGAAATCGAGGAATACGTGGTCAACTTCGATACCGGTCAAGACCAGAGCGAATCATCAAACCAGTCGCGGAGGGACGCTTGAGCGCTCTGGAAGGACGGAGGGTCGTCGACCTCACGCGCGTTCTGGCAGGGCCGCTTTGCACCATGTGGCTCGGGGACATGGGAGCCGATGTAATCAAGATCGAGCGGCCCGGACATGGTGACGATACCCGCGCCTGGGGTCCTCCATTCGCGGGAACGGAGTCGGCTTACTATCTCGGCGTAAACCGAAACAAACGATCCGTGACGCTCGACCTGTCATCGGACCCCGGTCGCGAAGTACTCCGCAAGCTGATCGTCGACGCCGACATCGTGGTCGACAACTTCAAGATGGGCACCCTGGAACGCTGGGGTCTCACTGACTCCTGGTTTGACGAGCACGCCCCCGCTGTCGTTCGATGCACGATTGCCGGGTACGGATCGTCGGGTCCCAAAGCAGGCAAACCCGGCTACGACTTCATCCTTCAGGCCGAATCCGGGCTGATGTCAATCACGGGCGAACCCGAAGGCCAATCAATGAAATTGGGGGTAGCCATCGTCGACGTCTGCACCGGGATGCTGGCCACGATGTCCATCCTCGGCGCTCTCGACGCGGTCAACCGAACCGGAAAGGGGCAGCGGACCGAGGTATCACTCCACGACACCGGCATTCAAATGCTTATCAACGTGGCTGCGAACCACCTCGTTTCCGGCGACGAGGCGGGTCGCTTTGGAAACGGCCACCCCAACATCGTTCCGTATCGGACCTATCCGACGTCGGACGGCGAACTAGCTCTGGCCGTCGGCAACGACGCCCAGTTTGGCCGGTTTGCCGAGCTCGCCGGTCACCCCGAATGGGCCGCAGACGCCCGTTTCGCACGTAATCAGGATCGGGTCGAGAATCGGGAGCTCTGTGATGGTCTCATACGGGCGGTGACGATATCCAAGACCCGGGCTGAATGGCTGGCGCTCCTCGATCCGGCTGGAATCCCTGCTGGTCCGATCAATACCGTCTCCGAAGCGCTGGCGAGCCAAGAAACGGCAGAAAGCGGGATGGTCGCCCAGGTCGGTCATCCCGATATCGCCGAGCTGCGCCTCCCTGGCATACCGTTTCAGATGTTCGGCACCCCGCCTTCCATCCGCCGACCTCCCCCGCGACTCGGCCAACACACCCGGGAAGTCCTCGAAGAATTGCAGCTCGATGAAACCCAGATCGCGGCTCTCGTGGCGGCCGGAACCATAACGACGGAGGAACGATGACCAACGGATGGTGGACCGACCCACTGGCCATCCTCGCCGCAGCACGCTTGACCGACTCAGCACGCCGACGCGTCCTGGGTGGCAAAGCCACCCGGCTATTCAAGATCGAAACCTAGGAGGCTCCATGGCGCGCATGCCGCTCTACACAGATCGCCGAGAACTTGACCCAATCCGACTTGAAGTCTTCGATGCCGTGGTCGCCAGTCGCGGATCGATGATTCGACCGTACGAGGTTCTACTGCACGCACCCGGGCTGGCGCTTCCAGCGGCCCACCTGGGCGGTCAAATCAGATATCACGGATCGCTTTCAGACCACGATCGGGAACTCGCCATCCTGACGGCCGGATCCCTGGCCAGCTGCCAGTTCGAGTGGGACTCGCACGTCGACATCGCCCGCCAGGTTGGCGTCAGCGAAACCGCCTTAAGTCATCTGAAGGGTTCTGGCGATACTCTGTCGGACGCCGAGCAACTCATTGTGGGGTTTGTGAAGGAACTCGTGGCCGACAGCACCGTGTCTGACGAAACATTCGAGGCGACCGTGGCTGCCATCGGCAACGAGCAAGTCGTTGAACTAGCGACGTTGGTGGGCTACTACATGATGCTGGGATACGTCATGAACGTCGCAGGGGCTTGCTGAGGTCATTCTTAGTGCGATGCCCTCTCCAGCTTACGCCCTCCAACATACATAACCCAGGCGGCCGTGATGGATGCTGCCGCTACCACTGACCAAGCAGTTTGATAACTGGCATTCTCGACGGTCCAACCGAACAACAGCGGACCGATGATGCCGCCTGAGTAAAGGCCGGTCCCCACAATTCCCGTTGCCACTCCGGGGGCAGCCGACGACCGCACGACCACCGCGAAATTAAAGAGTCCTGGCCAGGCCCAACCCGACATGAACGTGACGAGGGTTGCAACACCCAGGGTCCCAACCCCTCGCACGTGGCCGAGAAGCAAGTACCCGATTGCCCCCAAGCTCATGATGAGACCCAACATCATCACATGTCTTTTGCGGTGCTTGTCACCGAGATGCCCCCAGCCGATCCGGCCGGCAATTCCGAACACGCTTCCAATCGACAGCAACGCACCCGCGGTCGCCGGGGCAACACCCGACGCCACTGCTGACGAAACGTAGAACGCCGCCAGAGAGCTGCCACCGATTACAGCCAACGACGCGCCAACAGCCAGCACCAGTAGCGCTCGACGGTGGGCGCTCGACAGCTGCCCTCGCTCGGTCTGCGTAATAACTGTGCCTCGTTTGAACGCCATGGCCATCAGCGGCAATCCTGCCAACCCGGCGATAACAAACGACGGCCGCCACCCGACCGTGAGCCCGATCAATGGGAGGGCCGCCCCTGCCAGCAGGGTGGCGATAGGACCGGAGGATTGTTTGAGTCCGAAAGCCGCGCCCTGGCGGGCGACCGGAATTCCCCTTGCCAGAGCGAGGTTCGAGGCCGGGAGTGCGATGCCGTTGGCGACGCCGGCGGCCACCATGAACAACCCGATCATCCAGACTGACCGCGAGACAGCCACACCGAGCATCGATCCGAAGGTGATCGCGGCCGCCAACGCCATGGCCCGCCTTCCCCCCAGCCGCTCGGCGATCGCTCCACCCGGAATCGACAGGGCCGCCGACGAGGCGTAGTAGGCCGAAGCGATTGCCCCGAGCGCCACCTCACCGAACTGAAGTTCTTCTCTGATGAGAACAGCCATCGCCCCCAACAAGAACACCGGCAGGGCTCCGAGAGATATTGACAGTGTTCCCGCCGCCAGGGTGCGGTAAGGCCGCGAAGTCGGCAAAACGAGCTAATCCCTACGTGTCCATTTGGCCACGACTCCATCTGCCTGCAGCTTTTCCAGTTCGGCGTCGTCAAAACCAAGCCGCTCCTTGAGTATCTCGATCGTCTGCTCACCCAACATGGGAGCTGGTTCGTTGGGAAACGTCCAGTCGCTGAACTTCATCGGGCTTGGGGAAAAGCCGACCGACCCGAGCGTGGCGTGCTCGTAGGTCTGGATCATGCCTCGGCTTCTGACATGTTCGTCGGAAAACACATCGCCAAGGCTGTTCACCGGCGCCGACGGAATGTCGTAGCGGTCGAGGATCTCTGACCATTCGGCCTTGGTTTTGGTACGAAAGATCGCATCGAGAGTCGACACCACTTCGGCGCGGTTTTTGACCCGGGCAGCATTGTCGACAGCCCGGGGATCGGTCTTGAGATCGGGCCTCCCAATCGCGTCGCAGAGGTTGATCCAGAATTTCTCATCTCGGGCGGCTACGACCACGTACCCGTCCAACGTGGCAAACGCCTGCCAGGGGACCAGGTGGGCATGGGCGCTTCCGTGGCGACCGACCTGCTTGCCGGTCGTCAGATGATCGAGGGCATCGTACGAAAGGAGATGGATGAGGCTGTCGAGCATCGCCACGTCAACATGCTGGCCGGTTCCGATCCGCTCCCTCCCCACGAGCGCAGCCAGAATCGAGATGCAGGCGTAGATACCGCCGGAAATGTCGGCCATCGGGGCACCCATCCGGGCGGGAGGACCGTCAGGGTCGCCAGTGATATCCATGTGGCCTGAGTAGGCCTGAACGACCAGATCAAAAGCAGCCTTGTCCTTGAGTGGGCCGGTCTCGCCAAACCCGGTCACCGAAACCGTGATGATGTCCGGGTTGAGTTGCTTGAGCGTGTCGTGGTCGATCCCGAGCCGGGCCATGACCCCCGGACGGAAGTTGTCGACGACTACGTCTGCCTGCTTCACCAGGTCATAGAAGATCTGACGACCCCTATCAGCCTTCATGTCGAGTACAACGCTTTTCTTACCCCGGTTCATGAACAGGTGGATCGCACTTTCGCCATCGAGCGGGGCGATTTTCGCATTGCGGGCCGTGTCTCCCCAATGAGGCTCGATCTTGATGATCTCGGCGCCCAGGTCAGCCAGGATCACGCCACCAAAATTGCCGGCAATGACCTGGCCCAATTCCAGGACCATGATTCCGTCGAGCATGCCCGGCATCGGTCAGACTGCCCGCAACTTCCCGGCTTGAAGGGCCGACCCGATTACCGCGGATCGCGACCCCTCCCTCGATAAACAGCTTCGGCTCATGGCTGCTCCTGCCGAGCGGCAGCTCGGTCCGCCAACTCTGCTCTGGCCAGCACGGCTCGCGCCACCCGGGCAACGGCATAATCAACCATCTTTCCGTCCACGGCGATCGACGCGGAGCCCGCCTCAAGCGCTTTTTCGAACTCTTCGATGATACGTCGGTGATGGGCGATCTGCTCAGGGGTGGGGGTGAAAACATCGTTGATCACCGCCACCTGGGCAGGATGGATCGCGACCTTGCCGACATACCCGAGGGTTCTGGCCAGTTCGCTTTCGACCCGCAAAGCGTCGAGATTCCTAAAGTCCATGAACACCGCTTCCATGGGGTTCTCGATCCCGGCGGCTCGAGCATCCATGAGCACTTTCGCCCGGCTATACATCAGGCCAGTACCTTCCGGGGTCCATTCCACGCCTAAATCAGCTACCAGGTCACCCTGCTCGCCGCCGCCATACAGAACCGATTCGATTCGATCGCTGGCAAGCATCATCTCGTAGGTATTGAGAACACCGAGCCCACTCTCGATCAACGGCATGATGCCAACCGAGCCGGGCACGTGATCGCTGGTCATTTCCAAGGCTCGCAGCGCCCCATCGACTTCACGGAGGAGACTGGCATGTTCGGCTTTCGGAATCACCAAGCCTGCCACCCCCACCGCTCCGGCGGCCACCACATCGTCCCAGAACATGGCCGTATCCGGACCGTTCGTCCGGACGTAAAGCGGAACTGCGGATGCTGGTAGGGAGGCGAGGGCGTCTCGTGCTCCGGCCTTCTCGTCCATCGCCACCGCATCTTCAAGGTCGATGATCACTCCATCAGCTCCCGACCGAATGGCCTTCTCGATGAGGTCCCGTCGGTGACCCGGAGCGAAAATCATCGATCGCAATGGTTCCATGTCCTCATCCTTCCATGTCTCGCTCTGTAAGACACTGGTGCGCTGACTGATCCGACAATATGCTGGCCTGGGAGAGCTGTCAACGACGATAGAAGGAGTGATCGGGGGTCATCCAACGTCCGGCGCTCAAGCGTCGGCGAGACACCTCGCACGGGGTGGGCCATGTGGAGCCGAGGCCGCCGATGATGACCTCCATTCTCTGCTTTCTGAATCGTGCCGAACACGTGCATCATGCGTCATGTATATTGCATGATCGGAGAGCAATCCCTGTCGCATCGCGACCTAGCCCCCAGCAAGCAACCCAAAGGACGACCGCAACTATGGCCCAGGACCTGTCCGACATTTTCCGGGACCAGATGGACGGCCGACGGACAATGCACGAGTACGTCTATTCGACCGTGCGCAAAGCCATTCTCGATGGGCAGCTAACAGGCGGCACGCGCCTCGTGCAAGCCGATATCGCCTCAACCATGGGAGTTTCGACGACTCCGGTCCGCGAAGCCTTGCGGGATCTTGCCTCAGAGGGCCTGATCAAATTCGACCCGCATCGAGGAGCGGTGGTGCATGAACTTGAGTTCGCGGAGCTGGAGGAGATTCTCAGGTTGCGGTCCATACTTGAACCGGAAGCCATTCGTCGAGCGTGGCCCAGGATCACTGATCAACTCGTCGATGAAGTCGAGACCATCCACCATCACATCGGTGCGGCCACATCCACGACCGACTTCGTCCACCTCAACGGCCGGTTCCATGGCCTGGTGTTCGACCAAGCTGAAGCTCCCCGACTGCTAGCAATACTTGAGTCGTTGACAGCACCGTGGGTCATGTACGTGAGTGCAGCACTCAATCAGGACGAGCAACATCGCGAGCGGGCGGCTCGTGGCCACTCCGAGATTCTCGAGGCTTTGCGGGAACGTGACCTTGATGCCCTTATCGAGGCGACCGTTGAGCACCTGAGCATCACACACCAAACACTTGAAGCGGCGCTGGTCGCCAACCGCGTCACTGACGGCTAGCCCGATTCGGTGCCTCTGCATGATGCTGATTAGCATTTGCGAGACGACGCGGAAGGAAACTCATCACCGGTTCAGACTCAAGCTTGCCGGCCAACCTGGGAACCGGCCCTCCCCGTCAGACCGCCCACGAGTTCGTTCGAGAGACGCTCCGGCACGCCATTCTCAACGGCAGCCTGAAGGGCGGCACCCGACTCGTCCAGGCTGATTTGGCCCAGGAACTCAAGGTCAGTACGACGCCCGTTCGCGAGGCACTTCGAGACCTGGATGCGGAGGGGCTTATCCGACTCGACGCCCACCGAGGCGGCGTGGTTCTGGAGCTCAGCAGCGACGAACTCAAGGAAATCTACGACCTCCGCCTACTCCTTGAGACCAGCGCAATTCGACTCAGCGCCCAACGGATCACCGACGAGTACCTCGATAAAGCCGAAGAGATCCACCGGCAGATGGAAGCCGCCCCGCACTCGGCCTCCTGGGTTGCCCTAAACCGCAAGTTCCATTTGACGCTGTACGAGGCTGCCCAGTCGCCCCGACTTCTGTCGATACTCACTGGCTTGCTCGACGCATCGGTGATCTATGTCAGCACCCGCGTTGAGGCTTCGCCTGATCTCCGAACTCAGGCGGGCCGCGACCACGCTCACTTGATTGCCATGCTTCGTGCCCGCGATGCTGACGGAGCCGAGGAGGCCATCAAACAACATCTCGGTATCCCCGGGTCGATGCTGGACCTCAACTAGCCACCCTGTTGGTTGGTCTGCCTCGGCGAATTGCCTGGTGATAGGCCGGGATTTTGCGGGTGAGCGCTATGGTTTCCCGCACAATGACCTTGCAGAAAGCTTCCGACCAGGGCGGCGCAGCTCTCGGCGACATCGGGCGTCGGTTTATCTGGATTTCGACAATCCTCGCCGCGCTGTCCGTTCCGGCCGTCCTCATCGTCAGTCAATCCGTGGAGTCCGCCGGGTATCTGTGGGTTCTGCTCTCCCCCGTTGTCTTCGTCGCCGTCAACGTTTGGATGTTGGTCAGCAAAACGTACCGGGTTGACATCTCGCTTGGTTTTCTGGCCCTCGCGGCGGCCGCCTCGCACAGTGCCTTCGGGGTCCCGGCCACGGACCTCACCACTGGCGTCATATTGGTGATGAGCGGATCAATCATCGCCCTGTATACCACTCGCTGGCGCCGTGAGTTTCTGATCACTTACTCGGTGTTCATCGCAGGCATGGCTCTGTGGTGGGGACGCATCGACGGCGGTGGACCCCTGAACGCCTTCGGAATGGTGGCGTCACTAACCCTCGGAACGTACTTCCTGACCAATGTTATGCGGGTAGCCCAGGAGTCGACCGACCGAGTCGGTCACTTCCGGGCGGTACTCAATCAGCTCCCCATCGCTATCTTCGAAGAGGACTTCTCCGGTCTGGTGACGGAGTTGGATCGTCTCAGAAGTGACGTTGTGACCGATATTCGGCAGTACGTGACCGAGAATCCGAGCGAGGTTCGTCGCCTCATGGCACACATCAACATCCTGGAGGCCAACCACAGCGCGGTTTATTTGTATGGCGCCGATCGCGAAACGCTGCTGGGACCGCTCGAAGCCATCGAAGCCGAAGGCCGTAACTTCGAGGCGTACGTCACGGAACTTGAGGCGATTTGGGACAAACGCGACCAGATCGACAACGAGGTCCTCATTCACTCGGACCCCGACATCGTCGGTGCCGTCAAGTGGCTGGCGAAGGAGCGCGGAGGGGCGAACCGACACTTCGTAGCCATTTCAGACATCTCCGAACTGGTCCGGGCTCGAGAAACGCTGACTGAATTGAACAGATCGAAAGATGAGTTCGTAGCAGCGATCAGTCATGAGATCCGTACGCCCCTCACGGCGGTGCTCGGCTTTGCAACGGAACTTGCCAACAACAACACGATGGGGGACGGGGAACGGTCTGATGTCCTCGACTTGATCGTGGAACAAAGCAAAGAAATGGCCTATATCATCGAGGATCTGCTGGTTTCTGCCCGTGCGGACATGGGCGCGCTGGCGGTGGCCCCTTTCGAGACAGACATCCCGACGCTGGTGCGCGAGACCTTGACCGAGCTGGGTCAGAGATTGCGGGTGGATCATCCGGGCCACGCAACCGCATTTGTGGACCCGGTCCGGTTCAGACAGATCGTGCGGAACCTGGTCACCAACGCGCAAAGATACGGCGGCAAGAATCGGTGGATCGAGATCACCCAGGACCCGGATTTCACTTCGGTGATGGTTTCTGACGACGGACCGGGAGTGCCTCCGGAAATGGCCGAGCGGATCTTCGATTCGTTCGTGACCGCTCACGAGCCGAAAGCAGTAACCGCTTCAATGGGCCTGGGACTGTCAGTCTCTCGCCACCTCGCAGGGTTGATGGGCGGCACTCTGGTCTACCGCGCTGCGTCGGATGGGAGCAAGTTCATCCTGAAGGTCCCGACCAAACCGCCGGCCCAAGCAGCCGCGCCGGTCGCCGGGAGCACGCTACAGACAAGCTGACATCGGTCGACCATACTGGCCGCCATGAGGGGGATCGTCAGCGCAGTTCTAGTCGGAGCCATGTTTGCGGGCGTCTCGGTTCCGTCTGCAGCAGGAGCGCAATCTGAAATTGACGTCGTGCCAGGCGAGTTTCTCGTCCGGTCCCCCGACGTTGTGACGCTTGCGATGGAGCCAATATCGGATGACTGGTACCTCTTGCGCGAAAGCGCCGGGAGTCTGCCATCAGGGCGGGCGGCGGCGCTCAGCCGTCAGATGGGAACTCTGGTGATACCAAATCGGATCGTCTACCTCGCGGATGATCCGCTGGTCGCCGACCAGTGGGCACTTGAGAACACCGGACAGACGGGCGGCGTGAACGACGCCGACATCGATGCAACCGCCGCCTGGGCGTATACCGAGGGCGATCCGGACATTGTGATCGCCGTGATCGATACCGGCATCGATCTCGACCATCCGGACCTGGCCGACCGACTGTGGATCAACCCTGGCGAGACACCGGGCAATGGCATTGACGACGACGCCAACGGATACGTCGATGACGTGAACGGCTGGGACCTGGCCTCGAACGACAACTCGCCAGATGACACGTACGGGCATGGCACGGCGGTCGCGGGGGTTGCTGTGGCTAGTCGCAACGGCCTGGGAATCGTCGGCCTGGCTCCGTCGGTCACCGTGATGCCGATCCGAGCGTGCAGTCCTGGGTGTCCGGTCAGCACTTTGGTCGAGGCGGTTGCGTACGCCAGGGACAACGGAGCGGACATCATCAACTTGTCGCTCGGTGGCCATGGCGCATTCTTCGAACCACTAGGCGAAGAGATCGCAGCCAGCCCCAACTCCCTGATCACCGCGGCGGCCGGAAACACCGGATCCAATACCGATTCCAACCCCTTCTACCCCGCCGGTTTCAACCTGACCAATATCCTCTCCGTGGCCTCAACCGACGCTTCTGATGAGTTGAGCACCTTTTCCAGCTTTGGACCTGGCGTCGTCGACCTCGCCGCCCCAGGGGACGAAGTGTTATCGACCTCGATCGGCGGATGGCTTGACGCATCGGGGACGTCGTTCGCGGCGCCATATGTGGCGGCAACGGCGGCCTTGATTCTGACGTTTCGGCGTGAAGCGGCACCGGAGGACGTCATCGACCTGATCTTGTCGCATGTCGATCCCCTACCGTCGCTGGCCGGGAGAGTGTCGAGCGGGGGACGTCTGAATGCCGGATCAACTGTCTACCAGGCGACCGCCCCGGTCGCCGACATAACGTTCTCGACGAGCAGTCTCACGTACCCCGCAACCGTCACCCTCGATGGGAGTGAGTCCTACGATCCACTGGGATCGATTGTCAGCTTCAGGTGGGAATTCGACGGTTCGTTTATCTCCAGCGCACAAAGCATCGAATTCGAGGTGACTGACCCCGCCCCACACTTGTGACGCTGACACTGGTCGATGACGACGGACTACAGACCACCGGGACCGTGATCGTTGATCTGAACGGCCCTCCGACCGTGACTATTTCGGTAGGTCCAACCATCGGCGTCGCACCCGTCGCTCTAGCCCTGTCGGCGACCTCTACCGATCCGGACGACGATGTCGTCGAGGTGGCCTGGACCGTGGATGGCTTTCCGTTCGATCCGGCTCTCAGCTACTTGTCGGATCCCGGTGTGTACGAGGTTCGGGGCGTCGCCACGGACGGCATCGTTGCGATCGAATCGGAACCGGCCTCGGTGTACGTCGGCCGGAGCTTCGTCGATACGGAGTCGTCGGTTTTTGTACAGGACATCACCTGGGCATCGGCGACTGGACTGACCTCAGGATGTGGTGCCGATCGATTCTGTCCAACTCAGCCCATGTCCCGCGGAGAGGCGGCGGCATTTCTACGCCGATGGCTCGCACTTCCCCCAGGGCCGGATGCGTTCGCCGACGACGACAGAAACCGGTTTGAAGCAGATATCAACGCGCTCTCCGGCGCCGGCATCACCTTCGGATGCGGACCGATGAGATTCTGCCCGGACGAGCCGATTTCGCGTGGTCAATGGGCGGCGCTGGTCCGCCGGGCACTCAGCCTCCCGGATGGTCCCGACCGATTCACCGACGACGTCGGGTCGATCTTCGAGGAAGACATCAACGCGCTGGCCGCCGGCAGGCTCACCTTCGGGTGTAACCCTCCCGCCAACGACCGTTACTGCCCGACGAGGCTAGTGACGAGGGCAGAAGCTGTTGCCATGCTGCATCGGGCCGAAAAGCACCGCTAGAAACCCTGCTGAGAAACATCACCTCCGTTCAGTCATCGTTCAGAACCGACGCGTAGGTTGGGTTTTGCTCTTCCACAACCAAGAGGGGGTTTAGAGCATGAAACACCTGATGAAACGCGCTTGGACCAAGTATGCGCTCGTTGCGCTGGTCACGGCGCTCGTTGTTGCACCGACAGCGGCAATCGCCATTCACGGCTTTACGGATGTGCCCGACGACAACATCTTCCACAACAACATCCAGTGGATGAAAGACAACGGCGTCACCGCCGGTTGTAATCCACCGGCCAACGACCGGTATTGCCCGAACAACACGGTAACGAGGGGTCAGATGGCCGCCTTCATGCAGCGCCTCGCCGAGGCCAAAGTCGTCGACGCTGCCACGGCCGTGACAGCAGAAACAGCCACCCTGGCGACAACGGCAACCAACGCAACGAACGCTGACAAATTAGACGGTCTGGACTCAACGTACTTCTTGCCAGCCGAAGTACCACTTGGGAAGACCATTCGCGGAACGATCGGAGCTGTGCTCTACACCACAGCGGCCAGTCAAGAAGGAGCTGCCAACGCTCAGCTCCCGATTCCCGCACCGGTCGGCCTGACTGACGCGGTGGTAACAATCGCTGGATCACCAGATGATACCGACGGAGCTTGCACCGGTACGGCGACAGCCCCAACCGCGGCCCCCGGGTTTGTGTGTGTCTACTCCTACTACACAGCCAATGCCACAGCTAATGCTGGCTACATTTGGGGCTCAGGCGATGGAACAAAATGGGGGTTCCAGGTAAGTTGGAATGCTGCGTCTGCCGGCCACACCGCTTTCTTTGGCAACTGGGCTTACACAGCGCCGTTGACACTCGCCGGCGTTTCGGGTGCCTCATCTCCGGACGGTCCGACCGGCGTCGGCGGAAACTAAAGCAATCGACTGACATCTCAGCTTGACTGGTGGGTGGGTATCAACTCACCCACCAGTCTCGCGCCATTGATCCACGCGATTTCGCGTCGACATCAAACGTCTCAGGCGACAAGTTCCTCAGCGCCTACCAGGCAGGCCAGGGCAACGGTGATTTGGACGGGGTCGGGGCCGCGGGTTTCGATCTGGATCGAGACGGCGTCGGGTCCCCATTCGAGAACTTCTCCGACGTAGGTGACAAAGTCATCTCCGTCGTTAACGATGATGCGATAGGTCATTACAAACCCCTTTGACTCTCTAGATATCGACTGGATAGAGAAAAGGCTTTAGCCCCGAATCATCAAATCGGGGGCTGGTACAGTCGGCGCGATGAGCGTTTGGGATGAGCTCGGCGACGGGATATTTCGCAGAAGGTACGAGATCCTCGACCAGAACATCGGATTGATCGTCGGGGCCGAGGAAGCCATCGTCATCGATACCCGCTCCCACCACGTCCACGCCGACGAACTCCGCCGTGACATTGCCTCACTGACGAGCGTCCCCGTGACTGAGATCATCAACACCCACATGCATTGGGATCACGCCTTTGGCAACTCCCGCTTTCCTGAGTCGAAGATCATCGGGCACGTCCGGTGTCGCTCCCGCCTCATTCAGGACGGCGAAGCCATGCGTACCGCCACGATTGCCAGCATGCCCGACGAATGGGCCGAGCCGCTTCGCGAGGTCAAGATTGTTCCGCCGCAAATCACGTTTACGGAGGAGATGATCCTGATGGTCGAGGACCGTCAGATTCGGCTTTCGTATTTCGGTCGAGCGCACACGGACAGCGACATCACCGTGCTGGTCGATGACGTCCTGTTCGCCGGCGATCTGATCGAACAGGGCGCTCCCCCGGCGTTTGGCGACTCCTATCCGGCTGAGTGGCCGCGCACGCTAGGAGCCGTACTGAGTGCGGCGGCCACGATTTGGGTGCCCGGCCACGGAGATGTCGTCAATCGGGCATTCGTGGAACAGCAGAAGGACGAGTTAGCCGAGGTGGCACGACTCATACAGCAGCGACAAACCGACGAGGCAGAGGTATTTGCTGGCGCGCCCTATTCAGCAGCCGTAATGGAGCAGGCCTGGAGTCGACGGGACCCTGACGGCTGACCCGGCCAGCTAGTCAGTAGTGGTTTTGGCTTCTCGTTGACGCTCCATCCACTGCTGAACGAACGCGTCGACCGGTTCGGTCCTGAGGTTGGCTGCCACATTGGCGCTCACGACCAACGCGACCAGGACCCGCCACCGCTTCGGAGCAAGCAGGCCGGCAACCGTACCCGCCAGAATCGGCGTTGTGGTGGTGGCGATGACCAGGTCTTCGGTTTTCTCATTGTCCTTCTGGTCGACCACATGGCGGATCACCGATCCGGCCACGCCGCCCAGTACTGCTGTCACAAGTAATCGAATAAGCGTTCGCATGCCCACACGCTACCTGATGGACCGCTCAACAAAGGCTGGGACGGTGGGTTAAGCCGCCCGGCCGTAGTGGTGCTCTTCTTCGATAGCACGAACTTCGAGGTGGCCAGAAGCCGTTCGTAGCGCGATCGGGTCGTCGAGGAGTCGGGCTCCGGCCCGAATCAACGGCGTCCCGACCGCCTTGCCCAACCAGTGCCGGAAGGCGTGGTTCGGCGGAGACGAGGCGGATTCGTAGCGCGTCAATTGCAATGCTTTTGCCGTATAGAGATCTGAATATGTCATGTTAAGTCCTTCTCGAGTGGGCCCGCACGGAGGTACGAGGCAACAAATTGTGCGGCGTCTGGCAACGCATTTGGACGGAGTTCGTAGTGGGTTCCGTCCTTGCCAGACCCGGTTATCACGGCTTTGACCAGACCGGCAGCCCGGAGCAGGCGCAAGTGGTGGTGGGTAGTGGACTTTGCAAGGTCCAAATACTCCGCAAGCTCTCCGAGCCCGGCCGGTCCTTCACCCAAACGACGAAGGAGTCGAAGACGTCGCTCGTCACCGAGCGATTTGAACATCTCGACCATCCACGACGGCGGGCTATCCGGATCGGCTACCACTGCTTCGTCACTGACGGGGTATACGAAGTAGCGGGCTCCTCCGAAACTGAACATAAGGTTCCAGGGGCGAATGACCACGCTCGGAATGAGCACCACATCGGTCGTGTCACCATCCAGGCGATAGGCGATCCCGTTCGTCACGGTCTCGATAAGTGGTTCGGCGTCAAGGCGCCTCGCCAGGAACTTGGTGAGATGTTGGTCGTGCTCAAGGCTTGAGACGAGCGCTTTGAGTTCGATTTCCAGCTCGTCGGGTATCGCTCTGAGAATCGCAACGATGCGGTCTCGATCAGCCGCAGGATCCGTGATCTCGAGATGCTTCTGAGCGCAGATCTCGTCGTCGCACTCGTCGTCATCGTGGTGGTTGAGATGACTCATTAACTCGTCGGCGTCTACTTCTTCCAACAGGCTCGCCAACTGCTCGATGGTTTGCACGTCGTTGGGAACGATCAGCTCGAGGAGGAAGCTCCACCGGCCACCGTTGCCTTCGGACATCCAGTCCCAATCTGATACGGGGAGGTTGGCAGTTTCTTTGATCGTGGCGATGGTCGGCGCGTTCTCAAACGAGTCGATCGAATCGCATTCGGCGATTGTCGCCCACATAGCGACCACGAATTCCGCAACCGGCGTCGCAGCCACGGTGATCTTCACCCGTTGGGGAGACAGAAAAGGTTCTCTGATGAGGGTCATTCGATACTCTCGCGTTCGTTTTATCAACTGGATAGCGTTCGATACTTGTCGAATGATACGACAAACGTGAACCTAGTGCAAACCTTTTTTCAAGATACCCCGTCTACTCGCGCGCGTCGGCTGGGATCGCTGCTTGGACCGGTAGCGCATCAAGTCTCGGACGAGGGCACCGAGCAATGCCGCGACAATAAGCGTGACCACTCGAGGGGCGTTGAACGACCAGTTCAGGAAGCGCACCTGAGAGGTCTCGGAGTTCTGAATCGCGAACGCTATGAAGAGACCAATGACCAGCACGATCGGAATCCGAGACAGGATCCAGAGGGGGTCGACTTTTCGCGATGGTGGCGGTGTCTCAACGGTCATGACCACTCCTCGGGGTTGTCACCCAGACTATAGGTCCAGCGATGCCAGAAACTCGGCGACCTGGAGAACATATTGGCGCGGGTTGGCGTTCCAAGAGCCGACATGCTGAGCGCCATCTACTTCGACCAAACGTGTGGTCTGTGGCAGCGCGTCCGCCAGCCGAAGAGAGGTTTGAATGGGGACGGTTAGGTCGCCAGTGCCATGGAAAACCAGCATCGGAATCGGGCGCAGGTTCTCGTTGATGTAGTTGATCGCCTCCCAGTCAACACCGAAGCGCCAGGTGGCCAGGAGCTTGGCGAAGCTGGTGAGAGACTGCGGAAGCTTCGTACCGATCCCGGGTAGCGTCCGTTGTGAAGCGTTGTAGTCGACAGTCGCGCCGAAGTCGATGTTTGGCGAGTCGAAGATGAGACCCTTCACAGCCGGCGTTTCCGGGACCTGTTCCAAATAGGAGAGGATGATGGCCGCTCCGGTCGAGAAGCCAACGAGAACCAACTCTTCAGCTCCTTGGGATTGAGCGTATTTGATCGCGGCCTGAAGGTCCTGCCACTCCGTTTGGCCATACTGGTAGAACCCAGACGGGTCGACTGGTTGATCTGGATCGTTCCGATAGGAGATCATCAGCGTCGGCAGATTGGCTGCCGACAGCGTCGAAAGCATCCGCATGCCTTCGTCCATGGCGGCGCCTTTGCCGTGAACCATGATCGTCCAGGTCGACCCCTCACCGTCGACTTGCCACGCTTCCATCGGACCGAGTTCCGACTCGTATTCAACCGTTCGCCAGGTACGACCGAGCGCGGCCGGATCCGACGGAAACGCGGTACCTTCGACATCTGCGAGGGTTCCAGGCGACGGGTTGGTCCCCGATACGAGCGCATACTCTCTGGTCACCAGGGTCCCATCGTTCTCGACGAACGGGCCGAGTTGTCCATACCCTTGCGACCACTCCAGGCCGAACACGCCAGGGTCCATCAACTCGTCGTCAGGGTGGGCGCCCTGTCGCAAGGTGATCACTGCCCCGTCAAACGACACGACCTCGGTCTCGAAGTATTGCGGCCACGGGGTGGCTTCCAACGCGTCGGACTTGAACACCGACGAGAAGTACCAGCCCCCACCCACGTAGAACAACAGCCCCAGAACCAGAATGAGAATGAGCAGAATCTTGGCAAACTTGCGCACCGGCGCACCTCTTCGGGAATCGGAAGGTCCGTCCATCGGCGGCCCGACGATGATGTTATCTGTCCGACGTGACTCGCCGCAATAAGACGCTCACCGGAGTACCTCGGTGCGAGTCATGCGTTCCGTCGCCGTCGATGTCGCGGGGCGCGCTTGGGCGGCTTCCCGGGGCCCCGTCGAACTGTCCGTCCGCCGAGCCCGGGAGGCTTGCCAGGTGTACGACGGTGTTCTGGCGCCTCCACGAGAGCTTCCTCAAGTCGTTCGCGAATCCGGTCTC
>CAWKAG010000070.1:0-66618 GCA_963847455.1 uncultured Acidimicrobiia bacterium
CGATCGAGGTTGTCGACCGCCACATCGAGGGTAACCAGCTGCTGTTTCATTTCGCCCAGTTTCGAAAGGGCCAGTGTGCGGTCATTGTCAAGGCCCGTCGAGTTCGGTACCGCGGATCAAATGTGACCGCGAGAGCCAAGAAAGGTGCGTAGCCGCTGTCCTGTGCTGCCTGGAATATCTGTGTGAGTTCTTCTTCAGCACGGTCAGCCAAACCGTCCTCATCGGTGTCGATCTTGTAGGACGCCTCCCACTCGGCGAAATCATCGACGCCGTTGTTGTTGGCGTCGACACCTTCGTCTGGTGCCTCAAGAACACGCTCGGCTAGCTCGGTATATTGCTAACCAGATCCCGATTGGCCGGGGCATTGTCATAGAACGTGATCAACTCTTCTTGTGCCTGAATAGAGCTCATGACACTGGCGTCGGCGGTTTCCAACCCGGCGATAGCCGCGGTTATCTGTGCCTCTGCAGTAGCAACCGCGTCGGCTTGGCCAACCTGGATGGACTCGAGATAATCCAACGTCTCTTCGATCTGGGCATCGTTCATAGGGCCGTTCCCAGCCGCTCCCCACGCAGGCATCGGGCTGTTCGCACGGCCGTACAAGAGCCAGAATCTCACTTCATCACGGTCGTATCGCAAGAAGATGTCGTTGAGCGCTGGAGCGGCCCAACTCACCGACACGCCGGAGCGGGCATCGACGTATGACGCCACTCCACCGACCAGGCCCTCGCCGTGGCAACTGGCACACGCGAATTCGGTGACGTGGTGGTGGCCGCGTTCGATCGCCACATCCTCGAACTCGACTTCGAACGAGGCTTGTCGGTTTCGCTCTCCGAGGTAATAGACCGGCAGCGATACCGCCAGAAAGGCCGAAAGAATCACGGCGACTCCCAGCACCCGATCGAGTCGCCGGTTCTCGAGCTCATCGTCGGTCTTGTACAACGACAGGTTGGGGGCGACCCCATCCTGGCTCCGGCCGCGCATCCCGTTGGCGACTAGAAACGCCAGCCACCCAATGGCGACCAGCGCGGCGACGACGATGACCATGCTGCTCATTCGGCCCCCGCCGTGGTGCAGAACACACCTTGGGGATATTTTACGCTCTTGACCGGAGCTCGCTCCGTTGGAATCACCGAACCGGTCTTGATGATGAACTCACCCTGAGTGTTCACTTCGACGACAAACCGATCGAGGTTCCGGGGAGCGGGTCCCGCCTCGTACTCACCAACGAAGTTGTACTTCGACCCGTGGCATGGGCACTCAAAACCTTGCGACGACTGACACCAGGGCACGGCGCACCCGAGATGGACGCACTTCTGCCACAGCGCCACAAGTCCGTCAGCGACGGTCATGTCTTCGGCGAACTGCGAGGCAGCGAGCGCTGCGTCGTCCATGGGGACGATCCACGCCTTGGCAGCCGGCAGGTAGAACGGCGTGATTGTCCCGTCGGCATTGGCGATGGCGTCTTTGATTGCCTGGACTGGTCCGGCGGACACGTCAGAGCCGAATCCGCCACTGACCTTCGGCCAGAAAAAGGCCAACGAGGCAACCCCGAAGGTTCCCAGCGTGCCAAAGAACGTCGCGGCGAGCGCCCGATTGAAAAACTGCCGACGGTTGACTCCCTGGTCGGACGCCGATAGCTCAACCACGGTCCGGGTGGCCGCAATCGGTTGATCCTCGACGACGACTGCGACGGGAGAGGCGGGGGTGTCGTCGACTTCCGACTCCGCCACGGCTGCTGTCTTGGTGCGGGTGAAGACCGCCGGAATGCGGCTTCGATCAGCTTTGCGGGCATCTTTATCGAGTTGCTCCTCCCACGAACTCGGCCCACGGCGGTAAGCGATCACGAACGTTGCGAGCCCACCGAGCACGAAAAGGATCGAACCGAGGATGGTGAGAATCTGGGGGGCGGTCATTCGAAGTTCACCCAGTCCTTGAGGTCGTCGAAGAAGATGCCGTCGACCAGGGGTAGGTGAAGTTGAAGCCGGGACCCCGGAACAAAACACCGAGGATGGTGAGCGTGGCCGCACCCATCATGAAGAACGTGTACATGAAGATGGCGAACTTGCGGTCGGAGGGCTTGTTGGAGGGATTCTGGTCGACGTACGGAATCGCCATGAACCCGACCAGCCCGATGATGGTCGGGACCGTCACGCCGGCGATCTGTGGATCGAAGTAGGAGAGCAACTCCTGGAGACCGAGGAAGTACCACGGCGCCTTGGACGGGTTGGGGGTGGCGTTGAAGTTGGCAGACTCGAGCAGCGGCGCCTGCAGGATGACCGACAGCACGATCAGGAAGGCGGTCACGCCGAGCAGGACGGCGAACTCGGCGATCATGAGATGCGGCCAGGTGTTGACCTTGTCGGTGGGTTCAGCCTTGACCTGCTGGATCGCATTGGCTTTGACGACCGTCAGCAGCCGCTGCGTCCGCACCCCCTCGGGGACGGCCTCGGGTTGGGCGATCGGTCGGGCGGCTACCGCGGTGGCACCGGCCGTACCTCCGGAACCAGGCGACGGGGCACTGGCTGCGGGAGCACT
Organism: uncultured Acidimicrobiia bacterium; assembly: GCA_963847455.1. GTDB lineage: Bacteria > Actinomycetota > Acidimicrobiia > Spongiisociales > JAENVV01 > JAENVV01. Next base: position 2,539 of record CAWKAG010000070.1, read on the forward strand.
GCTGGCTGCGGCTGGTGTGGCCTCCTCGGGCGCGGGCGGTAGGTCGATCACGTCGGCAGAAACAGCTTCCTCGGGTACGGCGTCGGGGGTCGGCTCCGGCTCGGGAGCTGACGCAGCTGCTGCCGGCAGCGGGCGCTGGGGCAGCGGGCGCTGGGGCAGCGGGTGCTTCTTCACCGAGCATCTCGGCAAGAACCTGGGCTGCTGAGCTTCCGCTCGCTTTGGCTTTCGCCTCAACGGACCGCTGCAGCAGCGAGGCGGGCATGCCGGCTTTGGCCGCAGCAGCTTCATAGTCAATCTCGCCGGAACTGTCCGCAGATGGGCTCGCCGCGGCGGCTGCGCGCAGGTGCCGGAGGGGCGGAGCTTCGGCCTGCTCCTCGACCGCCGCTTCTACAGCCGCATCGGTCAGCGGAGCGGCTTCGGCGGCAGGGGCCTCGACAGCAGGAGATTGCGCAGCTGCCTGCGGGGTTGCCTGGATGGTCTCGACTTTGGGTTGGTCGCCGGCGTCCATGGCGGTTACGGGGGCTTCACCGTTCATCTCGGCGAGGACCTGCTCTACCGGGATACCGAGGGCCTTGGCTTTGGCTTCGGCCGATCGCCGGAGCAGATGTTCTGGGATGTCAGCCATGACATGCTCCTTACAACGGTCCTGAGATTCCGCCGTCTTTACGGACCCGCCAGAAATGCACGGCCATGAAGATGACAATAATGAATGGGAAAGCCAAAACGTGCAGGACGTACCAGCGCAGAATCGTGTCGCCGGTCACTTCGACAGAACCCAGTAGTGCGAACTTCACCTGGTCACCAAATACTGGCACAAACCCGGCCATGTTGGTGCCGACCGTCACGGCCCACAGCGCCAACTGATCCCAAGGAAGAAGGTATCCGGTGAAGGAAAGCAACAGGGTCAACAGTAAGAGGATCACTCCGACGACCCAGTTGAATTCTCGGGGCGGCTTGTAGGCGCCGTGATAGAAGACCCGGCTCATGTGGAGGAACACCGACAACACCATCAGGTGAGCTCCCCAACGATGCATGTTGCGAACCAGCGACCCGAAGGCAACCGAAGTGGAAAGCGCCTCGACATCGACATAGGCCGCTTCGGCCGTCGGGGCGTAATAGAACATCAGAAAGATCCCGGTGATGGTGAGCAGGATGAACAGGAAGAAACTGATTCCCCCGAGGCACAGCGTGTACGAAAGTCGGACACCATGGCGCTTCACCTTGACGGGATGCAGGTGGTACAGCACGTTGTTCATGATGACGTACGAGCGGTTTCGGGGCGTATCCGAATAGCCCTTCTTGAAGGGTGAACCGGGACGCAGGATCGACTCGGTGACCTGGCTCCCGTGGACCTTGCCCCAGATGGAAGTTGCTTGCTCTTTGACTTTGTCAACTAATCCGTTTGCCATCAGTCCCTACATCCGTAGTCCGTAGACGTAACCATTCTTATGATCGCGCTGACCCGTATCGATGTCCCACGGAGCGAGACCGGCAGTCGCTACCTCTGCCGACAGTGACCCTTCGAACTTGCCAAGCGTAATAACCCCGGTCGGGCACCGATCAACACACAACGCACAGCGGGTGCACTCGTTCTCGTCGACGAGAAAGAACCCCTTGGCGCCTTCGCTCTCGCGCGGGTGGGCCACGTTGCTGCCTTCGTCGATTGCGTCGAGCGAGAGATAGTGGATGCATTTCCACGGGCAGATATCGACACAGCCTTCACAGAGAATGCATTCTGACTGGTCGATGTGAAGGAACTGCTTGGGCTTTACCTGACCAAGCAAGTAGTCGCCGTCGACGACGGCGAGCTGATAGTCGTCGCGGATCGGGGGTACCTCGACCCAGACGTCACGAGCAGTAGCCATCTATTCGGTCGCTTTCGAAAGGGGGCGACCATACGGCGAGGCAATCTCTGGCTTCGGCTGGGGCGCTCCGAGCCCGAACCCTTGAATCTTGTAGGCCACCAGAATGCCCAAGCCCAAGACGACTGCGTGGTATCCGCCAGAAATGGCGTCTTTCAAGACGGCGAAGGAGATCTCGACATCATTGTTGAGCACCAGCCACGGCGGGACGGTGAAGAAGATCTTTTGCGAGGTCCATCCGAGTGGGCCCTGGGTCAGGTTCAACCACTCCGAAGGAATGATCCCGTAGAACAGAATCAACTGATACCAGGTGAGAAACGTGGCGAAGCCAGCCCGGGTCCAGGTCATCGGCCGTCCGGTTACCCACACGAGGAAGGCACCCAGAGTGACGAACTGGGAACCTGCCACAGCAGTGATCTGGCCGAACGTGACCGGCAGCCACCGCGGCATATTGAGGAAGCTATCTCTCAGGAAGTCAGGCGTTACGATCGCCTCGTTGCCGAACGCAACCGCAATGACAAGCCCTACGACCACCGTGAACAGCCCGAACACCATGGCAGCAGTGCCGATCCGGTTCCGTTTCGTTTGGTCGTATACCCAGTTCATAGGCTCTGATTCTGTTCCTCTTCGGGTCCCGATAGCTCGAGACGGCGAACGGCCACGAGCTGCATCGCTGCAATGGCATTTCTAGCAGATCCAACACCCGTTTCTGAATTCACCCTAAGGCACGCAGGGGCTATGCGATAACGTTTGCAGCCACTTTGACTGCGACCGTCTCCGGCAGGCAGAATGCCATCCAAGGAAATCGAACGCGGGCCGACAGTCGAGTAAGCTGCGACCGCCCGCCCAGTCGCAGATAGCTGAAGGAGCGCCGGTTTGGCCATAACCGCAGAAGATAAGCGATCACGAACCGGCATTGTCCGGGGAGCTGACTCCGCTAATCGGGTGGCGCTTTCGCTGGCGGGCCTCTTCCTATTGCTAGCAATCGGCCTGCAGGTCCTCGCCAGCCTCAAGCTTGCCTACCCGTCTTTTCTCTCCGCAGCAGCCATTTTCTCGTACGGTCGTCTCCAGCCAATGGCCAACATGTCAGCGTTGTATGGATGGCTGACCTTTTCGAATCTCGCCATCATCTACTTTCTCCTGCCCCGTCTTACCGGTGCCCGACTCTGGAACGAGTCCCTGGCCGTCCTGGCCACCATCGCCACGGGCATCGTCACGCTTTTGGCCGTCGTTGCCATTGGCCTGGGTTACACCGACGGTCGCCCGCTGGCCGACTTCCACGTCGTCGCCGACGCGCTCTTGCTGCTCACCTATCTGGTGCCCCTGGCCGTCACGGTGCGCACCATCGGCAATCGCACCGAGACGTCAACCTATGTCAGCCTGTATTACATCCTTGCGGGCCTGATCTGGCTCATCGGAGGCACGCTTGTCGGTAACTTCCCGGGCCAAGCCGTAGTTGGCGGTCTCGCCCAGAACCAGTTCTACACGTCGACGGTCGTGACCCAATGGGCCGTAGGCGTCGGCATCGGAGCGGCGTACTACATCATCCCGAAAGCCACGGGTAACCCCCTCTACAGCCGGTCATTGGCCATGGTCGGGTTTTGGTCGCTCGTCGTGACGAGCTTGTGGGCGGGTCTCGCCAGCCAGGTTTTCGGCCCCATGGGTGACTGGGCAGAGAGTATCGGGGCGGTGTTTGCATTCGGGACGATTATCCCCGCCATAGCCGTGTTGGCGAACCTCACGGGGACGATGCAGGGCAAGTGGGACCAGTTCCGCACCGATCCGGCCATACGTTTCGCCATCGTCGGAAGCGTCGCCGCCACGTCCATCGCGCTTGTCGCCGGAATCCAGGGCTTTCGGAGTGTCTCTGCAGTCATCGGGTTGAGCACCTTCTCGACCGGAACCCAGTTGGCGATCATCTGGGCGGTTGGCACACTGTTTGCCTGCGCTTTCGGGTACCACGCCGTTCCACGCACGTTCGGCCGCCAACTCTTTTCCGTTTCGCTTGGTCACACCCACCTACGCCTCGCCCTGATCGGTGCGGTTATCGGTGCCGGGGCGTTTTGGGCCGCCGGACTGCAATCTGGCTACACCTGGTTGTCAGCCGCCTACGCCGGCACATCGGCCATAGCCGGGGAAGGGTTCTCCGCTACGGCAGAGGCGGTCGGAGGGCTCTACTCGCTCGGATTTCTTGGGGTACTGATCATCGGAGCAGCCGCCCTCGTGTATCTCTACAACCTATGGCGCACGTACACCTCAGGTGAGACGACGAGCCGTGAAACGATCGTCTTTGCCGAAACGTCGGTGAACCCATGAGCGATGCTGCAGCTGCTGCCGCCGCGACGGGGGTTCCTGAGGAGCTAATCGTGCGAGCTGCCAAGGCTCGAGCCACCGCGAATGGTACGAGCATCGACGCGGTGCTCGGAGCGTGGACGGGTGGCGGGTCCGTTGCCACCGCCGCGCCGGCACCGTCGCCAGAGCCTGCCGCTGAAGCACCAGTTCAGCCAACCGCCCAGGACAGTGCCGAGCCCGCCCCTTCTGAAACTCCTGCCGCCCCGGAAGCGGAGGCACCCGCCATCGCCGCTCCTGTCACGGTCGCAGCCAAAGTCGACAGAGACGCGGCACCGTTGTTGATCGGTCGGGTCGACCGTCCGATGATGGTTGCTGCTGCGTTGGTGGTCCTGTTCGTGATGAGCGCCTTCTTTGCTGTGGCCGTACCGGGCCTCGACGCCCGAAATGTGGCAGCCGACCAAGTCCCCGGCACCACGCCGATCCTGTCCGCCGAAGGCCTGGCAGGCCGCGACGTCTATCTGGAGCAGGGTTGCATGTACTGCCACACCCAGCAGGTAAGAACGGTCGTGACCGACATTGGCTTGGGTCCGGTCACAGAACCCGGGACGAGTCCCGCCGTCGGCCCACCCACCCTGGGATTTGTTCGCATCGGGCCCGATCTCACCCATATCGGCAGCCGGTACGAAGACCTCGCCATCATCCGAACCGTGCTCGTGGACCCGAAGAGCCTTAATCCCGACTCGTTGATGCCGAGCTATGCGTACCTTTCGGATGCAGATCTCGCCGCTTTGGTTCAATTCCTGGAGGACTCCAAATGAGTGACCTATCGGCGGCCGCCGCCAATATTGGGGGGCCTGAGGATCTCGTCATGCGTTCTGCGAAGGCGCGGGCTCAGGCCACGGGATCGACCGTTGACGAAGTGCTCGCTGCCTGGGCTGGCGGCGGATCCGCACCTGCCGCACCTGCCGCACCCGCCGCAGAAGCCGAAGCACCAACCGCCACAGACGCACCAGCCTCTCCACCAGCGGCGGACGAGCCTTCAGTGCCGGCGCCCGTGGCTGCTGCACCAACCCCGACTGCGTCTGAGCCTTCCCCGGTCCGGGCCGTTGCTGCTACACCGGTTCCCGACACGGTCACGATCGAAGAGTCGTACGAGTGGGATCAGGTCACTACAGTCCGGGCTTCCGGCATCAAGGAGCGGACCAAATCGGTCATCCCGTCGTGGATGGTGGCGGTATTCACAATCCTTCCGATTTTTGCCGTTGGGTATATGACGGTCAACTCGGCAGGACCCGACTGTGGAGAAGCGGGACAATTGGCCGTTGACTTCAACAACGAGCTCGTCAACTGCGACCTGTCGGCCTACTCGGGAGTGGGCGGCGGCGGAGCCGGCCAAACCGACTTCATCGCCATCGGTAGCGCGGTATATTCGAGCTGTAGCGCCTGTCACGGCGCCAACGGTCAAGGTGTATCGGGTCCAGCCCTATCCGGTGGGGCCGTGCTCGCCACGTTCTCTTCATGTTCAGATCACGTGACCTGGGTGGCGCTCGGATCGGCGGGATGGCAGGCCGAGTTCGGGAATAGCTACGGCGACAACAACACACCTGTCGCCGGAGGCATGCAGGCCTGGGGAGAGTCATTGTCCGATGAAGAAGTCCGATCGGTGGTGCTGTACGAGCGGGTTGCGTTTGGTGGGGAAAGCCTCGACGCGGCTATTACCGACTGCGGGCTAGACGCTCCCCCGGCCGATGGCACCACGACCGACTCGACCACGCCTGGCGACGGTACGACAGACGGTACGACAACGGACTCCACGGTCCCAACCGACGCCACTCCGGCGACTACCACCCCCTGACAGCCTTCTGAGTGAGAGAGCCAAACAAAATGCCGGACCCCGAGGGGTCCGGCATTTTCTTGGAATCAACTTCCACACCACTGGGGCGGGCTGGGAGGCTTCCGATACACCTTGGGTTTTTTGAACGTGCCCAAGGGTTTCCGTAGTGCTTCAGTTGTCTCCTACGGAACCGCCGAAGCGCTCCCGTACCCCCCTAGTATCGGTCACCGATCCGTACACCTTGAGAACTTTGTGGAGTTTTTTTTTAAATGCCTACTTTTGTGTCATTTCTGTCCGATTTCGGCCATGACGACGAGTTCGTAGGGGTCGTGCACGGGGTTATTGCCAAACTGAGTCCTGACACGCGGGTCATCGATGTCAACCACTCGATCCACCCTGGGTCAGTTCGGTCGGGAGCGTTGTCGCTGATGCGGGCGATCCAGTACCTACCCGAGGGCGTTGCTTTGGCGGTCGTCGACCCAGGGGTTGGCACCGAACGCCTCCCGATCGCTGTACAAACAAACTGGGGCTACTTCGTTGGACCGGACAACGGCTTGCTGTCTCCGGCAGTCGCCATGGTCGGAGGAGCGCAAAACGCTCACACACTGACGAACCCGGAGTTCGTCATCCCCTCGTCCGGAGCGACGTTCGATGGGCGAGATCGTTTTGGGCCGGCGGCCGCCGTGCTTGCGTCCGGCGAAGCGCGACTTGAGGATCTTGGCGATGAAATCAACCCGGCGTCGCTGACTCCCATGATCCTGCCTCTCCCCGAAGTTGGCGACAACCAGGTGTCCGGCCACACCTGGTGGATCGACCGATTCGGCAACGTCCAGACGAACATCGGACCTGACGAACTAGCCGCGATCGGCATCTCCGTTGGGGACGCGATCAAGGTCAAGATCGGGGTGAACGAGCAGGAAGTACAACTCGTAGACACATTCGGTCACGTCGCGGAGGGTGACCTGATGGCCGTCATCGACTCGCAGGGCCTGGTTGCGTTGGCCGTGCGCCAGGGCCGCGCCTCTGACCAGTTGTCGGTCGGGCTTGAGCGACCGGTTACGTTCTCAAGACTCTGAGCTCTATGGCGTGTTCAGCTGGATGATCTGGATGGTTCCGGCAATGGCGAGAACGGCCAACAGCGCAATGATGACGAAAGTTGTGGCAGGTCTCATGAGGATCCATGTTAACGAGCGATCCCGCTACTCCTGCCGCCCGTTACCATTCCGCCCGTGACCGATCACACACAACTCGCGGCGACCATCGCCAACCAGGGCGGAGTCGTGATGCTTATTGGGGCACCCGACACCGGGAAGTCCACCCTGGCGCGCGAAGTTCTGCGTCAAAGCATCGCCAAAGGGAAACTTGCGGCATTGGTGGATGCCGATGTCGCCCAATCGACCGTCGGGCCGCCGGGGTGTGTCGGGCTCAAGTGGATAAAAACCAGCGAAGACCTGACCAATATCTCACAAGCCGATGCGCTGCGCTTCGTCGGGAGCACCAATCCATCACGCCTGGTCCTCCAAATGGTCTTGGCTACCGCGGCGCTGGTCGAGCAGGCACGCGCTACAGCCGACCTGGTGCTGATCGATACGACCGGCGCAGTATCGGGCGTTGTCGGCCAGACGCTTAAGTATCACAAGGTCGAGACGTGCCGTCCCGAGCTGGTAGTGGGCTTGCAACGCGGCGCCGAACTCGAGCCGATCGTCGGCATGCTCCAAAGATTCTTTTCGGTGGACGTTATGACGGCCGATGTTCATCCCGATCTGATCCCCGTATCGCCCGATATCCGCTCCGAGGGCCGGGTTCGACAGCTGAAACAAGCGCTGGCCAATCCGCTGGAGGCCTGGAGAATCAGGCCGACCGTCTTTGCACCGACCCTTCCCACCGGGCTGGACCTGGACCGCCTGGCAGGCATGGTCGTGGGGGTCCAGGATGGGGTGGGCGCCTGCCTGGGTCTCGGCGTACTGGATTACACCGACGGGGTGCTGAGGGTTTTAACCAACCACGGCGAAGGCATGCAAGGTTTGCGACTCGGCTCCATGCGAGTCGACCTCAACTCCTTCGAAACCAAACCGGTCAACCTGCGTGAACTGATGTTCGGACTGGCGCTGTAACGCGATAAATTATCGCGGCCAACTCAACATTTGATACGCCTTTGCCGATACACAAGGTATGCGCCTGGCCTTCATCTTTGCCCTCACGGTTGCGATCGCGGGCACCATCGTCTCTTCGGTTGCGGCGGCACCATCGGGCGCCAATACCATCGCTCCGGCCATGGCAGCGCAGGCTTCGGCGCACCCGTCCATGGATCTTGAGTTTCTCGCCCTGCTCAACGCGGAACGGGTAGCGGCAGGTCTCAACGAACTCGTCTCCTACGACGACCTTGTCGACGACGCAGCCATCCACACGTCCGAAATGCTGGCCCGCGGAGACATCTATCACTCATCGGATCTGACAAAGTTCACGACTGGCTGGCAGACGATCGGCGAGAACGTCGGCTACGGGCCAAACACCGAAAAGCTCCACAAGGCTTTCATGGCCTCGCCGACCCATCGGGCCAACATCATGGGCGACTACGACCGGGTAGGGATCGCTTCGGAAGTCGACAGCAATGGGCGCATCTACGTAACCGTGCTGTTTATGGAGACGCTGGGCGGGTACGTGCCGGCCGTTGCCTCATTTGATCTCATGATCGATGCCGGAGTGGCCGCCACATTGGGAGTCGGTCTCGAGCCCTGAACCGACCCCTGAACCCGGGTCCAGCCGAGGTCTTCATTGACGCGCAAAAGCCCAAGGAACCCCGACAAACGTCTCCCGCACTTCCCCGAACGGTTGATGAATTGTCGCAGCACCTTGGGCCTTGCGTATGACGAATCTACGAAACATATTTCTATGCGTCAACCAGCTTGTTAGGCGACACTAACAAACTTAAACTACTTATAATCGTGGTTCTGGCATCCGTTTTATGCACAAAATGATGGGAAGATCTGAATAATCCACAGTATCCACAGGTTTCCACAGGGTCTTGTGCACAACCTGTGTGCAGAAGTTTCTCAAACCTATTTTTCGCGACCGGGTTGATCAGTCCATCCAGCGCGTATGAGCGGCCTAAAACTCACTTCGACAGTCTCATAAATCTCAGCCAGGAGGTAGCTCAATTCGGCGCTGGTGACACGGTCATTGGCGAGCCGACCGTGCAGGACGAGGCCACCGTCTTTTCCAACCATGAAGTGAACCCGCCAGGCTCGCTGATTGCGGACCAAGCATTGCCGGAATGCCGGAGAATTTTCTTGCTCGGGGGCGGGAAGCACATAGGCTTCAACGTCGACCGACCGGTCCCCCACGAGAAACCAAACCGACGTGAAGTCACGCACCACCTGCCGCAGGCGAATAACCAGGTACCCGTCGACGTGCTCGGAATACACCACGTCGTTTTCGGGGTCTGCCAACCAACCCGCGACTACCTCTTCGAGGAGACGGGCCGTGTCAGCCTGTGATGCCGGCATATAACTCAAGGAGCCGATTAGCAGTCGTCGCCCAGGAGAACTGCTCAGAGTAGGCGATCGCACCGCGTGATAGCCGAAGCCGATAAGCCGCGTCGCCCAGGATACGGGTCAATGCGTCGGCGTAATCGGCCGACTCCCAACCGTCAATCAGCAGACCCGATTGCCGGTGCGAAATTACGTACTGGAGTCCGCCGACCCGTGCGGCGACCACCGGGGTGCCGCAGGCCTGGGCTTCGGCTGCGACCAAACCAAACGACTCGGAACGTGATGGGACGACCAAAACATCGGCCGCCTGATAGAAAACGGCCAGTTCGCGGTGAGGTACGGGGTCATAGAACCGGACCGCATCGTTCAATCCGCGGGCTTCGACGCTCAGGCGGAGCGTGGCGACCTCCTCGGGCCCACCGGGCCCGCTCGGCCCGCCCACAATGAGCATCTGCGCCTCCGGAAGGCCGGTCTGCACCTTCTCGAAGGCGTCGAGGGCGACGTCGACACCCTTCAACGCCTGAATCCGGCCTACAAATAAGAGAAGCGGGATCCCTGGAGCGACTCCCAGAGCTTGCCGGGCGGCTAGCTGATCGGCCGGCCGAAACAGGTCGTGATCAACTCCTGGCGGCGAGGTGCACAAACGAGTCGGGTCGGCGCCGTAGTGCAACAACAGGTCGTCGTATTCAGCCTGGGTAGATGAGATGACACAATCGGAACCAGCGATCACGTCGTGTTCAGCGGCAATCCGAACGAGTGCGCTCGGCGGCTCATCCGGGCGACGAGTGGCGTCCTTGACCCTCGCAAGCGTGTGGAACGAATTCGCCAGGGGTATCCCGAGGATGCGTTTGACCATCAGCCCTGCCCAGCCGGACAGCCAGTAGTGCGAGTGAACGATGTCATAGCGGGTATCGGTCGATTGCGCCCACTCGCAGACCGACTCCGCGAAGTCAAAAACATGCTCGGTCAGCTGAGCGATCGGCAAGTCGTAAACCGGTCCGGCCGTGATGTGAATGACGCGGTAGTGCTCGTTGACGATGACAACTTGAGGTTGGCTGGGATGGGTCTGGCGAGTGAAAACGTCAACGTTGATTCCCCGATCGGCCATCGTCCGTGCCAACTCGTCGATGTAGACGTTCATGCCGCCGGCGTCACCGCCTCCGGGCTGAATGAGTGGCGAGGTATGGAGGCTCAAATAGGCGAGTTGCTTGATCATGTCTTGGCCGTCACGACGTAGAGCTGGCGGGGCTCGGCCCCCAAACGGAACTTGTAGCTCTCATCGCCCTTGAGAAAGTCGAAGACCCGCGCCCCCTCTCGATGGCGAGTTCGATGAGGCCCCCGATCAACACTACGCCGGGTGATACTTCCGAGTGCACAGGGTCGTAGGCGCTGTTGTACAGGAAATAGCCTCCATCATTCTGAAACGCGAATCCCCCGGCAACCATCCGGTTATCTTCATCGACCAACGCGTCGATGCCCCATCCGTCGAGCGACAAAAGCGCCCGGAAGTACGACTCCATATCCTTGGACATGAAGGATCCTTTGTCGCCTGGCGACAACCGGTGCAAGGACACGAATTCATCAAAGAGGTGGCCATCGGTCGACGCATGAACAAACCGAACCTCGCCGAAAGCCGCCTCATAGCGTCGCCGCTTCCGTCTGGTTTCGTGCCGTTCCTTCTTGCCGATCGCCGAAAGGTACTCTTCAAAGTCGTCGGGGAGTTGCAGAACGGCGGCCACGGTGTGGTCACCGACCGACATGCGTAAACCGGCCGACTCAAGACCCTTGGCTACGACGTCAGCCGCTACTCGTGGGAGCGAATCGGCGACGAAGCGCATGCCAGTTGGACAGCCAGACATCGCGCTCGATAGGAGGTCGGCAGTCCCCTCCCCGAGGGGACTTCGATAATCCACAAGATCTGCGTCGCCGACAAAACGGATCACCTGTCCGTGAACCATGAGCGGGACTACGCCCCGGTCGTCGCCAACGATCCACAGTTCGTCATGATCGGTTGCCGTGTGCTTCCAGAGCGTGTCGAGATAGGCGCCATGAGGAAAGGGCCCGAGGCCGGCAGCCACGGGCGGCAAGGCAAAGTGGGGATGGTCGAATTCGTTCACACAAGTTCCACGGTTGGCTCAATATGACCTTGCACCGAACCGCCTCCAAAGACTGCGAGACGGTCTCGCAACAGACGCCGAGATAAACCATTCAACAAGCCAAGTTGTTCCATGGTCCCGACGACACCTGCTTCGATGCCTCTTGAAGAACCATCCCACGATTTGACGGCTATGCCGAACCGGGACCGAACCGCGATCCCGATGACGCCCTCGGCGCCCACTTTTGCGGCCGCCTCGGTCATCGTGGCCGCCAGTTGGTCAATCCGAGGATTCTCGCCGACGAGGCCCGGGTACCGGTGCATCGCTGTCCAAATCCCGGCGTATTCGTGATGCGTGCCCAGTCGGGCGAACCCGTTTGCCATCGAACGTACCGAAACCTCGTAAACCGGGGCGCCGCATCCATCAACAGCAGGTTCCGACATTGGATGACCCAGCGCCTCGGTCAGGCGAATCCGCATGTGTTCCTGCAACGGGTGGTCGGGTTGCGCATACGTCTCGACCGGGAAACCGGACGCAACGCACGCCGCCAGCATGGCGGCATGCTTGCCCGAACAACCGTGCCAGATCGACCGCGGCTCCTGCATTCCGGCCGCGAATCGTCGCCGGGCTTCGTCTTCAGCCATGGGCCAAGCAGGGGGAGTTTGTAGCGCAGCTTCACTGAGGCCAACCCTCTCGAGGATCTGGCGCACATACGCCACATGGATCGGCATCGCGCCGTGGCTGGCGCAAGCAACGGCGAGCGCGGGCCCACTGACTACAGCCCCCAGGTCGAGAGACGCTCGAGCCTGAAACGGTTTCAGCGACGAGCGACCATAAAACAGACGATCTATATCACCCATCGAAGCGACCAGGTTTCCATCCGGGTCAACGACCGCTATGGCTCCGTGATGCTCCGCTTCAACAACTCCGTTGCGGATGACCTTGCCGAGAAGGCTCAATCGGAGAGTTCGCCAACAACTGTCTCCCGATACCGATCGGAGATGACTTGCTGAACCTGATCGAAAACGGCCTGAATCGCCCTACGGGTTTCGGACACTTCCCGTTCTGATTCCGTGAGAGCCGTGAGAATGTCTTCGAGTTCTGAGACTTCAAGGTCATATACGTGGGTGAGAAAGTCATCCTGCAGTACGGCATCTATGGGACGATTGCCGTCGCCCGCAAGCGCCAGATCAAATTCGCCACGTACCCGGCCCGTCTGGCCGCCAGCTCGCTCACCGGCGGCGAGGATTTCGGGCAATGCTTCGATGAGCGATCGTTTTTCGTCGCCGCGTCGGCGGGCCAACTCGAAGTTGAGTAGGTCCATCCGCCCATGCAGGATCCGGCGGTAGTAGGAAAGCTCGCTTTCAACATCGGCGGCAACCTGACGCCGAGCGCGCAGCTCGCCCAGATCAAGACCAGGCAGGTTTTCGGTGTAGGCCGGGTCAAGAATCTGATCGATTCGACGTCGTTTCTCGCTCACAAATACTCCTTATCCGCAAGTTCGTGCCAACGTAGGATAGGGGTTAACCCACTGTCCCGTCGACGCTCGTATTCCAAAATGAAGATGTGGCGGCGTCGTACGAGCGTTCCCGGTGTTCCCGGTGTATCCCACAAGATCGCCGATGGCTACCGCTTGACCGTTCGTGAGTCCCGGCGCATAGCCACTCATGTGAGCGTAATAGAACCGGACGCCATAATCGGAGACCAACCAGATGGCCGTGCCGCCCAAACCGCCGGACAACAGTTCGATGGTTCCGTTGGCCACCGCATATTGTTCCTGACCATACGGCGTGAAGACGTCAGTACCTTTGTGCGAGCGACGTCCTCCATCCCTGGAGAACCCCCAATCGTTGATGAACGAAAAGGGCTGATTGACGGGGCAGACAAATCCAGGTGTCGCTTCGAGCGGCAAGCCCCCGGTGGCATTGGCGATTCGTTCGGCCTCGATCCGCCTGAGCTCGGCTTGATACTCGTTGTAAAGTCGGGCACATTCGGTGTCCAGATCGAAGTAGGCCATCTGGGCGGCTTGGAGCGCCTGGTTGGTTTCTAGCGCCAGCTGCTCCAACTCGTCTCGGAGATCATCGAGCTCCTCGTTGTGCGCCTGGAGTTCCTCGTTCAGCGTCAGCAGGTCCTGGATCTGACTTTCAAGTTCGACAGCCGCATCGAAGGTGCGCTCACTCAGACCCGACAGCATCTGGCGGCCGGTAAGGAAGTCCGTGAGAGATTTCGACGCGAGCAACGATGATCCTTGGGTCGCCGAGCCTGACATGTACAAACCGATCGCCTGCTCGTTCACCACTGCCCGAAGACCGGAAACCACCTCAGCCTTCTCATCCGCTTCGGCTCGGAGCCCAAAGGTCTCGAGCGATTGCTCCTCCAACTGGATGTTGATTTCCACGTAACGTCGCACAGCCTCGTCAAGGCGAGCCGCTCCGTCTTCGACAACGGACAGTGCCTGCTTGGACGCAGCACAGGCTTGATCGACCGCCTGACGGTCAACTGATATCGCCGGCGAAGGGTCCCAGGCAATCAGCCCGAGCACCAGCGCGACCACAAGGAAAACTGAGGTGGGGGTTCGCACACCCGACAGCGTAAACCCGCCTAGCGCCACAAAGATGGTTTTCGCGACCAGTAGGCTGCCCGGCGTGAGAACGCTGATGTACGTAGCACTGGGCGGAGCCTTCGGATCGGCCGGGCGTTATGCAATCGGAACGTGGATGAAAGATCTCCCGGGTATTCACTGGGGGACCTTCGCGGTCAACATCGTGGGAGCCTTCACCCTTGGCGTCGTCGCCTCCGTAGCGGCCACTCGACCGGACTGGGATGTGGCACTTCGTACGGGACTAACAGTCGGGGTCCTGGGTGGCTTCACGACGTTCAGTACCTGGACGGTCGAGTCGGTTGAACTATTCAGCCGGGGCGACATCGGTCTCGGCCTCGCCAACCTTTTCGGATCGTTGGCCGTCGGGGTGTTGGCAGCTGCCGCAGGTCTGGCGCTTGGCCGCCTGGTGTGGGCCTCCTAGCCCGAAGTCTCAGGCTGCGGTAACGAGATAAAAAACCGGCAAGAGCAGACCGGCCGCCAACACCGCCCCATCGAGGTCTCCGAGGACGCCCGGTGGTCGATCGAGAACATATGGCTCGCCTGTCCGACAGAGGCCGCCAAAACCTTTCCCCGCAAGCAGAGCGAGCGCCACGGCCACACCTACCAACACAAACTCAACAACGGGCAAGTCCCACAACATCGCCGCAACAACGCCGGCAATGATCGCTCCCAGAGACCCGACAATGCTCGGGTCCAGAATCGCCACGCGGAAGGCGATAACCGTGGCAATGCCGGCCACGATGACCTGGATGAGGAACACACCCGTGACCGTTGCTCCCCCGACCAGTCGGGCGGCCATCAGTGAGGCCGCCGCCAAACTTGCCATAGTCGTGATAACCGTGGTGCTGGCCACCGCCGACAGATGACGGGCCTCGTCAACGGCCACCGACCACACCAAGGACACGATGAGCGAGACCACCAGGACGAGGCCGAACGCTGCGAAACCCCGATCATCGCCAGGCGAAGCGGCAACAAACGCCACTCCGGCCATGATGCCAATAAGCACCGGAGGCAACTGCATCGCCATTCCGCCGGTGTTCGTTTCACGGACGATGTCCACCGCCCAAAGGCTCAGAACGAGCACCAGCGAGGCGGCGAACCACTCGGCCGGCAAATAAGCGTTCGTCGCTGAAAGCAGAACCGCCGAGCCAAGGACTCCGAAGATGGAGATGTTCGGATTGTCCATCAAGGTGGCCGCTCCCCCGGATACCGGAGGGATTACTGCCACTTCGTCACCGGGAGACACCGCCAGTTCTGGAGTGGCCGGTTCGCCGTTCACCCAGACTTTGGCCGTGTCCAACGCCGCCACAAAAGATGGTCCATAGGACGAACCGGCCTGGGTCAGCAGGTCGCCGACCGTATCAGCGTCGATGTCGACGCTACCGGTGCCGGCTAGTTCTCTCAGATTGGCGAACAAGCGAAGACGGGCCACCTGCACAGGCTAATGCACGGCGGGTGCCTGACCGAATGTCTAAGCAACCGAGAAACCCCCGACGACGCCGGGGGCTTCTCCTATCTTTCCGTATTCTCTGTTCGTCTTCTCTATGCCTCAGCTTGACTCAGGAACCGGCGGGACTGCTTCGACGACCGGCAATTCATCGACCTTGGCAGGATGATTCAAGCCAGACAGAATGTTGACACCGGTGGCGTTCTCGATCTGTTCGGTGATCTTGATCACCGAAGCAGGCAACTGCGACAGCAAGCCCGGGATGCCCTGACCGCTGCCGTTTCCGCCACCGTCGATGACCGACACCTTGTCGATCGAGACGTTATTAACCGTGTCGACGATCTTGGCGACCAGGTCCGGCAACATGTTGAGCACGAAGATGCGCTCTGCGTCTGCACCAGCTGCCTTGTATTGGGTGACCAGCCGATTGAAGACCTCAATCTGGGCCGTACCATCTTCGATGATCGAGGCCGCGTTACCTTTGGCTTCGAGCTCCGAGGCTTCTTTCTTGGCCCTGGCCGGCGTGATGACATCGGCTTCGAGTCGCCGCTTCTGGAGTTCGATGCGGGCTTGCTCGAGGTCCTGCTCGGCAACGGCCCGCGCCTTCTCGCCGGCTACCAGCGCCTGCTGCTCTTTGACGACAGCTTCAGCCTCGAGATCGGCAGTTCGCATACGCAGCTCGTTCCGCTGCACGATGATCGCTTCGTCGGCCTGCAACCCGGCCATCTCTGCCCGCCGCCGGGACTCTGCCTCTTGCTCCTCTGCCTCTGCCCGCTGGGACGCTTCCGACACCCGGGCCTCCTTGAGGACCTGGGCGGTCTGTCGCCGACCAACCGATTCGAGATAACCGACCTCATCGGTGACGTTCTGGATCTTCAGTACGTCGAGTTCCAGACCCAGCGTGCGCATATCGTCATCGGCCTCGTCAATCAAGGTCGTCGCGAACTTCAGCCGATCCTCGTTGACCTCTTCGGGCGTCAGGGTGGCAAGGACCCCACGGAGGTTGGCTTCCAACGTCTCCTTGGCGATCTTCGCAACCGCGTCAATGGGTCGGCCCAGGAACCGTTCGATGGCGTTATCGAGAATGCCCTCCTTCGAGGAAATCTTGACGTTGGCAACACCCTGTACGTTTAGTGGGATCGTGCCCTTGCAGTAGGCATTGCTCACGGAGACGTCGATGGCGATGGTGGATAGATCCATCCAATCCACCTTCTCAATGATGGGCCGTCGAACTTTTCTACCACCCACGACGACCTTGTAGCCCTGACGGGCTCCGCCACCTGACCCCGAAAACACGGCCACCCGGTTGGGTGGCACTACTACGACGAGACTGGAGATGACGGCGGCGATGATCAACACCGCAACCACGACTAACACTCCGCTAATGATCCACGGCAACATGTTTACCCTTTCTGTATGTGAACTATTCGTTGGCGAGTGAGTCGAGCCGGGCGATGAGCGCCGTACCCGACTCGTCAACTTCGACAACCACGACCTGGTCGCCGACCGACAGCTGCTGGTCGCCTTTTTCGCTGAACAATTTGGCGGTCATTTGCGTTGGTTTGCCCTGCACCAACAAGCTGACTTTGCCTCGCTGATCGAGCGCGACGGGAACCGTGACCCGGGCAGCCTTGCCCTGGAGGTCGACTTTGCGAACTTCCGAGTTGGTCTCGTTTTGCTTTACCCATGCCAGGGCAAACGATGACGCGAAAGCAAAACCCAGTCCCGCCACGACGGCCATGACAACATGAACCACGAGGGGTAGACCGGACCAATAACCAACCAGGCCGCCGGTGCCGAATCCCGCCAAAGCGAAAATGGCTGCTCGAATCGACAGCATGCTTGTGAACGCATCCCCGGCGACCCCACCCGCGCTAGCGATGTCTAGGCCAGTCTCCAGGTCCGGATCGATGTCAACGTCCATGTCCATGTCCATGTCCATATCGACGTCCATGTCGAGGTCGAGGTCAAGGTCCAGGTCGGCATCGAAGTCGAGGTCCGTATCACCACCGAGGAACGCCATCATGAGAACGAGCGGAATACCGACGATCGCACAGAAGATGTAGACACCTAACACGGTTGCGCTCCTTTGGGTATCAACCGACCGGGGCCGATTTCGGTTCCTCTTTTCCGCCAGAGATCGCCGCCCAAGCGGCGTCCCCCGCCCACACTACAAGCGCAGCAAGCAGTGGAGACAGGGCGAACACGGCGACGAGCGGTCCTCGCCCCAGATCGGCAATCCGACCAATCGGCCAGACCGTCGCGGCGATAGCCGCAATCAACATCGGTAATCCCCGGGCGGCGATCCGACTCGTGCGATCGGCCGGGATCGCACTCCCCCACCCGGCCGCCAGGCCGGCCGCCGCAAAACCGGAGGCGCCAACTCCGAGGAGGGCGGCCCCAAAACCGACTCCAATGATGGTGCCAGTCACCGTTCGTGGAAACGAGCGCGACTCGGTAGACCCATAAGCAGCACCCGCCACTGCCACGCCAACGGTCACCGGTCCCGAAACCCACAATGCGTATCGCACGACCCGGGCCGCCGATTCCATGATCACGTGGTCGCGGTTGAACACCCAGACGCCAGCGCCCACTCCGATTGCCAGCAGCCAGACCAAAATCACCAGCAAGGCCGCTACGAACACGGCCACATACGCCCACACAAGTGCAGGGCGCAGCGCCCGGGCAACGATACGATGCTGGATCGGCCGGAAGAAGAGTGATCGATCGGTCACTTACAAGCGATCGCGAAAGAAGTCGATGGTGCGATCCCAAGCCAACTGGGAAGCCGCTTCGTCGTACACCTCGGCGCGATCATCATTGAAAAAAGCATGATCCGTGTTCTCGTAGAAGTAGAAGACTGCGTCCTTGCCAAGGTCGATCAAGTGTTCTTCAAGTTTGCGAGCCCCATCCTGGGTGGCCCATCCGTCGTTTTCGGCGTAATGCCCCATGTAAGCGGCCTGGGCATGGGTGTAATCGGGCTGCATCGAATCCCACGGAATCGCCCCGTAGAAGGGCACACAGGCGGTGATCTCCGGCTTGAGGGTCGACAACCACAACACCAACCCTCCACCCATACAAAACCCGACGGCTCCGATGCGATCGCTCGACGTTGCGTCGTGGCCAATAAGAAAGTCAACGGCTCCGGTCATGTGATTGGCGGCCCGTTGGAGTTCGAGGTTCATCATGGCTTTCCCGGCCTCGTCCGGCTCGGTGGTGGCGTGACCGTCATAAAGGTCGGGTGCTAGCGCCACGAACCCAGCGGAGGCGAACCGGTCGGCGACATCTTTGATGTGCGGGACCAGGCCCCACCATTCCTGAATCACGATGACCCCTGGCCCAGAACCACTTCTCGGCACCGCCAAATAGCCGCTGGCTGTCGACCCATCAGAGGGAAATTGCACCATCTCACCCATCGCTACCTCCTCGATAGCCAGCCTAGGTGAGGCGTCGGACCCCTGACACCGTTCGCCCATCGGTACTATTTCAGGACGCACACCTTTGGAGGGCCGGATCCAGTTCCCGACGCTTGCATTCAGCCCTGAAGTCGAGGCGGCCTATCAGGAACGTGCCCTGGAACGCGGCATCCGTATAGCCCGGGCTGCGGCGCTCATTGCGACGCCTTCCGTCCCCCTCTTCATCATCTGGGACTACCAGGTCGCTCCGGAAACAGCCGCTTCGGCGACTCCGGTCAGGCTCGTCATAGTCGTCGGCTTTCTCCTGGCTTGGGCGCTTACCTACACCAAGGCCGTGAAATACTTCACCGTGCTCGAAGTGCTGGCATTCGCTTCGATCACGGTCGGACTGCCGGTTATCTACTATCGCCTGGGAGTTTTCGAACTCGCCGCCCCCTCCTTCTTGTTGCCGTTTGTGTGGATTCCGGTCGTGGCGGTTCGGCTCCGCCAGGCCATCCTCGATGTCGTTCTCAGCGCATCGGTTCCTTGGGGTGCAATGCGAGCTGCCGAAGTCGACCCAGCAATCGTCAATAACATGCTGTGGTGGTTCTTAATCGCTGCAGCGTTCTCGATCGGTTGTTGGATTCTGGTCGACAAGGCTTACCGAAGTGTCTTCCTCGCCGAGACGGCACTACAGGCCGAGCAACGACGCTCCGCTGCGCTCCTGCGCAATGTATTACCGGACGAAATCGCTGAACGTCTGAAACAATCCGGCGATGCAGTGGCCGAGCGTTTCGACAACGTAACCGTCCTGTTTGCCGACCTCGTTGGCTTCACGGCGTTCACCGCAGCATCCGACGCCAGCACGGTTGTCGAACTGCTCAACGGACTGTTCTCCGAGTTCGACGATCTCGTCGATCAAATGGGCGTCGAGAAAATTAAGACCATCGGAGATGGGTATATGGTCGCGGCGGGCGTACCCACGCCTCGCCGCGACCATGCGACCGCGATCGTGGGCCTGGCATTTCAGATGCAGGAGGCGACCGCCCGGTTCGCCGTGGGGCACAACCTCCCGTGGCTTATCCGCATCGGCATCCATTCTGGGGAAGTGGTGGCAGGTGTGATTGGCAAAAGGAAGTTCTCGTACGATCTGTGGGGTGACACCGTCAATGTCGCAAGCCGGATCGAGTCAACCGGAGCAGCCGGGGAAGTGCGGATATCCATCGAAACTGCCGCCGAATTGAACAGTCGCTACTCGCTATCAGAGGCGACCAGTGTCGACCTACGCGGCCACGGCAGCCATGACATCGTCACGGTTCTCGGGAGGCTGTGAAGCTCGGTCCCGTCGACTGAACTTAGGCCCTCCGCGTCCGTGTCCGCCCGACGACCGGCGTTAGGGTGCGCAGTCATGTTTGACACATACGTTCGCCAGACTGCCGTTGCTGCCGATGCGGCATCTGACGACTACCGCCGCCAGGCACCCGGCGACGCCAACCGGATGATGGTGATCGTGGCGCTTACCTCGGCGGTGGCGCTCACGCTGATCAACTTCTTCGCCAAGGATCCTGCCTGGGTGAGCGGGTTCGTACGGGGAGTCGGACTCAACCCGACCTCCTTGGACCGCTGGCTTTCGTCGCCCGACAGCGCTCAGCTCGCCCGGCTGACCGTCTGGACACTCGTGCAGCTGTTCGCCTATGTGGCGCTTCCGGTGATCGCCATCAAGTTCCTGATTCGAAAACCAGTCGCAGAATTCGGCGTGGCGATCCGGGGGATCGCCACGCATTGGAAACCGTATGTGCTGCTGTTTCTCATCTCGTTGCCAGTCGTGATCTGGGCGTCATTCTCACCGGCATTCCTCGCCAAGTACCCGTTCTATGACCTACTCCCCGGTGAGGGCTTGTGGCCCAACATGGTGATCTGGTGGGTCATGTATGCCGCCCAGTTCGTCGCTCTGGAGTTCTTCTTTCGCGGCTTCATGGTCCATGGGCTCAAATGGCGAGTGGGCTACGCCGCCATTTTCGTCATGGTGATCCCCTACAACATGATCCATTTTGCGAAACCGTTGGCCGAGGCGTTTGGCGCCATCCTGGGCGGGGTAACACTGGGTACGCTATCTCTACGAACCAATTCGGTGTGGTGGGGTGCCGCCCTCCATATCGCGGTAGCGGCGACGATGGATATCGCCGCCCTAACGCACCAAGGAGTGCTGTGGCCCTGAACCTGCCAAAACCAGAAGCGAAAACCGTCTGGCCCCGGCGACTCGCCGAATCGATCGCTACCGGGGCAGTCGGCGGCAGTTTGGCCTGGGGCATTGGCAGCCTCATTGGATTGCCCGTCCCGGCCGCGATCGCCGGTGCCGCCAATGGCGCCATCTCCGGCTGGCGATGGATGTATGACTGGAGAGGTCGCGGTGCCCTGGCGCTGACACTCGACAGCACGTGGGGTTTGCTGGGCACCACGGCCGGATTGCTCTTGAACCTTGCCAACATGCCGCGCCCCGCCGCCGGGTATCGATTTGATCTGACCTACCGACAAAACCACCAGGTGTATGCGGCGGGCATCGCCCTCAAGCGCGGGTATGCCTTCACGGTCGGCAATGTGATCTCGGGTGCCGCCGGCTCGATCGACTTTGACGACCTTGAGAAATCGGCGGGCCGTCGACAGTTCATCAAACGCCACGAAGCCCTGCACGTCTGGCAGAACCGCTGGTTCGGACCGCTGTATCAGATCGGCTACGTCGGCTGGCTCATCGGAGCCGGAGCGGTCGGCATGGTGGCAGCCCTCGTTCGCCGCGAACCCGTTTGGCCGGTAGTTGAGACGTTCGCCTACTTCAACAACCCGTTCGAATACTGGGCCTACAAAAACGACGACTATTGGCCGCCGCGCGACGCCCACCAGGCCTTCGTCTGGGGCGGCTCGAAATCCCGGATCGAATGATCCCCTATTTGGTCGACGGTCGACGCGGTTGCGCCGACCGGCATCAGGCGCTGCTGTGAACTTGTTCTCGGCCCTAACCGATCATCTGGCTCACGATGACGTGTTCCTCGATACGTCTGACCGGCTCTGGACCTTCGGAGACATCCTCGAACTCACCAGCGTCATGGGTGGGGCGCTCCGGTCGGCAGGGGTCGAACCTGGAGATCGAGTGATGGTCATACTGGAGAAGTCGGCGTACGCAGTAGGCCTGTACCTCGCCTGCTTGCGAATCGGGGCTATTTACGTACCTCTGAATCCGGCCTACACACCGTCGGAGATCTCCTATTTCGTGAACGACGCCGGCCCGGTCGTCATCGTCGCCGCGCACCCCCTGACCGGTGCGCCGACCCTCACCCTTGCCGACGACGGGAGCGGCACGCTTTTCCAGGCGGACTATCGCTTTGACAGCGTCGTCGAGCGCGCCGCCACCGATATCGCCGCGCTCTTGTACACGTCGGGTACTACCGGCCGATCAAAAGGGGCGATGCTCACCCACGGCTGCTTGCTGGAGAATGCCACGACACTGTTCGAGATCTGGAACTGGCAGCCGGACGATGTGTTGCTCCACGCACTGCCCATCTTCCACGTGCATGGACTCTTCGTTGCGCTCCATTGTGCACTTCTCGGAGGGTCGCGGGTCGTCTTCCTCGATCGGTTCGACGCCGACGCAGTGCGCCAACAGCTCCCCTCGGCGACCGTGATGATGGGCGTGCCGACCTACTACTCCCGGTTGCTCGCCGACCCGGCCTTCCGTTCCGAGGACTGCGTCAACATGCGCCTGTTCATCTCCGGTTCGGCGCCGCTGTCGGAAGCAGCATTTGCCGCGTTCAAATCCCGGACCGGGCACACCATCCTGGAACGGTACGGCATGACCGAAGCCGGAATGATCTGCTCCAACCCCTACGACGGTGAGCGACTGGCCGGAACCGTCGGCTTTCCACTCCCCCGGTACTTGGTCCGCGTGGCCGATGGCGACGACCGGGCCCTTCCCGCGGGCGAAGTAGGAACGCTCCAAATTCAGGGACCGAGCCTATTCGGTGGGTATTGGCAGCGACCAGAGCAAACTGCCGAGTCGTTCACGCCGGACGGGTATTTCCGAACCGGCGACCTCGCCAGGTCCGACCAGGACGGCCGGATCGCCCTGCTCGGTCGATCGCATGACTTGATCGTCACCGGCGGATTCAACGTCTACCCGAAAGAAGTCGAACGAGTCCTCAATGAAGTGCCTGGCGTCGTGGAGTCTGCCGTGGTGGGCGTGCCTGATGACGATCTCGGCGAGATCCCCGTGGCGTTCGTAGTGGGTGATTGCGAAGAAGCTGCCCTTCGAAACCATGCCGACAGCCATCTAGCCCGCTACAAACAACCTCGCCACTACGAGTTCCTCGACGAGATCCCCCGCAACGCCATGGGCAAGGTCCAAAAAAGCCGCCTCAGATCTCAGTAGATCTGGTTAGGTTTTGCCCGTGACCATTCGCGCGTATCAAGCATCAGACCTGCCTCACATCCAGCGGATGTGGAAGGAAATCGGCTGGGCAACCAGCCCCGAGGAGCAGGCGGCCATGGAATGGTATGTCGAGGAAGCCGACGTAGCCGTCGGCTTGATCAACGGTGAGGCCGAAGCCCTGGCTGCTGTGCACGACGGGACCATCCGCTACCTCGACACCGACCTGGACCTCGCCTGCGTGACCGCCGTCACGACAAGCCTGGTCGGGCGCAAGCAGGGCCTGGCCACCGGAACCACGGCATCAGTCGTGGCGAATGCGCTCGAACGCGGAGTTCATGTGGCGGCGCTCGGGATGTTCGAGCAAGGCTTTTATGACCGGCTCGGATTCGGCACCTCGGCGTACATGAACCAGATGGTCTTTGATCCAAGTTCCTTGACGGTCGACGCTCCCTATCGAACTCCGAGCCGTTTGGGCGCCGACGATTGGGAGGAGATCCACGCCGCCCATCTCCGCAGGAAACGGTCGCATGGAGGCGTGACCATCAATACACCTGGCTACACCAAAGCCGAGTTGTCCACGGACACCGACGGGGCGGGATGGGGGTACTACGAGGAAGATCGGCTCACCCATTTCATCTGGGCGGTCAAGCGGGAATATTCGGGGCCGCTGGCCATAATCCTCATGGCGTATGAGGCTCCGGAACAGATCCTTGAACTCCTGGCGTTGGTTCGCGAATTCGGTGACCAGATCCGTAGCGTCAAGATGGTTGAACCACCCGAGATACAACTCCACGATCTGCTCCGGCATCCGATCCGACAACGAATCCAGACAGCCAAGTCACCACATGAGGCCCGGCATCAAGCCCTGGCGTGGTGGCAACTTCGCATCCTCGATCTGGGCCATGTGGTGGCGCAGCGCTCCTGGCCAGGCGACGAGATCACGTTCAACCTCGACCTGTCAGATCCTTTGAACGAATACGGCAACCGAATCGGTCTATCCGGTCAGTACCGGATCAACGTTGGTAAGGACTCGTTCATCGAGCCTGGCGTAGATGGATCCATCCCGACCCTGACGGCCTCCATCAATGCGTTTAGTCGGATGTGGTTTGGCGTGCATCCTGCTTCGAGTCTGGCCCTCACCGACCAGCTACGAGGACCAACTGGACTGCTTGCTCAACTCGACGAGGCCTTCCTGTTGCCAAGCCCCCATCCGGGAATGTTCTTCTAACCGCCGATCACAAACTGCGATCTGCGCGATACTTGAAATCGTGGAGTCCTCTCAACAGCAACCGCCGCGGCCATCTCAACGCCGAACGAACCCCAGCGACGACGTATCTGACCGCCTGCAGAAACTGTCGCCCGCGCGCGCTGATCGGATTTTGCGGCGCGCCATCGAACTACAGACAGACTCCGACTACGACGATGCCCGGGTCGATGTCGAGACGCTCAATCGGGTCGCAGACGAACTCGGCGTGCATCGCGACATCGTGGCGAAAGCTCTCGCAGAAGAACTTTCCCGGCCCGACCATGTCCCGCCAGACGGCTTGGCTGAACGGGTATTCGGACCCAAACAGATCTCCGATCAAATCCTCGTGACCGCCACTCGCCCGGAAGCCGAAACGAACATCGCCGACTGGATGACCCGTCACGAAGGGCTTCAAGTGACCAGGACTACTCCGCAGACGACTGTCTGGACCAAGCGCGCCAGCCCGGTGAACTCATTGCGCCAAGGTCTCAAGATCGCTCAGGGCACCGGAGCACTACGCAGCGTCAAGGTCGCCCACCGGGTCGAAACCATCACCGACAACCAGCACGTGATCACGCTACGAGCCAGCACCGCCCCGGCCTATTGGACCGGGCTCGGTCTAGCCGCGTCCGGGGCGGTCGTCGGATTGGGACTGTTCATCGGTCTTGGTATCGGCGTCGGAATGCTGGTCGGTTTGGCGGCAGGCCTCGGTGCGCTCATCGTGCAGGTGGGTGCAGGAGTCATCGCGGCCCGGAGCTGGATCGGGCAGATCCGACGGGGCCTCGGTCGGGCACTGACAGGTATCGCCCACCCGGAACTCACCAACCAGGACACGGTCGGCCAAGCCGTGGTCGACATCATCGGGCAGTTCAAAAAGAGGCGTTACTAGCCAGCAGCGGAACCATCCGCCTGCTTGGCTGCGTCAGAGAACCAACGGCTGACGAGGCCGCCAGCTGTACATGTTGCGGAGGATGCCCATGAAACCGAACCTGATCACCCGACTACTGGCCGTACTGCTGGTCCTCGGACTGGTGGCAGCGGCCTGTAGCGGGGATACTTCCGATTCAGGGGAACAGGGCTTGATCGAAGACTTCGGAGCCGTGGACGCGAATGGCTTACCGATCGAGGGCGAGCGCACCGCGGCAGAATCGCCCACCGCACCCGAAGATCTCGGCGACGGCGGCATCGTCGGTGCGCAAGTACCGGTGAACCTGGGACGCGACATCATCTTCACTGCCACCATGACCGTGGCGGTCAACAATGTGGGCGATGCCTCATCTCAGGCGACAGCCGTGATCGAAGGCCTCGGTGGATTCCTGTTCGGTCAAGACACGGTCGGACTGCCGACCCCCCGCACAGTCCTGGTGTTCAAGGTTCCGCCGGACCGGTTTCAGGCCGCTCTGGCCGAGCTCGGCAGCGTTGGCGAGATCCGCTCGCAATCCGTCAACGCCGACGATGTCACCGAACGAGTGGTCGATCTGGAAAGTCGCATTTCTACGGCATCCGCCTCGGTTGCCCGCCTCCAAGCCCTGCTTGAGGCCGCCACAGACATCACACAGGTCGTCGAGTTGGAGAACGAACTCCTTGAGCGAGAGACCCAACTCGAAACCTTACGAGGTTCATTGCGGACTCTGAGCGACGCTGTCGATCTGGCCACGATCACGCTGACGATCACTGAAGCGCTGAGCCAGCCGGCCTTCAACGTCACCGTCACCGCCTACCCGGGACACGAAGACAGCGGGGCATCCTGCCCGGGGAGCCAGGAACTGGCCGTCGACCAAGGCAACGAGGCCACCACCGTTTGCTACGAGATCCTCAACGTCGGCGACACCCCGCTCACCCAGTTCACCCTCCAGGACCCGGTGCTAGACGTAGCGGTAAGTGACATGATCGTGGTGTTCGGCAGTTTGGAAGACACGCTTGAACCGGGTCAGTCAGTCATCCTCGCAGCAGAAGTCACCCCAGAACGGCGCACCCGCACCCAGACCCGCATCACGGCTACTGCGGTAGATCAGGACGACAATCCGGTGGCGGGACGGACGATTTCCAATACGTCCTCGCTCATCATCGACGTGGTCGACCCTGGCGGCCTGCCGGGCTTCAGTGACGGACTCGACAGCGGCTGGGAGCTCCTCCAGATCACCTGGTCGGCTGGCAACGTTTTGGTGGGGTTCATCGTCGGTCTAGCCCCGATTCTGGTACTCCTCGCTGGATTCCTTTTCTGGCGGCGACAAAAACGGCGTGACAGTGGTGCCCACGCCGCGAGTAACGAGCCGGCCAGCGTGCCACCGCCCCCGCCCGGAGCTTCGGCAAGCACCGGGCCCGAGACCCAAGCCGACCGCGAGGACGCTCAGTAGGCCTATACCCGAGACAACATTCGACGCTATTCTGGCTCCATGGCAGATACCTTCAACGTCGAGCGTTCCACCACCGTGCAAGCATCCGCTCAGCGCATCTACAACGAGATCGTCGACTTTCACCACTGGACCGGCTGGTCTCCGTGGGAGGACCTGGACCCGAACCTGAAGCGCACCTACTCGGGGGCCGGATCAGGCCAGGGGGCCGTCTACACCTGGTCGGGTAACCGCAAGGCCGGCGAAGGACGGATGGAGATTACCGAGGTGGCCGAGGCGGCCAAAGTCCAGGTCGCTCTCGACTTTCTGAAACCGTTCAAGTCGAGCAGCGTCACTACGTTTGCACTCCAATCGGAGGGTGATTCGACCCGGGTGACCTGGACGATGACCGGAGCGAAAACCTTCGCCACGAAGCTGATGGGCCTCTTTTCAAGCATGGACAAGATGATCGGACCGGACTTCGAAAAGGGCCTGGCCAGGCTCAAATCCGTGGCTGAGGAATCCTCGACCTAAGCCCAAGCCCCGGCCGATTCGGCCAGCCTGACAATCACCGGCTCCAGGCTTTCCATCTCTTCCTGCAGCAGCTTCCACGCCGTTTCGGCGTGCGCGACGGTGCCGTCTGCCGCGTGCCGTTCCAACAGTGCTGCTGCCTGAGCGGCCGGGCCTGCCGAAAGAAGCCCGAGGCTGCCCTTCATTCGATGGGCGACTCGCGACACACGCTGAAAATCCCGAGCGACAAAGGCCTCACGGATGGACTCCAGGTCGGCCGGATACTCTTTCTGAAACTCCTGCATCAACTCGACAGCGAGATCTGGCATCCCGCCGAGCCGTTCGAGCGCCTCGAAACGATCAAGCAGGTCTGCTGGCCGTCCTTGGCGTTTCGGAATCGAATCGATGTCAATGAGTCCATTGAAAACTTGCTCCACCGCGGTGAAAAGCGCCTCGGGTCGAAACGGTTTCGACACGACGTTGTCCATGCCGCTATCGAGACAGGTTCGCCGATCTTCCTCAGAGGCGCGTCCCGTCAATCCGATAATCGGGATGTGGCCCGTCTCCTGGGCGCGAATCGTTGACGTGGCTTCGAGTCCGTCCATCTCGGGCATTTCGACGTCCATCAGCACTGCATCGAACTTGATGGCCAGGACCAACTCAACGGCGTCCCGGCCGTTCTCGGCAATGGTCACGGTGTGACCCCGTTTCTCAAGCAGGCGGGTCACCATCGTGCGATTGGTGGCACTGTCATCGGCCACCAACAGGTTCATCCGGGGTCGCCGGGCCCGCAACCAATGGCGGGTGACCAATTCGCCGTCCGGTCGGGAAGCGCCCGAAACGGCCGCAATCGTATCGCTGAGTTCACCGGCCCCCAGCGGTTTCGACAGATAGCCCGCAGCGCCGGCTGCCCGGTAGACGGCTGCGTCGCCGCGTTCGCCAGTTGGCGTAAGCACCACAATCGGCAAGTTCTTGAAGGAAGGTTCTTTGGCGAGCCGACTGGCGAGCTCGGCGATTCCGACCCGAACATCGATCACGACTGCGCCAGGAGTTGGGTGGGCATGGCCCGCTTCGAAGACTATGTCGAGAGCTCCGGCCAAGTCGTTGGCAACAACCGAGCGCAAGCCTCCCATCCGAAGCATCTCGGTGGTGCCGCGGCGGGCTTCTTCGGTGTCGGCAATGACCAACACGGTGGTCGCGCTGCCTACCGCGTCCGGTTCAGATTCGCTTTCGTGCGAAGCCGGTGCAAGCCGCGCAGTGAAGTGGAAGGTGCTTCCAACGCCGACTTCGCTCTCAACCCACAGCTTGCCTTGCATCATCTTCACGAGTTGGGTCGAAATCGAGAGGCCGAGGCCGGTCCCACCAAAGCGCCGGGCGGTTGAGCCTTCGGCCTGCGAGAACGCCTCGAAAATGGATTCGAGCCCGTCGGGTGGGATCCCAATCCCGGTGTCTTTCACCCAGATATGCAGGTCAACTGCCTGATTCGTCTCTTCGACGACCTCAACCCCGATGCCGACACTGCCCTCATGCGTGAACTTGAGCGCATTGCCGACCAGGTTGAACAGGATTTGCCGCATCCTTCCCGGATCGCCGACCAGGACTGCCGGCACACTGGGAGCAACATCCTGGGACAGGATGATTCCTTTCTCGGAGGCTTTTACACCGAGGGTTCTCAACGTGTCAGACAACGTGTCACGGAGCTCAAACGGTATCGCCTCAAACTCCAGCTTCCCGGCTTCGATCTTGGCGATGTCTAGTAGGTCGTTGACGAGGGTGACCAGAGCGTCGGCTGACGTACGAGTCGTGACCAAATACTCTCGCTGCTCGGCGGTGACTTCGGTGCCGAGGGCCAACTCGGTCATGCCGAGAATGGCGTTCATCGGGGTCCGGATCTCATGGCTTACGTTGGCAAGAAACTGCGATTTGGTTTCAGTTGCTCGCTCAGCGGCGACTTTGGCCTCGACCAGGGCTTCCTCGGCTTGTTTGCGTTCAGAAATGTTTCTCGTCGAAGCGTGCAGCCGCACCAACTCTGCGTTCCCTTGTTCAAAGATCATCTTGAAGTTGGACCCGAACCATCGCCAGGATCCGTCTGCATGCTGCATGCGATAGTCGACCGTGACAATTTCCCTACCGGCTTCAAACGCGCTCTGATGAGCGGCGGTCATGCCTGCCACATCGTCGGGGTGGGCGAGATCATACGGGGTCAGCCCGACGATCTCCTCTGGGGGACGCCCTAACAGGCGCATCGAAGCCGGCGATACGTACCGGTATACCCCGGATGGATCGTGACTGGAGATCATGTCGGTGGAGTTTTCGGCCATCAGCCGGAACCGGGCCTCGCTATCGCGCAAAGCCTCCTCGGCACCCACACGATCCGTGATGTCACGCGACGAGATGACATAACCTTCAACAAATTGGTCATCGACCATGTTGCGAGCCGTCGCTTCAAAACAATGCCATGAGCCATCGTTGTGACGCACCCGGTGTACAACGGGATCGCTGGTCTCACCGGGGGCAAGGGCTACCCCGGCGCCCACGATGGCTGCCGCATCGTCGGCGTGCACGAATTCATGGAACGGTCGACCGATCATCTCGGGAATCTCGTAGCCCAGCAGACGGGTAACGGACCCCGATACCCACGAGACCTTCCCATCGCTACCCAGAATGAACAGAAGGTCGGTTGCGTTGGAAGCGATAATCTGCAAGCGGCGCTCTTGCTTGGCGAGGCGAAGTTGAATTCTCGCCTCGCGCTCGGATGCCTTGAGCGGTGAGACGTCTACGAGCGAGACAACTACCTTCGTATAATCGAACCCGGTTCGGGTGCGCGGCGCGGTCCAATACAACACACAGTCAATAGGGTCACCCTGCAGGGTCTCACCGGCCATCTCGGTGGAGACTGACTCCTGCCGGTTCCAAACACCGAGCAACTGCGCCACGACGCTGTCGTGGGTCTCGGAACGATAGTTATCCGGGTCGAGTCTGCCGGTCAATTGGTCGACACTGGTTGCGCCGAGCAGCTCAACCGTCGCCTCGTTCACAGCGGTGACACTGATCAACCCATGCGCATGCCGGGCGAGATCCGGATTGGCATCCAGGTGAGCTTTGAGGTCTTCAATACCTTCTGATCGCAGGCCCTCCACCCAGGCAGCAGCTTCCGAGAAGTCTTCCTGGAACGTGGCGATCGGCGTTTTGAGGAATAGATTCTCGTATCGGTGCTCAGTGGCATCCAGCGCCCGAAACGTCTGTCGAAGTCCAAGTGCAACAAGCAAGTACACGCAAAGCTGGACCGCCATGAAGAAGGCCTTTTCGTCATGGCGATTGAAAAACGGTTGAGCAATCCAGATAAGCCCGACATACGTGTGATAACTCCAGCGCCTCCGGGAGGAGACAAAGGAACTGCCAATCGCACCAAGAGCCGCGATGGCCACCCACAACGCCTCAAGTACTGCCGGGTCCAGCGTAAAGGTCTGGGCGGCTGCCAACGTCACGACCACGATCATCAGGACCGCAGCTCGCACACGTCCCATCCGAATCTGAAGAAAGGCCATGGCACCTGACAACGCAGCTAAAGCCGCCAGGAATAAGAAGGCAGGCTCGCCGGTCGCCAGTGCGATGACGAGGAAGACCGGAGATAGGCCGAGTCCAACGTCACGCATGAACCGAACAAACTTCGCTTCGGTCGACTCGATAACCGAGCTTTTCGCTTCAGCTCCGTCATTTAGTGCCGGAATGTCGACAAAGTCTGCCATTTATATAACTTCGGCTGACATAAGGTCAATCTTGAGCGGCGCATTCGCCCGATCAAACTATTCCCGGGTACGAATCCTTGCGACCAGATAGGCGCCAACCGCCAGCCCGGCCGCGAACCATCCAGCCGTGGTGGCTCCCGACTCGTCGTGACTCTCTGGAGCGCCCGACCGGGTGCCCGACACGGCAACGTCGTCGACGTCAAGCCGGGGTTCTAGGACCAGATGCACGTCGATGATCTCGGCACCGAACAACACCACCTGGGCAAGTACGTACACGCTGAAAAGAATCAGAACGAAACCACCTGCGAAGCCGGTACCAGTGAACCGCTCCGGGTTGAAGTAGCTACTGATGATTATCGAGGCAACTGCAAACCCAACCGCAGTGATAGCCCCGCCAATCCGGGCCGCCCGCCATGGAATGTCTCGACTCGGGACGAATCGGAACACGATCGTGAACAGTCCTGCCAGAACCACCCAAGCCGCAACCGGTGTAAGCCAGTCCAGTACCTGCTTGACGGGTTCGGCCAGGCCAACCCGTGACTCGACCATGCCCCAGACGGCTCCAGAGCCGATCACCACGAGCAGGATAACGCCCATCGATAAGGCGGCCAGGAGCGCCAGGCCTCTTCTGAGAATCCACGCCACTATCCCGCTTTTCGGGGTCGTATCCGACCCGAAAATGAGATTCAGCGAGCCCTGTGCTTCCAGGAACAAGGCGCTCGCAGTCCATGCCATGAGCAGGAGCCCAATGATGCCAGTGGAGTTGCGACTCGCCGCTGCCTGATCCAGCAGATCGAACACCAACCCCGAAGCTTCGGCCCCCACATATGGCTGGATTTCGGCGACGAGACGCGCCTGGGCATCGGCCGTCCCATAAACGAAGCCGGCAACTGAAACGGCAACGAGCAGCAAGGGAGCCAGGGCAAAGACCGTCCGATAGGCCAAAGACGCGGCCAACCGGGCGCCGTGGTCGCTGCCATAACGTTCCACGACGGCCAGCAACGGCGCGATCCGCTCCTGAATTCTCTCCCATAAACCGGACATCTCAGGTCAGCTTACCAACGCGCGTTGTAGCTAGTTCTGGGCACTCGGCACTCCGCCAACGCCTATGATCTTGTCGTGCCACCCTCAAATCGCCTACCACCCGACCTAGCTGCCCTGCTCTCCGCCGCAGGCATCGGGACGTGGAGTTGGAACCCGACCTCCGGCAACGTGAACTGGGACGAAACCACCCGGCGCATTTACGGCGTGACGGATACCGATTTTGCCGGGACATTCGAGGAATACTCGGCGTTGATCCATCCCGATGATGTCGAAGACGTCATGGGACTCGTTGCGGGTCTCGCCGATCGCGGAGGGGACTACACGACCAAGCATCGCATCATCCACCCGTCGGGGGTGGTCAGGTGGGTCGAGGGTCAGGGCCACATCGAGGTGGAGGATGGTGTCCCCGTGGCGGGTTACGGCGTCGTGTACGACGTCACGGACCGAAGCTCGATCGAACAAGAACGGGATCGTCTGCGCATCGCTGAACGGGCCGCCGACGCCGCTCGGACTGCCACCGAACAAGACCTTGCCCTGCTCATCGAGGCCAGCGATAGCTTCTCAGGAGCCCTGAATGTCGACCGGATTCTGGACCGTTTGGCTGGCTTGATCGCACCGAGTCTGGCGGATCGATGCACGATCGACCTCCAAACCGATGCTTTGGCCGGACAGGTGGCGAGCGCCGTTTCGAACAGCCAGGGCCGGCTCGTCACGGTTGGTCGACTTGACGAGCTAGCTGAACACCGCCTGTCCCACGCTTCGGGGCCGGTTTCCTTCGACGAGCTCACCAAAATGACTCCCGAGGCAGCACGACCCTCAGGCGCGGCCGGGGTGGTTATCCCTGTCGCTGCTCGAGGAGTCAGAATCGGCAGTGTGCTCGTCGAACGTGACGATGGACTTTGGTCCGATAGGGCCCACGCCCTGATCACCGCCATCACCCGTCGAGCCGCGGTAGCCCTGGACAATGCGGCACTCTTTCAGGAACAGGCATCGGTGACCAATCTGCTGGTTTCCTCAGTGCGACCTACCCGCCTGGAAGTCCCTTCCGCTTTCGAGATTTCTGCTTACTACCAGGCCGCCACCGACCTATCTCTCCTCGGAGGCGACTTCTACGACTGCTTCGCTCTCTCGCCATCCAGGTCGATTGCGGTGGTAGGTGACATGACCGGCAAGGGGATCGTCGCAGCTGCCCAGGCGGGACTCATACGTTCGGCCGTCAAGGCAGCCTCATTGGCGGGGAGTTGCCCCGACACGACCATTCGCACGATCAACCAAATGCTCCGCTCTCAAGACAATCGGCCGTTCGCAAGTATGGTGCTGGCACAGATCGACACGGACCCTGACGGGACTCATCGCTACTCGGTGTCATCGGCCGGCCACCCCGCCCCGATGGTTGTGTGCGCCAATGGCGCGACTCGCGAGATAGTGACCCAAGGTGTGCTCCTTGGTTTCATGGACGATGCCGAGTGGCTCCCCGTAACCGGCGTCCTTGCCCCAGGAGATACCTTGGTGCTCTTTTCTGACGGCGTCATCGAGGCACGCCTCGGCGTTGAGGAATTCGGCCGGGACCGGTTAGCAGAAACAGCCTCCGTAGCGGCGATGTCTGGACCGCAGTCGATCTCAAAGGCGATCGCAGCAGCGGTCGATGGCTGGTCGGCCGGAAAGTCACAAGACGACATAACCGTTGTGGCGATCACCGCTCAATGACAGATGTCCAGAACGTCCGCGACGACCTCATCGACGCGGTGTCCCGGTTCAGTGGCGATGACTACAAACTCCTTCTCGATGACGCCCTCAAAAACGGCATGGCAATCCCGGAGATCCTTGATCTACTCGTTGCACCCACCCAGCACTGGGTCGGGAGCCAATGGGAGTGCGGCGCATGGAACGTTGCTCAGGAGCATCGGGCCACTGCCCTTACTTCACGGACTATCGACCTGCTTGAGGTGGCCGGGGAACCCACCCACCCCGGCGAGGTACTCGTCACCATCGCCGAGGGCGAGTGGCATACGCTCGGCCTTTCCATGGTTTCGTTGGGTTTACGGTCCCAGGGCTACCGTACCGTCACCCTGGGCGGGCCCCTCCCCTCCGGGCAGCTGCTTACCTTTCTCCATGAGATGGCACCGCGATGCATCACAGTCACCTGTCAGATGCTCGGCAATCTGCCCGGCGCCCGCCGGATGGCTGCAGCCGCCCGCGAATCTGGAAGTCCCGTAGTGATCGGTGGATCGGCCGTCACCGCGGAAAGAGCCATTGTGCTGGGGGCGAACGCCTACGCCAGCGATATCCGGGACCTCCCCCGAGCGATCGAGGCCGTCAGGGTGCCAGCCACTCCCATCGGTCCTCTCAGCCACGCGCGCTCCGAGGGTTTCGAATGGATCGACTTGCGCATACACACGCTTGCAGCCCGACTATCCGATCCGAACGAGAACCTGTCAACCGAGGCGGTCCTCGATGGTGTCTGGATGCTGAGATGCCTCAGCGCGGCATTGTTATGTGACGAGCCAGCCATCGTCCGAGACCAGGCCGCCTGGCAGCAGCGAAGGTACGAGGCGGCGGGGAGTCCGACCGCATCCTCTTTGATCCGGGCGATTCAGGCCGTTATTTACGACGGTCCGGCGATCGTCGCGGCAACCTTGACAGAGGGCGCAGGCGACTATTTGGGCTAGATATCGACCGGCGCCTGGTAGCGATGTCCGTGAGGGATTTCGGGTTGCTCACCAAGGTAAACCACGACTCGACATTGCGGGTCACCAACCGCGATCCGCTCCTCTAGTACCACCGTCGCCTCGCCGAAGTTGCGAGCCGCTATCCCTCCGAAAACACTGGAAGTCATCCGGCAAAGCGCAGGAGCACGAAGGACCGCCTCACCGAACGGACACGCCCGGTTCGCCAGAACGATGCGATCTTCGTCGGCTTCCAGGACGTAAAAGTCTCCACCGATGGCCTGCTTGAGGCGCACGTAACATTCGCCGGTCTCGGTCGGGGTCATAAGCTCACGAAGGCCGGGGTGACTTGACCGAAACTCCGCCTCCATCTGCCCGCCGACGTCGGTGCCTACCTGAGCAACCGCTGACTCTGCCGCCATCGGCCCGAGCGCGTGTTCAACACCCTGAGCCATTTGAACGACCAATGACCGCATGAAGGTTTCTTTTTCGAACCCGTTCGGTCCAGCTTCCGAGAGGTCGGGTAAAACATTGCGGGTCCGACGCGGCGGGTCCAAATCTTGCTGGTCGCGCCGTTCGACGTTGAGCTCGGCCTCAACCCGGGCACCTCCGCCGGCCTTTTGAGCCACGTCGAGCCTGGCGGCCAGATCAGCGGCGATGGCGAGGCCTCTCCCCCTGACCGCGGTTGGATCGGGCATGGAGACCTCGCTCAGCAGGAACGAAGATCCAAGATCGTTGACGGAGACGATCGGGCGACGACCTGCCCAGTCAACCGAAACCCAAACCGGGCCACCGGCATGTTCGACTCCGTTGTTTACGAGCTCGGCGAATGCCAGGGCGGCGAGATCGATCTCTGCACCGCTGTCGGCATGACGGCGCAGGTAATCCACGAATTCGCGGCGGATGACCGTGGCGCCCTCGGTGTCGCCGTCCTCCAAATACCAATCCATCAAACCATCTTATCCCCACCGCCGGCTGGATCGGTGTCTGTATTCGTTTCCCCGTCGGTCTGGCTCTCCCCGTCGCGCTCAGCATCGTTGCGGACCAGGAGATTGACCATTTCTCGCCTGGCGGTCGGCTCAACGGCGTCGCGAAACTTCTTGCGGAGGAGTGCTTTGGCCATCACCTTTCTCATCTTTGGATTCCGAGCCATCCGATCCAAGAACCCCTGACACGGCGACAGCAAGATGAAGCGGCTCAGCAAACGTCGGAGCGGAGGAATACGGCCAGCCAACAGCACCACTCCCCCGATAATCGGCGCCCAACCCGGGAGAAACGGGAGCATGAGGCCTGCCAAACCGGCCGCAACGGCCAGGACGCCGAATGTGACATCGATGAGCCAGCCTTTGACGTCCCAATGTTCAAGTTCGACGGCAACGTCGCCGGGCACTGAATCTTCTGCGAGGCCTTCGATCCGGGCTTGGGTGATGTCGCCGAGGGGAACCGGGCTGAGTGGGAGCATTGGTAAGACCTTTCAGTCTGCGGCTAGGCGACGGTGGGTAAGGACGGCGGCGGCGGCGAACAGAGCAAGCGCGCCACCGCCAAGCGCGAAGGTGGTGCGCAGATCGATCCCGACCCCCCGAAACAGCACATCTCGCAAGCTGTCGAGGGCGTGCGTGATCGGCAGCGCCCACGACACCGCCTGGACCTCAGGAACGAGCCGATCGATGGAAAGGAAGAACCCGGAGAAGAAAATGCTCATCAGCAGCATGAACATTGAGGCATTCACCGCCTGCGTATCTGAAGACACCACGGAAGAGACGACGAATCCAACTCCGAGCGAGGCCACCACCAGCAGGGCCAGGA
The DNA here is from genome assembly GCA_963847455.1 of uncultured Acidimicrobiia bacterium. Taxonomy (GTDB): domain Bacteria; phylum Actinomycetota; class Acidimicrobiia; order Spongiisociales; family JAENVV01; genus JAENVV01. Next base: position 39,332 of record CAWKAG010000070.1, read on the forward strand.
CCATGGCATAGTCGGCGACCGACCCCAGGAACGGAACGCCGAACCCCCAGAACATCAAACCACTCAAAGCGACCGCTACTAGGGCCGCAACCACCGCATAGCCGAGGTACTTCCCCACAAGCATCTGCGTGGCGCGCAGCGGAGCAACCTTGAACAACTCAGTCGTACCGAGCGCACGTTCGCGAACGAGCGACAGGCCGGCAAACGTTATTGCCAGGTGTTGGAGAAGCAGGGCGATGACCCCCGGTGCGTAGAAGTCGGTGACGCTGAGTTCGGTCGATCCAACCAGGTCGGTGGCAACTTCAAACGGGCTGACGATCACGGTCGGTTCAATGGAACGAAATTCTGCGGCCGCATCGTCAAGTTCGATCAAATCCGCTTCGAGCGACCGCACGGCTTCGAGTTCAGAGGAATCCTGACTTGCAACATCAAGCTGCTCAGCACGGTCATGCAGGGCGCTGGGGTTCGGACCCTCCGCGTCAGCAAGTCCGGTCGAACCGTTTCCTTCGCCCGCTGACGCCCATGCGTCGAGCTGCTCGGTGAGCCGATTCCTCTCGTTCCGAGCCGCCAGCTGATCGCCTCGCTCCATAGCGACCCGCAGCGCCGTGCTGGTCTCACGAGCTTCGGTTAATGCTACATCGTCGGACCTGACCTGGCCTTCGGCGACGAGCTCCTCGAGAATCGACCGGTTTACTGCGTCGACGGCAGCCTGGGTGATGAGCCCGATCGTGGCTCGCTCGTAAGGATCAAGCTGGTCATGGAGCACCTCAAAGACGGCTTGTTCGTTGTTGCGGATAGTCGATTCAGGGTCGTCGGGCACCACGACCACCACGTCAACTCCCCCCGTCCGAAGCATCCCGACTGCAGATTCTCGAGACTCGGTCACTCCGGCCGACTCCAGAGCGTTCCCAAGCTCAGCGAGGCGCGGTTCGATCACCGACTGGAAGGTCTCCTCATCCCCTGATACGAAGATCGTTCGGAGCGGACCATTCGTCTGCCGGTAGCCGGCGCCGAAGAGGGCCAGAATCAGAAAGGGAGCCAGCACGAGCGTTACGACGAGTTTCGGTTGGCGGACCAGTTCAGCGACTTCCTTGCGGAAGAACGCCCACGAGCGAACGAGGCCGTTCACGCTAAACACGGGCCAGCTCGTTCGGCTCTTCCACTGCATCCGCCGCCGACTCATCGGCACGATGACGCTCGATCAACTCGACAAACACGTCGTCGAAGGGAGGAAGGAATTCTTCAAATGCGTCGACCTCCACCCCCTCGTCACTGACAAAAGCACCCAACAACGGGAGCGCCTCAGAAGCCTCTTCGACCACAAAGCGCACCCTCCGCCCCGAGAGAAATCCATGATCCGACGCACCGACAGCCGTGGCGATTCTGGCGACAAGATCACGAGTCGGCGGCGCGGGAAAGTCGACGTGGATGACGTCGCCACCAAAGGCGGCATGACGCAGACCGGTTGGGGTGTCGACAAGTAACAGGCGGCCCTCGGCCAGAACACCGACGTAGTCGCAATACGCCGCCTCGCCCACATATTGAGTGGTGACAAACAGCGTCCGACCCTCAGACCGCAGTGACTCAAAGTGATCCCACATTTTGCGCCGCAGGACCGGATCGATACCGGCCGTAGGTTCATCAAGGAAAATGAGATCAGGTTTGTGCACCAGGGCCGCAGCGAGACTCAGCCGTCGGCGCATGCCACCGGAGATTTGTGACACCCGTTTACGATCATGACTGTCAAGCTCGACGAGCTGAAGGACCGTATCGAGCGACACCCGATCGCGGCCGATTCCGTACAAAGACGCAAAGAATCGCAGGTTCTCCCAGACGGACAGGTTTGGATACAGCACCGACCGTTGGGGCATGTAGCCGATCCGGCTGCGCGTCTGTTCGGTGAACTTCGCCGGATCTTCACCCATCACCCGCACCTCCCCTTCGGTCGGTTCGAGGATGGAAGTGAGGAGCCTGACCGTGGTGGTCTTGCCCGAACCACTGGGACCGATAAAACCGAAAATGGAGCCGCTCGGAATTGCAAGGTTGATGCTGTGGACGCCATCGCCTGAGTCGAAAACCTTCGACACATCCTTCATCTCGGCGATAGCCGGACCGTTCAATCCTTCGGGACCGTCAACCCCGTCGCCCTCATCCAACATCGATTGCCCTCCGCTAAGTAGACGTGTCGTACCCAATGGAGCGGCGCTTCAAACGTGGCAGAGAGAAAAGGAAGAGGTTTAGAAAGGCACCGGGCGGGGTACAGGTCGGCAACAAGAAGCCCGACCAACAGGAGGATCAATCATGGGCATCATTACATTTCTAATCGTCGGCTTGATCGCCGGAGCCTTGGCTCGACTCATCGTGCCAGGAAACGACCCGATGGGCGTGCTCGGGACCATGTTGCTCGGCGTCATCGGTTCGTTCGTTGGTGGATTCCTTGCCGCTCTCGTGTTTGAGGGAAACCTGGAACTCTCCGCTTCTGGCATCATCGGCTCGATCGTCGGTTCAATCGTTGCCCTGCTCGTGTACCGGGCCGCCCGGGCTCGTGGCGTGACTGCCTAGCCAACCAGGAAATAGATTAATGGGGGCGGACCTGGTCCGTCCCCATTTTTGGTTAAGCCTCGGCTCCGTTAAGCCTCGATGGCTACTCGCAGTTCTGACAAGGCCTTGCGAAGAAGTCGGGAGACATGCATCTGGGATATGCCGAGTTCGTCAGCAACTTCCCGCTGCGATTTGGCTTCGAAGAATCTGAGATAGATGATGTGCCGTTCGCGCTCCGGAAGTGCTTTCAGATGCTCCGACACGGTGGCACGTTCGTCCGAACGACCAAGGATCTCGTCCTCGAAGGGCAACAGGTCGCCGAGCGTGGACCCGCCGTCATCCTCACCGACTGGCAGATCCAACGATGCGGCTGTGAAGGCCGAGCCGGCATCCATTGCGTCGAGGACTTCTTCGGCCGCTATCTCCAGCTCTTCGGCGATCTCGGCAATCGTCGGCGACCGCCCCAGTTTCTGGGTCAGCTCTTCTACGGTTCGACCGGTCCGTAAGTAAGTCTCTTGCAACGATCTCGGAACCCGGACCGACCACGCCTTATCCCGGAGGTGACGCTTGAGTTCGCCGAGGATCGACTTCGTGGCGAACGTCGAGAACTGCACACCGACCGAAACGTCGAACCGATCGATCGTTTTGAGAAGGCCGAATCGAGCTACCTGGATGAGGTCATCGGTCGCCTCGCCCCTACCCCGGAACCGCTGGGCCAACCCGATGGCGAGCGCGTCATACCGTTCGACGATCTGACGCCGAACGTCGGGATCGTCGCGCCGTTCGAACCAGTCCTCATGTTCGACCGTCCCGCTCACGTCGACTCGATCACGTAGGGGGTCGCCACGAGATGTCGATGACCAACATATCTCCCTCAAACGCTGCGCCGGGGAACAGCGCACGAACGATCGATCCCAGATCGAGAGAGGGCTGATCGGTTGGATTCCGTTCGTCTACCGTACGCGTCTCAGACAGTGGCCCGACCCGTACCAAAACACCTTCTGGGCCAATCGTACCGCTGACGATCACGTCGGGCGATCGGGCGGAGAGCACCGCGGCGGTTACAGCTTCCGAGACGGCCAGGCGCAGATCATCGATGACCTCAGGGTGGAGTCCGAGCGTCCTCCCCAGACTGGCGACGAACAACCGAGCAGTGGCCACGTGGTCCGGGCTACTCGGGACAACCAGCTTGAAGGGACCTTCAGGCTGATTACGCATCAGAACTGGCAGCGTCCACCGATCGGAAAATATTCAGATGTCCGTCAACACCCGTGATCGACAGCAACTTGGTGACGGGACCGTCGATCACGACTAGTCCGAGCGGGTTACCACCATCATCGGCACCCGAGTGAGCAGCCAACAGGACGCGCAGCCCGGTTGAATCAATGAAGGAAACGCTCGACAGGTCAACCACCACCGGTCCTTCACGCAGGCACTGGCTGAGCCGGGTTTCCAGGTCGGGCGCCGAGGCCAGGTCGATCTCTCCGACCGCCGTCAGGACACACTTGCCGTTCGATTCACTTTGCTCAATGGTCAGATGTGTCAACTAGACCTCCCCATAGACGGTGCCGTAGTATACGAGCCATGGAAGACGCTGCCACCCCGGAAACGATCATTGTGGAACTGCCGGGCTACCCAGCCATGGTTCGGGTCGTCCGGTCCATGGCAAATCGAGCCGCTGACCTGGCCGGCCTCGGTTACGACCGAATCGAGGACCTTGGCCTAGCCATTGACGAGACCGCGACGGCGCTCCTTGGTCTGGCCACGGACACCACTCTCCGTACGGCTATGGCAGGGAATGCCCGCACTGTGGATTTTGTCATGTCAGTAGACACATCGACCCACGCATGGCCGCCTGTCAATTGGAGTGATTCCATCGGTGGCATGGTGCTGGACTCGATCGCGACTGACGTCACGTTCGACTCGGACGACGGATCGTCGTCAATTCGGGTTTCGATCGCCAACTAGTTCGGCCTCATCCGCCACGGGGGTGGTCGGGTCAGTGACCAACGCCGGGACTTCTTCGTCCTCTTCGTTTACAACGAAAGGACTGACCGCACCGGGAGTCAGTACGTCGATCACTCCTTCGACCGCGTATCGAAGCATCAGCATGACCGTCACGAGCATCCCGGTCGAGGAAGCTGCCCCGGCCAGTACGAGGTAGTAGACGATTTCATAGCGACGCTGTATTCCTTCCGCCTCGTCGATCGGTACGGTCAGGAACAGCAACAAGAGCGCCGAACCAGCGAGAAGCAAGATACAGAGCGTCGATATCTGTCGAATACGTTTGAAGAATCCCGGTTTGAAATTGGCGTCATGGCTGGCCGTGATACCGATGAGGGCCAGCATCAGGGCAAGGATCGTTGTGGAGGCAGCGACCAGCGTCGATGCGAGGAATCGAATTGTTGGCAGCGCTGCGTCCAGCAGATTGCGGGCTTCGAACGACGAGATGCCCCCGGCGACAGCCATCATGCCGAATCCGAAAATCGCCACCAACGCCCCGCCAGAGAGCGCCCAACGCAGCTCCTTGGGTGCCACACCCCGGCCCTGTTCATCCCGATCTGCCTTGAGTACGCCCATAGTCTGGACTTACCCAAATACCAGCAGGGTTGAAACGCCGCTATCCGGTGGCGAGGGTCCCTCCGAAGACCTGCCAGGCGAGGGCTGACTTGGCGAGCAGGCTCAACCAGATGTAGGCGCGCTCCCCGTAGATGTAGTCACGCCACTTGCCGGTCTGGCGGTACTGGAGCACCATGTTCACGGCAAACGTGTTGAAGAACACGAAGAGCGAGACGAAGATCGCATAAACGAAAGCTGGAGGTGCCGCACCGGACCCGGGCGTCCACAGGTAGATGGCGATAGCCAGCCACGGGAATAGGCCGGCAATCACTCCGAACCAGTACGAGAGCCAGTTGGTCGAGCCAGGCTGCTCATACATCTCCATAAGCCATCCGAAGAGAATCATCGACGCGTTCACGCCGAAGATGACAACCAGGGCCGAAACCTCGGCAATTCCGGTGAGCATGGCGATCAGCACGACCATCAGCGATGAGCTGATCGAGTATTCGATCCATCGGGCGTAATTGCGACGTTCTGCCAGGTTCCGGTTGTACCACTCATTGATACCCGGCGAGGCTACGAGGAAATGGGCAGCTGCCGAGAGCCAGAGGAAAGCAGCGACCCCGTAGGCCACTCGCACGTCAAACAGCGCGACAACTTCGAAATCCCCCGATCCTGGCGGGCCGGACAGGAAGGAGCCGACGACCGGAAGCGAGAAGTCGTTGGCGAGGACCAGGACGGCGATCGATTGAAGGAGATGGGCCGTACCCATCACGAGGTTGAACGAACGCAACCGGTTCGTGGTCTCTTGGGGTAGTGCTTGTGAATCGGTGATGGTTGCCTCCGGTGCTACGCAAAGGTTCTACGGAGCGAGAGGGAACCTGGATGACGCCCGATACGATTAGGGCTTGTAGGCAAACTCGAACGACTTGGCCCGACCCGTAGCCACGGATTTGGCGGTCACGAGGAAGAAGACGTCCGCAGGCGCCTCCGGGAATTCCACCCGCAGCTCCCAACCCCCGTCGGCGTTGGCAAGGACCGATCCGCTGCCGTAATCGGACGTGACGGTGACCTTGGAGCCCGGTTGGGCAGTGCCCCAGAAGACATCGAACGGCGGCGACGATGGACACGTCCCGTAGACCTGGTTTGCTGAGAACTCTACAAAATCAGCCTTGGTGGTCGTGGTCGTATCTTCCTTCGGCTTCGTGGTCGTCGTCGTTGTGGCGGGAACCGGCCGTTTGTAGTCAACCACCACCTGCGCGGTGGCTTCGTTGCCAGCCTCGTCAGTGGCCGTGAACAACGCCCGGTTCGACCCGGGGCTCAAGATCAGCACAATCGACCAGGCCCCATCAGCTGCGACATCTGCCTCGTAACGGCCGGCTTGCACCACGGCGCCTGGTTCGGTCGTGCCCGAGAACCTCACAACGTCCGTTTCGAAGACCTGGCCGTTCTCGGGCGAAAGGATAACCAGCGGAGGCGGCTCGGTGTCGGCGACGGGCACCTGGCCGGTCTCGCCGGTCCCCTCAGTGCCGGATGGGGATATCGGGTCGCCTTCTCCGGCTGACGGCGTGGTTGTCGGTTCGGTGGTGTCAGCTGTGAGCAATGAGTCTTCGACCGGTGGGACGAATTCCGGGATGACAGTGCCGTCCGGGGGTTGGGTGATCGGGGCAGGCGTCTGAGGAGCTACCTGGATCGTTAAGACGGCGACGACGACTATCGCCGCAGCGGTACCGACGGCTGCCAGAGCACGGGGCACCCACTCCCATCGAGCCATACCCGGGATCGGACTCGATACCGGAGAGGCGGCGACCGCGGCTCGCAGTCCAGCCGATGCCTGGCGGGCGCGTTCGTCGAGGTTCATGCCTCCACCCCCAGGCGGATCGCAAGGTTGGCTCGTCCCTTGTGCAGATGTACCTTGGCGGTAGACGGTGCGCATCCCAGGATGCGGGCGATCTCGTCGACCGGCCGATCCTCGAGATAGAACAGGGCGATCGCCTGCGACTGGCGTTTCGGCAGGTCTCGTACATGTCCCCAGAACTCGGCGTCTTCGGGTTCCATCTCGTTGAGCGGTTCGATCCGGCGGGCAGCCAGCTTGGCGAGGGCTTTCATCTCGGTAGCGGAACGACGAAAGCCTGAAACTGATTTATTGGCCACGACCCGGCGAACCCAGGCACCCGGGTTGTCATAGGCTTGGAGTTTCTCCCACTCGCGATGAGCGGCCATGAACGCCTCCTGCGCCAGATCTTCTGCGCTGTTGCGCGATCCCGACAACACATACGCCAAACCGACTACCAGCCTGAATTCTCGGCGGTAGAAGTCGTCAAAGCGTTCAGGTCGGGAAACGACCTGGGTCTCTTCCATCTGTCTCATCTGCGGTCCGGAACCGTTTCGTGTCGCTTGTTACTCGTATCGGCACCCTTTGAGGTTTACTTTCCAAAAAAGATTTCGCGTGAGTAAACCTTTCACGGAGCTGAGACGAGTGACCACTCAAAGTGACCACAAACGAACCAGTTACCGGGGGGTAGCCCATGCAAAAGAAGTTCATCATCTTGCTGGCGACGTTTCTTGTCGTGCTTACGGCAGGCGTCGCAGCAGCTCAAGTAGCCAATCCCGACGGGTCGTCCGTCTTTTCATTCTTCCGACTCGACAGCCCTGAGCCGACCAAAGACACCGCGGACAAGACCATGGACAAGGTCGTGACGGACACGACCCGCGGGCTGTTTGACTCAGACGCAGCCGCCGACGAACCGGTCAAGGACGAACCAGTCAAAGACGAACCGATCGAAGATCCCGAGAACAAGCCCGAGGTCGACACCGTTCAGGTTGACGTTGAGAAGGATCAGCCGACCGACGAGGCGGTCGACAAGGTCCGTGACGTTGATACCACGCCGCCGATCCTGCGGATTACGTCGCCCGAGGACGGAGCCGAACTCGACGACGAGTTTGTTGTGTTCCGTGGCATCACCGAACCTGGCGCCACGGTTCATGCCGGTGACTGGAAGGCAGATGTGGACGCCGAGGGACATTGGGCGATCAAGCTCCGCTTGAATCCCGGTCGCAATCGCGCTGCATTCGTGGCGACTGACCAGGCGGGCAATAAGTCCGAGGCTTCGATCACCGTCGTCTATGTCGTTCGAGAGGTGAAGTTCACCGCTCACCAGAAGTATGAAGCCAGTGACGCCGAGATTCCCGGCAACCGCTACTACGGCACGGCCACTCCCGGTGCCAAGATCTTCGTCGAGTCGAAGTACGGTTCGGGCTCGACCAGAGCCACCGACTCGGGCGAATGGGCCGTCTCCGTCAAGTTCCCGGAAGCCCCTCATGCGGAGCCGTTTCGGGTTGTCGTCGAGTCTTCCAATGGCGGACGGGCCGTGTTCGAGATGGTCGCCTATGGTCGTGACGTCAAGGTCGAATTCACCGCCCACCAGAAGCTGGGGTCCAATCCGGAGAACTGGGACGTCTTCTGGGGCACGGCAGAGCCTGGCACCAAGGTGACTGCTCGCTCCGAGTACGGCGGCGCATCGGCCGAGGTGAATGCCGATGGCGGCTGGGAGATGAAAGTCCGGTTTGAGGCCCCCGCCGGGACGTCCTTCCGGGTCACGATTAGTGACGCCAACGGCCACTCCAAGGCGTTCGAGTTCACCAATCCAGAACGCGACGTTGTCGCCTTCACAGCCAACCAAAAATACGGTTCGTGCACAGAAGAGGTTCCCTACGACGTCTTCTGGGGCAACGGCAAGCCAGGCAGCACGGTGTGGGTCGGATCGCCGTACGGCGGAGGCACAACAACCGTGTCCAGCGAGGGCCACTGGGAGATCCGCGTGGAGTTTCCTGAAGCGCCGGCCGGGAAAACCTTCGAAGTAGTTATCGAAGGCGAGGGCGGACGAAAAGTCTTCGAGTTTTCCAACAACCGGGAGTAGTCCTCCCTGCCAGGTAGGGCCGTGCGGCCCAACAGAATGGAAGTGGGGTCGGTTATGCCCTTTGACCGACCCCACTTTCGCGAAACGGAAGCTGTTCTTTTCGATGCGGTTAGATTGGCGGCTGGACAAAGGGGAGTTCGTTGGAACAACGCAAGGGATTTCTCTTCGGCCTTCCGGTCGGAGCTGTAGTCGGTGCGCTGATCGCACTTGCGGTCTCTGGCGCTTTCAGCGGCTCGGAACCGCCGACGGCCGACCCTGGGGCTCCGACGACCACGACCTCGACCACAATCACGATAGACGACGTCCCGCAGGTCGTGAACCCGCCCGAGCCCGGATTTGTGGACCAGCCAGCCGGTCGATCCTCAATTCCCAGCCGGAGCGAGGCAACCACAATCCAGTCCCGTTCCTCGGGGATCTACGCCTCCAACGGAACCCGACTGACGGGTTCCCAAGGCGCCGTCGCCTTCGCGGTCAACCGCACACTTGTCTACCAACTGCCTGGCGCCGATAGCCCCATTTTCATCGATCGAGGTGCGGGTGCCGACGTGCTCACCAGCGCAGCGACCAATCAAGTGCGGTTGCTATCCCTCGGCGTCAAAGACGACGTGCCTTTGGCCGTTGCCAAGATTCTTGAGCCGGCGGTCGTCGAGGGCGTCGAAACACTCAATGAGCACCTGGCCACCATCGACATCGGTACCGGGGAAGTTACCGATTACGGAGTCGTTGCCGGGTTTGAGTCCACCCTCGTATCTGCTTCGCTAAGTCCCACCGGATTTGTGCTGGGGATTCGCGCTGAAGGTGAGGCCTTCCTGCAAACGGTCGGATTCGACGGCACCGAGAGCGAAGTCATCGTCCCGTGCTTCACCGGGACCTGCCCCCGACGGCCCTGGGTTTCCTCGGACGGGCAAACCGTTGCGTACCTGTCCGGCTCATCCAACCTGGTGATCTATGACCTGGCTACCGATCGGGTCTTCACCGATATCGACCTCGGAATCCCGCTATCAGCCACAGTCGACTTCCCCGGTTGGGCCATCACCGATTTCGACGGCGTGACCGTTGCAGTAGCGGAGATCACGTTCGATTCCGATGCCACGCTGACTTTCGGGGACGCATTCCTCGTAACCATTGGCGGCGAAGTCACCGAATATGGCACCAAGGGCGCCATCACGTTCATCCGCTGACGGTCGTCGTTCGCTAGACCATCCCCAAAACCCCGTAGACTGGTTTGACCCGCCCGACCGCGATGGCGATCGGTGGTGTGCCATCGAGAGGAACCCGCTGTCATGTCCGTATTGCCGAACGCGCCTGCGCCACGCCTGCCCCGTCGGGGTCATGTCGCATGACCACCCCGCGCCGCACGTTCGCAATCATTTCCCATCCAGACGCGGGTAAAACGACACTGACCGAAAAACTCCTCATGTACTCGGGAGCGATCAGCGAAGCGGGCGCCGTGAAGGCGCGGGCCGGGAAACAGCGCGATGTGACTTCTGACTGGATGGAGATGGAACGCGAACGCGGCATCTCCATCACGTCGACCGTACTCCAGTTCAACTATGACGGGCATGTATTCAACCTGCTCGACACGCCCGGCCACCGCGACTTCTCCGAGGATACGTATCGGGTCCTCTCGGCGGTTGATGCGGCCATCATCGTGCTCGACGCCGCCAAAGGCATCGAAGCTCAAACCAAGAAACTCTTCGAAGTTGCCAAACGCAAGAAGACGCCGATCATCACCCTGATCAACAAGTGTGACCGGCCCGGCCTGGCTCCGCTCGAACTCCTCGACGACATCGAAGACCAACTCGGCATCGTTGCCACCCCGCTGACCTGGCCGGTCGGAATGGGACCAGACTTCGTTGGCGTGGTCGATCGCCGTGACAACGCCTTCTGGAAGTTTGGACGAACCGACCACGGAGCCAAGGCAGCAGCCGAGGAACGTTTCGAAGGAGCCGACCTTGCGGACCATGGCGATGTCGGCATTACCGCGGCCGGGGAACTCGACCTGCTTGACGGAGTCGGGGCCGACCACGACCTCGAACTGTTCCTGGCCGGCGAAACCACCCCCGTGTTCTTCGGTTCGGCCGTGTGGAACTTCGGCATTCGTTTACTACTCGACGCCATCGCCGACCTCGCTCCGGCGCCGTCGCCCCGCGTGACAATCAACGATGACCGACAGCCGATCGATGGTGAGTTCTCCGGATTCGTCTTCAAGATTCAGGCGAACCTTGACCCTCGCCACCGCGATCGCATCGCCTACCTTCGGGTCAATTCGGGTCAGTTCGAGCGAGGTATCCAACTTACGAACCACCGGACCCAACGGTCCTTCGCCGCCAACTTCGCCCATCAGCTGTTCGGCAGGGACCGCGAAACGGTCGCAACGGCCTACCCGGGCGACATCATCGGCTTGATCAGTTCCGGCAACCTCCAAATCGGCGACACCCTCTCTGAGTCGGGGAAACTGCAATATCCGCCGATTCCCACGTTCGCTCCTGAGCTTTTCATGAAGGCGCTGAACCTGGACACTTCCCGGTACAAGCAGTTCCGCCGGGGCATGGCCGAACTCGATGAAGAAGGCGCCATCCAGGTGCTACATCACCCGCTTTGGGGAGAACAACAACCGATCCTGGCCGCCGTTGGACAGCTTCAGTACGACGTTGCCGTTGCCAGACTCGAAGGCGAATACGGTGCCAAGCTCGAACTGTCGGCCACCCCGTTTACCGAGGCACGCCGCACCGACGCCGCCGGCGCCGAGGCTCTAGCCGGTGAACGAGACTGCGAAGTAGTCGAACGTCGCGACGGCACGCTGCTGGCTCTGTTCAAAGGCAAGTACCGGATGGAAGCCACCCGCGACCGCCACCCCGACATCATGCTCGATTCAATTCTGGTCAGCTGAGGCTCAGCCGGGCGGGTCGTCGTCAGCTAGATGATTCGTCACGGTTGCGGCGATTTCAGCCAGTGATCGAACTTGCTCCGGCGTCAACAAGTCCATCAGGTGGCCACGCACGCCCTCAAAATGTTTAGGAGCGGCTGCGGCGATCGCCCGGACCCCTGGCTTGGTGATCACCACGAAACTCCCCCGCCCGTCGTCGGCCGCCGGCTCACGCTTCAGCAGACCACGCTCCTCCATTCGTCGCACCTGATGCGACAGGCGACTCTGCGACCATCGCATATGGTCGGCAAGCTCGGTCACCCGCCAGCGCCGGTTCTCGGCTTCGACCAGGTTGGTTAGGACCGAATAGTCGGCCATGGACAGACCGGTGGCCTCGATCAGCTCTTGTGCCAGCCGGGCTTCCAGCAACGTGAACATACGCCGGTAGGTCCGCCAGGCTCGGTCTTCATCAGGCTCCAACCATCGCGACGTCATGGATACCATCCTACTACTTGACGTGTCATGTTTCTAGTTATATGATGCGTCATGTAGACAGGAAGATTGTTATGGAACGCCACAACTCCCATCGATCCCCCCAACTACTCCGACGCCTTACCCAGCTCGCCACCGGACTGTTCCTCTATGGGGCCAGCATCGGCTTGATGGTGAGGGCCGAACTCGGCTTGGACGCGTGGGATGTCTTCCATCAGGGAGTAGCAATCCGAACCGGGCTTTCGCTCGGCACGGTCGTCATCATCATTAGCGGAGCGGTGCTGCTGCTGTGGATTCCGCTCCGACAAATGCCCGGGTTCGGCACGTTGGCGAACGCTCTCGTGGTCGGCCTGGTTGCCGACCTAGTGCTCGGAGCCATTCAGGCGCCCCGAGGGCTGGCCCTCCGAGCGATCGTCCTGGCAAGTGCCATCGTCCTGAACGGTGTCGCGACCGGCTTATATATTGGGGCCGGATTGGGTCCGGGGCCGCGCGACGGCTTGATGACTGGATGGGCTCGCCGGACCGGCCGATCGATTCGTTCGGTCCGCACCATTATCGAGATCGCCGTACTCATCGCGGGATGGGCGCTGGGCGGCTCTGTTGGTGTCGGCACCGTCGCCTACGCCTTCTCGATTGGACCTCTGTCGCAGTTCTTCATCGCCCGTTTCACGGTGGCCAAACAGCCACCAGCAATCGCCGAACCCAAAGGGGCCATCCCATGAACGATCAAACACCGATCCGGATTCTCGGTATCGCCGGGAGCCTTCGAAAGGCTTCCTACAATCGGGCGCTACTCGATGCCGCGGCATCGTTGGCACCCAGGTCGATCAACCTCGAGATGTTCGACCGACTCAACGAAATCCCTGTCTTCGACGATGACCTCAGCGGACAACCACCCGCGGGCGTGACCGCCCTCCGGAAATCGATCGCGTTGGCTGACGGCATTCTCATCGCCACGCCGGAGTACAACCGCTCCGTGCCGGGTGTCGTGAAGAACTTGATCGACTGGCTATCGGTCTCAGAGGACGGAGACGGAATCGACGGCCGGCCGCTGGCAGTGACCGGTACTACCACCGGACCGTGGGGCACCCGCATTGCACAAGTAACCCTCCAACAGATGCTGGTTTCGGTCGGCGCGTTTGTGCTCCCCAGCCCGAGCCTATTTGTACCTCAAGCGGACACGCTGTTCGACGGCGAAGGCCACCTGACCGACCCAACAACGGCCGGCCGAATCGTTGAGCTGCTGGAGTCGTTTGAGCGTTGGATCCGTGTGCTGGGAGAGTTCGCCGCCGCCTAGGCAACAGAGTCGAGGGCGACACCATTCGCCCGGTCGATCCAATAGGCTTCCGGCATGGAAGTCAGCAGCGCCGACCGCATCATGTTCCCCGAGATCGGCCTCACCAAGGGCGAGATGGTCGGCTACTACGAGACGATCGCCGACCTGATCTTCCCATTCCTGGTTGCGAGGCCCCTCACGCTGGAGCGTTACCCGCGAGGAATTGGTGCCAAGGGATTCATGCAGAAGAACGCGGCCGACCACTTCCCCGACACCATCGACCGCTATGAAGTACCGAAGACCGACGGAGGGACGACCATCTTCCCGGTTATCACCGAGCCAACCGATGTTCCCTACCTGGCCAACCAGGGCACGGTCTCATTTCACATCTGGACCAGTCGGGTCTCCGACATCGATCACCCTGACTATTTCGTCATGGACCTCGATCCGGAAGCCGGCGACGTTGGCAAGGCCCGGTCGGCGACCGAGGCGGTCCGAGAGGTGTTGTCATCATTCGGCGTCGAATCCATTCCGGTCGCGACCGGTTCGAAGGGCTATCACGTGTGGGCTCCGATCGTGCCCGAGATTCCCTGGCAGGACGTGGCAACGGCCGCCCAATCCGTGGCTGGCCTGGTCGTGAGCGCCAACCCCGATCTCGCTACCACGGAGTTCCTCAAAAAGAACCGCCAGAGTCGGGTGTTTGTCGACTGGATGCGAAACCACCCGGGAGCGTCGGTCGTATCTCCCTTCTCAATCCGGCCTCGACCCAAAGCTTCGGTCAGCACCCCGATCACCTGGGATGAACTGGCCACAACGAGTCCGGACTACTGGACGGTTGCGAACCTGGCCGAACGAGTCGCCACTCTCCCGACCTGGCCGAAGCCATCGGCCCTTCCCGCCGCCGAAATCGAAGCGGCTGCTCGATCGGTGGGAGTAGACCTCGACACCCGAGTTGATCGATTCGGACGAGAATCCTGAACTCGGCCGCGTAGGGTTGGAAAGCGTGAAGACGACGCTCAAGGTGCTTGGCTGGGGATGGATCCTGCTGTCCATTGTCGTCTTGCTCGTGTTCGGCGGGATCAGGATCGCTGAGACTCTCGCCAACCCTCCCCCAACCGACGCCTTTGCGGTGCGCTACGCAGAACACCCCGTCGTGGCCTTCATCCACTTCCTGCCCGGCCTCGTTTTCATCGTCTTCGCTCCGCTCCAATTCATCAAACGAATCCGGCGCAAGCGGATCGGGTTGCATCGAAAGAACGGCTGGATGCTGGTACCACTGGCTGCCGTGAGCGGTGTGTATGCACTGGTGGCAGCTTTTACCCTGCCGGCGTTCGGAGGATGGCCGACGATCAGCGCCACGATCGTCTTCGGAGTGGTGTTCCTATATGCCCTGTGGCGAGCCGTCACCCACATCCGCCGTCGGGAGGTCCAAGATCACCGCGAATGGATGATCCGAATGTTCTCGCTTGCCCTGGCGGTTGCCACCATCCGGGCCCTGGGTGGTCTGGCCGGGGCGTTCTTTGGCATGACCCTCGAGGAAAGCTTTGGCGCCTCCTTCTGGCTGGCTTTCACCATCAACCTGGGCGTGGCTGAGCTGTGGATTCGGGCCACCCGGCCGGACCGGAGACTCCCCGCCGCCACCTAACCCCTTCGACGAGTGTGCTTACGGTTCGCTATATCGAGCGTGGATGCACACTCGTCGAAAAATGGCGGGGTCGCGAAAAGTTTTCTGGTCCTCGGTTTTCGCGACCCAAGGGACACCGCGTACATTGGAATCGTTAGACGGTCGGGTCCAGGAGGCTGGAGTCAAAACTGGCCGTCCACTTCCCCAATAGTGGCACCGCGTCAACATTTGTTGACCTCCCTACGGGTGCCAGCCGCGTTGGTTCGTGCCGTGGAAACGGGTCACGGACCGGCGCGGCACCACACTTTGTGGCCCCTAAACCACCACATCTTGTGGTCGTTGACAACTAACAACTCTGTAATTACAGTGCCGTAACGCACCCAATATACAGTGGTTTACTTCCCCTCGAACCACTACATGTAGTGGTTGTTGGTATTCACGCCTCGCTGGCGGCCTAGAAGAAGATCGAGAAGAAGATCGAGAAGAAGATAGGGCATCAGCGGGGCGGCTTGGACTCCAGGAGGACCTGGAGCCAGGTCCGGGCGAGAGAATTTTAAGGGAAGGTAACCAAGGATATGACAGAAGGATTGCGGTTCACCCGCCGATTCACCGAGGCACGCACCGACGGAACATCGGGCGCCTACGACGCGATCGAGTGGAGCTTACGAGACTCCAAGATCACCAATCCGGACGGCTCCGTCGTCTTCGAAATGAAGGGGGCTGAGATCCCCGCAGGATGGTCCCAGGTGGCTGGCGACATCATGGTCTCCAAGTACTTCCGAAAGGCCGGGGTTCCCCAAACCGACGACAACGGCGAGCTGATTCTCGATGAGAACGGCGAACCGGTCACCGGACCCGAGACATCCTCCCGCCAGGTCTTCGATCGTCTTGCCGAGACTTGGCGCATGTGGGGCGAGAAGGAAGGCTATTTTGCCTCGTCGGTCGACGCCGATGTTTTCGAGGATGAACTCAAGTTCATGCTCGCCGCCCAGATGGCTGCCCCCAACTCACCGCAGTGGTTCAACACAGGCCTTGCCCACAAGTACGGAATCACCGGCACTCCCCAGGGTTTCTGGTTCATCGATCCTGACACAAAAGAACTGACCCCCTCCCCCGACTCGTACTCACGCCCAGCCCCGCATGCCTGCTTCATCCAGGCTGTCGACGACGACCTTGTTAATGAGGGCGGCATCATGGACCTGTGGGTTCGTGAAGCTCGTCTGTTCAAAATGGGTTCGGGTACCGGTTCGAACTTCTCCAACATCCGGGCTGGCGGCGAGCCGCTGTCCGGTGGCGGCAAGAGCTCGGGACTCATGTCGTTCCTCAAGGTTGGCGACCGCGCCGCCGGGGCCATCAAGTCCGGTGGCACGACCCGTCGGGCCGCCAAGATGGTCATCCTCGACGTTGATCATCCCGACATCGAAGAGTTCATTGCCTGGAAGAAGATCGAAGAGGACAAGGCCCGGGTGCTCATCCAGCACGGTGGCTTCGCTGCAGACTTCAACGGCGAGGCCTACCTCACCGTCTCGGGTCAGAACTCGAACAACTCGGTCCGGGTCAACAAGGCGTTCCTCGATGCTGTCGAGAACGACGAAGACTGGAACCTCACCAACCGCACCGGCGGCGTTCGCAAGACGCTGAAGGCTCGTGACTTGTGGCGCCAGATCGCCGACGCAGCCTGGGCATGCGCCGATCCGGGCATGCAATATCACACGACGGTCAATCAGTGGCACACGTCACCGGCCGGCGGCGAGATCCGCGGCTCGAACCCGTGCTCGGAATACATGTTCCTCGATGACACGGCCTGCAACCTGGCTTCGATGAACCTCGTGAAATTCTACGACGAGGACACCGGAGACTTCGATCTCGACGGTTACCGCCATGCCATCCGCATCTGGACCGTGGTCCTCGAGATCTCGGTGGCGATGGCCCACTTCCCGTCGGCTTCGATCGCGCAAGGTTCGTACGACTACCGCACACTGGGTCTTGGCTACGCCAACCTTGGTTCGCTACTCATGCGGATGGGTATCCCCTACGACTCGGACAAGGGTCGGGCTATCGCTGGCGCATTGACCGCCATCATGACCGGTATGTCCTATGCGACATCGGCCGAGGTGGCATCGACGCCGATCGGTCCATTCCCTCGTTTCGAGGAGAACCGCGACAACATGCTGCGGGTTATGCGCAACCACCGTCGGGCCGCCTACAGCCGCACCGACTACGAAGGGGTAACGCATTACGTCATGCCGATCGATGCCGAACTGGCACCGTCGGACATGCTCGAAGCCGCCCGTTCGGCCTGGGACCTGGCGGTTGATCGTGGCGAACGGCACGGCTATCGCAACGCTCAGGCCACGGTCCTGGCGCCGACCGGCACGATCGGTCTGCTGATGGACTGTGACACAACTGGCGTCGAGCCTGACTTCGCACTGGTTAAGTTCAAGAAGCTCGCTGGAGGCGGATACTTCAAGATCGCCAATCAGTCGATCGCTCCGGCGTTGCGCAATCTTGGCTACTCCGAAGAGGACATCGCCCGCATCGTTACCCACGTTGTCGGCACGATGTCTCTCGAGGACGCCCCGGCCATCAACAAGCAGACGTTGGCTGCCAAGGGACTGACCGCCGAGGAAATCGCCAGGATCGAATCTGCCCTGCCAGGTGTGTTTGAACTGAAGCATGCCTTCAACGTGTTCGTGGTCGGCGAAGATGCCATGCACAGCCTTGGGTTTACCGAGGAGCAGTACACGGCGTGGGACTTCGACATGCTCCAGGCGCTCGGGTTCACCCGGGCCGAGATCATCGAAGCTGGCGATCACATCTGTGGCCGTCAGACGATCGAGGGCGCCCCCGGTTTGGCACCCGAGCACCTGGCCGTGTTCGATTGCGCCAACCGCAACGGCAAGTACGGCGAGCGGTTCATTCACCACACCGGTCACATCAAGATGATGGCTGCGGCGCAGCCGTTCATCTCGGGTGCCATCTCCAAGACCATCAACATGCCAAACGAGATCTCGGTCGAAGAGGTTGAAGATGCCTATTGGATGTCCTACCAATTGGGGGTCAAGGCCATGGCCTTGTACAGGGACGGCTCAAAGGCATCACAACCGCTCTCGTCGAGTTCCGATGATGGCGCTGATGATGACGTCTCAGACGAAATCATCGACGCCATCGAGAAGGAAGCCGAGATCGCCTGGGGGAAGATCCCCGCTGGCATGTCGCCGACGGCGGCTTACGCCGCCGGGATGCGCCCGCCCCGTTTCTTGTTGCCGTCCCGTCGGGCCGGCTTCAACCAGGAAGCTCGGATCGGTGGTCACAAGGTGTTCATGCGTACCGGCGAGTACGACGACGGAACCTTGGGCGAGATCTTCATCGACCTTGCCAAGGAAGGTGCGACACTCAAAGGCATCTTGTCCTGCTTTGCCATTGCGGTGAGCAAGGGCCTGCAGTATGGCGTACCACTCGAGGAGTTCGTCAACACGTTCACGTTCCAGACGTTCGAGCCACGCGGCATGGTCGAAGGCCATCCGAACATCAAGATGTCGAACTCGATCGTCGACTACGTGTTCCGGGCCCTCGGTGTCGAGTACCTGCATCGTGACGACCTGGCCCAGATCCCACCAGATCGTGAATTGGGCGACCTGCCTGAGCCACCATCGGGTATGGCTGTCGATGCCGGTGTCCAGTTGGACCTGACCGACGCCGCAGCCGAACGTGATGTGGATGCTGTGCAATCGGCCGCTGCATTCGCCGACTCGGACGTGTCCATGTCAGCTCCCCAGCCAGTCCCGGTGGGTAGCAACGGTGGATCAGCGGCGCATGCGATGGCTGAGGCCCACGCCCCGGCCACCAAAGCCAACGTCGCTGACGCGGCGCTGGCGGAGAACATGGGCGATGCCCCGGTTTGCTCCAACTGCGGACACATGACAGTCCGTAACGGCTCGTGCTACGCAACTACTGGGCCTTGGCCCGTGATCAAAAGTTCGATCACGTGATCACGATTAGCAATGAGCTCAGCCCCGTCCCCGGTCAGCACCCAACGGATGGTCTCAAGGTGCGTTCGAATAGTCCGGTCCAAGTAACGCATTACTCATGGACCGCAATCTTGACGTCTGCCATCAAGATCAAACAGCACCGCGGCGTCGCTGATCCGGAGCAAGCCTGGATCCTCGAAGAACTCATCAGATACCTGGAACATCCAAGCTCTGGGGCGCTCGCCTTCAACGACATGGGACCCGGCTGGACAACGGCGCGAGACAAAGCCCGGCTCGGCACACTCAGTCACAAGGATCCTGAAGCAACAGAGTTCGCTGGCAACTTTGAGCAACTTGCGCGCTACGCGGCTCTACTGCTCGGCTCGAAAGTCGGCGAAGACGTGGACGTTGTCTACCCCCGTAATCAGAAAGACGCCCCGTCTCGTTTGAAAGCACTAATTACGTCAGTGTGCGATTCAGGTGTCGCAGCAACCGAGTTGAAGATTCCGGATACTGCCGGAACACTCTCCTTAACTGCGGATCTGAGGGCGAGTCAGATTCACGCCCAAACCACGATTATTGCGCCCACCGACCGAGGAGCGAAAGCCCGAAACACGTGGTTGGTCAACCAGCTAAGCAACGCGCCTGACTCGCTCATCATTGACGCCTACTGCAAGAACGCCCGTCAACCACAGTCCTGCTCGCTCAAGGCAATTCGAGACGACCGCGGAGCGAACATCACCGACACGAAGAACCCACCCATGAAGTACCGACTCACGAAGAGCATCTCGATGGGGCAAGGCCGGAAGGCCGGCGGCAAATCTCCCGGATTCATCGACTCGACATTGCAGGCGATCGCCGACTTCTACTCGACGGTGCTGCAGGACATAACGGAATGGCATCCGAAGGCGCCCCGGATAGAGGAGCGGCCAGCTCCGGCTCCCCCAACAAGCCTGCCGGCCGTGGAGGAGCCCTCGTTATACGAATGTGTTTGACTTGTGGCGACACAACTGGGTGCAGCTAGCGAGTAGGGAAGCAGGGTGGAAAGTCGGGCCGTTCGCGAGAGCGGCCCGACTTTGTTGCAACAGGATTCGGCTTAGCGAGTCTGACCGAACTCAGAACTGCAGCCCGTGGCGGTCCACGATCGGAACGGTTCCTTCGAAATCGACCATCACTCCAAAGTCGCCCTCAGCCAACGGCACCAGTTTGTCGGGTTCAAAGAGGTCCGGGTTCAAGTCGATCAGCCGAAACAACCTCTCCAGACCGGCCGGGGAGATGATCTCAAGGACTCTCGCAGGAGTTGTGCCTGCATTCCAGAATGTGTGCCACTGGTCACGCGGTTTTGATACCAGATCGCCAGCGCGGGCGATGACTTCCGAGCCGCCGAGGTATGCGCCGACTTCGCCCTCGAGGACAAAGCTGTACTCGTCCTCCAGCGTATGGAAGTGGAGAGGCGCCGCGAGCGCCTTCGGAGCCAGGCGATGCTCGACGAGCGCGAAACGACCCGCGCTGTCGGCCGTCTCGATCATGAACCGGTCCATGGACACGCTGGGATCTCCGAGGATTTCGCCGTCGTCAGGCCCCAGCACCCGCCAGGCAGATCCGGCAATACTCATGGTCATTACCTTTCCGTTGCGGATAGATCGTTGGAACGCTATCAGTCGTGACAAACGTTGCCTAGACCCCAATCTCCGCAGCAGGTACACGGCGTTTTAAGAGTTGGCGGGTGGATTTTGATGGCCCGGGCCACACTTCTTATGGGCCGAGCATGGTCCAACGCCAGGCGTCGATCGTGAACGTGGCATTGCTGGAGCCGTAACAGCAGGTGGCTCCCCACATGAGGACCTCGTCGCCGGTCCAGATGAGGTCGGCATCCCACCCCTGGCCCGGCATATCGAGGGACACCCAACTCGCGTCCACACTCGGGAGCCAGGCGGCTTCGCCCCATTGGGGAACGAGGATGCCTGAGCCCGCTTCGATCGGACCCGAAGGCCCTTCGGCGCCGGACAGTGGAATTGTGTCGATCTTGCTCCAGGTTTCCGTCAGCAGGTCGAGGGCCATGGTCGGATGCATGTCGTCGACCCAGAAAACCAGATGGCCGTCGATCACGGCTGACTGGTTCGGATAGCCACAGTCGGCGTATTCTGCCGTCGACAGATCCACCTTGGGCAGCGTTTCCCAACTCGTCCCGTTCCACTCAGCCGCCAGGCGGCCTGAACAAACCGGCGTCTCCAACCCTACGGCGATGAGCACGCCCTTGACCGACCGGAGGGCCCCCTCCCACCGACCCGGTTCTCCGAACCCCGGATCGGGGAGCTCGGTCCACGATCCGGTTCGTGGGTTGAACGTGAAGATGCCGTCCGCCGTCCAGACCGCCATGCGTGACCCGGTCCAGTGCACCTGGACGTCACTCGACAAGGAGATACCGTCGCCAATCGTCTCCCATGTGTCGGCCTTGGGGTCGTAGGCCGTCGTCGCCGTCCCACCAACCACGATCATCTTGTCGCCCGCCCACACCGCCATCGTCTGGCGTCGGGTGTCATCTGTCATCGGAGCCAGCATTCGCCAGGTTGTCGTGGCGGGATCGAAGGCCGCGCCGTCGACCAAGTCCGGAGGACCGTCGGCCATCGAGCCACCCCAGACGAGCATCTCGTCGCCCGTCCACATCACCTGATGGCCGCCGCGCGGAGCGAGCGGCCCCGGGTCGACGTACCAAGCGTCGGTCGTCGGCCTGGCCGCCCGCGACTCAAGCAGCAAGAAATCACTTTCCGAACCCTCAACATTCGTCAGCTGGACCGCGTGCCTGTCGCTGCACGTAGCCGCCAGCGTTCGGCAACCACGACGAACTGAGAACGTCGAATACTGAACCTGCATCACCGTTTCGGTCTCAATGTCGGACGCCCATCGCAACGGCGGCTCCAGATCCAAGACGGGCAGGCCGGCCGACTCTCGCCCGTCGATCGATTCAACGGCCTGCCGCAGCTCACGCTCGTCTGGCGACACGCCAGCGATTCGCACGGTCCAGCCACCGACCGGCATGAGGTAGGCGTCACCCTCCCATGAGGCGTTTCCGACCGCTTCCGGTTCAACCGACACTTCAAGAAACGCCGACACGTCCCCGAGTTCGGCGGCGACAACGGCGGTCACTCCGCCAATGGACTCATCCGGGCGACTCGGATCGATGATCACCGTATAAGGGGTTCCGTCAAGCAACATACCAACGAAGGAGCCATTGCCATCGGTCTGGGGCACGGTCGGGTCATTCGTCGGCTGCGCGGCAGTGCTCGCTGTGGCGGAGGGAACAGACGTACTCGCCGACGGCGTCCCCTGAATTGTCGACGGGGCCGAACTGCTGCCCGTGGTGCAGGCGCCAACCAGTACTAGAAGGGCGAACGAGACTGCCGCGATCGGGCCTGATTTCATGGGCTGAAGATACCTGATCCCGTCTAAGGAATAGGTGATCTAGTTGCTCCTGCGAGGTGCCGAACCGTCTCAGAATTTCTCCCAACAGACCCCTTGACCGGCGGATGATCTTGAGGCATAATCGAACATATGTTCGATATAGAAGAAGACTATGATCCGGAGGCAAACGACGACATGCTCGCCATCGCCGTCACGGCTCTGGCCTGGGCCGAGGATGAAGTAGTCGTCGACTTCAACAACAACGAGCTCACATCGAGCTACGAACATCTCCGCATGCTTGGAGACCTCTTCCATGCGCAGGCGCAGCGTCGCCTCGCCGTCGTTGACGAACGACAGTCGTACAAGAACGACGGCTACACCTCCACGACCGCCTACCTGAAGCACCGATTTCGAACCACCGGCGGCCGGGCGATGCGACAAGTAGCCGACGTCCGGGCTCTGCAAGATATGCCACGGACCCGCCAACTCGCCGAACTGGGTCGGCTGAGCGGCGATCAAGTGCGAACGTTGATCTCTGCCAAGCAGTCCGCTCCCGACCAATTCGCCGCCGACGAAAAGGAACTGTGCAACATCGCGGAAACGCTGGAATGGGTGGCCGATCTCCGAAAGGCCACTGCCTACTGGCAGCAAGCCGCGGCTCCGTTGCCGGAATATCCGACCCTGGACGACCAGCGAAATGCCTCCTACCTCTACGTTTCAAGAACGTTCGAGGACATGGTCAAAGTTGATGGCCTTCTCGACTCCGAACGCGGCGCCCAACTCATCGAAGCGATCAAGGCTGCTACCCCGGCTCCAATCGAAGGCGAACCATCCACGCCATCACAACGTCGAGCCACTGCCCTTTTCGATCTGGTGGTGTCCGACGGCGAACGGCCCGCCACCCCCACGATGCTGATTCATGTCAGCGCCGAAACGCTACGCGACAACTATCCAACCCTGGCCGAGATCGGACGGGACGTAATCGAGAAGTACACCGTCGATCGACTGGCCTGCGACGCCGACTTCCGGCGGATCGTGTTCGGTCCGACGTCAGAAATCATCGACGTCGGGCGCAGACTCCGCCTGGTCACGAAGCCAATGCGCGATGCGCTCATCGCCAGAGACCGGCAATGCGCCTTCCCCGGCTGCGATCGTCCCCCACAGTGGTGCGATGCCCATCACATCATCCCCTGGTGGGAAGGAGGGCCGACCTCGACGGGCAACATGATCCTGCTCTGTCGCCACCATCACTCACTCATCCATGCCGGCAAGTTCACCTTGCGCGGCACCGGCCACGAGCCGACGGTTCTATCGAGCCAACGGCCAACCGCTGGGCCGCATCGAATTCCTCGATACCGGATAACCGAGGGGCGTTCCCAGCCCGGATGGCCGCCTAGAGCGTCGTTCGCCAGTTAGCGTGACCCTCGACCCGACACGCCAAGCAATTCAGGAGTGAGTGTGGAGAGCCTGCAGGAAATCGTCGATGCGCTGGTCGCCGCCGGTCGCGTCCCGGGCGCAGTGGCGCTGGTCGCAGAAGGTGCCGATGTCATTGTCGCCACTGCCGGAGTAGCGACCACAGGCGGAGCGCCAATGGCTCGTGACAGCTTGTTCCGCATCGCTTCGCTCACCAAACCGATCGTGGCAGCAGCGACGATGGCGCTTATCGATCGAGAGCGGATCGGTCTGGACGATCCTGTCAAAGCCTGGCTACCAGAACTCGCCGAACCAGTCGTCCTGCGCCACCCTGACAGCCCGCTCGACGACGTAGTCCCCGCTGTGCGCCCGATCACGGTTCGCCATCTGCTCACCCTGACAGCCGGCCACGGGTTTCCTGCCGATTCCTCTAACCCTGAAGTGTCGCGCTTTCTGACGGACCTCCACCAGGGACCACCCCAACCCGCGGCATTTCCCCCACCCGATGATTGGATGGCCCTCCTGGCGACCATGCCGCTGCTGCATCAGCCGGGAGAGGGATGGACCTACAACACAGGGAGCGACGTGCTTGGCGTTCTTTTGGCCCGCCTGGAAGACGCTCGGCTCGGCGACGTCCTGGAGGATACGGTTCTCGGGCCCCTCGAGATGGTCGACACAGGGTTCGCGGTGCCAGCCAGCGCCAGGGACCGGATGACCAGTAGTTATCGGATCGACCCGGCCACCGGCGAATTCTCGCTGATCGATCCACCCGACGGACAGTGGACCTCCGACCCGGCGTTTCAGTCTGGCGCCGGCGGGTTGGTCTCCACGGCCGACGACTGGTGCAGGTTCGGTCGCATGCTGCTGGCAAACGGCCAACACCGGGGACAGCGAGTTCTCTCGTCTGAAGCGGTTCGCCTAATGATGACGGGCCATGTTGCATCCGCGCCCGACCACCCCTTCCTCGATGGCCACGCTTGGGGGTTCGGGGGAAGCGTTGATCTGGCCCCGACGGCACCGTGGAATGTTCCGGGTCGATATGGCTGGGTCGGCGGTACCGGCACCGCCGCCTACGTTTTCCCATCGCAACACCGTCTGGTTGTCTGGATGAGCCAGGTCGAACTCAACTCGGGTGACTTCGTCGCGATGGGTGCCATTCTCACGTGGGCAGCGCAGCTGCAGTGACACGAACTGGTTACCGGTTGCTGAACCGACAGCCCCACGAAGCAGCGACAAGCGGGTAGTTTTCGATGTATCGCGATGGAGGTGAATCACGCTTCGAGCGTACGATCACGAGACTGACTACGACCGGATCAGTCAGTTCTTCATTGAGATCTATCGACCAGGTGAAGTGCTGGCCGCCTGGTTGCAGCCTCGCTGGGAGTACCTGCACTATCACTCGATGTCGGTTGGCTTGCCGTATGAGCGATGCGGCATTGCTGAAGAAGCAGGCCAGATCGTCGGATTCATTCACTTCGAAGACAACCCCGCCCACAACTACCTGCAGATTCGTCCCGGTTACGAACGAGCCACGGATGGCCTGCTCGACTGGGCACATTCGCACTTGGGCGGTCAGACGCCGGCCTTCGAGCACAAAGTGCTCGGCCTGTACGTAAGCGATTGGGACAACTACCTCGAACAGCGGGTTGCCGAACGAGGCTTCGAACCCCAGCCGGACACGGTCGAACAACATGCCCGGTACTTGATCGAAAAGCCGATCAGCGAACCGCCTTTACCAGACGGGTTCCGCCTACAGAGCCTCGCCGACGACAACGACTTCGAGAAAATCAACCGGGTTCTTTGGCGAGGATTCGACCACGTGGGAGCGCCACCCGACGAAGGAGTCGAGCTACGTCGTCGGGCCCAACAAGCACCCCACTTTCGCAAGGACCTCACCATCGTGGCCGTGGCACCCGACGGCGACTACGCAGCATATGCGGGATTATGGCCCGTGCCAGACAACAACGTCGCCTACCTCGAACCCGTCGCAACCGACCCGAACTACCGACGGATGGGCCTCGGAAAAGCGGTAGTTCAAGAGTCGCTCCGACGAGTCGCGGCCGAGCACATCCGCAGCGTATGGGTCGGATCAGGCCTGGTCTTCTATCAGGACATGGGATTCAGCATCCAGAATCGCTCGCGTCTCTGGATCAATCGAATCTGAGAACCGGCCACGAACCAAGGTTGTATCGCCTCAGCCCATCGCTATGACGAGCTTCCCGAGGGCGCGACCACTCCCAAGCTGCTGTAGCGCGTCGGGGACACCCTCCAGCGGGAAGACTTTGTCGATGAACGTGTGGAGATCGCCGGCGACAACCATATCGGCGACCCGCACCAGGTCCTCTTTGTTCGGACGCGCAACGAGCACTCCGAGCCTCCTGCCACCGGTCGACAACAGGCGACCCAGCGTGGCTGCCGACAGCAGCCTTCCCATTGATCCGCCAACTAAGGCGTAGCGACCGCCCGGGGCGACCGCCCCTCTGATGGTAAATATCGACCGTGATGCGACGAGGTCCAAGATGAAGTCGTAGTTCGCGTCGGTCGCGGCAAAATCGCTCTGCGTGTAGTCGAGCGAGTGGTCGGCACCAAGAGAACGAACGAAATCTTGTTTGAGGCCGTTGTCGACCCCGGTCACCGTCGCGCCTTTCGTTTTCGCCATTTGCACTGCGAAGCCGCCCGCTCCTCCCCCTGCGCCATTGATGAGGACCTGGTCGCCGGATTCGATGTCGGACAGCGCTTGAAGGGCAATGAGCGCCGCCTGGGGAAGGGTCGACGCTTCGGCAAAGCTCAACGCCGAAGGCTTATGTACGATCGGTGCCGTTTCCGAGACGCACACGTACTCGGCGAACCCACCAGCACCGTGATACATCACATCGCCGAAGACTTCATCGCCCGGTTGGAACAACTCAACCGCGCTTCCGACTTGCTCGACCGTTCCGGCGATGTCCGAACCGAGAATCGGTCGGCGAGGTCGACGGGGGCTTTCGATCCTGGCATAGAAAGGCCTGCCGGTGAGGGTCTCCCAGTCTGACCGGTTCACGGACGCGGCCTCGACCTTGATGAGCACGTCGCCGTCTCCAACAACTGGGCGATCGACCTCGCGAAGTTCGAGGACCTCCGGGAGCCCGTACCGTTCGTATACGACCGCTTTCACAGTGCGAGCCATCGTCGCAGTGCCGGTCGCTGACCGCAATAGCGTCGAGCCTTGGCGGCGACCACG
>CAWKAG010000071.1:0-7978 GCA_963847455.1 uncultured Acidimicrobiia bacterium
ACGATCACCAACCGCCTGGACCGCTGCCCCGATGTCACCAATCCTGGCGCCGGGCTCGACGGCCTTGATCCCCGCCCATGGCGGCTTCCGTGCCTTCGATGAGTTGGCGTACCTCGGGCACCAATATCGACGCCAACCAGATCGCCGCATCGGCGTGATACCGCTCAAAGATGGCTCCTGGTGTCAACCGAAAGGACATCGCCTTCCTAGGGGCACGTCATTGGGAATGCCGTGCACAATCACGTCATTGGGGGAGGTGCAAAAAACGGCGGAAAACCGTGATAGTTCAAGAAGGAAGGCACACAGCCGTGCTCTTTGAGAACCGCGGCCGCGATGGTTCGAGTCGGTGGGTGGTGACTCCCGGCTTGGCCGCCCGGCGAACCGCCCGGTGGACGGCGGCTACCGCCAAACCGGCGTGTGCCATCCGTTCAAAGTGTTCTGGCTTCTTGATGGTGATCATCAGATATCGAGCGTAGCCGCGATGGCGGCCTCGATTTCGTCGAGATCTCCCAGTCCGTTCACCGGGTGGATTCTCAGACCACGGCTCGCGTAAAACTCGACGAGCGGCTCCGTCTGTTCGCGATACACCAGAAGTCGATTACGCACGACGTGTTCAGCGTCGTCGTCACGCTGAATCAGGGCTTCTCCGTCGATGTCACATATGCCGGGGATTTCGGGGGGATTGTCATCAACGTGATACACGTGTTGATTCGGGCAGGTGCGCCGCCCGGAGATCCGCCGGACGATTTCATCGTCCTCGACGCCGATATACACGGCACCATCAAGCGCCTCGTCGCCCAACCGCTCGGCGAGAGCTTCTCCCTGTGCGATCGTTCGGGGGAAACCATCCAGAATGGACCCCTTGGCAGCATCCGGTCGGGCTATGCGATCCTCAAGCATGGCGATCACCAGATCGTCGGACACCAGATCACCGCGAGCCATCACTTCTTTGGCTACAAGCCCGAGTTCAGTGCCGGCCGCCACTGCCTCACGCAGCATGTTGCCAGTAGCGATGTGCGGGATGCCGAGACGCTCGGCCGTCCGGACGGCCTGGGTTCCCTTGCCAGCACCTGGAGGACCAAGAAAGAGCAGCTTCATTAGGTCAAGAAGCCTTCGTAGTTCCTCAGCGTGAGCTGAGACTCGATCTGTTTCATGGTCTCGAGGGCTACGCCAACCACAATGAGCAGCGACACACCCGAGAAGGCCACCGTGATTCCGTAGGCAAGACCGATGAGCGATGGAGCGATCGTGATGATACCGAGGAACAAAGCTCCCGGCAGCGTGATCCGGTTCAGAATGTGCTCAAGATGACGCTCGGTCGCCGTACCTGGCCGGACTCCGGGGACGAAGCCACCCTGGCGTTGGAGAATGTCGGCTTGCTTCTTGGGATCGAACTGAATCGCCGTATAGAAGTAGGTAAAGAACACAACCAGCGAGAACAGAAGGATGATGTAGAACCAGGTCGTACCACCCTGAAGACCGAGGTTCTGATCAACCCAGGCACGCACCGTCAACAGGATCCGGTTCTCGTCCGAGGGAATCAGGGTGACCAGCAGCGCCGGGAATGTCAGAACCGACGAGGCGAAGATCACCGGAATCACGCCAGCGGTATTCACCTTGAGCGGGATGTACGTCGAGTTGCCACCGTAGACACGCCGTCCCCGCACTCGCTTCGCAAACTGAATCGGGATTCTCCGCTGGCCCTGGTCAACGTAGATAATGGCAACGACCATCAGGATGAAGACAGCCATGATCAGGATGAACGGTGTCCAGCGCGCCGCCGGGTTGCTTAGCGACCCGACCGTCTGGGTGAATATAAAGCCGAACTGTGTTGGCAATTGGCTGATGATCGAGATGAAGATGAGCAGCGACATCCCATTGCCGACGCCCCTGGCCGTGATCTGCTCGCCGAGCCACATGATGAGTGCCGTTCCGGCGGTCATAGTCAACACGATGAGCGACGCTCGCCACCAGTTCCACTCGGACACCAGCTGGAAGCCACCGGTGAGCTGGCCTCTGCTGAAGAGGAACGAGATCGTGGTCGACTGCAGAAGCGCCAGGATCACGGTCAAGTAGCGAGTCCATTGGGTGATGACCTTCTGGCCTGATTGTCCCTCCTTCTTGCAGCTTCTGCAAACGTGGGATAACCACCGTCAGCAGCTGCATGATGATGCTCGAGGTGATGTACGGAAGAATGCCGAGCGCGAAACCGAGAACTGCTCAAGTCCACCACCCGAGAACAAGTTCAGCAATCCAACGATACCGAGGTCATTGGCTGACTCCTGGAACGCTTTGAGCTGTTCGAGATCAGCGCCGGGAACCGTCACTGCGGCACCGAACCGATAGATCACGAAGACCATCAAGGTGAACAAGATCTTCTTGCGAAGATCCGGAATGGTGAACATGTGGCGGTAAACAGCGAGCATATTTCGTACGGGCCCTTCTTCAGGCAGTTATGACGTTCCAGGAACGCCGCTAGTCGATGATCTCTACCGAACCACCGGCAGCTTCGATCTTGGTCTTCGCCGAGGCGGAGACCGCATGGACCTGCACCTTGAGGGCGCGATCAATCTCGCCATCTCCAAGAACCTTGACGCGGCCCTTCTTCTTGGCGAGTCCGTCAGCTTTGAGGGTGGCCGAGGTCACGGTGCTGTTGGCGGTGAACATGTTGAGATCCTCAACATTCACGACCGCGAACACTTCCTTGTTGGGGTTCTTGAACCCTCGCAACGTCGGAATTCGACGCTGCAATGGCACGCGCCCACCTTCGAAGCCAGGACGAACGGTGTTACGAGCCTTGGTACCTTTGGTACCTCGGCCGGCAGTCTTACCCCGCCGCCCGGCCTCACCGCGTCCGACGCGAATCTTGGTCTTCTTCGACCCATCTGGCGGTCGCAAATGATGTAGCTGTAGCTGTCCCATGTCGTTCCTTACTTCTCTTCAACAGTCACGAGATGTGCAACTGCATGAACCATGCCCCGGATCACCGGAGTGTCGTCATGCTCAACCGTCTGATGCATCCGACGCAACCCGAGACCCCGGACCGTGGCCCGGTTCTTCGGCTTCTCGCCGATGGTGCTCTTGGTGAGCGTTACTTTTAGTGCTTTGGCCATGACTATTTACCTTCGTGCGCTCGCACCATCTCGGTGGAGCGATAGGCGGCAAGAAGACCTGGAGGAGCGACTTCTTCTGGGGTCTTGCCACGAAGGCGGGCAATTACGTCGGGGCGGCGCTGACCGACCAGACCGTTCATGGTCGCTTTGGCCGTGTTGAGATGGCTCGGGGAGCCAAGTGATTTTGCCAACACGTCTTTGATGCCGGCGGCTTCAAGAATCTGGCGGACTGATCCACCGGCGATAACGCCGGTACCAGGAGCAGCTGGCTGCAACAAAACGCGAGAAGCGCCATGCTCACCAACAATTTTGTGGATCAACGTCTGACCGGCCATCGGGACCAGGATCATCTCCCGGCGGGCATTTTCCATACCCTTCTGGATGGCGGCCGGGACTTCCTTGGCTTTTCCGTAGCCGATCCCGACTTTGCCCTTCCCATCACCAACGACACAAAGGGCCGTAAATGAAAACCGACGTCCACCTTTGACGACCTTGGCTACCCGGTTGATCTCGACGACTCGCTCGTCGAATGCTGAGTCTTCCTGACGTGCCATGGTTAGAACTCCAATCCTGCGGCGCGCGGCTGCTTCGGCTAGTGCCTTAACCCGACCGTGGTACGGGTATCCGCCGCGGTCGAAGACCACCGACGTTATGCCGGCCTCTTTGGCCCGGGTCGCGAGCAATGTTCCCACCTGTGCGGCCGTCTCGACATTGAGGGCAGTACCGACCGCCGACTCCTTGGAAGAAGCCGCGGCGAGGGTATGGCCTTGATTGTCGTCGATGACCTGGGCGTAGATGTACTTATTCGAACGGAATACCGCCAGGCGCGGACGCTGAGTCGTCCCAAGCAGCTTTTTGCGGACCCGGCGATGCCGACGGACTCTCGCCGCCGCGGTGGGTTTTGGGTCTACTCATCGCGCTACACCTGCCTTGCCGGCCTTGCGCCGGACATATTCACCGACGTAACGAATTCCTTTGCCCTTGTATGGCTCCGGCGGTCGGACGCTGCGGATGTCTGCCGCGACTTGTCCGACCAGTTCTTTGTCGATTCCGGAAATATTGACCTTCGTCGCTTCGGGGACCTCAATCGTGATGCCATCGGGCGGATCCATGAGAACCGGATGGCTGAAGCCAACCTGGAGCTCGAGGGTGGCACCCTTCATGGCGGCCCGATATCCAACCCCTTCAAGGGAAAGATGCTTGACGTAACCCTCGGACACGCCAGCGACCATGTTGGCGATCAAGGCCCGCACGAGACCGTGTTGGGCACGATCGCGCGGCTCGTCTGTCGACCGGGCGACGCGCACCTCGCCTTCTTCGACCACGATGGCGATGCGGTCCGAAAAGGTCCGCTCCATTGAGCCTTTCGGGCCCTTCACTTCCACCGTCGTGCCTTTTACGGCCACGTCAACGCCTGAGGGGATGACAACGGGGGCTTTACCTATACGTGACATGTCACCACACCTCGCAAATGAGCTCGCCACCGAGCTTGCGGCGGCGTGCCTCGCGGTCGGGCATGAGCCCCTGTGATGTGGAAACAACCACGACACCAAGTCCACCCTGAGCGCGCGGCAGCTTGGTAGCCGACGCGTACACCCGACGACCGGGAGTCGAAATCCTGCGAATCCCCTGGAATCACGCGTTCCTGGTTGGCACCGTATCGGAGCGTGACCTTGAGCTCGCGCCCGGGTCCAGCAGGTTTGACCTCATATCCGTCGAGGTAGCCTTCGGCAACCAGCAAGTCGGCGATGGTTTCTTTGAGTTTGGAGGACGGCATTCCCGTTTCCTCCTGGCTAACGGCATTCGCGTTTCTAATGCGGGTCAGCATGTCGGCGATCGGATCAGTCATCATGAGTTACCACGAAGCCTTTCGCACGCCGGGCAGCTCACCGCGGAACGCCAGTTCGCGCACGCAGATACGGCACATGCCGAACTTGCGAAGGTAGGCGCGTGGCCGGCCGCAGCGCTTGCACCGGTTGTAGCCGCGTACTTCGAACTTCGGCTTCCGTTGCTGCTTTGCGATCATTGATTTTTTTGCCATGTAATTCTCCTACACCTGAACCGGCTGCTTGCGGAACGGAAAGCCATATGCGTCCAGGAGGGCTTTGCCGTGTGCGTCCGTCTGGGCCGACGTCACAATCGTGATGTCCATGCCACGAATCGCACTGACCTTGTCGTAATCGATTTCCGGGAAAATGAGCTGCTCGGTGACGCCGAACGTGTAATTGCCTCGTCCGTCGAATGACGTCGGATTCAAACCGCGGAAGTTCTCGGATACGTGGGATGGCCACTGCGATCAAACGATCGAGGAACTCCCACATCCGGTCACCGCGCATCGTCACTGACGCCCCAACCGACTGGCCGTCGCGCAACTTGAAGTTGGCGATCGACTTACGAGACTGGTTCACCCGGGGCTTCTGCCCGGTAATGATCGAGAGATCCTCCATCACGCCGTCGATGACCTTGCGGTCTGCCGAACCCTCACCACAACCGACGTTGACGACGATCTTTTCGAAGGTCGGGACGAGCATTCGATTCGCGACACCGAGTTCTTTGAACAGTGCCGGAGCGATCTCTTCGTTGTACCTGGTTTTTAGGCGAGGTGTCATAGCGCTGCTCCACATTTACGACATACGTGGGTTTTGCCGGTACCGGTCACTTTCATGCCGATGCGGGTAGGTCCGCACTTCTTACACACGATCATCACGTTCGACGCGTCGATCGGCATGTCTTTGTCAATGATCCCGCCACTGTTCTGCACCTGCGGGTTGACCTTCTCGTGCCGCTTCGCCGTCGCCACGTTCTCGACGATGATCTTGTTGCGATCCGGGTACACCTTGGCGATCTTCGACTCTTTGCCGAGGTCTTTGCCAGCGATGACCTTTACGGTGTCACCAACTCTGAGCCTCATTCAGATCACCTCCGGAGCCAGCGACACGATGCGCATGAACTTGGCGTCGCGCAGTTCGCGTCCCACGGGACCGAAGATACGGGTTCCCCGGGCTGACGGTTGTCGTCGATGACGACGCATGCGTTGTCATCGAAACGGATGTAGGTACCGTCAGCACCGGTCGGTTTTCCTTGGCCGTACGAACGACGACGGCTTTGACAACCTCGCCTTTCTTCACGTTGGCGCCAGGAAGAGCTTCTTTGACGGTTGCGACGATGACATCACCGATGCGGGCGTAGCGCCGCTTCGAGCCGCCGAGGACCCGGATGCACAGAACTTCTCTCGTGCCGCTGTTGTCGGCGACCTTGAGTCGAGATTCCTGCTGAATCATCTGGCACGCTCCACAACTTCTTCGATGCGCCAGCGCTTGGACTTGGAAAGCGGACGGGTTTCGACGATGCGGACCGTGTCGCCATTGCGAGCATCGTTGGTCTCGTCATGCACATGAAATTTCTTGGTTCGACGCATGACTTTCCCGTACTTACGGTGTCGGACCGAGTCCACGATCTCGACCGTAATCGTCTTGTCACGGGCGTCGCTGACGACGATGCCTTGCCGCACCTTGCGGGCGTTGCGATCAGTCATCACGCACCTTCCTTACCGAGCTGCGACGCAGCCCATCTCTTGATTTCTGATTCGCGGGCAACGCTCAGGATCCGTGCGATATCTTTTTTGACGTGACCGAGCCGGGCAGTGTTGTCGAGCTGGTTCGTGGCAAGCTGAAAACGCAGGTTGAGCACTTGCGCTTTGCTTCGACCAATTGAACGTCCAACTCTTCGTCCGACAGTTCCCGTAGTTGTTTGGCGTTCACGAGTCCTCCCGTGTGACAAAACGAGTCTTGACCGGCATCTTGTGCCCGGCCTTTCGCATGGCTTCGCGAGCGAGGTCCTCGGGTACGCCCGAGAGCTCGAAGAGAACCCGACCAGGCTTCACGACGGCAACCCAGAACTCGGGGCTTCCCTTGCCCGAACCCATGCGAGTTTCCGCCGGTTTGGCGGTCACCGGCTTGTCGGGAAAGATTGGAATCCAGACCTTCCCACCACGACGGATGGTTCGGGTGATCGCGACACGTGACGACTCAATCTGGCGGGCGGTGATCCAACCGGCTTCAAGAGCCTGGAGACCGTAATCGCCGAACGACACCTTCGTGCCGCCCTTGGCCGGGCCCCGTCGCTTGCCGCGATGAACTTTGCGGTACTTGGTCCGCTTCGGCATCAACATGGGCTACTCGTCTCCTTTGACTTCTTCTGCATCAGCGACGACCGCTTCGGTTTCCGCTGGAGCTTCGGCCGCGGCCTCGGCCGGGGCCTCAGCTGCTTCCGACCACGACCTCAGGGGCCTCATCGACGGCCTCTTGACGGTCTCGTCGCCAGCTTCGTCTCCTCGGCCGTTTCAGTTGCATCTGTGGGCTTCGTCCACTTCAACGGCCACGTCTGTGGCACTGGCGGAGTCGTCGACGTCGGACTGCTCTCCTTGTAGACCGATTCGGCTTCGTCAGCGCTCATCACGCGTGGTTCTTCAGCCTCGGGCTTGGCAAACTCTTTCCGCTTGCCGCCACCAGCTTCGATGAGACGCTTGCCGCCACCGGCCTCAATGAGACGTGGCTTCTTCTCGCCGCCGGCGGCCTGCTCGGCACGAGCCTTGGCAGGAACAATGCGGCCCCGTGCGCCTGATGCCAGCTGGGCTTCGGCAGCAATCTTTTCACGCGTCGCTTTCAGCGTCGTGACAACGTCGCCCTTATAGACCCGCAGAATTCCACGCCGATCGCTCCGACGGTGGTACGCAGCGGTAGCCGTGCCGTAATCAATGTCGGCCCGCAGCGTGTGCAGTGGCACCCGGCCCTCGCGATACCACTCGCGTCGGCCCATCTCGGCTCCACCCGACCGGCCCTTGCACTCGACCCGGACGCCCTGAG
>CAWKAG010000072.1:0-20602 GCA_963847455.1 uncultured Acidimicrobiia bacterium
GTGGTCCGCTCAGAGAGGGCATCGGTAACCCATTTCCGATCGTCGCTGTACTGCCGATGTGGCGGTGAAGTGGAGATCGACCAAAAGAAGAACGCCCGGGCTGCGGACCGGGCGTTCTTCGTATGGGGATGACTCCCACAGGCAGTGTTCTTGGCGTGGCCAGAAGGTGGTCGCAACCGTGCAGGGTAGGGTCCACGGTTGCTCTGAGAGAGTGGT
Organism: uncultured Acidimicrobiia bacterium; assembly: GCA_963847455.1. Lineage (GTDB taxonomy): Bacteria > Actinomycetota > Acidimicrobiia > Spongiisociales > JAENVV01 > JAENVV01. The sequence goes on from CAWKAG010000072.1 coordinate 217, forward strand.
CCCTCCAGCGTTTCGCCCGACCGTTTCTGTCTGCGTTAGGGAAGGTCTTAGGTTTTGTGTTGTCTGGTGCCTTTCCTGGTCGATCCCCGCCCGGTGTGATGCCCCGGGTCTTTCGTGTTTTGACTATCGCGCCTTGTCCACAGGCTGTCTACCGCCAATTTGTCGCAAAGCCACCACGCGTGGCCTTTCTTCCGAAATCAGCCCTATGTGGTCACCACGCGTGGCGATGGGAAAAGAAATTCTGTGGATATGACACCGGTCAGCCATGCCGGTAAGCTGGCTTCAACAACTCCAAGCCTGGTCACAAGACCAGTCTTCGACCCCAGACCGTAGGACCCCGCAGGGGCGTAAGAGAGCCGAAACGCTCATCCAACGCAGGTTGAAGCCTCCTCTGAGGTTCTTCGTTCTGTGGTCGAAGGACCTTTTCCTATTGAGGAGGAGTCTATGCCACGACCTGAGAAGGTCCAGGCAGTTGAAGAGATCAGAGATCGGTTCGGTTCTCCGCGAGCGACCTACCTGGCGGAATATCGCGGGTTGAGCGTTACGCAACAGCAAAAACTTCGTCGGGAGCTTCGTGCTGCCGGTGGTGAGTTCAAGGTCGTCAAGATGTCGCTGGCCCGCCGGGCTGCCGACGAGCTTGGTTTCGACTTTGGTGACGACCTGACCGGCCCAACCGGTCTGGCGTTCGCTGACACAGATGCTGTTTCCATCGCCAAGGTCCTCCGGGATTTTGCGAAGGAGAATGAGGCGCTGGTCATCAAATCGGGTGTTCTCGGTGTCGAAGTACTGACCCCTGAGTCCGTGACGAAACTCGCTGACGTTGAGCCGCGCGAAGTGCTGTTGGCCAAGATTGCCGGTGCTGCCAAAGCGCCACTGGCCAACCTTGCCGGCATGCTCGGATCATTCACTCGCGACGCCGCATCGATGTTCTCGCAACTGCTTGAAAAGAAAGAAACTGACCCCGCTGCTGAAGAAGCGCCAGCCCCGGAAGCGGCTGCTGCTCCTGAAGAAGTAACCGCACCTGAACCGGCCGCTGAAGCTGTCGAAGAAGAGGCGACCGAAACAGAGCCCGAGGCGCCAGTCGCCGAGGCCGCCGAGGAGGAATAACCATGGCGAAAACGAAAATGAGTACTGACGACCTTTTGGACGTCTTCGGAGAAATGACCGTTCTTGAACTCAAAGATTTCTTGGACGCATTTGAAGAGAAGTTTGATGTAACCGCTGCAGCGCCGATGGCGATGGCCATGGCTCCGGCTGCGGCCGGCGAAGCTGCCGCTGAGGAAGAGAAGGACGAGTTCGATGTTGTCCTGACCAGCCCTGGCGACAAGAAGATCCAGGTCATCAAAGAGGTTCGTGGAATTACGAACCTCGGTCTCAAAGAGGCCAAGGATCTCGTCGAAGCCAACGGTACGGTGCTTGAAGGCGCCACCAAGGAAGATGCCGAGAAGGCCAAAGCAACCCTCGAGGCTGCCGGCGCCAGCGTCGAACTTCGCTAAGTTCGATTCTCTCGCAATGTAAAGGGACCCGGCTGCGGCCGGGTCCTTTTGTTGGTTCTCTCCCACTGACTCCCAGACGAGTGTGCTTACGGTTCGCTATATCGAGCCTGGATGCACACTCGTTCCAGCGGTCCGTTTGCCTGGAAGTCGAGTGTGCTTACGGTTCGCTATATCGAGCCTGGATGCACACTCGTTCCAGTAGTCGGGTCGGCTGGACCATGAGGTTAGTGGCGATTTCAACGATATTCGGCGAGTCGCCGTCGGTATGGTTGCTAGCAGCGATACGTCTCGAGAGGAGAACCCCGTGCCAGATGAAGTCGATCCCTCCGCCGACATTCCGAAAGAAAACCCTACCGTCGAAGCGATTCAAGAGGTGCGCTCGAAGCTGTCAGGGAGCGAGCGGATGATCGCTCTGGGCGCCCTGATCATTCTGATAGGGGATTGGGTGCTTGGCACGTTAATCCTCGATGAGTACGGCCTATCAAACACGACAGTGCTCATTTCGATAGCGCTCCTCGCCGCGATGTACTTTTATTACACGGGATCCCAGGCGCCGTGGCGACCGCTGTACGGGACGATCGTCAAAGCGGGAGCTTGGGCTATCGCCATCGTCGCCGCCTATGCCTTCATCGACGACACTCTGATCACCAGCAGCCGGTACTCGGGACTCACCATGCTCTTTGAGGTCCTGCTCTATGTGGCGGGCGCATTCTGCGCGGTCGGCGCATGGCAGATGCGGGGCGACGGGCGATGATCGGTTTATCCGGCTAGCGATTGCCCTCATACCCAAGTCGAGTGTGCTTACGGTTCGCTATATCGAGCCTGGATGCACACTCGTTCAAGCGGGCGGGTTACGGCGAAGTCGAGTGTGCTTACGGTTCGTTATATCGAGCCTGGATGCACACTCGTCTCAGCAAGGTGGGGGACGGTTAGCCAAATAGCGGACGGTTGATGGCGTCCATGATCGCCCGGGAGACGGCTTTGGTTACTCCATCGGATTTCACCCTGGCCGTACCGACGTAGACGTTTTCGCCGCCATCAACTCGTACGAGCGCCAGCGCAATCGGTTTTGACTGGACGTCCGTGATGGCCAGGCCGGCGAAGTCAACGTCGAGTTGGCGGTCGCTGGCGATCTTGGCAGCGTCGAGGGTCGCCCGGCAGATGATGTCGAGGTGTCCAGATTCGTCGGCGGGTCCGGTGGCCTTGCCGCGGAATTCCTCGTTGTTGCGGATGAGAACCGCCTCGACGGTCAGCAGATCGCCTTCACGTTTTTCGTCGAGCATGATGAGTTCGGGTCGCATGGCCATGATCATAACGATTCGCCACACGGCTGGGTCGCTTTCGGTGGCGAGACCGCCATCCAAAGCAGAGATAATGTGAATCGGCCGGTACCATACAGCTGATGGACACCCTCACACCACCGGCGGTTGACCCCCGAACGCCCGAACGTCCCGCCCGCTGGCCAGTGGTCCTGGCGGTATTCATCGTCCTCCTGGCGATCCTCATCGGCGTCGGCGCCTCCGTAACGCTGCCTTACTATTCGTTTTCGCCAGGCCCGGCGTATGAAATCGACGATCTGGTCACACTGGCGAGCCCGGATCCGATCGACGGCGAGTTCTACATGTTGACTATCTCGCTATCGCCGGTTTCGGCTATCGAATACGGCCTCGCTCAATTCGACCGTTCGGTTGACATCATCCCGCGTGAGTCGGTGCGGCCGGTCGGCCAGACCGACGAACAATACCGGGCTCGAAATAGGCAGTCGATGGAGGAATCCAAGACGAACTCGGTATTTGTTGCCCTCAATTACCTGGGATACGACGTGACCGTGACGGGCGATGGCGTGCTGGTGGCCGGGCTTACGGAAGGCTCGCCCGTCGAAGGAATCCTGTTGACAGACGATGTCATCGTTACGTTCGACGGCACGCCGGTCACCACCGCCAGTGAGTTGACGTCGTTGATCTCCCAACGGTCCGTTGGTGATGAGGTGGTGCTCGACGTGATCCGGGAAGGCGAGCCGGTATCGGTAACTGCCACACTCATTCAACACGTGACAGACCCCGATCGCCCCATGGTCGGGTTCCTTGCCACGACTAACAACTGGGCCTACACCTCACCGATCGACATTGAAATCGACACCACCAACGTGGGCGGTCCCTCAGCCGGGCTGATGTACACGTTGACCCTGATCGATCTGCTTTCCGAAGATGACCTGGCGGCCGGACGGGTGATTGCCGGTACGGGCACGATCGACCTTGATGGGAACGTTGGGCCGATCGGCGGCATCCGACAGAAGGTTGTTGCCGCTGAGGCGGCCGGGGCCGATGTCATGCTCGTGCCGGCCGACAACTGGGATGAGCTTGAGGGCTTCGACGTCGGCATCGAACTGCTTCGGGTCGAGACATATCTCGACGCTTTGGCCTACTTGACAGGCGAAGAGTCCTGATTTCGCCCTGAAAGCGCTAAATATGAACACCGGGCGCGGTATCGTGGCGCCCATGACCACCGGTTTTGACGACGCGCCGTCTTTTTCGACCAAACTCCGAGGGTTCGATACCAGTCAGGTGAACGACTACGTCACCAGTCAATCGACCCGCATCACGGAACTCATGAGGGAAAGAGACGCTTTGCTTTCCCGTCTTGAGCAGATGGGGGAGACGTCGATTGATTTCAACTCTTTCGCCGACGAACTCCGTCACATCCTCGAAGCAGCCCACCAGGCCGCCGACACGCTGCGGAATCGGGCCACGAGCGAAGTTACCGCCTGGAGAGATTCCGCTCAGAAAGAAATCGAGCAATCGCGACGTGAAGCGACCGAGGCTTCGGAGAACCTCCGGCGCGACGCATGGATAGCTGCAGAGACGCTCATCGAACAATCCCAGGACGAATCAAAAGCCGCTCTGGAAGGATCGGCACGAGAGTCGCTGGCGATCGTCGGGAAAGCCGAACGCGACGCCCACCGTATTCAATCAAACGCACGCCGTGAGTCCGAAGAAATGATGCGGCTCGCCAGGATGGAGTCAGAACGGCTGCTGGTCGACGCCCGGGCTCGTCACGATGAGATCGTCGAACAGGCGAGAACTCAGGCTGACGCTGCCCAAGAGCGAGCCCGGTCATTGGAGGTCCGGCGGGTCGAACTGCTCACCGAACTCGACTCGGTGCAGGTGGCCGTCGCCCGTCTCGAGGATGACCTGAAACGCAAACGGGAAGAGTTAGAGGCGGTACCGCCCGCCCCGACCTTTGTGGACTCGTCAGTGAAAGTTGTGACCCCGTCCGAGGATGCGGCTCCGACGTGGGATAAGGAAGGCATCAAACTGATTCCTGCCCAAAAGCGGGTCGAGGCTCCCGATTCGGCCCCGATCGATGCGTCTGAAATGGCCGAAGAGGTGCGCAAGCTCAAGGCAGCTCCTCCTCCGGCCGTTGCGGATCCGGCAGAGTTCTCGATCATCAAGATCATTCCTGCCAAACACGACGAACCCGACGAACCCGAACTTGTCGAAGAGTCAGATGACGTTGGAATCGAAGATGCTTCGGAATCCCTTGTCAGTGAGTCGGAAGAGCCGAAAGCGCCCGATTCGGATGAGGAGACAGCGGAGACTCCGCAGGTCCTCGAGGCTCCGGAACCCGACCCTGTGGAAGTTGTCAACGTGGTTCAAGAGGATGCGCTCGGTGGGCTGTTCGCAGCGCTGCGGGAGACCGCTGAGACACCGATCGTGATCGTTCCAGAATCGGACCCTCCTGGCGAGGGTGTTGACGCGACCGGTGAGCCGGAGCCGACCGAGCCGAACGGCATCATTGAACCGGAGATCGTCCGCACTCGGGTCGTGGCGGTCGAAGCGCCAGGGGACGCTCTCGAACTGCGGGATCATCTCCTTTTGCCGATCATGAATCGGGTGCTGCGAGATATCAAGCGACAGCTCACCGAGGCACAGAATATTGCGCTCGAGCAGATGCGGGTGGCCGAAGATGAGTGGGAACCAAACGTGGCCGATCTCACCGAGCGGGTCCATGGAGACCTGACCATCGTTGCCCAGGAGTCGTTCGCAGCGGGGTACGAAGCGGCCGAGTCGATGACCGGCCAAAGTGCCGGTCGCCCGAAGTCCCGCAAGGCGGACATTCCCAACGTGAGCGGTGAATTCGCCGAAGCCATCGCCGCTGATCTGGTGATCGCGGCGTCCAAAGGGGATGGCCCGCGGGCCGCAGCCTCGGCGGTAAGCCGGGCGTACCGTGCCTGGCGCACCGATACGGCCGAACGGCGAGTGCGTTCCATCGCCAGGGCGGCCTATCACCGGGGGATTGCACGGGCATTGGTTACTACCGATGCCCCGTCCATGGTTTGGGCAGTTGCCGGCAGAGGGTGCGTCGAATGTCGGACCATTGCCGAGGCAGGACCGGTCGCGCCAGATGCTGGATTTGCCGGGGGAATCGTGCCGCCATTGCACAAAGACTGCTCTTGCACGGTTGTACTTGGCGCATGAGTTCTGAATCGCCATAGAATGGCGGTTCATGATCTCAAACGCTCCCCCTCAGAACGCGACGCCCCGACGGGCCAATCTGATCGTCATAGCCGTGGTGCTGTTCGCCGCCTACGAAGTGTTGCGGCGGTCGGCCACCCTCTGGACCGACTACCTGTGGTTCGAATCGGTTGACCTCACCTCGGTCTGGTGGACCCTCAATGGGAGTCGCTTGATCCTCGGGGCCATCGGGTTTGTTCTCTCATTCTTGATTCTCTATTCGAACCTGTACGCCGCTGAGCGCATCTCGCCCCGATTTGATCTGCTCGTCCTCGACGGCCAAGACGAGATGGTCGAGCGTTTCAACGATTGGCTCGAACCACGCCTGCGACGAATCCTGTTGCTCGTGGCAGCCGTGTTTGCCTTGCTGAGCGCTGGCACCACGATGGATTGGGCGCTTCCCGCCCTGCAATTCCTGAACCCTGCCTCGTTCGGGCTGGTGGATCCGGTCTTCAGCAATGACGTGTCGCTATACGTGTTCCAGTTGCCCTTTATGCGCATGGTCAACGTGTGGTTGTTCACGCAGTTGGTGATCGCCCTGATCGTGGTCGCCGTCATTCACTATCTCAATGGTGGGATCAAGCTGCTCCCGGATCGACCTCCCGAGGTCCGGCCCGGGGTGAAGTCGCACGTCAGCGTGATACTGGCGGCTCTCGCTTTCACGAAATCGTGGGGCTATCTGCTCGATTCCTACGACCTGCTGGATGCCCCCGGTGAGCCGTATCGGGGAGCGTTCTTCACCGATGTCAACGCGCAGATCCCCGCCAACCGACTCCTGGCGATTGTGGCGCTGGTGGCTGGCTTCATCTTCCTGGCCAACATCTGGCAGAAGCGCTGGCTGCTCCCGGCAGTTGCCGGTGGAGGCTGGCTGGTCGTGGCTCTGATCGTCGGGGTTGCGTATCCACAGATCGTCGAACGGTTCCAGGTGTCGCCAAACTTCATCACCAAAGAGACGCCCTATGCGGAACGTCACATGGAGTTCACGAAGGTCGGTTTCGATCTGGCCGACATCGAGATCCTGGAGTTCCCGGCAGCGAATTCGCTGACTGCCGAGGACCTGCCCCAGAACCTGGATACCCTTGAAAACTTGAGGCTGTGGGACCCGGTGGTCCTGGCGTCGACGTACCGTTCTTCCCAGGAGCTGCGTCCCTACTACGAGTTCGATGACATCGATGTTGATCGTTACGAGCTGGATGGTCGCCTCACGCAGGTGGAGCTCGGGGTCCGGGAAATGGTCGCCGATGAACAGTCGAGCGGTTGGGTCAATGAGCATCTCGTCTTCACGCACGGTTTTGGTGTGGTTGTATCGCCAGCCAATGATGTGACTGATCAAGGCAAGCCTGACTACCTCGTCAAGGACATTCCGCCGTTGTCGCTGGTTCCCGAGCTCGAAGTTGATGAGCCGCGCATCTACTTCGGTGAACTGCTCGAAGCTGGCTCATTCGTCTATGCCAAAACGGAAGAACGGGAGGTCGACCCGGACCCAGAATTCAGTTCGTACCAAGGCGATGGTGGCATCCAACTTGGTGGTTTCTTCCGGCGGCTGGCTTTTGCCTTGCGATTCACCGACTTCAACACGCTGATTTCCGGCCAGATCGACGGCGAAAGCCAGGTAATGATGCGTCGCAATGTTATGGACATGGTTGCAACGACGGCTCCCTTCCTTCGAACCGACTCCGACCCATACATGGTTGTGGTTGATGGGACCCTGCAGTGGGTGATCGACATGTACTCGGTTTCCGATTCGTTCCCGTATTCGCAAACTGCCTCTACCGGTCGGCTCCCCACGGTTGCCCGGGACTTCCCGGGTCTGCCGCTCCCGACCCGCTTCAATTACGTGCGGAATTCGGTCAAGGCGGTCGTTGATGCCTATGACGGCCACATGACGTTCTATGTCGTTGACGACTCGGACCCGATCATTCAGTCCTGGGAAGAGGTATTTCCCGACATGTTTACGGATCAAGCGGACATGCCCGATGGCCTGCGAACCCACTTGCGCTATCCCGAGGACCTGTTCCGGGTTCAGGCCGATATGTATGAGCTCTATCACGTCGACGAAGTTCGCGAACTGCTCGAGAACTCCGATCCGTGGGCCGTAGCGACGGATCCGTCGACTTCGGAGCTTCAGGTCACTCGCTTCCTGTCGCAATTTACTCCGGGAGAGCAGGCCAACCAGGTTCGCACCATGCTGCCGTATTACCTGCTGATGAAGCTCCCGGGTGAAGATGAACTCTCGTTCTTGATCATGCAACCGTTCGTGCCGGAGAATAAGGAGAACATGATTTCGTTCTTGATCGCCAAGAGCGATCCGGATAGCTACGGCGAATTCATCGATTTCCGCCTACCGCCCAATGAGCAATTCGATGGACCGGGGCTGGTGGGCAAAGACATCAATCAGGACTCGGACTATTCGGCTCTACGAACCCTGCTCGGGCAGGAAGGGTCGACGATTATTCAGGGTCAGATGTTGGTGGTGCCCATCGAGGAGTCAATTCTGTTCGTGCAGCCGATCTACTTGCAGGGTGATGGCGAGAACACCATTCCTGAGTTCAAGCGGGTCGCGATGGTTTTCGACAACCGGATCGCCATCGGCGAGACGCTGGACCAAGCACTCCAACTCACTTTTCCGGGGTATGCGGCCGGGGTTGATCTCGATCCGATTACCGACATACCGATCGGCGAGTTGCCGACCGAAGTCGCCGAGTTGGTAGCCGCGGCTGATGCCGCACTCGATGAGGCCCAGCGGGCACTGATCACCGGTGACCTCGGGACCTACCAGGCAAAGGTCGATGAGGCTCGAGACCTGATCACGGAAGCCCTCGTCAAACTGGCGGAGACCGCCGAACCGTAGTCCGGGCTTTAGTCGCCGATATTGCCGACTCCGGTCCGCTCCATATCTCCCCATTCGATTTCGCCTCGCCGCCAGAACAGTGACCGGAATCGCCACCACACAGTGCGCTGCCGCGGTCCGAAATTCTCCAGGACGGCGGTAAGGAGAAGTCGGGCGGCATCGGTTGGCGAGTTGAAATGCCCGTATCGTTCATCGAGGTATAGCGAAGCGAGCGAGTTGAGGATGGCGATCAGCAACGCAACGAGCAGCAGGCCGATGACGAGCGCCGGTTCGATGTCGGAGCGGATCAACGTGATCGGCATGATGATCCATCCGGCGAATTCCAGGATCGGGGCAACGAACTCGAACAGGAAAAACGCCGGCCAGGCAACGGTGCCGATAAAACCGTAGCGCGGATTGAAGAGCATCTTGCGGTGGTCTTGAACGACCTGGCGGAGCCCGCGGTGCCAGCGGATCCGTTGTTTCCGCAGTGGTGGAGCCGTGGCCGGAACCTCAGTCCACACGACGGCGTTGGGTGCGTAGACGATCCGGTATTCGTTGCCGGCTTCTCGCTGAGTCCGGTGAAGGCGCATCGTGAGGTCGAGGTCTTCGCCGAGGTGGTGTTGGGGGAAGCCGCCCGCTTGGATGACGGCCTCCTTTTTGAACGCCCCGAAGGCGCCAGAGACGAGCAGCAGACCGTTCAGGAAAGACCATCCCGGCCGAGAGCCGAGAAACGACCGCTGGTACTCGACCACCTGCGTGAGTTCGATCACTGATTTTGGGAGGGCTGACTTGGTTACCCGGCCCATCGAAACCTGGCAACCATTGAGTGGACGAATGTTTCCACCAACGGCCACGGTGTGTCCACGGTCCTGAACGAACGGCCGCATGATGCGGATGAGAGAGTCTTCCTCGAAGATCATGTCGGCGTCGGTGACGACGACATAGGGAAACAACGAGGCGTTGATTCCCACGTTGAGGGCGTCGCCCTTCCCGCCGTTTTCCTTGTCGACGACGGTCAGCGGGATCGCCAGGCCGGACTTGTAGATGCCCCGGATCGTGGCGTGCTCGAGTTCCGGGCGAATCGGAAGGTCGACCCTACGAAGGTTGAACGCCTCGATGAGTCGCTCAAGGGTGTCATCGGTTGACCCGTCGTTGACGACGACCAATTCGTATCGCGGGTACGACAAGATCGTCCGCGATCTTACGGACTCAACGATTCCTGCCGCTTCGTTATAGGCGGGAACGATGAGCGAAACCGGAGGGGTCGACGGTGACCGCAGCATGTCCTCGACGCGCCCGTATTTAGCGGTGCGGGCGTCCCGAATCAGGGCCCGCGACGACAAGATGAGTAGCAGTGCCGTCTGAATCTCCAGGGCTATGAAGAATCCAAGAATGAGCAACGACAGTACGCGCATCAGCTGGCCTCGTCGGATCGGCTGGAATCCTCGTACAGATGGTCGAAGCGGGCGGCCAGGTCGGGTGGGTCGCCATCGTGTGGGCCCCGGGACATAAGCTGGGCCTTGGCAGCGTCAGCGGCGAATCGGTCCGGGTGGTTGAGCGCATCGAACAACGCTGGGAGCCCACCGTCAATGCTCCCAAGGGTGGTCGCAGCGTTCTGTCGCACCCACCAGGCGGGATCGGTCAAGGCTTCCAGGAGGTAGGGGATCGATGTCGGGCTGTTGTGATGAGCAAGAGCTGAGGCAACCTGGGCGCGAACTCGCCAGTCCGGATCCGAGATCTTGGCGATCAGCGCACGCAGCACCCGTTCGCCCCACGGGTGTCCAAGTGCGGCGGCCGCCCGGATACGTAACTGAGCGTCGGTGCCGTCGAGGGCTGTCAGGATGGCAGTCTCGGCCCGTTGGTCGCCGATTTGGCCAAGGCAACGGACCACCGATGACAGGTGGCGAGGCGCAGGGTCGAGGAGTGGTCCGGCGATGAGCACGTAGTTGGACAGCGTCGGGACTGCCGCCGCACCGAACCGAACGAGCGCATCCGCGAATCGTTCAGCGACCCAACGTTCCTCGCGCTCCAACGCAGCAACGACCGGTACTACGTCGTGCTCATGTTTGATTATCGATAGGCCGGCGGCAGCCTCAATCCGTACTTCCGGCGACGGATCGCGCAATGCGGCAACGAGGTGTGGCCGGGATCTGGGTGAGGCAATGACCGCCAGGGCGGCAACGGCGCGAAGTCGTGTCGAAATGCGGCGGGCGTCTGCGAGGTCGGCGTGGAATCGGTCGATCATATGGAGGCGGTCGGCCAACTCGATGAGAATCCGCTGTTCCTCGCCGGCCACCAGCGTGAAGAAATCTATCAGCGTGTCATGGAAGGCCGGATCGTCCGCCCAAGCGTCGATATCGCTGCTGGGCTCCAAGGACCGACTGACGATCTCCCCGAGGGTGGAGATGTACACGGCGCCCCGGAAGGCGGCCTGTCGTTCCCGATAGTGGCGTATCAGTTTCAGGAGGAACAGGGCCGTCATGGAAACGACGGTGAGTATGAGTAGGACCAGGACAACCCGGCCGAGCGGGCTCACTGGTTTGCAGCTCCTCCATCGGGATCCAAGAGCCGATCGACGGCCGCCAGTAGCTCATCGCTTGATATTGGCTTGTAGAGATAGAAGCTTGCGCCCAGTTCTAAGGCTGCTTCACGCATGTGGGGTTCTTCGATCGCCGAAACCATGATGACGGGGGTTTCGATACCCGCCGACCGCCATGCTTGTAAGACCTCGGCGCCGACTCGGCCAGGCATGACCTGATCCATGATCGCGAGATCCACCTCCTGGGTGAGTCCGATCTCAAGAGCTTCGGTCCCGTTGGCGGTAGTTATCACCCGGTAGCCGTGCTGCTGGAGTACTCGCTGGAAAAGCGTTGTAACGAGGCGTGAGTCATCGGCGACAAGAACGACGGGCATTCGGTCACGTGGCACCATCTTCCGCTCCCCGGGACACGACATATTGCAGCTGGTGGGTCCAGCGATCTGTCGCTGCTGGCGATGGTACCAGCGATATTCCCAAAATCGCCCCCGTGAGTGGCTGGCGATGGGGGGCTCGTTCCGGGTCAACGATGGCCGGGCGGGGCGCGGGTCAGCCGGGTGTCTTAATATCAGCATCATGCCCGAACTACTCAAGAACCGGCTGGCTGGCCCCGAGGTAGATCACATCGCCGAACGGGTACAGCTCGTGTACCCCTCGTTCGACCGATCCCGGTTCGTGTCGATCACATCCGAGCTGCCGGCGCTCGAACTTAAGGACCGGATCGCGGCTGTGGCCGACCAGCTCCACGAGACGCTCCCTGCCTCCTATCCCGAGGCCGTTTCGATCCTCGTAAGAGCCGCCGAAGGCGGGATGGAAGGCTTCGCCGCCTGGCCTCTCTGTACGTTTGTCGAACGCCACGGAGTTGATCATCCGACCGAATCGCTCCAAGCAATGGAATCGTTGACCCGCGCTTGGAGCTGTGAGTTTGCCATCCGTCCTTTTCTGGAACACCACCTTGATGAAACGATGGCCGCCGTCGGGCGGTGGGTAGACAGCGATGATGCCGATGTGCGGCGACTGGCCTCGGAAGGCACCCGGCCCCGGCTTCCCTGGGGACCGAGAGTCCCCGCACTGTCCGACGATCCGCAGATCGGGTTAGGCGTGCTAGAACGGCTTCGTCACGACCGCTCCGAGATGGTGCGCCGGTCGGTGGCCAATCATCTCAACGACATCGCCAAGGACTACCCCGAGTTGGTCGTCGAAACCGTGGGGCGCTGGGCTCGGGACGGAACGGTCGACGAGCGGATGATTAGCCATGCGCTACGAAGTCTCGTGAAACAAGGCCACCCTGGCGCATTGGCTGTCCTCGGGTTTGCTACCGACGCTCAGCTTGATGTCGTTACCTTCGATGTGACGCCGGAGTCACTTCGGCTGGGTGAATACATCGAACTTGAGGCCGTCCTCCGGTCAACGGCCGAACAGGAACAACGGTTGGTGATCGACTTCGTCATCCACCATCCGACCACGCGGGGATCTCTTTCGACCAAAGTCTTCAAGTGGACGACGCTCGAACTCGAAGCCGGCGCCAAACAGATCTTGACGAAGCGACGACGGATTGAGACGGCGTCCACTCGCAAGTACACCGCCGGACTCCATTCGATCGAGCTTCAAGTGGCCGGGAGGGTCCTCGCTACAACATCGTTCGATCTGCTCGACAGTTCCCCCTAAGACCAGGGCTGTTGGGGTGAGGCCAGTGTGGGTAGGCTGACCTGGTGGACAGCGACCTCCAACACGATCATGAGCATGAAAAACGGTCCTGGTGGCGACGTGGCCAGGGACATTCCCACGATCACGCTGAATCGGGGATGATTGCTGACCCGAGCGGTGAGGGTATTCGGGCCACCAAGGTCTCGTTGGTAGCCCTCGGGATAACGGCGGCACTCCAGGCGGTCATCGTGGTCGTCACCGGTTCGGTGGCCTTGCTGTCGGATACCTTGCACAACTTGACCGACGCCCTGACCGCCATACCCCTGTGGATGGCCTTCGCTCTCGGTCGGCGGCAACCCACCAAACGATTTACCCACGGTTTCCATCGGGCCGAGGATCTGGCGGGCATCATCATCGTTCTCGCTATCGCCGCCTCCGCAGGAGCCGTCGGTTGGGAGTCCATGAAACGGCTCACCGACCCGCAACCACTCAAATTCGTCCCGTGGGTCATAGCGGCCGGGCTCATCGGTGCAGCCGGAAACGAATGGGTAGCCCGGTACCGTATACGCGCCGGTAAGAGGATCGGTTCGGAAGCGCTGGTCGCTGACGGCTATCACGCCCGCAGCGACGCCTACACCTCGCTTGCCGTGGTGGCGGCGGGGGTAGGCGCCTTGGTGGGCTGGGACTGGGTCGATCCGGTAGCCGGCCTCGTCGTGGCGGTGTTGATCCTGGTCATTCTGCGGCGAACCGCCGGCAAGATGTTCGGTCGGCTTCTCGATGCGGTCGACCCCAAACTTGTTGAGCAGGCGATTGAGGTAACTGCTGGGGTAGAGGGGGTGTTGGAGGTCACCAACATGCGCCTGCGATTCTCCGGGCACCGTCTGCTCGCCACCGTGTCGGTTGGCGTAGACCCCGATACGTCGGTCACAACCGGCCACGACGTGGGGGAGCGAGTTGCCCACGAGTTGGCCCATCAACTGCCGTTCGCGCTCGATGCCGTCGTACATGTCGATCCCGCTGGCCTCGAAGGCTGCCATGACTTGACTGATCATCATTTGGCTCGGATGGATGGCCGCGACCCGGCAGATCATGCCTAGCCGGGCACGCCTAGGGTAAGAGTGCTGTGAGCTTGGTCGGCGAAAGGGTCAGTGATGGACATCACCAAGGACACCAAGGTCTCGGAGATCCTGAAAGAGTACGGCGATATCGCCGCAGTCATGGAAACGTTCGGGATCAAACGGGTGGCCGGCTACGACATCCGCAAGTTCATCACCAAGGCAGTGACCGTTGAGTGGGCAGCCCGGATCCACCGGGTACCGCTCGACGAGTTCCTGACGACGCTCCGCGCCGCGGTCGGTGAGGCGTCCGAGCAGTAGACCGCGTCGCTAGGCGGTTGGGTCCCATCCGTTGCTGAGGACGGTTTCGGTGTGCTCGACGAAGGCGCCGTCCCGATGCGGCCCAAGCCGACCCACCCATGTTCCGAAAGCTTCGCTAGCCCGAAAGCCCTGATGGTGAGCGATGGACGCCCACCTCACGATCAAGAGGTATCGGCCGGGTGTCTCGACGCTGCGCTGCACGGTGTGGCCCAGGTAGCCGTCGGCCGACGCAATCACGCCTTTCACTTCTTCCATACCGGCCTCGAAGTCGGCGGGGTCATCGGTACGAAAGTCGGCTACTTCAAGAATCATGTTTCGGCCCATCGGTTGGTGTGTGGCTCGACGATAGTTCGAGGCCCGTACGGCAGGTCAGCCGGATGGGGTTTGTTATCCCCGGATGTCCCCGACGGATGCCTCCAACCCTGAAATCAGTAGTTGGATTTGGTCGTTCGTCAACCGGGCTGCCGGGTGCATCCATCCGTAGTAGATGGGAGGCATTTCGCCTGACTCGATCACTTCGGCCATCTCGTCGGTCTCCTGGTCGCCTGTGTTCCATTCGGAGAAGTTGAGCTTGTCCCGTCCTTCGTCGACGTCGCGGGTGGCCAGCCACGATACGGGCGCGATATTGGTGTACCACGGCCAGACCACTTCGTTGCTGTGACAGTCATAGCAAGCTGCCACTGCCAGGCTCCTGGTCGTAGCCGAATCCCATTGTGGTTCCGCCATCACGGGCGGGTTGTTGTGAGCCCTGCCGTATGGCACTGCCTGGATCACAATCAGCAAACCCGCAAGAACCAACAGGCTCCGCTTCAACCATTTGCGCCGTTTCATGGATGCCTCCTACAGCTGGGTCTCTCGGGGGGCCGGGTCCGAATTTGATGACCTTGCTGCATCGAAAGCGACGGTCACGGTCAGGCCGGTCGGCGAATTGTCCGAAAGCATTAGCTCGCCGCGTGATGCGTCCACGAGACTCTTGATGATCGCAAGCCCGAGGCCGGTTCCGGGTTTGCTCGGATCGGCGCGCCAGAAGCGCTCCGTAGCCTGCTGTTTGTTTGCGTCATCGAGGCCCGGACCGGTGTCCGACACCGATAGCTCGTGACGGTTGCGTCCTTCCGAGATGGTGGCGGTAATCGTGGTGCCCGGTGGTGAGGCGCTCATCGCGTTATCGAGGAGGTTGTCGAGGATCTGTTCGACCCCGCCCGGGACCGACATCACCCAGACCTCGTGGTCGGGAAGGACGGTATCTATGGTGAGGTTGGCCTCGTCGGCAATCGCCGTCCACGTGTCCGCCCGGTCCTTCGTGAGGCTCGTGAGATCGAAGGGTGCCGCTTCCTGGACACGATCTGCCTGGGCCAGGTGGAGCAGATTGGTCACAAGTTCTGAGAGTCTCGTTATCTCGTCGACGGCCAGGTCAAGCTCCTCGACGTGCGTTGGATCCCCAAGGGTGCTTTGGAGGTTCTCCAATCTGAGTCTCAAAGCGGTCAATGGAGTGCGAAGCTGGTGCGACGAATCCGCGACGAATTGTCGCTGCTGCTCAAGCAGGCGATCGAGGCGGTGGGCCATCGTGTTCATCGCTTCTTCTAGAGAAACGAGCTCAGGAGCAGAAGTCGAGTCGGGGATGGTTTGGGTAAGGTCGCCACTGGCGAATCTGGCGGCCGTACTCTGCAGATGCCGGATCGGTCGGGTGACCGAGCCGGCCAGCGTCTTACCTACTACAGCAACGGCAATGAGAACCACGACTGCCACTCCGGCCAGACCGATCCAGAATCGCCTAACGCGTTCCGTCACCTCTTGTGTGTCGAGCGTTATGCGTACCGCACCGTGCACGGTGCCTCCCGACGCTACCGGGACCGCCACGTACAGCAGGTCCGCGTCGAGCGTGTCCGAGTGGCGGATTCCCGTAGCTCGGCCGCCATCGAGTGCTATCTCGAATTCCGGTCTGGTCGAGAAATCTCGGTCGGTCGTCGCCCCGGTATCGACGAGGGAGATCCCCTGATTGTCGACGATCACCACCCTGGTTGCGGTTTCGCGGCTGTAATTGGTAGCGGGAACCGGATCGGTGGTCGTGTCGCGCTCAAGAGCATCCTCATAGATCGAAGCGAGAACCGTGGCGTCGCGCTCGGCGTCGGCGGTGAGTCGATCCTGTTCGCGTTGCTGAAAGAACAGTCCGAGGGGTATCTCAAGGATGAGTAGCACAAAGACCGTAACGATGAGATATGACAAGATGAGGCGGCGGGTCATTGTCGGGGTGGCTGATCTGTCACGGTGAAACCGACTCCCCGGACGGTTTCGATGGTGGCGGCGCCAATCTTTTTGCGAAGCGACGCGATATGAACGTCGAGGGTCTTGGTTGGTCCCCACCAGTTCTCATCCCAGACTTCCGAGATAATCTGATCGCGGGTGTGGACCGTCCCCGGGTCGGCCGCCAGGTAGGCGAGCAGATCAAACTCCTTGGGCGTTAACGTGACGGGTTCGCCGCCCATCGTGACTTTGCGGGTACGACGATCCACACTGAGTTCGCCGACTTCGATTGGTGCGTAGCCGGTGGCCGGCGCCGGTGCAGTCGAACCCTGGGCGGATCGTCGCAGCACGGCCCGGATCCGGGCGACGAGCTCTCGGAAGCCGAAGGGCTTGACGACGTAGTCGTCGGCACCGAGTTCCAATAAGGTAACTCGATCTATTTCCTCGCCGCGTGCGGTCACCACGATGATCGGCACCTGGGATCGGGCTCGTAGCTCACGGCAGACCACCCGGCCGTCAAGGTCGGGGAGCCCCAGGTCGAGCAGAACCAGGTCTACCGGAGGGGCCGCAAGCGCTTCTTTGCCCGTTCCGACCAGGAGAACCTCAAATCCTTCTCGCGTCAACCCGGTCCGAAGCGGTTCGGCAATGGTGCGGTCATCTTCGATTACCAGGAGGCGCATGCGGCAAGGTTGGCAGGATCGCTTCCGGTATGCCAAGGTCTTGGTCGTTTCCTAACCAACTCCTAACCATTCGCTAGGAAAACTTGCACCCAGCTCACGCCAGATGCCTGAATCGGGCCGGATGGACCAAATCGACCCTCGGGGTGGATGTCCGATTTGTCAACGACGGTGGTCGCTTTCGGGCTTCGAGCCATCGCCACCTCACTGAATCGATG
Organism: uncultured Acidimicrobiia bacterium; assembly: GCA_963847455.1. GTDB lineage: Bacteria > Actinomycetota > Acidimicrobiia > Spongiisociales > JAENVV01 > JAENVV01. Next base: position 17,755 of record CAWKAG010000072.1, read on the forward strand.
GATCTTTACCAATTGCTAACTCAGCGCTGGGTTTGTGCTGGATCGTCGCTTTGTATGTTGAGACTTCAACCACGAATAGACGACGATTCTTTGGAAAGGTCAACACCATGCAACGACGAAACGCCATGATCACCGCAGCTTCCGTGGCGGCGGTCGTCCTCACAGCCGCCACTGCAGTCGGTGCCAACATGGGCATTCTGTCCTCGGCCGACGAAAGCCCGCTGGGAACCCTTGCCGCCAACGTTCCGGTCACCGTTGGTGAACCGGAGGTGCTCAACGTCTACCTTGACGACGCTCCGGCTCCCGATGTCACGACCGGGTTTGCGTCTCAGGAGTTTGCGGTCGATGCAGCGGGCATGGTCGTCCTGGAAAACACGCCGTCCATCCTTCGTCTGGGGTCCGTCAAGGCAAATGAGGGCTGGACCTGGTCGAGCAGCCAAACCTCAGATACGGAACTCATCGTGACCTTCGTATCAGATTCAGCGACCCTGGAGCTGGTAGCGGCCCTCGGCCCTGACGGGACCGTCCAAGCACGGGTTGACCAACCGATGTTCGTGACGGAACCGTCGCCTCTGAGCTCTACGTCTTCTTACTACTCCGACGATGACCACGATTCTGAGGACAATGACGAAGAGTACGAGTACGAGGACGAGTACGAGCACGAGGATGAGCACGAGGATGAGCACGAGGGCCGCGACGACGATGACTGATACCGTCGAGATGCCTGTCGATCCCGTTCAGCTGGAACGAATCGAGAAACTTCGCCAGCGGGCCAAACAGGCCGGAGCACCCGGCCAATCGGGTTCGCGAACCGATAGGTCCCGACCCGATTCGAAGCCCGGCGGAACTCGTCGGCCGGCCAAACGTCGTCACGCCGCCTTCGGGTCCCGGGTGGTGGCCGCGGCTCTCGGGGTTTCCACCATGTTCAGTGTCGTGGCAGCCCTGGGCTTCAGTGCGTCGCAATCCCAGACTCAGGTGGCATCGTCCCCGGTTGCGATTGAAGCACCTCGCCGGATTGTTGTGATCCATCACAACACGACCGCCCCCACCGGTGGCGAGGATGTGCCTACGGTGTCAGCGTCGGGTCCCATCGCCCTCACTGCCCAACCTGTCGTGCGGACGGTCCAAGCTCCCCAGTCGACCGCTCCGGTGGCGAGGACCAATGGCAGTCGTTGAACACCACTTTCGGGTAATGGCTTCCGATGTGCACCTCATCGTTGTCGATCCCGCCCGAGGCGCCACCCGGGACGCCGAGAGGCGACTCGTCGAGATCGAACAGCGCTGGAGTCGGTTCTTGCCGGACAGCGACATCACCACCATCAACACGTCTCGTGGGAACTGGGTCCCGGTCACGGCAGACACCCTGACTCTCCTCGAGACGATGCAGGCGGCGAGCCTGGCGACTGGTGGTCGGTTTGATCCGACCCTCATGCACGAGCTGCTTGCAGCTGGCTACACCACAAGTATTGAAGATCCCGCCCGGGTCAGTGTCACTATCAATACGTCATGTATGGGCCTCAGTGTCCACGACGTCGTAGTCGATGGCCCACGATCCCAAGTGTGGGTTCCCCCCGGACTGGCGCTCGACCCGGGTGGCCTTGGCAAAGGCCTCGCCGCCGACCTGGTGGTTGGCTGGCTCTTGGCGACTGGTTCGGCCGGAGCGATGGTAAGCATTGGCGGGGATCTTTTCGCCGGCGGCCGACCGCCCGCCCCGAATGGCTGGCAGGTCGTGATCGAGGACCCACTTGACATACACCGTGATGTGCTCACGATGGAGTTGGCTGGCGGTGGGGTGGCCACGTCGAGTACTCGATCACGTCGATGGATTCATGACGGTTCGGACCGACACCACTTGATCGATCCGAGTTCGCGGGATTGCTCGACCACCGACCTAGCTGCCGTCACGGTCGTTGCGGCCACCGGGTGGCTCGCCGAAGCCCATGCCACGGCGGCAATCCTCGCCGGTTCCGACGGTGTCCTTGGGTACCTCAATTCGAAGGGTTTGACCGGTCTGGCAACCACGCTCGACGGAAGCCAGCTTGCTACTACCGACCTCGAAGTCCGCGCCGTTCAGGAGGCTTCACGATGAGCGAGCAGTTCTGGTGGTTTCTGGCGAGAGGATCGGGCGTCGTCGCCTGGCTCTTCCTGACAGCCTCGGTGCTGTGGGGCATCTTCCTTTCGACCGACCTGTTTCCGAAACATCGTCGACCTGCCTGGTTGCTGGATCTGCACCGGTGGCTCGGAGGCCTCACGGTGGCGTTCGTGGTCGTGCACGTGGCCTCGTTGATCGCCGACAGTTATGTGCAGTTCAACCTCGTCGACGTCCTGCTGCCCTTTGCCAGCGAATGGCGGCCGGTTCCGGTCGCCCTGGGTGTGCTTGGCATGTGGGGGTTGGTGGCAGTAGAAGCGACTTCGATGGCGATGAAGCGACTCCCCAAACGGACCTGGCGCGCCATTCACTTAACGAGCTACGCGACCTTCTGGTTGTCGGGTCTCCACGGAGCGTTCGCCGGAACCGACGCACTTCAACCCCTATTTGCCATCACCCTGGCCGCGTCGGTGGTTGCGGTGGTGTTCACCGTCACCTACCGGATGCTCAATGGTCGAAAACGAAGCAGACGGACTGGCGCCGCTCGAACCGCTCCGCGATCTGTAGCTGAAACCTAGGAGCCACCCTGGTGTCGGAGCAGGCCGGGAACCTCCCGGCCCCGAGACGTCACCCGACGACGGGGTCGCTGTCGGCAGCCGATCTAGGGTGAATGCGAACCCGGGTGATCGTCAGTCCCTCGACTTCGACAACTTCGAACCTTCGCCTGCTTACTTCTACGCTTGCCCCCGGAGTGTCGGG
>CAWKAG010000073.1:0-40167 GCA_963847455.1 uncultured Acidimicrobiia bacterium
GTACATCGCGAATCAGCATCCGGGCCGGGTCCGTGGGGGGAACGGATAATGCCAACAGGTCGTCTTCCTCGGTGGATGCGACCGAGATTCCCGTTCCTCTGAGCTCGAAGAGCATGACCTCCTGGGTGATTTTGTCGGGGGAGAGCGCCTCGAGCGTCGGCACGACGACGAGTTCTGCCTGGCCGGACGAGATGATCCCGAGAACGGCTCCGAAGCCCTCTCGCTCGGCAGAGTTGGCATTGTCCTGGCAGATAGAGATGAGGTCATATCCGTTGCGCGCCACCCAGATACGAATCCGTTCGGCCTGCATGAAGGCCGTATCGACGGAGTCTGACCCTGGTCTTTCGCGAACATATCCGACAACGTGCATGGTTTGGCAATTGTTGGGGTGAGGCCCGTCAATGTCAAGGACCTAGACAAACAAAGCGGTCCTTTTCGGGACGGGTGGTATATTTTGAAAACTCTCTATGGGGGTCCACCGTGGCGCGTGTGCTGGTGTTGAACGCTTCCTACGAGCCACTATCGGTGGTGAGTTCGCGGCGCGGTGGCTGTCCTGGTCCTCAACGACAAAGCTCAGATGCTTGAAGCCACTGACAGAATATGGCGCGCCGAAAGGGTGCAACTGCCGGTTCCATCGGTGATTCGACTGAACAAGTTCGTGCGGGTTCCCTACGGGCGTACCGTCCCGCTTACCCGCAATGCCGTATTCGCCAGAGACGGCCACCGTTGCCAGTACTGCGGAGGGCCGGCAGAGTCGATCGATCACGTGGTTCCGCGATCCCGGGGTGGTCAGCACGTCTGGGAGAACGTCGTTGCGGCGTGCCGGCGATGCAATCTGCACAAAGGATCACGATTCCTCGAAGACACCGGATTCCTGCTCAACAAACGGCCCTCGGCGCCCCACCGGTACGGGTGGGTATATGCCAGAGCGGGCCCACGAATGGACCCGCTCTGGAGCTCGTATTTGCTCGCCGAGTCGGCCTAGGCGACCGACCTGACGTATGGGATGGCCGCCTACGGGATGGCCTCAGCTTCTAGTTCGACTGCGGCCGCCGGAAAATCAATTCCGGTGACCACTCGATAGTCAGCCAAGCCGTCGATGGTTCCGAGGTAGCGGACCGGTGCCGACTCGGTGCAGGCAAAGGCTTCCGTTAGATCTTCGAGCAACGCTCGGTCGGCAGCCTTGATGGTGTCGAAGTTGAAACTGTCGCCAAAGATGAACTCAGCGTTCAGGTCGGCGGCGTTCGACAGGTCAACCCAGTACGAGACACCGTCGGGGGTAATCGCATAGAGCGCCACCGGGTTGGCCTGAGGGTCGACCAGTCGACTGTCGCGTGGCAGGCCGAACTCCAGGTCAAAGATGTGCTCGCTACCTGGCGGCATGATCACTTTCTCGTTCGACTCGACGTTGTTGACCGTCGCGTCGAAGATCACGCTGTTTGTCTCCACCCCGGGCTCGAACTTGCTCGGATCGCCGCTGATGACGTCCCCGAGGTCGAGGAAGAGGTAGTCGGCGTCAAGCACGTTTTGATAATGCGCAGAGCTACCGTCAGCCCAGATAGCGTAGAACGGCACTACTGGATAGAGCACGTTCGGGAAGAGAGTGTCGGTAACGGCGGTCGACGTAACGGTTCCGATCACCTTGCCGTTCCCGGCGCTCACGACGGAGTACGGATCACCGCAGGAGTCGCCATAAACCGTATGGAAGTCCACGGTGAGACCGTCAGACCAGGCGATATCTTCCGAGACGCCAACTTCCGTCGCGCCATCGGGGGCGGTCCAACCTTGGAGACTGACCGGACCGGCGTCGAGGTCCCAGGTGGCGAGCACCGTTCCGGATTGCACCAGTTGGATCGCTAGGTCGGATGCCTGAGTCTCTGGTACCTGATAGCCGACCGTCCAATGAGCGGGCAAGCCGACCGGTATCGACGGAAGGTCTGATCCGGCTACTGCGTGATCGGCGATGCTGCGGTCGAGTGGATACACCACGCCTTCATCGTCGATGACTTCAAGTTCGGGGTAGGTGTACTCGCCTGCGAAGGCCGTGGCCGAATAGGGGATAGGGGAGGTGCTGTTGTTCTGGTAGGCCACCGCAATCCGCAATTCGAGATAGCCCTCACGGACCAAAGACGTCGAGATATCAACGCCCTGAACCTCGAAGGCAAAATCGTCCGCTACGTGCCGCTGGCCCGGCGCAAGCTGGCCCGAAACGGGGGAACCCGTCTGGATGCCAGTGACGAGAGCGGAGCCAAGCGATTGGTCTGTTGATGAACTGACCACGAGGTCAGGGGTGCTGGCACTTGAGGCAATATCGGTCGGGCGGGTTGACGCCAGCACCGGTATCGCCGCCAGCACTGTGGACAGAGCCACAGTTAGCAATACGAGCTTTTTGACCATTGTCGGCATCTCCTACGTTGCGTGACAAGGGGTTTCCTATGTGTAAAAGGTTTCGGGAGAGATTCTGTGTCACTTAAGAGGTTTCTCCGCCCGTTACTAATACTCAGTGTGTAATTACATGCTGGTGATTTGGCGCTCGAGCGAGCCAGCCGGGGTGACGGGTCGCCTCGCCGAACGGGTGCCGGCTGGGACCGACGGTTCGGCCAGGCCCCGAAATCGGCCCCTTTGATGCCAAATCGGGCGAAAACGTCTCAAAAAGGAGAAAAATGGTTCAAGTGAGTTGACAAATGGGTCGAAGTGGTGCAAAGTGGGGCGCAGTGGAAGGACCCCGCTCTATGAACGACAGGAACCAAGAGACGTGCTCGTCGGTGAATACCAACACACACTGGACCCCAAAGGCCGCCTCGTGCTGCCCGCAAAGTTCCGCGATCACTTCTCCGATGGCTGCGTCATCACCAAAGGGCAGGAACGCTGCGTCTACGTCTTCCCACTCGACCAGTGGGCGGAAGAGGAGGCACGGGTGAGAGAGCTCCCTCGTACCAACGCCCGAGGACGCGCATACGCCCGTTCGTTCTTCGCCTCGGCCGACAGCCAATTTCCCGACAAGCAACGCCGTATCGCGATCACCGGCAAACTCCAGGCATACGCCAACCTCGATAAGGACGTAACCCTCATCGGTATGGCCGACCGGATCGAGATCTGGGATACGCCGACCTGGGAAGCCGCTTCTGAAGAGGCGGACAACTTCTACTCCGACATTGAGGAGGCACTCTCAGAACACGGCATTTAGTACGTACGGCTGGTTCATCGCCAGCCCCCCGGTTACCAGATTGGAAGGCCCCTTACTCCGCCCGCTTCCGTTTGGTGCCAGCGCCCGGGGGGCTGGCAATGCATCAGCCCAACCCTTACCACGAGCCTGCGATGGCAGAGGAAGTCATGAACATGTTCAGCGATATCAAGAGTGGTGTGATTGTCGATGCCACCTTCGGTGGCGGTGGTCACACTCGCCGTATGCTGGATCGCGATGGCCTGACGGTCGTGGCCATCGACCGCGACGGCGATGCGGCTGCCAACGCCGCAGAACTGGCCTCCGATGACCGCTTTGTTTTTTTGCGTGGATCATTCGGCAACCTTGCCCAATTACTCGACGCCGAGGGCCTAGAGAGCATCGATGGGGTGCTTTTTGATCTCGGCGTCTCAAGTCACCAACTCGATCAACCGATGCGCGGCTTCTCCTACCGTCATCCCGGTCCGCTCGACATGCGGATGGGTGATGGGTCGCTCACGGCTAGCGAGATAGTCAACGAATGGTCGGAATCCGACCTGGCTTCCGTCATCAGCCGGTACGGCGAAGAACGCTTCGCCCGTCGAATCGCCCGGGCGATCCTGGCGGCGCGACCCATTGCCGATACCGCCGCCCTGGCGGCGATTGTCCGCGAGGCTATCCCGGCGGCCACCCGCCAGACGGGTGGCCATCCTGCTCGGCGCACCTTCCAGGCGCTACGCATCGCCGTCAACGACGAACTCGGTGAGCTCGAGAGGGGTCTTGACGCAGCGCTGGACCGACTCCGTCCCGGAGGACGCTGCGTGGTCATTTCGTACCATTCGCTCGAGGATCGGATCGTCAAGCAAAAGTTTGTTGCCGCCGCACGGACCTGTGTCTGTCCGCCGGGGCTCCCGATTTGTGTATGTGAAACGGTTCCGCAGGTGACCATCGTGACCAAGAAAGCCATAGGGCCATCAGAAGCCGAAGTGAGCCGAAATCCCCGGTCCCGTAGTGCCAAGCTGCGTTGCTGCGAAAAGGTAGCGGCATGACCGCCCGGGCGCTTTCTCGGCAGCCAGGAAGTCGGGTCCGCTTGATTTCCTCGCAAGCCACGGCCCGTCCCCGCGTCGCGGCTTGGGTGGTCTACACGCTGGTGGTAGCCGTAGTCTTCTTCGGGCTCATCTACTCGCAAACCGCTCTCGACTCCAGTGCCTTCGAACTGCGAGAGTTGGAGAATCAGATCGCCCTCGCCGAACAGGCCCAGCTCGAGTTGCGGCTCGAAGTCGCTCGCCTTAGCTCGCCGTCGAGGATCGTTCCTGCGGCCAATGATCTCGGCATGGTTTTACCGAAAGACATGCGTACGATTTCGGCACCTGGCGTGGTGGTGCGCTCCACCGATGCCCCGTTGTCGGACCCGACGGTCACGGCATCACCATGATGGGAATGCGGCCGTGCACCTCACCCGGTGGGCTCGCTCATCGAATCAAGGTTGAGGATCAACAAGCTCTCCTCCTCGAAACCCCTGCTAATGCTGGCGGCGGGTGTATCGAAGGTCAGGAGGGGTGCGCTGCGCCCCCGCCCTCCTTGGACACACTCCGCCGACCGACCTGATCATGGGCGGGAAGTCCCGTTCGTCGAAGCGGCCTGCGAAGGCAGGTGTCAGGAAACGTTCCAAGTTTCGACGCGCCGACGGTCGCGTCATCATTATTGCTTTGACCATGGTGGTGGCCTGGAGTTGGATCGGTGTCAAGCTGTTCCAGATCCAGGTCGTGCAAGCGGCCGAATTCTCTGAGCAAGCTCTTGACCAAAGGCTGACCACTCAGGAGTTCGCCCCATATCGTGGGACGATCTTCGACCGATCCGGTCACCAGATGGCGTTGACGATCCAGGGTACGACAGTCTGGGCAAATCCCCGCTTGGTCGAGAATCCCACGTTGACTGCCCATCTAGTCGGTGCATCGCTTGGAATCGAAGAGGCACCGCTTGCCGAGAAGCTGGCGAGTGACAAGTCCTTTGTTTTTGTGAAGCGCCAGCTTGAAGCTGAGCAAGTCGAAGGACTTCGCTCGCTGGAACTGCCGGGCATCTTCTTCGAGTCCGAGCCGAAACGGGTCTACCCGAACGGCTCCCTAGCTGCGCAAGCCGTAGGGTTCGTGGGCATCGACGGCAGTGGCATCGAAGGCCTCGAATACTCCTACGACGAGGAACTCTCGGGCGTGGCCGGCTATCTCATTGACGAACGGGATCCCTACGGCCGGCCGATTCCGCAGGGGTTCCAACAGAGCGTCCCCCCGATCCCGGGCGCCGATCTGCTCACGACGATGGACATGTCAATCCAATTCATGGCTGAGCAGGCCTGTCTCGAAACGATTGAACGGACCGACGCACTTGGTTGCTCGATGGTGGTGCTTGACCCGAAGACTGGTGAGATTCTTGCCATGGCCGTCCTACCGTCGTTCGATCCAGGTGACTTCAACGCCTACGACGAGTCGACCTGGCAGAACTCGACCGTACGCAATCTTTATGAGCCAGGATCGACGCAGAAACTTGTCACCGTTGCGGCGGCGATCGAGGAGCAGGCGGTTTCGTTCGATACCGAGATGGTGGTTCCCTATTCCATCGAGGTTGCCGGTCGCAAGATCGAAGACTTCGGGGATTTTCGCGAGCCCTTGCGTTTGACGGTGGCCGACATTGTGACCCGTTCGTCAAACGTCGGAACCATCATGATCGGCCAGAAGCTCGGTGACCCGAAGCTTCGAGAGTATTTGCATGCCTTCGGCTACGGTCAACCGACCGGAGTGGATTTCGCCGGAGAAGCTACCGGTATAGCCAACGTCGATCCGGATTGCGGATCCTGCACGGCGTCGGCGGCTATCGGCTATTCGGTTTCTGTCACCCCGCTGCAGATGGCCTCGGTATATGCCACGATCGCCAACGACGGAACGTGGATTCAACCGCATGTGGTTCGCTATATCGACCGCGGTGACGGTGACCCGGAGGCGTTTACCCCCGATAGCCGGCGAATCGTCTCCGCTGACACGGCGTTCATCATGCAAACCATGCTTCAAAATGTCGTGGACAACGGAACCGGCAAAGCTGCCGCGATCGACGACTACACGGTTGGTGGAAAGACCGGCACTACGCTCAAGTATCTATCCGGGGGTGGATACAGCGAAGACCACATCGCCAGCTTCATCGGTATGGCGCCAATGAGCGATCCGCAGTTGGTGATCGCCGTGGTGGTCGATCGCCCGGTGAACGGGTACACCGGCGGTGCCGCCGCGGCGCCTGCGTTCGGCGAGGTAATGGAAAAGGCCCTGCATCATCTGGGGGTCGAACCCGATGCGTAGCCTTGGCGAATTGGTTTCGACAGTTGCGGGTGCGCGAGTCATAGGTGGAGACGATCCGGTCGTCCTCGACGTCACTCACGACAGCCGCAGTGTGGAACCAGGCGCTTTGTACGTTGCCATCCGCGGCTTCCGCACGGACGGCCATGATTACGCGAGTCAGGCGTCTGCTCGGGGCGCGGTCGCTATCTGTGTCGATCATGAGATGGCCACCGACCTGCCTCAGCTCGTCGTGCCATCCACCAGGGAGGCTCTCGGGCCGCTCGCCGCAGCTGTCTGGGAGCATCCTTCGCGGAACTTCACCCTCATCGGCGTGACCGGTACCAATGGGAAGACCACCGTCACCCACATGATCGAGGCGATTACCAAGGGCGCCGGGAAGCGGACCGGTCTCATCGGGACGGTCGGTGCCAGAGTTAGCGGCGGACCGGAAGGCGAGACCGTCCGGATTGCCCTCGATAGGACGACGCCAGAAGCAAGCGATTTGCAACGGCTCTTTGCTCACATGTCCGACGCCGAGTCCGACGTCGTGGTTATGGAAGTGTCCTCCCATGCTCTGAGTCTCGGCCGCGTCGCCGGAACCGATTTTGCCCTGGGAGCGTTCACTAACTTGTCGCAGGATCATCTCGACTTCCATCAGACGATGGAGGACTACTTTCTGGCAAAAGCCCGGCTGTTCGAGATGGTCCCGGCGGCCGTGGTCCAGACGGACGGCCCCTGGGGGCGTCGAATTATCAGCCGCATATCGGCGACGACGACCGTCACCGAGGTCGGCGAAGGTGGCGATTTGCGCGCAACTGATGTGGTCTTGAAGGTCGACCACTCGACGTTTACGCTCCGGCGTGGCGCTGATTCTGTGCCGGTGAGGTTGCCGATCGCCGGCCGGTTCAACATCGACAACGCTCTGATCGCGGCCGGGTGCGCCGGACATCTCGGCATACCGCTCGACGCCATAGCTGCTGGACTGGGAAAACTTGAGCCAGTGCCAGGGCGTTTTGAACACGTGCCTTCCGCCTCGGGTTTCGACGTTGTCGTCGACTACGCCCACACGCCCGACGGCGTCGCCAATGCGGTGGCCGCCGCCCGGGCCATCTCCTCAGGCAGCATTATCGTCGTCGTGGGGGCGGGCGGGGATCGCGATCACGCCAAACGTCCGCTGATGGGAGCGGCGGCAGCCAGGGCTGACCGACTATTTGTCACGTCCGACAACCCGCGTACTGAAGACCCTGACCTGATAATCGGACAAATCCTGGCGGGTATCGAGGACCGGTCAGCGGTGACTGTCCAACCAGACCGGCGTCTGGCGATCACCGCCGCAGTCGCCAGCGCCAAACCGGGCGATCTGATCATGATCCTCGGCAAAGGTCACGAGCTGGGGCAGGATATTGGTGGAGTCGTGTCACCGTTCGATGACCGGGCGGTAGCTCAAGAGGCGATGGGAGCTGCCACATGATCACGATGTTCATGGCAGCCGCGTTGGGCTTTTTCGTATCAATCTTTGGTACCCGCCCCGCCATCCGGATTTTGCGTGCCCGCAACGTCGGCCAGTTCATCCAAGAAGAGGTCGAAGGCCACAGTCATAAACATGGAACCCCAACGATGGGCGGCCTGGTGATCGTGGCGGCCGTTGTGATCGGGTACGTAGGTTCCCATTGGTCACTGGCACCTGAGAGCGCTGGTGGCGGCCTTGAGTTTGGCGGGTTTACCGTCGGTGGCGGCTTGGTCATGCTGGCCTTCCTTGGGATGGGAGTGATTGGCTTCCTGGACGACTTCAAGAAGGTTACGAACGAGCGGAACCTGGGACTATCAAGTTCCGGCAAGTTCGCCGGGCAATTGGCGATCGCGGCCATTTTCGCCTTTGTTCTGACGCGAACCGACTTCGCTCTGGAGATTTCGTTCACCCGGTCGCTTGAGTGGGCGATCCCTGTCTGGGCCTTTGTCTTGTGGACGCTGTTTCTCCTGACCGCAACGGCCAATGCCGTCAATATCACCGACGGTTTGGATGGGCTGGCATCCGGATCGAGTGCGCTGGTCTTTGGTGCGTACATGGTCATGTCGTTTTGGATCTTCAGGAACCCGGAGTTTTATGGTCGGTTTATCGCCCAGGACCTGTCGGCGTTAGACCTGGCTCGTTTCGCGGCGGCTCTGTCAGGGGCCACGTTGGGATTCCTCTGGTGGAATGCGGCCCCCGCTCGCATCTTCATGGGGGATGTTGGTTCGCAGTCGCTTGGTGGGGCTATGGCCGCGCTCGCACTCCTTACAAACACACACCTTCTCCTGCCCATTTTGGGCGGACTCTTTGTCATGGAGACGATGAGCGTGATCCTCCAGGTTGCCTCATTCAAATCGACCGGTCGGAGGATATTTCGGATGGCCCCGATTCACCACCACTTCGAGATGACGGGCTGGCCCGAGACCACCATCATCGTTCGATTCTGGATTATCGGTGCGCTGTGCGTCGCCGCCGGTCTTGGCGTTTTCTATGGAGACTTCGTGACCTCGGGTGGCATACCGTGAGACTGCTTGTACTGGGAGGCGGAGTTTCCGGCCGTTCGGCCGCCCGTCTCGCCACTCGTAGTGGCGACGAAGCCGTAATCTTCGAAACGGATCCTGTTCGAGCAGAAGCGCTGCGCGCTGACGGGTTCGACGTCGTAAGTGAGGCATGGTCGCCATCCTTGCTCGCGGGATTCGACAAGGTGGTCACGTCACCGGGTATTCCGGAAACCTCAGAACCGATCGTCGACACACTCGCCGCCAGGGTTCCATTGATGAGTGAGATCGAGATGGCCTCGGCCGTTCTCCGGGCTCCCTATGCGGCAGTAACCGGGACCAACGGCAAGACAACCGTCACCTCGCTGATCGCCGACATACTTGCCGCGTCGGGATACAACGTCGTTGCGGCCGGCAATATCGGCCTCGGTCTCTCCGACGTCGCGGACCAGGAATGGGATCGTGTCGTCATCGAGGTGTCAAGTTTCCAGCTGCGGTTTATCGAATCGTTCAAGCCGGCTGTGGCAGTTCTGCTGAACGTGGCCGACGACCATCTTGACTGGCATGGGACCAGCGAGGCATACGCAGATGCGAAGGCGCGGATCTTCGAGAACGCCGGCGACGATGGAATCCTTGTTTTCGATGCCGATGACGCCGGCGCCCGGAAGCTTGCGGAACGTGCCACAGGTCGGGTGATCGCGGTCAGCGGTCGCCAAGCCGCTCCCGACGGATACGGGGTGGTCGCCGGCCGTCTACGGACGATGACTACCTCGATCGACCTGGCCGAACTCCGGGTAACCGATCCGGCCTATCTTCTCGATCTGACCGCTGCGGCGGTAGCGGCAGAACTCCTTGATGCCAGCCCCGACGCCGTCCGGGAGGTGTTGCATAACTTCGAACCCGGCAAGCACCGTCGCACCGTCATCGGGACGTGGGATGGTATTGCCTGGATCAATGATTCCAAAGCCACCAACCCTCATGCCGCAGTCGCCTCCTGCCAGGCGTATCCATCGGTGGTGCTCATTGCCGGGGGCCGCAACAAGGGTCTCGATCTCCAACCAATTACCGAAGTTGAATCGATCCGGTACCTCATCACGCTAGGTGAAGCCGGATCGCAACTCATGTCAATGTGGACCGGCGAAGGGCGAGTAGTTGAGTCCATAGACGAAGCCGTCGCAGTGGCTGCGTCCGTTACGGAGCCAGGCGACACCGTACTGCTGGCTCCCGGATGTGCCAGCTTCGACATGTTTTCATCATATGAAGCACGCGGCGACGCTTTCGAGGCTGCCGTCAGGACATTCCAGGGAGCAAGCGCATGACTGCAGCCGTTACGTCAATCGCTAGGGCTCGCCAATCAGCGCGTAAACGCGCCGACGCAACCATGGCCAATCATCGGGTGTCCCTTTTCATCATTGCGATCGTCGGTCTGCTCGTCGTTATAGGCCTGGGCGCAACCCTGTCGGCTTCGTCGGTTAAAGCCCTTGATACCGACCTGGAACGCATCTACTTCTTTAAGCGGCAAGCGATGTGGGTGGCGATCGGGATCGTGGTCATGGTTGCGGCCGCCAAGACGCCCTACCAATGGTACGCAAAGTTCGCGCCATGGATCTATCTCGTTTCAGTCTCTGGCTTGGTGGCGGTCCTTTTCATCGGAAACGAGGCGGGGGGAGCAACCCGTTGGATCGAGATCGGTCCGGTTGGCTTTCAACCATCGGAGCTTTCCAAGTTCGGTTTGCCCGTCATGCTCGCTTCGATCCTCACCAAGAAACGGAAGCTACTTGGAGAATTCGGACACTTCTTTGTTCCGGTGGCCCTGACGATCGGGCTTACATCGACGCTGCTCATCCTGGAACCCGATTTCGGAACCGCACTCGTCATCGTCGTAGCGGGCATGTCGGTTATCGTTGCATCCGTTACACCCCTTCGGTTCGTCGGCATAACGGTATTGGCCGGCGTTGCCGGCGCCATGCTCCTGGCGGTGAGTCAGCCCTACCGTTTGGCGAGGATCACGTCGTTTCTTTCGGCCGACCCGGACGTTCTCGGAACCGGTTGGCAGCTGAACCAAAGCCTGAATGCCTTGGGGACGGGTGGGCTGTTTGGCATTGGGCTCGGCCAAAGCCGGGCGAGATGGCTTTATCTTCCGAACGCACATACCGACTTCATTTTCGCGATCATCGGCGAGGAGATGGGCTTCGCCGGAGCCGTCTTTGTCCTGATGTTGCTGGCTTTGCTGACACTCCTGGGCGCGGTGACGGCGCTAAGGGCTCGCGACAGCTTCGGTCGTCTCCTGGCCGTCGGCATCACCGCCTGGGTTTGCGCCCAGGCCCTCGTGAACGTGGGCGGCGTCGTTGGGGCTCTGCCGATTTCAGGTATTGCCCTTCCATTCGTGTCGTACGGCGGTACCGCTATCGTCATGGCGATGGCTAGTGCTGGTGTCCTCATCAACATCGCCATGCAGGGTCGTGCCGGCGGGATGCCCACTACCCGATGACCTACGCAATTGCGGCCGCCGGAACGGGTGGTCACGTGTTCCCGGCGTTGGCTATTGCCGAAGCGTTGGAACGGACCGGAGTGGCAAGATCAGATATCGTCTTTTTCGGTGGCGACCGGTTCGAGGCCGAAGCCGTGCCAGCCGCAGGATACGATTTCGTTCGAGTGGAACTGCGTGGCCTGAAACGTTCGGTCGCCCTGGCCAACCTCGGCATTCCGCGGGTGGTGCGAGACGCCAGCCGAACAGTCGCCGCGGAGCTGCTCCGCCGCAACGTAGGTGCTCTGGTTGCAACGGGCGGTTACGTCACCGTGCCGGCCGGATGGGCGGCACAGCGTGCTTCGGTTCCCTACTTCGTGCAAGAACAGAACGCTCACGCCGGTCTGGCCAATCGGCTGATGAGCCGCAAGGCCGTGGCGGCTTTTACCTCGTTTCCCGCGACCGAAGGACTGCCTCGGGGCATTTACTGCGGGAATCCGTTGCGGACTGCTTTTGTCAACTTTGATCGTCGGGCGTTGCACGCACGCGCTCTAGACCACTATGGACTTGACCCTGAGTTGCCCGTGCTCGGTGTGGTGGGCGGCAGCCTGGGTGCCGGAGCTCTCAACCAGGTCGTGCACACGATGGTTGTCGGGTGGACGGGTCCGCCTATCCAGATCGTTCATCTCACGGGAAGACTTCACGCCGAGGCGGTTGGTCGGCTGACGAATCCTCAAGAAATACCCTGGAAGGTCGTAGCATTCGAGTCATCCATGGAACTCTTTTTTGCTGCTTCAAACCTATTGCTGGCGAGGGCCGGAGGTATGGTCGCCGAAATCACCGCCACCGGCACCCCGGCGGTTCTGGTGCCTGGCGACTTCGGAAGCAAAGGCCATCAGCTGGCGACGGCACGGTTTGTTGAGGCGGCCGGGGGAGCGGTCGTCATACAACAAGCCGATATCGACGCAGTACCAGGGCAGGTTGCCCGCATGATCGGCGACTCGCAGCTTCTCGAGGAAATGTCTGACCGGTCCAGTGCGCTTGGTCGTCCCGGAGCCGCCGACGATATCGCCGGGCGGATGGTCGCCGTCCATGGATAAGATCGCCAGCGCAGTCCACGTCATCGGGGTCGGTGGGGCTGGCATGAGCGGCCTGGCCAAACTCCTTTCGCAGATGGGACACACGGTCACCGGTTCCGATCTCCGGCGCGGTCCTGCCTTCGATTCGTTAACTGATACGGGGGTCGATCTATGGGAGGGATCCGACCCATCGCGGATCGGTACGGCGGGTCTGGTCGTCGCCTCTTCGGCCGTCCCTGAGCACGACCCGGAATGGACCGCAGCGAAAGAGCAGGGCATCCTGCGATGGCGGCGGCCGCAGTTGCTTGACGCCTTGACCGGGTTGTTCAGAACCCTTGGAGCGACCGGTACGCACGGCAAAACCACCTCAACGGCGATGCTGATCGCCAGCCTTCGGGCGCTAGATGAGGATCCTTCTTTCCTCGTCGGTGGCACGTTGACCGATCTACAGACGAATTCCCATCTTGGCAATCGTGACCTTCTCGTGGTCGAGGCCGATGAGGCGTTCGGAACTTTCCAGTCGATGCACCTCGCCGGTCTGACGGTCACCAATGTCGAAGAAGAGCACCTCGATCACTACAAGACGCTCTACGCGTTGGAGGACGCTTTCGCCGAGGTTGTCCGCGATACGTCGGGTCCTGTGACCGTTAACCGGGACGATCCGGGTGGCCGACGGCTCGCCGATCGCACCGGAGCCATCACCTATGGACAGGTGGATGGTGCCGACTGGGTCATTGGTGACGTGGTTGCTTCTCCGACGGGCACAGCATTCACGCTTGGGTCCGGAAAAGCGATCTTCCCGGTTTCGGTCTCGGTTCCGGGATTGCACAATGTGTACAACGCCGCCGGGGTCCTATCGATGCTGGCGGAGCTTGGCTACGACGCGCCGAACGCCGCCCGGGCTCTCGGGCGATTCTCCGGGACACGTCGGCGGTTTGAGCACCGGGGCACCGTGGCAGGGGTCACGATGATCGACAGTTATGCCCATCACCCGACGGAGGTGGCCGCCGACCTGCGAGCTGCACGGCAGGGGAACTGGAACGATATCTGGGCCGTGTTCCAACCTCATCTGTATTCGCGCACCGCTCGATTCTCTCGCGAGTTCGGCCTCGCCCTTGCGTCGGCCGACCGGATTGTCGTCACCGACGTGTACGCCGCTCGCGAAACCCCCATGCCAGGTGTGACGGGTCGACTTATCGCTGATTCCGCCACCGCTGCCCTGGGGGGAAAGGTCGACTACGTGGCCCATCGGGCGGACCTCGCCCAATTCCTCGCGGAGCGAGTTGCTGAAGACGATCTTGTGTTGACGATGGGAGCCGGCGATATCACCACGGTTCCACACGAACTCGCCGTGCTACTGGCAGAGGTTGAGCGCCTTGCTGACTGATTTGGTCAAGGCGGGCAAAGTGGCCGAATTCGTCGACCTGGGCCCCTTCACGACCTACAAAGTGGGTGGCCCGGCTCGCTGGCTATTCAACGCTGAGACGCTTCGGGATCTCGAATCCCTCGGGCCATACCCGGGTCCGGTGGTGGTGATCGGTCGGGGGTCCAACCTGGTCGTTGCCGACGAGGGATACCCTGGCCTGGTGATTCGGCTTGGGAACGGCTTTTCGCACATCGCCATAGGATCCGACCGGGTCGTAGCGGCAGGGGCCAATGCCCCATTGCCGGCCGTGGCACGGGCAGCAGCGAAAGCATCCATTTCGGGCTTCTCGTGGATGGTGGGAGTACCGGGCTCCGTCGGTGGTGCCATCCGCATGAACGCCGGTTGTTTTGGAACTGACACGGCGAGCATGGTGCAGACGATCTCCATATGGGACGTTCGCGCTGGCGTACGCGTCGACAAGTCACCTAGCGCCTTGGAGTACGGCTACCGGACGTCGAATCTTGCGCCGCATGAAATAGTCGTCGAGGCATCGTTTGTGGGGTCCACGGGCAACACCAAGGAGCTCGAGACAGAAATGCGCAATATCACACGCTGGCGACGCGATCATCAGCCAGGCGGAACGCATAACGCCGGAAGTGTATTCAAGAACCCTGCCGATGATGCGGCCGGGCGAATCATCGACGATCTCGGTCTAAAAGGGACCCGCGTCGGTAGAGTTTCCGTGTCCACCAAGCACGCCAACTTCTTTGTTGCCGAGCCCGGAGCCACGGCGAGCGATATTCGCGGGCTTGTCGACCTCGTTGCTGAGACGGTCCACGATCGTACCGGGGTCCGTTTGGTTCCCGAGATGATCTTCGTGGGTTTCGACTGATGCACCAGTCTGTCGATCCCCGAATTCAGGAACGGAGGAGGAAAGTACAAGCCAGCCGATCCCGCAGCAGCGCCCGGCGATTGGTGTGGCTCCTCGCCATCGTCGCCATCGTGGCCGGCGGTGCATGGATCGTCCAGTCTCCCGCGCTTGCCGTTAAAGAGATCGCAATCGACGGGGCAACGCGTACGCCGGTCGAGCGACTGCTGGCCGACAGTGGTGTCGAACCTGGCGATCCACTTCTACTCGTCGATGCCGCAGCAGCCGAGGAGTCGTTGAGGACTAGTGCCTGGGTAGCCGACGTCGCCGTCAGCAAGGTCTTTCCCAGTACGATCGAAGTCATCGTGCTGGAGAGGCGTGCGACCGCCATCGTCGAGCATCGGTCAGGAGATGTAGCCGTGGCGGTGGACGGGACCATTCTGGGTGCGGCCACCGACCTCGACATCTCACCCTCCGGGAAGGTTCTTGCTTCTCTCGCTCCCGGCGTCATTGGTGATGTGATCACTGATCCACTCGATCGGGCCGGCATCCGGTTCTTGAGTGCCTGGCAAGGACCTTTCGCGGTGATCAGCCAAACTGACGGTGAGCTGTGGGCAGAGCTCGATGGCTATACGGTGCGGCTCGGCGGCCCAACCGAAATGGAGCAGAAGGCTCGTTCCCTGGAAGCCGTGCTCCTTGAAGGTCAACCGACCGGATCGATGATCAACGTTATCGCGCCCACCCGCCCGACCGTGTTGCTGCCCGAAGGTGCGTCAACCCCATCCACCACCGATCCCTAAAGCTCTAGTAGAGGGTTAGTTTTAGACGCTTTACGTTGTGAAGATTAGGGGTTAGGTTGAGGTTGAACCCCGCTTCTCCGGAGACACAACATCATGAGTTCACCACAGAATTATCTCGCCGTTATTAAGGTTGTCGGCGTAGGAGGTGGCGGCGTCAACGCCGTCAACCGGATGATCGAGGCAGGCATTCGCGGCGTCGAATTCATCGCCGTCAACACCGACGCGCAGGCCCTCCTCATGTCCGATGCCGACGTCAAACTCGACCTGGGCCGCGACATCACCCGGGGCCTCGGTGCCGGGGCCAACCCGGAAGTTGGCCGCGCGGCCGCAGAGGCCCACCGCGAAGAGCTTGAAGAAGTCATCAAAGGTGCGGACATGGTCTTTGTGACTGCCGGCGAAGGTGGCGGAACCGGGACGGGCGGCGCTCCGGTGGTGGCCGATGTCGCCCGCAGCCTCGGTGCGCTCACCGTGGGTGTGGTGACTCGTCCGTTTGGTTTTGAAGGACGCCGTCGTTCACTCCAAGCAGAACAGGGCATTCAGAATCTGCGTGAGGCGGTCGACACGCTCATCGTTATCCCAAACAATCGGCTGCTCGAGGTGGCCGATCCAAAGATGCCGATCATCGAGGCATTCCAGATGGCCGATGAAATCCTCACCTCCGGCGTGGCGGGGATTACCGACCTGATCACCACCCCCGGGCTCATCAACGTCGACTTCGCCGATGTGAAGACCATCATGCAGGATGCCGGAACCGCAGTGATGGGAATCGGTCAAGCAACGGGCGACGAGCGTGCCAGTCAGGCCGCTGCGCGAGCCATCGCTTCACCGCTCCTTGAAACCTCGATGGACGGGGCCAGAGGTGTACTGCTATCAATCGCCGGACCTTCGTCGATGACGCTCCACGAAGTAAACGCGGCGGCGACCGTGGTTGCCGAGTCGTCCGATACCGAGGCGGAGATCATTTTCGGGGCCATCATCGATGACGCCCTCGGAGAAGACATGCGCGTAACCGTCATCGCCGCCGGATTCGACGGCAAAGGGAGCCGTCAACGTGGCATGGCGTCGGGGAGTTTCACCCCTTCTGCCAGCCGGCCGAAGTCCGATGACGGGGACTTCGAGATTCCGAGTTTTGTCCAGGGATAAGATCGCTCAACACGCCTTTTCGACGGCTGACGAAGGAGATCTGCGATCCGGCGATCGCGGCCCGTTTAGCTTGGCGCAAGGGTTCAGTCCGGCCTGGGCGACGCTTAACCAGGTCCACGGCTCAGAAGTACTGACCGTGTCGGGACCGGGCGTCAGCGGTGACGGTGACGCCCTGGTGTCGGCTACCCCCGGCCTGCCGCTTGCGGTGTTCACGGCTGATTGTCTCGGGGTGGTTTTTGAGAGTGACCGGGCGGTCGGAGTGGCCCATGCCGGTTGGCGCGGGCTGGAAGCCGGCGTACTGGAGGCGACCAGAGAGATGATGGGATTGCTAGGTGGCGCCCCGATGCGAGCGATCGTAGGGCCGGCGATTCGGGCCTGTTGCTTTGAAGTAGGTCCCGAAGTCGCCGATCGGTTCCCGCATTCGCTCGGCACGACCTCCTGGGGCACCGTGTCCATAGACCTCGTTGGCGAAGCCCGGCGCCGGCTGCCAGGCATACGTCTTCAAGAATCCGGTGGGTGCACACGATGTGACGGTCGCTACTTCTCGTTTCGAGACGGTGACCGGACTGACCGGATGGCGGCGGTCGGGTGGATCGGATGACGGGCCTAAGCGGAGTCGAACAGCGGATCTCTGAAGCCTGCGACCGGGCGGGCCGGCCCCGGAATCACGTGCAACTCGTCGCCGTCTCCAAAGGTCACCCGGTGCAGGCCGTTCAGGCCGTCTATCAGCAAGGCCAACGCGTCTTTGGTGAGAGTCGGGCACAGGAACTGTCAGGAAAGTACGACCTCATCGGACCCGATGTCGTCTGGCACTTTATCGGCCCGCTTCAACGCAACAAAGTACGGCAGGTCCGGCCTGCGGTCTCTCTGCTTCACAGTCTGGATCGTATTGAGTTGGCCCACGCCTGGATGAAGGGACCTGGTCAAGCGCCACCGGTACTGCTTCAAATCAAACTGGGAGCGGAGGCGACCAAGCACGGATTCGAACCTGGCGACGCAGAACAGGCCCTGGTGGTGTGTGAGTCTCTCGGCGTACGGGTCCGCGGGTTAATGGCCATCCCTCCGCCGGCTACCGATCCCGACCAGTCACGACGCTGGTTTGGTACGCTGCGTGAACTCCGTGACCAACTGGATCGCCCCGACCTCGTCGAGCTTTCCATGGGCATGTCTCAAGACTTCGAGGTAGCGATCGAGGAAGGCGCGACGATTATTCGCGTTGGGTCGGCTATCTTTGGGGCTAGAACAACGTAACTGAGGGGAGGTCCTTCGTGGCTTCTGTGTTTCAAAAAGGTCTCGTGTGGCTCGGATTGGTTGATACCGATCAGTTGCCTGACGAAGAAATAGCTGCCGGCCCACGACATGTGGAGACTGCCCCCCGCGCCGAGCGCACCGTTTCTCGCCCGAGCGCCCGGGTGGGCGGAAGTGGACGACCCGCCCCCATTACCGCTCCGGGTGAAGTAATTGGCCGGAGAGTTGAACCGCCACCCTCGGCGCGTCGATCGGCATCTGATCGCGGCGACCTTGCGGCAGTTCGGCCGATGTCGAGTCCCGACGGCACGACTCACATCGTCGTCGTGTCTGATTTTGACGACGCCAAAATCCTCGCCGATCGTATCCGCGACCGGGAACCGGTAGTACTCGATCTGCGGAGTACCGAACCGGAGATGGTGCGGCGGATCATCGACTTCTCCACCGGGCTCACATATTCGCTTGATGGGTCGATGCGCAAGATCAGCAACGGCGTCATCTTGATCTCGCCGCCGCGTGTTTCGATCGGCCGGGACGAGAAGCGGCGACTGGCCTCGCTCGGACTCTTTGACCTCGACCCCGATATCTAGTGCTGCCATACGTTTGCTACGCAGCATCGGCGTACATCGGTGTAATGATCGTTTCGATCATTCTTTCCTACGTCGTGACGATTGGACGACTGGCCTCAGATCACGTTGCTAGTCGTCTCTGGCGGATGCTCAGCCGGCTCGTCGATCCGGTTCTGGCCCGTATAAGGATGGTCATCAAGCCAGTTCGGATCGGCTCGGCGATGCTCGATTTGAGTCCCCTGATCGTGATTATTGGACTGAATATCTTCCAGCAGCTGATCGGTTGTTGACGTGCACGCACGGTTAGCAAGGCCTGGCTATGATCTTGACCATGGAGATTGACACATGCCTTTAAGCCCAATTGACGTAACCCAGCAAACGTTCCGCGTCTCTCTGCGGGGCTACGACGAGGGTGAAGTAGATGGTTTCCTCGACGAGGTTGTGTCGTCTATGAAGGAGTACGATCAGCGCCTGCGGGACGCAGACGAGCGGGTTTCGGTGCTAGAGGAACAACTCCAGGCGAACCGTGAAACCGAAGAAGCCATGCGCCGAGCGTTTGTGGTTGCTCAGCGTACCGCCGACGAAATCGTCGCCGAAGCCCGGGTGGAGGGTGAGCGGGTCGTATCGGAAGCCAACACGCAAGCGTCGGAGATTCTTACCGAGGCGAGCACCAAGGCCGTCGAGATCTCGGCTGATCAAGTCCGCGAACGTGACCAACTAGAAAGCGAGCTGACGTCGCTGAGGTCTACGGTCGCGACCCTTAAGAGCCAGATGCGCAACCTTGCCCAGGGCGTGTTGCCTGAGCTTGAGCAGCTTGATGCGCAATTTGAGGAGACGCCGGCGTCGCCGGCCGCCTCCGCCGCCCCCTCTTCGCTCTCGGCTCGAGTCGCTGAGTTGAGTTCGGCCGAAGAAGTCGCCGAACACATTCCTCCTTTTGCGTCTGCTAGCGAGCCGGCGATGTCCGACCGCCGCGATGCTGGCGAAAGTGAGGTCCCCTTCTTTGCGAGTGAAGCCGCTCCATTCGAAGCTCAGGGCGAGTTCACGGATTCCGACTCCGAGTTGGAAGAAGCGCCGGTGGAAGTATTCTCGGCTCCGACGCCAGACGAGATTGATTCAGACGAGATTGCTGAAGAAGTCTGGGACGAAACTCCCGAGACCACGCCGACCGAAGAGGTACCGCGTTTTGGAACCCATCGGGCAGAGCCCGATCGATCGACTTTTGCCCCCTCCTCTGGCGGGTGGCTGACCTCACCGAACGAGCCTCTCCCCGGCCGGGGAATGGAAGCGGGGGGTGCCTTCGCAACGGGCGAAGTTCCAACCGTTCAAGAAGAAGAGGCCTGGAACGATGACGACACGTCGGGTACCGAGTGGGCTGGCGACGCATCCGACTCGGAAGAGCATGAATCTGAGCCAGCGCCGCGTCGGCGTCCGTGGGAGCGCGACGCCTAGCTTTCTGCAGAGATTTCCAACCTGGCCGATCGTCCATCTACGCTGATGATCGGGCCGTTGAGATCGGCCTGCTGACGTAGGTCGATGGCTAGCACCTCGGAACTGATGAGGTCCGCGAAGGCGGCAACGGCTCCGGACACCTCGTCGTCGTCTGTCTGCCAAACCACCGTGATCCGATCGGTGACCGCTAGTTTCTGATCGCGACGCATTCCCTGGATAACCGACACAAGCTCTCTGGCGAGGCCTTCCGCGAGAAGCTCCTGGCTGATTTCGGTGTCGAGCGCTACCGAGATCGGGCCTTCGTTGGCGACGACGACACCCGGGAGCGGCGTCCTGTCGATGAGGACGTCGTCAACCGTGATGGTTTCGCCGTTGACCTCTACCGAGGCGCCTCCCCGGAGAGCGACGACCTGATCGTGGTCCATTCGGGCAATCTGGTCGGCGATCTGCTTCATTCGCGAGCCGAGCCTCGGGCCCAGCGTTTTGAAATCTGCCTTGGCGGACAGGCCCACCAGCGACTGTTCATCCCGGGACGTGAGGACCTCCTTCACGTTGAGTTCTTCGATCAGGAGGTCGGTATGAGCGACGACGGCCGCGGCTACCGAGTCGTCGTGAGTAACGACCTTGACGCTCCGCAGCGGTTGGCGGACCCGAAGGTTCGCTTGCTTACGGAGGTTGTGGCCGAGGCGCACTGCCGCCCGCACAGACTCCATGTCGGCCTCGAGTTGTGCGTCGATGAGGCGATCATTGGTCACCGGGAAGTCGCAGTGATGGACGCTCACGGGCGCGTCTGGCTGATGTTCGGCTACGAGGCCCTGGTAGATCTGTTCGGTGATGAATGGCAGCACGGGTGCCAGGACCTTGGCGAAGGTAGTCAGCACCTCGTACAACGTTGCGAACGCGGCCAACTTGTCGCCATCGTCGTCGCTCTTGGCTCGCCAGAAGCGACGACGGGAACGGCGGATGTACCAGTTGGTGAGGTCGTCGATGAATGCCAGGGTCGGTTTGATGACGGCGTAGAGGTAGTAGCCCTCCATTTGCTCGTTCACATTGGCGATCAGGGTTTGCAGGGTGGAAAGGATCCAGCGGTCGATTTCAGGGCGGTCATCAGGTTGAGGGGCCTGAGCAAGGTCGGCGAACGTGATCTGGTCGGCCTCGGCATAGGTTGTGAAGAACGAATAAGCGTTCCACAACGGGATCATGACAGAGCGAACGACGTCGCGGATCCCGGCTTCGGTGAACCGCATCGGCTCGCCCCGCAGAACCGGAGAGTCGATCAGGTAGGTCCGGAGAGCGTCTGCTCCAAACTTATCGAGCAAAACCTCCGGATCCTCGTAGTTTTTTAGGCTCTTGGACATCTTGCGGCCATCTTCGGCAAGGATGTGGCCGTTGACGACGCAGTTCTTGAACGGCACCTCGTCCTGGATTGCCACCGACAACACGACCAGCGTATAGAACCAGCCGCGGGTTTGGTCAATGCCTTCGGCGATGAAGTGGGCCGGGAACCGGCTCGCAAAACGTTCCTCGTTCTCAAATGGATAGTGGATCTGTGCGAACGGCATTGAGCCCGACTCGAACCAGCAGTCGAGCACCTCCGGGATGCGTCGCATGGTTCCATCACACGTTGCGCATGCAAAGGTGACCTCATCGACGAAGTGTTTGTGGATGTCGTCGAGCCGGACGCCGGACAGTTCGAACAGTTCGTCGACCGATCCTACGCACACCTGATGGCCGCCCTCGTCGCATTCCCAGATCGGAATGGCGCTACCCCAGTAGCGATTCCGGCTTATCGCCCAATCCCTGGCTCCCTCGAGCCAGTTTCCGAACCGTTTGGTCCCGATGTGATCCGGCACCCAGTGAATGGTTCGATTGAGTTCGACCATACGATCCTTGATCTGCTCCACAGCGACGAACCACGTTGGGATCGCCTTGTAGATCAACGGCGTTCCCGTACGCCAGCAGAACGGGTACGAGTGGTTGATGGTTCGCTGGTCGACGAGCAGGCCATTGACCTTAAGCAGGCTGATCAGCACTCGATCGGCGTCTTTCACCTGCATACCAGCCACGTCCGGGGTAGCTTCGGTAAAACGGCCTTCGGCGTCGACCGGGTCGACCAGCACATCCAGTCCGGCGTTCTGTAGGGCAAAGAAGTCAGCTTCACCGAATGCAGGAGCCATATGGACCAGGCCGGTGCCCTCGTCCATGGTGACCTCGTCTGAAACGATTACCCGGAACGCCCCGCGATCGCGTTCCTCGCCGAAATAATCGAATGGAGGCCGGTAAGAGACGCCAACCAGGTCGGAACCTGCGGCGGTTTCGGTTATGACCGCGTCTTCCCCGAACAGCGACGAAACCCGATCCGACGCCATCCATTGACGGCGCCCCTCCTCGTCCACGACGGCTGAGTATTCAACGGTTTCTGAAACCGCAACCGCCAGGTTCGATGGAAGGGTCCAAGGGGTGGTCGTCCAGATCAAGAGCCAATCGCCCGCCGCGACCGGTCCGTAATCGGCCAGCACCTCAAGTCGGACAGTGATGGAAGGGTCGTCGACGTCGCGGTAGTCGAGGTTTGCTTCGAAATTGGAAAGAGGTGTGGTGGCTCCAACCGAGTAAGGAAGCACCTTGAACGCCTGATACACCAGACCCTTGTCCCAAAGTTGACGGAAAACCCACCAGACTGACTCCATGAAGTCGAGGTCCATCGTCTTGTAGTCGTTCTCGAAATCGATCCAACGTCCAATCCGCCGGGTGATGCGCTCCCAGTTCTCGGTGTTGGTTTGGACCTCGGCCCGGCAGGCTTCGTTGTACTTGTCAACGCCGTACTCGGCGATGGCACGTGGCCCGGACACGCCGATGCGCTTTTCGACTTCCATTTCGATCGGTAGCCCATGGGTATCCCAACCGAACCGCCGTTCAACACGATATCCGCGCATCGTCCAGTATCTCGGAACCATGTCCTTGATTACCCCGGCCAGCAGATTCCCATAGTGCGGACTACCAGTGGGGAAGGGAGGGCCGTCATAGAAGGTGTACTCATTCGAAGCCGGCCGCAACTCCACCGATTGGGTGAAGGCGTCCGTTTCATCCCACAGTCGGAGAATCTCCTGTTCGAGGTTCGGGAAATTGGGGCGGTTGTCGATCCTGCGAAACGGTTTTGGGTCGTTCATGTGCATGAAATGGTACCCGGCTTGTCGGGTGTCTCGTTCGGGGTTTTTGTCAACCGGGCAATACCGCCGAAACGAGGAGGCTGTCGGGAGTGACCATCTCAACCGTGCACCGTGCTAATTTTGCTGACCACGCCAGAAGGTTGACCATGAGCCGCGAATTAGCCAAGAACACAATCAAACGTTTTCAAGCCAAACTTGAAGCCGAACAGGCTCGTCTTGCCCACCTCATTGACACGCATGTGCGCGAGCGTGAAGAGGCGAGAATATCGGAGACCTCATCCGAGCGGATGCCAGACCCGACCACGGCCGAAGGGGGCTCGATGACGTTCGAGTATGAGAAAGATCGCTCGGTCGATCGCAACCTCCAGGATCTCCTATCCAAGACTCAGTATGCGCTGACCCGGCTCAAGGATGGTAAATACGGGATCTGTGAGAGCTGTGGGGCTTCGATACCTCTGGAGCGCCTCGAGATCCTTCCGCACGCCACTGAGTGTGTGAGCTGCGCCTCAAAACGCTCGTGAGGCACCGCACGGCAGGGCTGATTGCTCTGTCGGTCGTGGTGGCTGATCAGTTGACGAAGTACTGGGCCCGGACGACCCTGATTGGAGCGCCCCGAACCGTCATACCAAACGTTTTGACGTGGGAGTACGCCGAGAATACTGGCGCGGCCTTCGGTTTCTTACGTGGTTCGGGGGCGGGCGTGCTGCTCGGCCTCGCAGCCGTTGTTGCCGTAGGTGTGGTGGCCTACGCAGTGAGCCTGGCGACGAAGACCACCGAAGTAGTCGGACTGGCGTTGGTCGGGGGCGGAGCGGCAGGGAACCTGGTGGATCGAATCACCAACAGCGACGAGTTCTTGGCCGGCTACGTCGTTGATTGGATTCGGCTTCCGAACTTCCCCAATTTCAACATTGCCGACTCGGCGATCACCGTTGGCGCAGCACTGTTGATCTGGATCGCGTGGCGGACCGATGGACGCTGAAGATCCGGCACCGAGTGATCCTGAGTTCCGATCTGTGATTGTGCCGCCCGAGTTGGACCGGCAGCGGGCCGATCGGGTGATTGCCGTGCTGTCCAAGGTGCCGCGATCTATCGCCAGGGCGTTCGTAGACGACGGTTTGGTGACGATTGGCGGGAAACGGGTCCAGCCGGCCGACCGGGTACTGGCCGGCGACCAGTTGAGGATGCCAATCAACGCTGCCGATGACACGGTGGTGCCGGACCCCGATGTCGAATTCGACGTTTTGTACGAAGACGCTGACCTAGCGGTGATCAACAAGCCACCCGGATTGGTGGTGCACCGGGGGGCGGGTAACCGGGCGGGAACGCTCGTGAACGGACTGGTCGCTCGCTACCCCGCCATCGTGGGGGTCGGCGAGAACCCTCGTTGGGGGATCGTTCATCGACTTGACCGGGACACGAGCGGGGCGATGATGGTGGCTCTGACGAATCGGGCCCATGCCGCGCTGAGTAAGCAGATCAAGACCCGGGAAGTGCACCGTCACTACACGACCCTCGTCGGCGGCCGTTTTCCGATTGAACGCGGCACCATCGACGCCCCGATCGGTCGGGATCCGGGGGCTGCGACAAAGATGGCGGTGCTGGTCGATGGAAAGTTCGCCCGAACCCACTATCGACGCGTCACCGAATGGCCATCGTCCAACGTTTCGCTCGTTGAAGTTCAGCTCGAAACCGGTCGAACCCACCAAATCAGGGTCCATATGGCGGCCATCGACCACGCGGTCGTCGGGGATAGCCTGTACCGCTCGGGTCCTGACCCGGTTGCGTGTCCGAGAATGTTCTTGCATGCCCATCGGCTTGAGTTTGTCCATCCGTTCACCGGTGACCGGCGGTCGATTGACGCGCCCCTGGCACCTGATCTTCAGGCCGTTCTGAACGAGCTGACGGACTAGCAGCTCGTTCTACCCGAAGAACGTTTGTGCGACCTCATATATAGCCGGGTCCAAGAGGCGGACCCGAGCACACGCTTCTTCGAGTGGCACCGGGACGATGGCGTCTCCCCGTAGAGCGACCATGACCCCTGCCTCGCCGGCTATTGCCAGATCGGCCGCAGCCACCCCAAATCGGGTGGCGAGTATCCGGTCGTAGGCCGTCGGGGTGCCTCCGCGTTGAACGTGACCGAGAACGGTGACTCGCGTTTCGAAACCAGATAATTCTTCGATGGCCGGCGCCAGAACGTTGGCAATTCCTCCTAGCCGCTCAAAGCCGTAGGCGTCGCGTTGGGTGACGGGCCGTTCGAGTCCCGCGGGAAGGGGCGCTCCTTCGGCCACCACGACTATTGAATAATTCTTGCCGCGTGCCTGGCGCCGCTTCAAAAGTCTGGCGAGTTCGGCGATGTCGAAGGTGATTTCTGGCACCAGGATGGCGTCGGCCCCGGACGCCAAACCTGAATACGCGGCGATCCAACCCGCATGGCGGCCCATCACCTCAACCAGGATGACCCGATCGTGGGATTCCGCAGTCGTAGTCAGTCGATCGATGGCATCGGTCGCGATCTGGACGGCCGTATGGAAACCAAAAGTGACGTCGGTGGCGGCTATGTCGTTGTCGATGGTCTTGGGAACCCCGATAACCGGGAGGCCCTCCTGGGAGAGCCGGAGGGCCGACGCCAACGTACCTTCGCCTCCGATCACGACGACCTGCTCGATGTGGTGGGCATCCATCGTTTCGGTGATCGAGGCCAAGCCGTCGCCATGGACGTAGGGGTCCTGGCGTGAGGTTCCGAGGATGGTGCCGCCGAGCCCCATGATCTCGTCGACAACCTCGCGGTCGAGGGGAACGGTGATGTTCTCCATCAACCCTTTCCAGCCATACCGGATGCCAATGCAAGAAGTACCCGCTTGGTGGGCTCTATGCACGACGGCGCGTATGACGGCGTTGAGCCCCGGACAATCGCCGCCTGCTGTCAGTATTCCAATCATCACCGTAGGCTAACCGCCAGTGACTGTTGGCTAGGCCGCCTTTGCGGCTAGGTTGGTCCAGCAATGACTCAAGGCCTGCAGCACTGTTATCGGCATCCCGATCGTGAGACCGGATTGGCGTGCTCAAACTGCGGCAAGCCGATCTGCCCCGATTGTTCGGTAGATGCGGTGGTCGGCCAGCGGTGCCTCGACTGTCACAAACAAATCGGAACCACCCGGGTCAGCCGCGGCACCGGAATCGCCGCACTGGGACCCGTGACGAAAGCTCTGCTTGCGATCAACATCGCCGTCTACGTGTTGCAGTGGCTCCCGGGCGGCGCAGAGTTCGTTTTCCCCTTCGTCCAGGTCAACTCATCGATCACGAATGACGGCACCTGGTGGACCCTCCTTACTTCGGCGTTTATTCATTTTGATCTTTGGCACATCGGATTCAACGGGTACGCACTCTATGTGCTCGGTCCCCGGGTCGAGGCCCGGCTCGGAACGGGTCCGTTCCTCGGTTTGTACCTTTTTGCTGCGGTTACCGGAGGTGTTGGCGGATACCTGCTGGGTGGCCCAGGGTTCGCTCAGATCGGAGCGTCTGGGGCGATATACGGAATTGCGGGGTACCTGTTCTGGCAGTGGTGGCCGGCCCGCCGGACGCCCCAGGGGCGCCAGGGCTGGCAGTTGGTTCTGTGGCTGGTGGGGATCGGGATCATCCTGCCATTCGCTCTGGGAGGATTCATATCCTGGCAAGGTCACCTGGGCGGATTGGTGGGCGGGCTTCTGGTCGCGGCCGGCTGGGATACCTTCGGGATCGCCGACCGTGTAAAACGAACCGCCTTTGCCGTCGTGCCCGCGATCGTCATCCTCGCTTTCATCGCGGCTTCAGTCTGGTAACGTCGAACCACACCGCTGTAATTCACCTTCGGAGGTCGATCTAGGGTGGCCCGGGACGGCTTTGCTCATCTTCACGTACACTCTGAGTTCTCGATGCTCGACGGAGCGGCGCGCGTCAAAGACATGGTTCGTGTATCCGTTGAAGACAATCAGCCTGCCATTGCGATCACCGACCACGGGGTTATGTACGGTGTGGGGGATTTCTACCGTGCTGCCACCGCCGAGGGCGTTAAGCCGATAATCGGGGTGGAGGCGTACATAACTCCCGGCAGTCGATTTGACCGGCCAGGCCGGGCGGAGAATCAGCGCTACCACTCGACCCTCCTGGCAGAAACCCAGGTCGGGTATCAAAACCTTATGAAGATGGTCTCGGCCAGCTATCTCGACGGCTTCTACTACAAGCCGCGCATGGATTTCGATCTCCTTGCCAAGTACTCCGAGGGAGTTATCGCTACGTCCGGGTGTCTTGGCGGGGAGGTAGCTTCGCGACTGGCGCCTGACGCGTCTCGCGAAGAAGGCAACCGGAACGCCGCCAGGGACTTCGATGGGGCACTCGCCGCCGCTGCCCGATATCAGGACATTTTTGGCAAGGACAACTTCTTTATCGAGATCGCCGATCACGGTATCGAAGCCCAACGGAGAATCTTGCCGGACCTGGTTGACATTTCTCGGAGGATTGGTGCGCCGCTCCTTGCCGCCAACGACGCGCACTATATCGCAGCGGCCGATGCCGAGGCCCATGACGTTCTCCTCTGTATCCAGACCGGATCAACGGTTGACGATCCGAACCGTTTCCGGTTTGAAGGGACCGGTCTGTATTTGAAATCGGCTCAGGAGATGCGGGCGCTCTTCCCGGAGGATCTCTATCCGGGAGCGTGTGACACAACCCTGGACATCGCCGATCGGGCTGATGTCACACTTGAGTTCGGGAAGATCCTGCTGCCCTCGTTTCCGGTTCCGGACGGCTACGACGTCGAGTCATACCTCCGGGAGTTGGTGTTTGAAGGGGCCAAGCATCGGTACGGGGCGATGCTTGAGGATGAGGTCGTCGATCGCATCGAACACGAGCTGCGGATCATTACCGATATGGGCTTTCCCGCCTATTTCCTGATCGTCTGGGACATCATCAAATATGCCAAGGACCAGGGGATTCGCACCGGCCCAGGGCGGGGATCGGCGGCCGGTTCGATCGTCTCCTATGCCCTACGGATCACGGACCTGGATCCACTGAAGTATGGCCTTATTTTTGAGCGGTTCCTCAACCCCGGTCGTCGGGAGATGCCCGATATCGACATGGACTTCGACGAGCGATATCGCGGGCAGATGATCAAATACAGTGCTGAGAAGTATGGATCCGACCATGTTGCGCAAATCATCACGTTCTCGACGATCAAGGGTCGGCAAGCGATTCGTGATTCGGCAAGGGTCCTCGGCCTGCCGTATGCGATTGGGGACAAGGTCGCCAAGATGATGCCCCAGGCGATCCTCGGCAACGAAGCAACGCTCGACAACGTTCTGGAAGCTCCCGGACCCGATGCAGAGCAGGATCAAAAGGAATGGTTCAGTAACGCCGCAGAACTGCGAACCGCGTATGAGTCGGATTCCGATGTCCGACGGGTGGTCGACACCGCCAGAGGGCTGGAAGGGCTGCGTCGCCAGGATTCGATCCACGCTGCCGCAGTAGTGATCTCGCCCCAGCCCGTCTCGGAGTTGCTCCCCGTTCAGCGTAAAGGCGAAGACAACGAAATCGTCACGCAGTATGAGTGGCAGGTCGTTGAAGCCCTTGGACTCATGAAAATGGACTTCCTGGGGCTACGAAACCTATCAACCATCGAGCGGTGCCTCGAGTTGATCCGTAAATCGGGTGAGGAACCGCCCGACATCGACCATGTGCCGCTCGAGGACGCCAAAACGTTCGAGTTATTACGCGCCGCCGACACGATTGGCGTGTTTCAGCTTGAAGGAACCCCGATGCGGGCCTTGATCCGGTCGTTGGAGCCAGATACCTTCGACCACATCATTGCGGTCAATGCCTTATTCCGTCCCGGTCCGATGGGCATGAAAATGCACTATGCCTACGCCGACCGAAAGAATGGGCGTGAACCGGTCGAGTATCCGCATCCGGCGACCGAAAAATTCCTCGCGAACACCTACGGAATCATCGTTTACCAAGAGCAGGTCATGCAGGTAGCCCAGGAAATTGCCGGCTATGACATGGCGGATGCGGACAAGCTCCGCAAGGCGATGGGCAAGAAGATCAAATCTGTCATGGACGCCGAGAAACAGAAGTTTGTGGACGGTTGCGTCTCTCAGGGGCACCCGCCCCAACTTGGTGCTGATCTGTGGGACGCAATCGAACCCTTCGCAGGGTACGGGTTCAACAAGTCCCATTCAGCGGCCTATGCCCTGGTCGCCTACCAAACCGCCTACTTGAAAGCGCACTTTCCTGCCGAATACATGGCGGCGCTCTTGACGTCGACCAAGCGTGACAAAGATCGCACGGCCATCTACCTCAATGAGTGCCGGGCGATGGGGATCGACGTGCTGGTCCCCGATGTCAACGTTTCTGAGACTGACTTCATAAGCCGGGACGGCAAGATCCGGTTCGGAATGTCAGCGGTTCGCAATGTCGGTGAGGGAGTCGTCGAAAGGATCGTCGAAGCACGCGAGGAAGGAGGGTCGTTCGTCGATTTTCCCGATTTTGTGAATCGAGTAGACCCGCTCGCTCTCAATAAGCGGACGATTGAATCGCTCATCAAGGCCGGCGGGTTCGACAGCCTGGGGCACGGCCGCAAGAGTCTATTTTTGATCTACGACGATATCTTGACGAGCACCCTCGAGCGTCGTCGCAATGAGGACGTCGGCCAGTTCAGTCTGTTTGCGGCCGCCGAGTCCGATGACATCGAAGCCGAAGTCTTCATCGGAACAGATGAATGGGACAAGAAGATCAAGCTCGGGTTTGAGCGAGAAATGCTGGGCTTATACGTGTCGGATCATCCGCTGCGTGGTGTTGAAGCGGCGATTCGATCGGCGTCTTCGGCGTCCATCAGCGGCCTGATGGACCAGGGCGATAATACGACCGTCACGATTGGTGGCCTGGTCGGGCCGATTACCCGGCGTATGACTCGCAAAGGCGAACCGATGGTGTTCTTCGATCTCGAGGACCTTGAGGGAGCCGTGGAGGTGATGTGTTTTCCGCGGACGGTTGCCGAGTATGGCCCGCTGGTCCGAGAGGACGCCATTCTGGTGGTAACCGGGTCGCTCGATCACCGTGGCGATTCGGTGAAAATCCGTGCCAAGACGCTCAGGGAGATCGATCTGACAATCGACGAAACGGTCCGTCTCGAGGTATCCGCTCAGTTGCTGTCGCCAGAAAACGTGCAACGTCTCAAGGAAGTTTTAACGAATCATCCAGGGAAGGCCCCGGTGGTCTTGCATATGACGACGAGTGATGGGCACAAGGTCCTCCGGCTCGATGACAACCATCGGGTAGAACCACGCTCGGCGCTTTATGCCGAAATCCGGGAGTTATTCGGGCAACGATCGGTGATCTGACCGGTTACGAACTGATCAGATCGTCGATGAGGCCGGTGTCCTTGATGAGGTCAGCCAACGAAGCCAGGTCGGTCGGGGCGGTGGGCTTCCAGGCGATGGGGATAATGGGGGTTCGATATCTGGCCGCGAATTCGTCCCGGACTGTCTCCTGGCGGCGTGCCTCCCTGGCCCATAGCGCCAGGTTTCGTGCCAGCGGTCGCGTCGCATCGGAAGGTATTTCGGCCTCTTCCCAACTGGCCGGAAGCGTTCGGTTGAATACGATTGCCGCGGGCGGTCGGGCAACTTGTGGCAGTTCTTTGAAGAAGCGAGCCGCTTCGGCCACAGGAGCCGGGTCGGACGTCGTTACGACAATCGTGGTCGACCGTCGGAAGTACTTTTCGATGTCTTGTGAGCGTCGGCGAAGACCGTCGTAGGTACTCCGCAGGTCGAACAAGAACGCCGCGACGCGTTCGAGCAGGTCGGAACCGAGAGCGATGTCAACAATTCGCAGTGCGGGCCTTGCAGCAACATTGAAGAGTTCTCTCCTGCCAGGAAGAGCGCCACCAGTCAACCAACGGAACAGTCGTCCGCCGACGAGGTTGGTGAGCTCGTTTGGCGCCGTAAAGAACTCGATACCGCCCGAGGCCGGCGGCGTGTCAACAATGACGACATCCCAGCGTCGCTCGTCGAGATGCTGTGCCATCGCTTCGGCGGCAGCATACGACTGGGAGGCCGGAAAGTGGCGGGTGATCGCATGAAAGAACTCGGAGTTGACCAGTCGGTCAGCTGCTTCAGGGGGAGCATGACTGCGGGCAATCTCGTCCCAACTGGCCTCCGAGTCAAGCATGGCCGCCCAAAGCGTCGGCAGTTCCTGGTTGGCAGTCGGCACGTTGTGAAGGGCGTCGAGCCCCAATGCCGTCGCCAGTCGCCTGGCAGGGTCCACCGTGAGCACCAGGGTCTCGTAACCGGCTTGTGCGGCGGCCACGCCGAGGGCAGCCGACACGGTCGTTTTGCCGACTCCACCTGCTCCGGTGACCAGGATTGGGCCGTTCATCGTTGCTCCAGAACGTCCGCGAGGCGCTCAGCGACTTCGACCGGCCCCGTGACTCCAAACAGGTAGGGGAGGGCGCGCCCGCGTCCTGGTAGTTCGGCGAGCCACTTCTGTTGTTCGTGAAAGATTCCGTCATGGAGCGCTGCAGCCGCCCCAATCGGAGTGGAGACGTCGACCGGAACCTTGGCGCCGAGTGGTTCCAGTATGCGATTCGTGATGACCTCCGCCACGCTGATGAGCTCCTCGTTGGCGATCCAATCCAACGTTTCTGCGGTTTCGATGGTGGGAAGCTCCTCAGCCAGGGTCACCATCACGAGACCCGTACGGCTTCTGTCAGCCATGAGATCGCTCATCCACCTCGTCTGTTCCCGGACCTTGCCCGCTCCGACGAGTTCCGCAACAGTCTTGGGCGCACGAATGTGAGATCCGATGGCCCCCGAAGGCGGCGCGTCGGCCACGATGAAATCCCAGTTGTTGGTTCTCGTCTCGAAAAGCACCTTGCCCATGGTGACGGTTTCCCGGATCCCCGGTGCCGCCGATGCCAGGGCGTCGAAGGCCCGGGCTACCGGACCGATGCGCGATAGTTTTGGTACCCGTAGGACTATGCGCAGGTACTCATCGAGGGCAGCGGGACGTTCGATCCCCATTGCGAAAATGCCGGGGCGAACTTCGGCGATTTCGTAGCCGAGCGTCTCAAGCCCTAGGTGGGCGGCCAGGCCTCGCTTTTCGACCATGCCGATCGCAAGTACCTTGCGGCCCCGACGAGCGGCCTCGATGGCTAAGGCTGCGGCTACCGCGGACTTCCCGACGCCGCCTTTGCCCGTCACAATCAAGAGTTGTTGTTGCATTTGATCAGGCTAGTGGTGGGGTAGGGTGATCGGATAACAGGAGAGTTGCCATGGCTGAGTTTGATGTGGATGAGATGCTCGCACGCTTTTCGGAACGTGCCCAGGCGGTAAGGGACCGCCCCATGCCACCAGTAGAGGGAGAGGCCCGCAAAGGGTTCATCAAGCAGGCCGAAACCGACCTTATCGACTTCTCTTTGATCGCCAACGCATCATGGGAGTTGGATGACGGTTTCCTGGTTCTGCGAGTTCCGCTCGCCTGATGGCCCGGTTTGTGGAGCGGGTAAGGTGTTGAAACAGTCGACCATGCGGGAGACCCTGCATCTCACGCAGTAGCCGAGGTCGTTTCCTCGGCACCTCTGCCGGTGCCTTCGGCCGTAGGGTTTCTTCAAACCGGGCGCTTGCGTGAGGCGGCGACTTTGCTCCCACGGATGCCGCCAATCGCCAGTATTCGATCACCAGGTCGCGGGCTCCTAGGCAAGCTTCTCGCCGGGCAGTCGGCCGAACGTGACCCGCTCGTGGTCGCCACCGCAGGTGATGGGTCGGAGATAGTACCGGCCATGGAACCCGAGCGGGTAACCTACCGTTGACTGATCATGTTGTTACTTCGCCTACTTTTTTTCGGAGTTGTCTTTGCGGCCGTTGTGGTCGCAGCAGTTCCCACCTTCATTCTTGTGAACCTTTCCAATGGGGGAAGTGGGTTTGGGGTTTGCGATGGCGGTTTGGGGAGTTGCGATTTCGCCTTTGTCGACCCCGTGGAGCTCAGCACGGCGCTCATGGTGGTTCTTATTATCCTGGTGGCCCTCGTGCGGGTCGGGGTGCACCTGAGCCGGCGGATGCGCTCAGAGATCAAGTAGCTCCTACGGGTCTTGTCGGCCGTGGCCGTCAATCAGCGAGCGTTACGGTTCCGTTCTGAATGCTTTCGATAATCTCGACCGCGTAGACATCGACCCGACGGTCCTCGAGAAGGATTCGCCCTCCCGCCATCGCCTTTTCAATGGCGAAAGCGGCCCCGACCACTGTGCATCCCGCCTCTTCGGCAATCTCTACCAGCGCGGCCGCCGTCCGTCCACCGGCCAGAAAGTCATCAATGATGGCGACCCGCATGGCGGGGGCAAGGACGTGTCTGGCGACCTCCACCCGGTATTCGATGCCTTTCGTCGGCGAGGAGATCTCCCTGGCGAAGGTGTAGCGTTCGCCAGGACCGACGTATTTCTTTGCGTAAATATATGGCAGGCCAAGAATCTGGGAGGCGATAGCGGTTGGTGGAAGACCCGACGCTTCGGCAGTGAGCAGAACGTCAGGCTGGCGACCCTTGAGCCAAGCGGCTATCCGGGCGCCGACGTCGGCGATGACCTCGGGATCGACTCGATGGTTGAGAAACCCGTCTACCCGCACAATGCTGCCGTCTACGGTCGCATGATCGAGAATGGCCTCGTGTAAGTTCACGGGCCGAATCGTAGACGACTGGAAGTCGGAAGACTTTCCGACCAATCTGGCGTCGTGCAACGCTCGAACGGAACCGAACCCACGACCACAGACAAGCGGAACGCGTCCACGCTCGCTAACCGACTTGCCAGGGTCTACCCCGACATCGCTACGGCGCTGAACTATGAGGACCCGTGGCAGCTACTCGTGGCAACGACAATCTCGGCACAAACCACCGACGAAAACGTAAACCGGGCCACCCCGGCTCTTTTCGCCCGATACCCGGACCCCGAGTCTCTTGCTCGCGCCAATCCAGATGACGTGGAGCAATTGATCTATTCGACCGGATTCTACCGGCAAAAGACGAAGTCGATTATCAGCCTGTCAGAAGACCTGGTGGCTAATTTCGGAGGTGTGGTGCCGGCCAGCCTCGACGACCTCGTGACGCTTCGGGGGGTGGGACGCAAAACAGCCTCGGTGGTGCTGGCCGAGGCGTTCGGGGTGCCGGCGATTGCCGTAGACACCCATGTTAAGCGGGTATCTGCGCGTCTGGGACTCACGACCGAAAGCGACCCGGTCAAGATTGAGCAAGATCTCAAGGCGCTCTTCGCCAGGAAGCGATGGGCGAAATTGTCGATGACGTTGATCCAGTTTGGAAGAGACGTTTGCGATGCTCGCAAGCCCCGCTGTGGTACCTGTCCGCTCCTAGATCGGTGTCCATACCCGGATAAGATCTTGTGAACCGACAGATCGCTCGCCTGGCGATTCCGGCACTAGGTACCCTGGCGGCCGATCCGCTCGTTTCGTTGATCGATACGGCCTTTGTTGGTCGGCTCGGCACCGTATCGTTGGCGGCTCTTGCCATTAACGCAGCGATCTTCTCGGTCGCGTTTATGGCCTTCAACTTTCTTGCGTACGGTACGACACCCTTGATCGCTCAAGCATGGGGGCGAGATGACCAGGCGAGTGTTGCGAGAATCACCACCCAGGCGCTGGTTCTGGCGGTGGGCCTCGGACTGTTTGCTACCAGTGTCCTCTTGATCGGTTCGCGCCAATGGCTAACCGTCCTGCAAACACCGCCCGAAGCGTTCGACGAAGCTTTGACGTACCTACGGATCAGAGCGTTGGCCGCTCCTGCCGTCTTGATCATCACGGCCGCCAATGGAGCGTTCCGTGGTCAGCAGGACACGCTAACCCCGCTGCGGGTTACGTTGGGACTTAACGTGGCCAACGTGGTTGGCGATGCGATACTCATTTTTGGTTTCGGATGGGGCATCGGCGGTGCGGCCGTCGCGACGGTCATAGCCCAATGGTTGGGTGCCCTTTGGTTCCTGCGTCTGCTGGCGCAGCGCTGGCTGGGATTACGTGCGGTCAAGGGTCGAGATCTCGTTCCCTTGCTGTCAGCCGGCTGGGCCATTCTCATCCGAACAGGAGCGCTGCTGGCGGCACTAACGGTCGCTACGGCCTCTGCAGCCAGGATTGGAACATCCGCAGTCGCAGCCCATCAAATCGTCATGCAGATCTGGCTATTACTCGCCCTGCTCGTCGACGCATTAGCCGTGGCGGGACAGGCTCTGGTGGGACGTTACCTCGGCGAGCGCAACGAAATGATGGTCGCCAAAGTCGTGAAGCAGTTGACCATCTGGGGCCTCGTCGCGGGGTTCGGATTGGCGATCACTCTGCTGGCGATCGGACCGCTTCTCGAACCCGTTTTCGGCGTCACCCCCGAGGTGGCCGCCCTGGCTATTGGTGTCCTACCGCTGGTTGCGGCGTTGCAGCCCTTAGGAGCCGTGCTGTTCGTAGGAGACGGGGTTTTCTTGGGGGCGAGTCGATTCCGTTTCCTGGCCGTGACCTCTGCCCTCGCCAGTGTGGGGTCCATCGCCGTCACACTGGCGTTCGACGGTCGCCGCACCGATCTGACCGGTGTGTGGATTGGCGTCAGTGTGCTTCTGGCCCTCCGACTGATCCCCCAAGTGTTTGCGTATGCTCGAGATGGGTCGGTTGTGGCTCAGGAACGCCCAGCAACGTAACGGTTGCAGCGACTGCGGCAAGGCTGAGGGCGGCGATGGTGGCGGGAAGTCCGAACCGGTCGATGAGCAAGGACGCTGCAAGCAGTCCGCAAATCGATCCGATGATCCCAGCGTTGTTGATCCAGGTGACGGCCCGGCTCCGGATACTCGAATCGAACATTTCGTTGCGCCAAACCCCGAACGACGGGATGAGTAGGAACGAACCAAACGCACTCAGAGCGATATAAGCCCCGACCGACCACGGGTCGGTTGCGGCATAGAGCGCCACGCCACCCACGGTTGAAGTCAACAAAGCAATATACGTGGTGTTCTTGCGACCGATTCGATTGGCAAGTGCGCTGCCGATGAAGAAACCGGTCCCACCGAGGGTTCCGCCAAGAAGCGCAATGGCTGCCGCTCGACTGGCCGTCATATCCAACGTGCCGATCAGATGCTCGATGATGAACGCCACTGCGACCGTCGAGAATATGGCAAACAGGTATGACGCAATACTCATGCGCCAGAAGTCGTGACGATTCTGCATCGACCGATACCAGGCAGTCGTGACGTGGAGCGGTCGGGTTGGCGGCTCGTGGATCTCCCTGGCGAGCCGCGGGATGGCAACGAGGCCTATCACTGATGACGCAAACACCCAACGCCAACCCTCAGGCGTGAGGTCAGCGATCGGAAGGGCTGCTGTGGCCAGACCGGCGCCGAAGGAAACGGCGGCGCCGAACAGCGACACGGCGTACGTGCGACCTTTGCCGCGCACCGTCTCGACGATGATCACGGTTCCGATGATTGCAGCAGCGGTTATGGACAAACGAGTCACCGTCTGCGCCAGCGTATAGAGCGCGATAGATGAGGAGACGCTCGTAATCGTGGATGCGATGAGGCCAACGCCGTAGGCGAGTAGGAAGGCCGTCCTTCGGGAGTGGCTATCACTACGTGAGGTGATGAATATGGCCGCTAGGGATCCAACTCGAGCTACACCGAAGACGGCGCTCATGGTCCCGGCGGTAATACCAAAGGTGCCTCGTACGAGGGGTTCTGTGTTCGTAGCGTGGGCTCCGGCATACCCGAGCGCCACCCCGGCAACCCACATCCAGGCGACCGCATGGCGCATTTCGCCCGACGGTATGAGTCGCTCTCCGCGTTCTTTGAGGCCGGTCACCAAATTCATTCTTCGCTATCTGTCGGATCACCGACAACCTAACTGTGCCGATATGGGAACATCGGTCATGCGGTCTAGGTTGTTGAGCGTAATGATGGAGTTCCATGACAATTGAAAGCCTGGGGCTAATCCCGGTCCTCATAGCCTTCGGATTTGGCGCTCTGTCGTTTGTTTCTCCCTGCGTACTTCCTTTGCTTCCGGGCTATTTGAGCCTGATGTCTGGCTATTCGGTCAGCGATCTGCAGGAAGGCAAAGCTTCAACGGCGCGGATGGCCCGGGTCACCTTGCTCTTTATCGCTGGTTTCACCGCTGTCTTTATGGCCTGGGGCGCAAGTGCATCAGCTCTTGGGTCTTTCTTGCGTCAGAATGCCCGAACCACGAGCGTAATTGCCGGTTGGGTAGTTGTTGTGTTCGGTGTGATCGTGCTGACGAGCGCACTGTTCAACGCCCGATGGCTACAAACGCTTGTCCGGGAGCGAAAGTTTGATATCCGTCCCTCGCGGCTCGGGCCGTGGGCCCCTCCGGTCATGGGGGTTGCGTTCGGCTTCGCCTGGACTCCATGCATCGGGCCGGTCCTTGGCTCGATCCTCACGCTGGCGAGTCAGTCTGAGTCGGTCACGGATGGGATGGTGCTCCTCTTCGCCTATTCCATGGGCCTCGGCATACCGTTCTTGTTATCAGCCATCGGGATGACCAAGGCGTTCGGCGCAGTTGGCATGCTTCGGCGCCATCTGAAGACAATCAATATTGTCTCAGGGGTTGCTTTGATCGCGTTCGGAGTTCTCATGATTCAGAATCGAGTGTTCGAGCTATCGATCATCGTCTCCGAGTGGCTACAAAGACTCGGGCTCGATTGGCTAGCTGCGATCTGACCTCGCGCCAGCCCCGGTTGGCCAAGAGGCAGCCACCACTATCCTGTCACCGAGATGCACACTGACTTTGCAACGTTTCAGGATCGAGCGCGCCGATACAACGTGGTCCCCGTCACGCTCGAGGTTCTGGCGGATCGCGAGACCCCGGTCAGCGCGTTTGAAAAACTGGTCGGCCAGGAAGACGGCTTTCTGTTTGAGTCCGTCCAAGGCGGTGAAAGGTGGTCGCGATGGTCCTTTTGTGGTTGGGATCCTGCCTTCACCCTGGAGTCGCGCGCCGGTGTTGTAACGATCGTTCCCGGCTTCATGGATCCTCCGCTGCCCGATGGTGACCCATTGATTGTCCTTGAAGCGGTAACGGGCTGGTTCGATTCGCCTGATGAGCCGTCGCTCCCACCCCTGCATTCGGGGCTGGTTGGGTTCCTTGGTTATGACAGTGTTCGATACGTCGAGGAGCTGCCGGATCAACCGCCCGACGACCGGGGATTGCCTGAAATGTCCTGGATGGTTCCGGGATTCATAGCTGCGTTCGACCGATTCAAACAGACGATCACGCTGGTTCGGAATGTATTCGTTGACGGAGCGAGGGAGCTTGCGCCGCAGTATGAACGGGCGATCGCTGAATTGGACGAAGCAGCGAGATCTTTGGCGCAACCCATGGCCTATGAGCCCGAACCCTTTGCGAAGCTGGAACGATCGGGACCGTCGCTGGCGAGCACGATGGGTCCCGAGGCCTTCATGGCAGGGGTGGAAGCGGTCAAGCGGTATGTGCGCCAAGGAGATGCGTTTCAAGTGGTCTTGTCCCAGCGGCTGGAGACGGAGTTTTCTGACGACGCCCTGGACGTGTACCGGATCTTGCGCATCATCAACCCATCGCCGTACCTCTTTTTCGTTCGAACGCCGAGCGTGTCGATTGCCGGTTCGTCGCCAGAACTCATGACTCGCGTGCGAGACGGCATGGTGCACTCTCGCCCGATTGCCGGCACCCGACCGCGTGGCAAGACCGACGATGAGGATCAGGCGCTCGAGATTGAGCTGCTTGCCGACGAGAAGGAGCGAGCAGAGCACGTAATGCTCATCGACCTCGCTCGCAACGACCTTGGGAGGGTGTGCGAGTACGGATCCGTCCACGTTGACGACTTGATGGTGATTGAGCGCTACTCGCATGTGATGCACATCGTGTCTGGCGTATCCGGAAAGCTTCGATCTGGCATGTCAGCTGTCGATGTCATCCGGGCCGTGTTTCCCCATGGGACGGTATCGGGTGCGCCTAAGGTCCGGGCGATGCAGATCATCGACGAACTTGAACCAGTAGCGCGCGGCCCATACGCTGGGGCGGTCGGCTATGTCGACTTCTCAGGGAATGTCGACACGGCGATTTGTTTGCGCACCGTCGTGATGGCGGATGGGAAGGCCTGGGTGCAGGCCGGAGCCGGACTGGTTGCCGACTCGGATCCGCACACCGAATATGAGGAGTCCATGAATAAGGCCGCCGCCGCGCTTGCAGCAGTCGAGGCGGCGCGTCGTGGTTGATGCTGACGTGCCGACCGGCGATGTCACAGCCGAGTATCGGCTTATTCGTACTGGAGTTGGCGCCACCTCTGGTCAACACCGTCTGATTCGGGTGTACGGCCCCGACGCAGTCTCCTTCCTTCAGGGGTTGGTGAGCCAGGACTTGGTGTCCATGGCGTCAGGGACGGTCAAACGGTCGTTCTTTCTGCAGCCGAACGGCAAACTCGCCGCCCTCCTGTGGGTCGGAGTTGGCGACGAGGAAGTTGTGCTGTTTTGCGATGCGAATGTTGCCGCCGAGACCGAAGCTCTCTTGCGTCGATATCGCATCCGGGTAAAGGCCGAGATCGAACTCGATCCGCGTGTGGTGGGCGAGTTGTGGGGACCCGACTCCCACACGATCGCTGAACTGGACGCTGGTTTTTGGCGTCGGGATGGCGACTCGATCGTGTTGGCTGCCCGATTGGGTTCGCTCCCGCGAGTCTTTGTTGTCGGCCAGGGGCAGATGGCGCCGCCGGTTGGGCGTCGAGCCACAACTGCAGTTCGAGTCGAAGCGGGCGAACCGGTGATGGGCGTCGACGTTGACGGTTCTACCATTCCCCAGGAGTGCGGATTCATTGATGAGTCGGTCTCCTTTACGAAAGGTTGCTACCTGGGTCAGGAATTGGTAGCAAGAATCGACACGAGGGGCCGCGTGAACCGCCGGTTGGCGGGTATACGGATCCACACAAACACGGTCCCTCCCCACGATGCCGAGATCGTGCTGGCTGGGAAGGTTGT
>CAWKAG010000074.1:0-7176 GCA_963847455.1 uncultured Acidimicrobiia bacterium
CGACCGCCGAGCGGACCGAACGTGCGCTCGGCAATCTCAGGTATATCGATCTCGGCAACCAGCCGCGAAGAGCAATCACACGTGACCATGTCGGGCACGAACGCCGTCTTGCGGTGGGTCTCTGTCAGTTGTCGCGAGATCCGATCACCACCACTCAGCCATTGGCCGACCGGTGCCCGCTCGTAGAAGCGCACATCGACCGTCTCCGCCCGCCGGAAAGCGACAGCTTCGAACCAGTCGAGCTTCCAACCAGATGCGATCGATTCGCCGAGCAGCACCATGAAACCATCCTCGGACTCACCGACGGCTTCCGTCAGGTTGTCTGCGAACGCCTCAAGGAGATGATCACGATCCGACGATGATTCGTCATCCGACTCGTAGACCGCAACCGCAACAGAAATGAACCCGTACTGACGCGGAACGGTAACCTGGAAGTCACGATTGATGGAACGGTGATCGCCCGTGTCGACATCACTGAACGGACCGGTCCGCCAGCGAGTCGGTTCAGCTCCCCCGCCATGAGCCATGACCAGACCGAGCACGAAGGGCTCGTCCGAGCTGGTGAAACGGTCCCAGTCTGACTCTTCGAGGCAGATCAGCTCGTCCACCCGAACTTCGTAAGTACGCGTAGCAACCCCGGACGGGAGGGTGCCAGTCAGGTTGGTGGCCCGCACGTGGCCGGTGACCCGGTAATCCC
Organism: uncultured Acidimicrobiia bacterium; assembly: GCA_963847455.1. Classification (GTDB taxonomy): domain Bacteria; phylum Actinomycetota; class Acidimicrobiia; order Spongiisociales; family JAENVV01; genus JAENVV01. The sequence goes on from CAWKAG010000074.1 coordinate 698, forward strand.
CCTCTGATCCGCCGTCGCACCTGATCGACCAACCGGAGCGTTCGCCAGGAGCCAGTCCCTCGAGCGTTGCAGCCGAAATGGCGACATGACCCTCGTCCACGAAGTCAGCATGAAATCCGATCAAAGAGAGGAAGAAGTCGCCGATAGCTTCAAACGCTCCGACCACCGCGTCCCGGATCCCCTCTGCCGCCGCCACGATAAGATCACCGACCGAGGGGGCGTCGTTCAGTAGTTCGATCCGGCTCGGTGGCTCACTCAACGGGCCAATCATGTACGAACGAACGTCGCCCCGCTCATGATCGTTGATCCCAAGAATGGAACGCGCCGCTCCCCTGGTGGGGCTCTCCCCGGGCGCGGGTCGGGGCGGACGAGGAGCGTGATCCAGCGACCCGAAGCGCCGACCGTCGATAAACGGAACAATGTCGGCGTCTGTGCCTGCGTTCGACTCGTCGGCAGTCGCCACAGTCAGCCGCACGTACCACTGGTCAATGTCTCGCTGATTGGGTAGCGGCGGATACTGGCCGGTGGAGATGAACCGGTATGGCAGCTGATCGAAGTCTTCGTACGGCCCACGGTCGCTGAGATAGTTGCCGGTCGTGATGCCGGTGGTCTTGACCTCGTCCCAAAAGGACTGCAAACCGGCGCCTTCCATGATGTGGTCGAGCATGTGTAGCCACTCGCACGAAGTTCGATAAGCGAGGTTGTAGGCAAGTCGGAACAGCCCCAATCCTTCGGAACGATCGAATCCGCGTGCCTGTGCACCGAGCGGCGCCTGCCAGGTGGAATCGACATTGATCCCGGGCTTGACCCAGAGCACCCCGTTGGTCGGATCCAAATCGATCCCGGCCACCTCCTCGGGGTTGATCGCCTCGGCTTCGTTGCACTCTTTGACCCATTCGCAGATCGCCGACTTGGCAAACGGTGAGGCCGCATGACAGATGACCCGGAGCATGCCGCGGCCGACCGATCCGACATTGTTGAGCACCGTGCAGGCAAACAGGTACTTGCCGTGATGGTGCACTCCGAACCGCTCGGGAGTCTCGTAGGCACCGGTCCACAGCTCCGTTCGTCGACGTTGCGCGTCGGCGATGTTGAAGAACGTGGTTCGGCGCTTCTCGTCGTTGATCCAGTTCGAGTGCGAATAGAAGTCCTGGAGTGCGTGAAGAGAGACGCCGACCAGGTTGTGCGCCATCGACACCTTCTCACGGGCCGGCATGTCCTGGTGCTCGACCCACAACAACCCGGCCACCGTTCCTGACAGATATCGCCGCCAGGTGGCCAACACCGACTCGGTATCAAAGAGGTCGTCGAAGTGGACGTTGACCAGGTCGGCCTGACTCGACATGACGACTTTCAGCCGGTCCCAACCACCGCCGTTCGTGAAGTCCAGCCACCAGAGCGGGTTGTAAAGATAGGAGTCGACATAGTCGGCATGAAACGCCAGAGCGTTCTCGGCGGTTTGACTCCATCCCGCCGCCTGGGCTGCCTGGCGGGTCAGCCCTTCGTGATGCCAGTTGTCGCCGTTCGGTGCAGATGCCAATGGGTCTTCGCCGCCGAAACGGGTCGAGATGATCCCCGTGCCGAGTGCCAGCAGTCCCAGCCGACCAAGCCCGCTCTTGGGTCCACGCATAGATTCCCCCTCAATGCGGCCCCCCAGCCGTGCACCCGGTATTCAATATACGCGAACGCGCGTCACCGCGCCGGGTGGTTGAGGGTCTACGTTGAGTACTCGCCTAATCGGGGCGTTGAGAGCTAGCTGTCCTCACCGATGACGAAACGCACCGCTTCAGCGTGAACGAGGCCGTCCTGGAAGTACACCACGCTCAGGACCTGGCTGGCGCCGACCTCCATGTGCGTCTCGGGTGTGACGTACACCCGGGACTTGCCATTCCCCAGATCCTGCACCTGTTGATTGGTTTCGTACTGTCCGTTCAAGAATGCCAGCGCAACAGCCTCGGTAGGAATGTCGAACTCGAGCGTCGTAATCGAAGCGAAAACCGCTGGGGGGTCCGATTCCTCAGGGACCACGAACTCGACAAGTTCACCCCGAGCGAACGGGTTGACTTTGGCGCCCTGGGCGTTGACAGTCACCGGGATCGCAAACGCTTTGTCTGCTGTGATGCCCTCCTGGGTTACGGTCCCCACCCAGCTCACCAAGTACAACTCGGCGGGTTCGACGAGCGGCACCGGGCCGCTGAACTCGACGACGTCGGTAGCGTCAGCCCAAGCTCCGTAGCCTTCCACCAAGCCGGTGAACGAACCATCGAAGCCGCTGCGGCCGCCGATGGCCTCCTGTGATACCGGATCGAGCAAATCCCACGCCTTGTCTGCATCACCAGCTCCGACGGCGGCAATCCAGTCGTTGACCGTTGCGAGAGCGATGGTGTCACCTGGTGTCGGAGCTGGCACAGTTGTATCAACCGGGATTGTTGTGGTCGATTCTGGAACGGTCGTGTCAGTCACCAGGGTGGTATCCGTGCCCTCAGGAACGGTCGTAGTTTCGCCGACCTGAGTGCTTTCGGTCACTCCACCCTGTTCAACGGTCGTCGTGGTTGTTTGCCCGGCTTCAGTGGGCGAGTCGTCTCGCAACATCAGGACGGCAACCAGGGCGATGAGGACGGCGACTATTGCGCCCAGCAACCAGTTGGTCACCAGCGGAGCTCGATCCTTGGTCGGTTCTTCAAAAGGTGGATCAGTGGGTGGATTGGTCGGGGGGTTGGTGGGTGTGTTGTCCATTACGTCTTACTCCCTGTAAATGCTTCTCATCAGACGCCGGGCACGACCGATTAGTTCTGGGAAAGTGGGTTTCTCATGGAACGGGGCCCGGCGGATGCGATGACATGCGATATCGACCATCCATGGTGGCACATGCCGCGCACAATGCGTACCGACCCGGTTTGATGGAACCGACAGTCGATACGGACCGTCCAAGCATCAATGAATACCCTGCTGCGGTACTTGGTGCTGGTTCTGGTCGTTGCCGGGTGCGGTGACGCAGGGTCGGTCGCCTCGCCCTTCGAGCCAATTCCTGCAACTATCGATCAGACGCTTGATATCGATGGCGCCGCCCGGATCGAGCCAGGGTTCAGTGTTGGCGTATGGCGGGTCGACGGGTCAGGCACGGTCCGGACGCTCTCTCGCCAGATGCTTGTCGGCGATGAGTCCGCCGAGCGTATCGAACTCATGCTCGACTTCTCTGACGGCGCAGTGACCCTCGTTGATGCCTACAGGCTACGTCTTGACGCAGACCGCCCCGAAGAGCGCCAGACCCTGAACGTTGCATCGATCGTTCTCAACAACTCAAGCGCGGAAGGCATTATCAGCGGAAGGGTCGCCCTAGAGGACCAACCCGGCTTCGACTTCTGGAGCGACCCAGATCCAGCCTCGGTCGTGGAATCCGAGCTCGACGTGCCGTTCAAAATGAAACCCGGGTACGTCATCGACGAGTTCAGTTTCGCCGTCCGATACATCGGCGTCACCGAAGACTCACGATGCCCACCCGATGTCATGTGTGTGTGGGAAGGTCAGGTCACGGTCGAGTTCGAATACGTCGACGAAGATCAACGAAATGTGGTGACGGCCACTGGAATCGCCACCCCGGACGGACCAGCATATGGGGCGTCACCCACGATCGACTTGTTCGGTTCGCGGTACATGGAGGTCCTTGAGGTGACCGACCAATCGGTGCTAGTTGTCGTCCGAGCTGCCGAGAGGTAACGACGTCGGGGCGGCGGGCGAGTCGTCATACACCCCGATCCACTCGTCGACCCAAATGCGATCGCTGAACAGAATCCAGCTCCGGTGCGGGATATTGCTCGCACGAAGGGCGGTCTTCATAGCCGGAATTCCAGCGTCGACATCAGTAAGACACACGTCGATGTAGGCATACCGGATTCCCTTCACCCCGCCGGTCACGCAGCCGAGCTGGGCGTTTACGAGCACCGTGTTGAGCGCGTATTCGAGGTCTGCACGGTCATCATTCTTGAATCCGGGGTCCTCTTCGGTCATCTCGATCTTCACGTAAACAAACGTCTCGCCGTGTCGCGAGTACCGCTCGGAGTCGAACCGTATCCCGCGATGGCTCGCCTTCCACAGCTCTGCTGACGCACTACTGGCGACGAGGGCGTCGTCCGTGGCTGCGTAGTCGGCCGCTTCGGTGGGTTCGAGTTGCAGCACCGCTCTCCCGGCCGCCCCCACCCACACGTGATAGGGATCGGCTGGCAAGGTTCCGAGGATCTCTCGCCGGACCCGATCGAAAGCTTCCGCCAGCTCTGGGAACGGCACGCCATCGGGAGCCCCTCGTCCGAACAAGCCTCCAGGCTTGCCGGCCGAGATGTCGCCCACCCACCGGTTCAGTGTTTGTTCGCCGAGCAATGATTCGGTTGCCACAAAAGCATCATCGGTGGCGGTCGGCGACTTGGACAGATAGTGGAGGTCTATCAGGTTGTTCTCGCCGGGCGTCAAGGTGACCCGGACATCCGTGAGCGATCCGCGGGTTCGACTTTTAACCATCCCTACTGCGGTTTCAGGATCGTTCGGCTGGCGCAAGGCATAGAACTCCCAGGCGTCGATATGTGGTGCCCGGTCGACGAAGGTTCTAACAAGCTCGGTCAACTCGTACCGATGCTCGGGCGTGATTACCAGTCGGTGACCTAGCTGATGAACGGCAGGACCGAATTCCCACTTGAGATCTGGGTGAACATCACCGATCCCTTCCATCCAACGGGGCAAGTCGAAAGTCTCGCCACCTGCAAACATCTCGTTGAGATCGCCGACCTTCTGCTCGAACGCCAGCCACCATCGATCCATGTCCAGAATTCTGCGATCCCGCTCCGCAAGATCGAGGCCGTCATCAAGAAATCGCCATCGCATCTGTGGCTAAGCGTAGGGGACCGAAGCAAGAAATTCAGGACTATCCGTGGGGTACGGCCCTGATTTCATGGACGACGTAGTCGCGGCCCTGGGCGACGATGACCGGGTCATATCGGTAGCGCACACCCTGGAACTCGTAGTACCCCCGCCATACAGTGGCCGTTGAAATGACGTAGTCCGCCCTCGTGTCGTAGATGTGGGCTGCGGCGGCGCCGTCTTCGGTTCCCGAACCTCCGTCATAGCTCGAGGCCGGCGAAACGGCCGTGTCGTCGAGATCAAGGACGTAGTCGTACTGAGATTCGTCGACTTCCGAAAGCATGCCCCGGAAGGTGCAGGCAACCACGCAGTCGACATCCCACATCACCCGGTCGACCCAGGCGTACGTTGTGAGGGTCCACAGCTGGCCACGACTTCTTATGGCTTCCGTGTATGGCCCCAACTCGCGTGAGGCGATCTGCGAGAAGTCGTACCAGAGCCAGGTCTCAAGGCCGGTCAGACCATCGACGAGTGGATTGACGTTGGACTGGGTCGTTGGAACCGCTGCATTGATAGCAGCCACATCCGTCTGAGGATCAAAGATCCCGAGGCATTCGAAGCTGAGCTCACCCGAGATGAGGATGCCGCTATCGGGATCTTCAATCCAGTTCGTGCCTCCCGCCCAATCCCAGGCGCCTCCATAGAACCAGTATGTCGATTGGACGACCAGCACCTCACCGTAATCACACTCGACCTCGCCGTTAACAGTGACCTGGACGAGGCGGTGCGGGTCAACCGCCAGGTCCACCATCGTGTCGTCAGCGGCGATCCATCCGTCGGTATGAACATCCATACAGAAGTTCAACTGGTAGGCCGACCATCTGTCTAGTTGAGGCGGCGTCCAATTTTCGACGGCGTACCGCTCAAGGTCGGCAATTTCTGAGGAGCTGATATTGGGGACGACGATGAAGTGATAGTCAAACGTCGCTCCCGGATCGTCCCAAGGTCTGGCCGCGTTGTACTCGCGAATCCGTTGTTCAAAGAATCCACAGTCATACGCGCCTTGGGCCCCCTTGCCCGCCATTTTGGCCGAATGCAAATCATTGCGGTGGCTGGCACGGCTGTTGTGGATAACGCGACCCTTGGTGTCCGCCGCTGCAGTGTCCTCTTCTTGCTCTAGCGTTTTCAAAATCTGCTGTCCATCCCGACTGAGTTGTTCAAACGCTTCACAAAGGCAGGCAGCCACAACACCTTTGAATTGCTGCACCAACTCTCGATCATCACGAAACCCCGCAAACAACTCCTTGGCTCGCTGTAAAACGGCCTGGTGCAAATTAAGCGCATCTCCTACATGTCCCATTTGCATAAAGGCGTCTCGCTTCTGTTTATCCTTGTAACCCACTCGCGTACGTCGATCCTTTTCTCCAAACTGCGAAATATTCATTTCCGTATAGGCATGCGCATTTCTCAATATATTTTCATTCGCCCTCGATTGCGTCCCCCACCCATTGCCAGCCGACGATGCTATATCCATTCCTCCCAAAGTCGTACTCATATTGGCCGCATTACTCAATAGAGGATTCCCCGAATCACCGTGATGGTTTCTGTCAATTTCTCCCTCAAATTTTTAA
>CAWKAG010000075.1:0-12947 GCA_963847455.1 uncultured Acidimicrobiia bacterium
GTAAAACTGATGACCGAAGGGTTGTACGCGGAGTTGATGGACACCAACGTCGGAGTCTCGGCGATCATGCCTGGGGCAGTATCGACCGAGATCACGAACAACTCAGGCGTCGAGATGCCGTCATCTGAGGCAACGCAAGAGTCGAGGCTTCCGACAACTTCACCGGAGGAAGCTGCACAGATCATCATCGATGGCATCGAGAAGGACCGGTTTCACATCTATGTCGGCAAGGACTCGCGGATTCTGAATCTCATGAGCCGGGCCGCGCCGAAGCAGTCAACGCACCTGATCCAACGCCAGATGAAGAGCTTATTGTCGTGAACCCGAGATTGGGGGTCGTGCCGTCGACCTGCCGTTAGCTGCAACCCTGGGTTTAACCCCGGGTTCCTGCCCGCGGATTCCGATAGTTGGGGCCCTGAGAATAACCCAGGGTTAGACCGCGAGCTTGGCTCGCCGGGAGGTGTCGGATTGACCAGTCGAGACCTGGAGTGTGACGCGGAAGGTCGATCCTTGTCCAGGACCGTCCGACTCAGCGGAGATGGTCCCGTCCATCGCCTCGACCAGGGATCGGCTGATTGCCAGGCCGAGGCCGCTGCTGTCACGCCGACCGGAGCCGTTCTCCCCGGAGTCGTAGGCGTCGAAAATGCTTTCGAGATTTTCTGGCTCTATCCCGACGCCCTGATCTGTCACTTCGATGCCCGGCGTCCCGTCCAGTTCGACTGCCCGAACCTCGATTGTCCCGGACTTGGAAAACTTGATCGCGTTGGCAACGAGATTGGTCAGAACCTGGCCGAGACGCACGGGATCGGCCCAGCATTCAACAGCGTTCGGCGCATATGCCTTGAGCGTTAGCCCCTTCTGTCTCGCCAGGGGCGTCATTCGTTTGACGACCTCATGGATTGCTTCGTCATAGGCAACCGTTGCCATTTCGATCGCAATACCGCTTGTCTCAAGTTTGGCGGCGTCCAGCAGATCATTGACCATGCCGATCATCGCCGAGGCGGCACCGTAAATCTCGGCAAGATAGCCGGTGAGTTCGGGCTGTTGGGGCAAGACATCTTCTGCCAGGTCGGTGTACCCGACAATAGCGGTGAGGGGGGAGCGCAGTTCGTGCGTCACGGCCGCATAGAACGCCCGGCGTGATTCAAGCGATTCGGCGAGTTCCAAGTTGGCTGAGTGCAATTCGGCAGTCCAGCGCTCAGCGATTTCGCGAGCTTCCGCTTCGGTGCGGCTCTTTGAGGCAGCCAAACGAGCATGGAGGATCCCGATGAGGGCTCCGGTGAGCCCGAGGATTGTCGGAGCGAGGTCGATGATCCACATGGTGGCATTGACCGCGTGTAATTCGCCGAAGGTCATCGGCCCGGCATCAGCGACGGCGACTCGCCAGGCAATCAGCGGGAAGAACGCCCCAAACAACGCTCCGGCGAAGGTCCAGCGAGCGACGTACAGGCGCCGCTTGGGAGCGGGATGTTGATCCATAGTGGTTCATCGGCAGGCTCGGAGCGTTCCCTAAGCGAATCGTGTCTGCGGTACCGGTTCGCAGAGGGGGTTCCTTTCCGTAGTGTTAGGGCAGCCTATGAACATTGCCGATGACGTAACCGAGTGGCTTCTCGACGGGGACCCCTCGGTGGCCTGGCAAGTCCAGCGGTACCTCCTCGATATCCCAACCACGACATGGAAAGGCACCCAAGCTCAGGTCGCCACTCGTGGATGGGGCGCGCAACTCCTTGCCGAGCGCGGTACCGACGGTCGTTGGAGTGGTGGCTTGTACTCGCCGAAATGGACCTCAACGACGTACACGTTGCTTCAGTTGTGGAGGATGGGACTGCCTCGTGACAACCCCCAAGCGGTGGCGTCAACCGGGTTATTGATGGACAAGCCGGTATGGGTGTTTGGGAGCAGTGCAAAGCCAAATCGTGACGAGTGTGTTGCCGGGTTCGGGCTCGCCCTCTCCAGTTGGTTCACATCCCCCGACGATCGGCGTGAACGGCTGGTTGGGGAGATTCTTGAGCGCCAGCTCGCTGATGGCGGATGGAATTGCCGGGCCAAACGCGACCAGGAACAAAAACACAGTTCATTTCATACCACAATCAATGTGCTCGAAGGACTGCGCGAGTACTGCATCAGCGAGGGCCGGCAAAGAAGTGTGGTTGAGGTAGCTGAAGCACGAGCTCGTGAGTTCTTCTGCGCCCACCACCTCTACCAATCACACCGGACCGGCAAGGTCCCTGACGACCGTATGACCCGGTTGCCGTTCCCACCACGGTGGCACCACGACGTCCTTCGGGGTCTCGACTATTTCCGAGCCGCCTCATCGGATCGAGACCCACGCTTGGAAGACGCGATCTCGCTCGTGCGGGGTTATCAACGCAAGGACGGGCGATGGCCGATGCACGCAGGCTACACAGGCAAGGTCTGGTTCAACATGGAGTCAGGCCGAAACCCGAGCCGCTGGAACACATTGCGAGCGACTCGGGTCCTCCGATGGTGGAATAGCGAATGATCCTTCAGTGATTCGACCTACGCCGCGTGGGGTCCGGATCGATGGCGCCGGGCAACCGCATTAGCGACCATGTACGTCCCGGCAACGAGCGCCAGGGCACCGCCCGATAGAGCTGCCCAGGTCCAGGTCGGCAGCGCCGAGTCTGAGACTGGCGGGGTCATGGTTGGCGGCGTCACGTCAGCTGGACGGTAATCATTGAGTGAAACAGAGAACGGTTGTGTATTTGAACACTCGTTGTCGAGCAGCACGCCGTCCTGGGATCCATACGACACGACGAGGTAGGTGACACCCAGCTCGTAGGACCTGTCCACGGAGGTGGCAAGATCCTGGCCGATGGCCCGGGCGGCTTGCAGCTCAGCGAGGGTCGGACCCCCCACGACGATGGCCGTGGCTCCAGTCTCTCCCTTCCAGGTTTCGTCAACCGCGAAAATCGCGACCCGGCCGTCGAAATCGACTTCCGTGACGGTTCCTATGAACGCGGTCTGCGCGGTGGCTATGGCTTCTTGAAGTGGGACCGATTCGGCGCACGACGCCTGGGCAGGTAGGGCTCCGAAGGCGGAGAACAACACCACGAGGGAAGCGAGTGCGGGGACACGCTTGGCGGCGGATGGCATGGTGGCTCCTCTCTAGCTCTGGTCGTTTCTCGTTGGACGCATCCTGGTCCGGTGCGGTTCCCTTCTGCAGTTGCGTCGAGAGTGGACTTCTCTGAGCTGGAGCCAGCCTGGTAATTTCGGAGCGTGCCGCATCCCGAACCCTTCGCAGAGCCGTTAGTTCTTGCCGCTGACTCGGTGCGAACGTTTGGTGGATATGACCAGCACACTGACCATCCCGGGTCATCGGCAATCACCGGAGACCCCGGGCCAGGCACCGTGAGGGTCGGGCAGGTCTACGTCCATTCTCGGCTCCCGGTCGACATCACTGGCCAAGCAATTGTGATGGTCCATGGAGCCAACCGGACCGGGGCGACGTTTGAGACGACCCCGGACGGCCGGGAAGGCTGGGCGACGTGGTTCGTGCGACGCGGGCATCCGGTCCATGTCGTGGATCATGCCGGTCGAGGGCGTTCGGGATTCGATCCCACCGGAATCAACGGGATCCGGGCCGGGGCAGGCGACGCGACAGCACCCAACCTTTTTCTGGGGACGAAAGCCCGGATCTGGGTCAACGCCAGAATTGGACCTCGTTTCGGTGAGTCATTTCCAAATGTTCGCTTCCCGGTTGAAGCGTTCGATCGAATGGTCGACCGCACTGTGCCGAACGCCGAGACCACCCTCGAGGGAGTGTCGGAACACACGATCACCGGAATCATCGAGTTGCTTGAGCAGGCCGGCCCGGCAGTGTTGCTAGTCCATTCCCAAGGCGGACTCTTTGGTATCGAGATTGCCCGTCGTCGGCCAGACCTTGTGCTCGCCTTGGTGAGCATCGAAGGCGGATCCCATACGATTACATCTGAAGTTGCCATGTCGACGTTTCGCACGATTCCATTCCTATCGGTCTGGGGCGACAACAGTGAAGGTGCCGCCGGAGTCAACGGCGACGAGCGACGCAACGGGTGTATTGCGGCAGTAGCCAACATCAACCAGGCTGGCGGAGTTGCGATGCTTCTGTCTCTGCCGGACCTTGGCCTCAAGGGCAACAGCCACATCATGATGATGGACGACAACAACCTCGACGTTGCCGAACGAATCCGAGCTTGGATCGATCAAAGCTCACCATCGGGCTGAGGGCACGACGCTGATGTCGCGAGGTCCTTCGGCCAGACGAGGCGTTACGCCTCGTCGACAGGCGCCCCGACGATCGCGATCGCCTCGCTAATGGCCCCGTGGGTGTTTGGGCCCTGGAATGACTCTTTGCATATTGCACACCACCAGGTTGTGTGCTGGTCGCCGCGGACAATGCATCCGCCGAGTTCGAGAAGTCCGCTCTTGACGGCCGGAATCACGACCGAAGATGGCATCCCAAACAGAACAGGGACACCGGCGTTCTGACAAGTTGGACACGTGCGAGACGGCATGGGATCCATCCTGCCAGATTGTGTTGACGAGTTGGTCGGCGCGGTTTGGCTATTCGCAGTAGTACTCGCACAGGAGAGGGTTCACGCTGTGGAAGACTCCGAATCGGTTTTCCATGCCAGGCACGATCCAGGCGTGCAGCATCCAGATGTTGTCGCCGTTGATCCAGTCGCCATCGCACGTCGAGGCGTCAGCATTGCCTTCCGTGAGGAGCATATTGTTTTCGAAACAGAGACCGAGGTGTCGATGCCACTGATCTGACATGCCAACGAATCCCTCTGGTTCCTCGTCTGACAAGACCCAATACGAAAATCCCACCAACTCGGGGCCTGCACCTGAACGGATCTCCTCAAAGAGCAACTGGGAGGGGCGTTCAATGTCGAACGGCTGGTCTACGAGTGACCATTTGGTCCAATGGGAGCCGACCCCGTCGACGTAGGGAGATATCGGAACATATCCCGCCGAGGATGCCTCCTCCGCCGTGTTGTAGCGTGACGCGGCCGCTGTAGCGAGCGCCAGTTGGGCTTTGAGTTCTTCGGCCTCGGCGGGGGAGAGCTCGACCATCTCGTGTTCCGAACCCATGTGCATGTGTTCCATTGCGGTGTCGACCATCCCGTCGCGACCGCTTTCGACTATGGCGGCGTACGCAGCGGCGTCCTCGGGAGCGAATGCCGTTTCGGATCCGGTGACAGTGTGGGCGTCGTCGCTGGCAGCATTGATTCCAACGGCTACTGCGGCGATGAGCACGCCGAACAGTATCACTGCAGCGAGCCACGGAAGGTGTCTCGGGTTGGGACTAGGTGAAGGTTTCATAGGGCGAGGATAGTGGCCAGATTCAGGTAGCTTTCCTAGTCGAGAGAGGAACCATGTCCGACTGGAACGCCAGCATCATCGAAGAGTTCCGCGCTAACGGCGGAGATGTTGGTGGCCCGTTTGCTGGAGCCACCCTGCTGCTACTGCACACAACTGGCGCGAGGACCGGTCAGGTGCGTGTCAGTCCGTTGATGTATCAGCAACTCGACGATGGATACGCCGTATTCGCATCAAAGGCTGGCGCTCCCAACCATCCGGACTGGTATCACAACATACTCGCCAATCCGAACGTCACTGTCGAGATAGGCGACGAGTTGGTTGCCTGCCATGCCTCCGTGGCGGCTCCCGAGGTGCGACGGCCGATTTGGGAACGACAGAAGGCGGCACATGCCGGATTCGCCGACTATGAAGCCCGCACTGATCGCGAGATCCCCGTGATCCTTCTCCGTCCTCGCCCGTAGCACCTGGCGATTACGAAAAATGGCCGATGTCGACGATCGGTGCCAGGAATAGGGTCTTTTGCGCCCTCCGCCCGCCGGTCAGGGCTTCGTACGATGGAGGCGGTAATCGACTCTTAAAGGAACCCCGCATGATCGAATCACACGACTACACCGTCACCCTTGAAGGGACGGGACCGAAAACTGGAACGCTCACAGATCATACGTTGGCGGTCGCAATAGACGTTGCCTCGCCGCCGGAGTTCGGCGGACCAGACGGCGTTTGGAGTCCTGAGCACTTGTTCGTCGCGGCGGCTTCGGCCTGCCTGATGACGACCTTCCAAGCGATCGCTGATTTGTCCGGGGTGGACGTCATCTCGTACTCCGATCAAGCGGTCGGACATCTGCAAAGAGGAGAAGATCGGCGCTACCGGATCGACACGATCACTCTGCGTCCGAGGGTGGTGGTCAGTGGTGTCCAAGCCGACCGGGCGCTTCGTCTCCTGTTCAAAGCCGAATCCGCGTGCTTGATCAGCGGATCTATCAACTCGGAGATCCTTGTCGAACCCGACATTCAGGTCGTAACGCCGGTCGCGTAGCGCTACCAGTCGTGTTCGCGGCCATCCCACGTCCAGAACCGGCCGTGCATCTCAGCTGTGAGACTGTCCATGACGCGGCGAATACCCGATGCGCTGTCCTGCACAGATACCGGCGCGGATGCGCCGCCCATGTCCGTACTGACCCATCCCGGGTGGATGACGATGGCTCGGATCCCTTGAGCCGCCCAGTCGGGAGCCCGCGCACGGAAGGCGTCGTTGAGCGCAGCTTTTGAGTCTCCGTAGTCACCGAGGCTTCCGGTTCTCCCGCGTCGTGCCCCGAGTTGGGACGTGATGAGGGCCAACCGGCGCAGTTCGCTGGCGGCCACATTGCCGAGTAGGGCTTCGGTGATCCGGATCGGTGCAACTGCATTGACCGCCATGATTTCGTCCCGTGGCGTTTTTCGGTACACGCCGGCGCTGTGAATGAGTACATCGATCGGGATGTCGCTGAGGGATTCGCGGAGCCGGTTCAGGTCCTCCTCGGACCGGACCTCAAGCTGGTGCAGAGTGACATCTCCGGCGATCGAGGCGAGTTGGCCTGGCCGGTCGATAGATCGGGTGGTTCCGTGGACATGCCAACCCGCGTCCGCGTACTGGGTGACGAGTTCCAGGCCGATGCCTCGACTCGCCCCGACGATAAGGGCGGTGTTCGTCATCCGGGCGAGCATCCATCTGAGCGGGCGCGTGATGTGTCGGTGCTATCGGTCACGATTGATCGGGTCATACCTATCTCCGAAGGTCGGGGTGCTGCCTTTCCGATGAGGTTAACCGGGTGGTGGGCGTGGTTTGAGTAGCCAATCGTGTGGGTAGATCCCGCTGACTGGCGATGTAGGACTGGAGGGTCACATGAACAGCAACCGCTCGGCCGAGCCTCCGGTCGTTCCGACTCTTGTGGCATCCACTCGCTGGTTCGTCTATCTAGGCATCACAGCCGTCGCCGTGATCGTACTTCTCTACGCCCTGGTTCGTCTCCAAGGAGTGCTGCTAGTTGTAGCCGCATCCCTTGTCATTGCCCTCGGTGTGCAACCGTTCATCAAATATCTCATCGATCGAGGTTTGACGAGAGCCGGGGCACTGGGCACGCTTCTGGCGCTGGGCGCCGGGGTCGGTGGCGGCATCTTGGCGATGGGCATCCCCATGGTTTCCAAACAAGTCGCTGCAATCACCGAACGTGGCCCGGCGATCCTCGAGGACATGCGTAGTAGAAGTGAGCTCATCGATGTTCTGTTGGCCAACGTCGATATGACAGCCATGCTTGCTGATACCGAATCGATCGGCGGGTTGCTCGGAAGTCTCGTAAACCTGGTGACCGTGGCGATCTTGGCTCCCTATCTGGCCTTTTCTCTTCCCCAACTGAAGGTGCGGATATTGCGCCTTCTTCGACGTGAGGATCGGCAAGACTTCATTCGGCTGTTGGACGACGCAACGGATCGGTTGGCAGGCTTTATCGCAGGCAATCTGGTCGTCTCGGTGGCTGCGGCGGCATCGTCGTACCTGGCGTTGAAGCTCATCGAAGCGCCATATCCGGCCGCCTTGGCGCTGTGGATCGGTGTCACCGATCTCATGCCGGTGGTCGGTGTGTTCCTCGGGGCGATTCCGGCGGTAGCGATCACACTTGTCGAAGCCGGACCTTCGCCTGCCATCGCCGTTGCGGTGTTCATCTTGATATACCAGCAGCTCGAGAACTATGTGATTGCTCCAAGGGTCATGAGGCGAACGGTCAATCTCTCTCCGCCAATCGTGATCATTTCATTGATGGTCGGCGGCTCGCTAGCCGGGGTGCTCGGTGCGCTCCTTGCCCTTCCGGTGGCTGCCCTCGTGCAGTTGATCCTCGACGAGTTTGTTGTCGGGGTGCGTATTCGCAAGGTTGCGCTTGAATCCGCATCGGTCGAACAGGCCTACGTGCCGGCACCGCGGAAGGCAAGGCTCTCCTAGACCTCGAGGGCTCGGAGTGCTCGCAGAGCGCGACCTGATCGTCTTGCAGCTCCCGAGAAAGGGAACTCCGACTCTGTATCGGGTTCGCGAAACCGGGTTCGATAGATGCAGTGAGGCCGAAGGTTGCCGCACAAATTGGAAATCGGATGCGGCAGTACTCGCGACCGCGAGATGGCCTCACATTGGGCTATATGGGAGGTTGTCATGGTTCACCGTGAAGGTCGACGTGGGCGCGTACTGATTGTTTCTATTGCCGTAATTGTTGTTTTCGCTGTGGTCCCGGCCGTCGTTACGGCGGCAACCGGCGACTTCGAGGATGTGCCACCAACGAATATCTTCTACAACGACATTGCCTGGATGGCCGATTCTGGAGTTACCAAGGGTTGTAGCAGTACGCGATTCTGCCCGAACGACTCAGTTACACGGCAACAGATGGCCGCATTTATGCATCGTCTGGCGACGAACGGGAGCGTCGACGCAGGATCACTCGGTGGTCTAAGCGCATCTGAGTATGCCAAGAAGACCGACATTGAACCAGGCGCTACGGGGTCTCGTGCAACTGGGGCGTCGTCGAACGATCTTGACGATGTCGACGGTACCGCCCTCGCCGCAGGATTGGTTTCCCCGTCCAATGGCATCGTGATCATCGGAGGCAACATTGATGTTACCGCCACAGCAGGTGAAGATTCGTTGGCTTGCTGGTTGACGGTTAATGGGGAATCTGAACCCCTCAGTGGCACGATGATGTTTGTCACGGTGGATGACGTTGCCGGTCCTGCTGAGGGCATCTGCAGCACGAGCGGGATCGCAGTTGTGAGTCCCGGGAACTTCACTTTCGAGCTGGTAGTCGGTCGCGTTGGTGGTACTGCCGCTCTTTGGCAGGGGACCTTATGGGCCCAATGGATCCCCTTCGACGGGACAGGCTCAATCCCGACATTGGGCGCCGACACCTTCGGTGACACATCGCCAAGCGAAAAACTGCCGCCCGGGAAATAGCCGATCAACGGTGGACGAGGATTAGCGCACCGATACGGTCACCGTGGCTGACGCGGTGGCCCCGGTGGCATCCTTGACTGTGTAGGAAATGACGTCAATGAAGGCGTCGGTCCGGGCTATGACATCGGGGGGCGTATAGAGGACTCCACAGCTGGCGGTCGTAGCCGATCCGAACTCGGAACCTCCAACCGAGGTAACGGTGAGTGCGCCCGAACCTGCGTCGTTGGCAGTCACATCGAAGCAAACCTGGCTACGATCCGTCCGGGTGTAGGAGTCGTTGCGGGCCACGAGGACGACCACCGGTGCTGTGGTCGTGGTGGTCGTGCGCCTTGTGGTGGTCGTCCGGGCAACGGTCGTACTCGTCGTAGACGGGACCGTGGTTGTCGTGGTAACGGTCGTGGTGGTCGGCGCGGTCGTGGACGTAGATGTCGTTGACGTTGTGCGCTTCGCGGGAGCGGTCGTCGATGGGATCGTCGTCGAAGTGCTGGTGGACAGGGGAATCAGGGGGGCGAGGCCGTCGTTTGTGAGGTCCCCACCTGGCACGGTGGTTGCTATACCTCCGAGTACCTGGGTATCACCGTCACTGATCAGCCCCCGGATACCAAGAAAGCCGACCACAGCAACCAGAATGACGGCTACCGCGGCCGACGCCAGGCGGAGCGTTTGCTCGTCGATCGAGATCGCGATCGGACCGATCCGCCTAACGCTTGGGAGCTCTGGCGTTTCGTGTGTGGTGCCATCGTAGGAAACGGGCCTGGGAACCTCGAGAAGTAGCGACCCCTTTGGTGGAGGTTTCCTGAGCGGTGTGATGACCGGAGGGGGTTGGTCGGTGGCCGGATCGACGGTGCTGGAGTCATTTGCTCCTTCGGCTCCTACGGTATCCCGGCTGTCAGCGTTGGTATCGAGGAGGGATATGGCGGAGGAGACGACCAAACTTGCGTCTGCGAGTTTGCGATGATCTCGTTGCCGCTCTGGTTCCGGGGGCTTGGTTGAGGGTCTGGACTCGGCCTCTGGTTCGCTTTCGATCGGTTCAGGAGGTGTCTCATTTGGAGACACGAGAGTTGCCGGCATCGGCGAATCGTCTACGTCGATCTCCGCTGAGGAAGTCTTCTGAGACCCGGCTGCATGGGACTCCCGTTCGTGCGGCAAGAGTATGCGTACCGTTTCGACCAGCTTCGTGAGATGAGCCTCTAGAGGTGGTGTAAGTGCGTCGAGCCAGTGGGTCCCTCCGATGTAGTACTCCAACGCCGGACTCGGCTCCACATCCTCGATTCGAAATGGCAGTATCGGAATGCCCCGCCCAACGGCCTGTTCGACTTCCCGCATTACATGGCGTGATTCATTCGAGTGTCCTGAGAAAACGAGAATCAGGAGCTTGGTTCCGGCAATTGCTCGGACGATGGACTCGGCCCACTCCTCGCTTGGTAGGACGTCGCGGGGGGCGATCCAACACCTAACCCGGTCTGCCTCGAGGGTTGCAACTACCGCGTTTGCAGTTGCGCGGTCGTCGCTGGGATGACAGACGAATACATCGTGTGCCATCGCAGCCACCTCCCAATCTGAGCATGCTGCGTCTCACTCCAAGTCTACGGGGGCACCGTATACAGGGGCAGGGCCGAAAGACCAAGGGTGTTGTCTGGGCCTTTGCCCAGGGCCGTTTGGCTCTTGTGAAGCTTGCCTACCCATTGATAGCGTGAGTGGGACACGAACGTGGGCGTCCGTTGGATTACAGCTCCAGTGTGGTCGAGCGGTTCGCACGAGGCTGAGGCTTGATGATGGTGTACGGCGGGGCGGGTTCACGCACCGACCAACGGGCAGTGGTTGCTTGTCCACCAGACGGGCTGCAGCGCCCCTGGTTTCGAAGATACGAGGGGTTTATCCTCGTCGCGGTAGTCGTTGTGGTGGTCGCTCTGGGAATCATCGGTTTCGAAAACCAGGCCCAGCGGCTGGCGTCGGACCGTTCGCTGCTGGGTTCGCTCTATGCGTCGCTCCAACTGTTCGCCCTTGAGTATTCCGGGGTGGGACCGGTCGGCTGGGAATTAGAGGTCGCTCGACTTGCCGCTCCGGTAGTCGCTGCCTATGCGGCCGCCAGGGCTCTGATGTTGCTGTTCGAGGAGCGCGTTCAGCTGCTCCGCCTGAGATTCGGCCGGGATCACGCCATCGTCGCCGGTCTCGGGGAGATGGGAATCGCCCTGACGAGGTCGTTGCGTTACCGGGGGATTCCGGTTGTGGCGATTGAGTGTGACTCTGGAAATCCGGCGATCGAGCCTGCTCGCGAGATGGGGGCAATAGTTATCACCGGTGATGCTCGCGACCCTGAGCTGCTCCGCAAGGCGCGTGTCGAGCAAGCCCGCCACTTGATCGCCGTCTGCGGTGACGGTGTCAACGCCGATATCGCCATTCGAGCAGCCGGCCTAGTCGGTGAGGACCGTGGTCGGGTTCTCGAATGCCGTGTCCACATCGTCGATCCGGCTTTGTGCCAGGTTCTGATGGCTCACGAGTTAGCTAGGGAGCGATCGGGTCGTTGCCGTATCGAGTACTTCAACATTTTTGAGAGCGGTGCTCGAAGCTTGCTCGCCGAATACCCCCATTCAGTCGCTTCGCAGGTCGCCCGTCTCGTCTGATCGTTGTCGGTGCTGGAGATCTGGGACGACGAGTGATCCTGCAGGCAGTCCACGAGTGGAGGGCCACTTTCGGCTCTGATGCAGGCCGCCTGACCGCAACGATCCTTGACCCTCATGCAACCGACGTCGCTGCCGATCTCATCGCTCAATACCCGAGCTTGGGAACGGCCGTTGATCTCGACCCCATAGATGCCGATATTTATCCGTCGGCTTGGAGAAGTGGTCGGCTGGCAACGACCGTCTGGGATCCAGGTGGTCTGGCTGCCGTCTACGTTTGCAACCAGATCGACGGCGACAGCTTTGCAGCGGGCTTGTTCATCGGCTCCCATCTGGCAAGCGAGGGCGTCCCGGTCGTCGTATGTCTTGCTCATCGTCGGGGCCTGGGATCTTTGTTGGATGGCCGTCGGAGTACGCATCTTCGGAATCTTCACACGTTCGGGCTTCTCGACCAGACGTGCGACCATGACCTGTTGTTTGCTGGTGCCTACGAGTCCATTGCCCGGACCCAACATGCCGGATATGTGGCGGCGGAGCGGCGGCGGGCTACCGACACGGCAAGCAATCCTTCCCTAGTCCCTTGGCATGAGTTACCTGAGGTTCTCAAGGAGTCGAATCGGGATCAGGCTGCTCACATAGGTACCAAGCTTGCTTCCATCGGATGTGAAATCCGCCCCTCCGGCGACTGGGATTCTCAACTATTCGAGTTCACCGCAGCTGAGATCGAAGTCCTCGCTCGGCTCGAACACGATCGTTGGGTCAGTGAACGCTTGCGAATGGGCTGGAAGCTGGGGAACGAAAAGGACGTCGACAAGAGGATCACACCGTACCTTGTTTCGTGGGAGGAACTGCCCGAAGTTATACGTGAGCACGACCGGATCGTGGTGCGCGCCATTCCGGCTTTCCTCGCCAAAGTTGGATTCCAGGTCGTACGTCATCAGAGAGTTTCGCGAGGTAATGGTCTAGCAGGTGGCATGGGACAGTCGGCGGCTCGCTGGCCCAGTTGCCCCATCCTGTTGCTGCTTTGGTGC
>CAWKAG010000076.1:0-25130 GCA_963847455.1 uncultured Acidimicrobiia bacterium
CCACAACCAGGTTCTCCTGGACATACCCGGGGAAGTAAGCAGGGTCATCCGAGTTGACGGAGACCTTCAAGCCGAGCGCGAGCATCCGTTTGATCTCCCGCGCCTTGGTGCCGTCGGTGACGTAGCTGTTCGAGATGGGGCAAACCGTCAACGGGATTCCTTTATCCAACAGAGCGCCGACCAGGCGATCGTCCTCCAGGGAGTTGACGCCGTGGTCGATCCTTTCAACACCTATGTCGTTCAAGCATTGCCAGATGTGCTCGACTGAGTTCTCCTGGTCAACATCGCAGTGCATTGTGGGTGCCGATCTGCCATCGCACGCGCGCCGGCGAACACGGCTGCGAACTTGACGGGAGGGTTACCCCTCTGGTCCGAGTCCAGTCCGACACCGATGATCCAGTCTTTGTAGGGCACGGATTCGGCGGATCGTCGACGCGGCCGATTCTGCCGTCGGTATCGCGCGAGAAGCACATGATGAGTTGAGATTCGATGCCCAGTTCGGCGGAGGCCTTCTCTTGCGCCTCCGGATCCCCCGGATAACTGTTCGAGATGAGACGCCACGGCTGGTGTGGGCTTGCGGGTCGAAAAAGATCTCGACATAGCGAAGGTTCTGTGGGTGACCCTGGTGAAGTACGCCATCGTGAGGTCGAAGAAGTCCTGCTCGTCGAGCAGGACACGCTGATCCTTCGTAGTACACGTCTAGAAACGACGGAAGATCGTCGAAATCGTCGGCAGCCCCCGCATCTCGTCGACGGAGGACGCGGCAGGTTGATACCGTTACGTTCGGCAAGAAGGACTTCCAGTTCCGGTTCGAGGGTCCCCTTCTATGTCCAGGTGCAGTTCGGCCTTCGGCAACCCTTCGATGAAAGTCTGCATCTCTCCCATTGCCGTTTGCCTTTCTTGAAGAGGTTCCTTCTCCATTCTGCCCTGCCACCCCTATGAGTGCCCGGCCGACAATGGCCGTAGCTTTGCCGATATTTAGCAATCTCTGTGGAAGAGTCACCACCTTCGTGGTATCAACTCCAAGTGACCAGAAGCGAAATCGCCGGTAGAAGGCTCAAGTCGATCTCGATCGTGTTCGTTTCGTTCGGCATCGTGACCCTGATCCTGCCCATATTGATGTTGCTGGCACTGGTGTACGACCTGGCCGCGTTCGTGATCAAGCGTCGCCATTTCATGGCCACGCGTCTCGTTTTGATCGGGTGGATCTATCTCGGCACCGAATGCCTCGGTATCGCCGCTCTGGGCGTACTCTGGATCGCCTCCGCCGGAGGTCGGTTCCGCCGCATATTCATAGACGGCACCTACTCGATTCAACGCTGGTGGGCAGGCTCGTTGTTCAGAACGATTCGACGCGCTTTCGACCTCCGTTTCGAGGTCGAAGGTTCGGAGACGATCGCTCCGGTCCGGTTCTCGTCTTCATGCGGCACGCCAGCATCGTCGATAACTTGCTGCCGAGCGCTTTCGTTACGGCTCCACACCGGATGAGTTGCGTTACGTGCTCGAGCAGAGCTGCTTTCCGACCCGGCTCTCGACATCGCCGGTAGCCGATTGCCCAACTACTTCGTGGATCGGGGTTCGACCGACTCGGCACGGGAGGTGGCGGAGGTCGGCCGCCTCGGTGAAGGTATGGGTGTTGACGAAGGCGTCCTGATCTATCCGGAAGGGACTCGCTTCACCACGGAGCGCAGATCAAAGATTCTCGAACGATTGAAGACTTCGAACCCGGAGCTCCATCCCGCGTGCTGTGCAGCTTGAGTTCGTGCTTCCTCCGAGATTGAGCGGACCGCTGGCTTTGCTCGATGCCCCAGCCCGTTCGCCGACGTAGTGATCGCCGCTCATGCCGGTCTTGATGGATTCAGCCACATTCGGGACATTCTCGGAGGTGGGTTGGTTGGCGGCACGATCCATCTACGCTTCCAGCGCTTTTCGCACAGCGATATTCCCACCGAGGAATCGCAACGAGTCGAGTGGCTTCTCGACCGATGGTCCGAGTTGGATGACTGGATCAGAAACCGCTGACCGCCCGGGTCTTGTTCGCCCAATGCTGGCGACCGGGACACATCTACCGGGTCACAGACGGTCCTTCGGACTGACCGGCGCCGCCTCGTCGAGCGGGACTGCATATACGACGACGTTGCTGTCGTAACTCCGGAGACTCCGGTTGAAACCGCCTCCGCAAGTGATCAGTGTCAGGATTTGAGGACCTTGCCGACTGAAGATAGCCTCGGTAGGCAGGTCGTCCTTGTCGTAGACAGTCCTCGCCTCGGCCCGATCGGTCAAAGTCGTGTCATCGTCGAGATCAACCAGGATGATGTCACCCGGCTCGACCAACCTGAGATCGAAGAAGACGCCGGGGCCCCTTCCGGCCAGATCGACGTGGGCTGCCAGGACGGCGGATCCGGACTCACCAGGCGCAGAGCCGTACTTGTACCAACCCACCTCAGAGACGTTGCCGGGTACCTCCATTTCGCCGTCGGCTTCCACACCAGCCGGCTTGACCGGAGCCTCCACTCCAATCGCAGGAATTCTCAGAGTCACCGGGACCCGGTTGTGACCTTCGGGGTGTACACCAATTGTGAACTGTGGAGTAGTTGGCTGGGCATCAGACGGCTCAGGTTGTGTCGAATCGGGAACACTGGTGATCGTGGTCGATGGAGTTGGCGGGGTGATGGGCTCGGTCACCGGAGTGGAGAGCGCCTGCTCGACGCTCGCCGCGTCGCCGGCCTCCGCAGATGGTCTCGACAAGGCCCAAACTCCCAGTGAGATCCCAAGCAGCAGGACGCCGGCAACAAAGGCTGCGATTGCGCTCTTCATGATGATGGAACCCTTCTGAGAAAGAAGCGGGGGAGGGCAGTTAGACCGCCCTCCCCCGCCATCGTAGAACGAACGTCTATCAGCCGCGCTGGCGTGAGACCTGCACTCCACCGAAGGCGAAGGCAGCACCGGCCACCGCGAATGAGGCGAGCAGCCATGCGGGCAGACCGTTGGTCAACTCACCACCGGTTCCCGAAGGAACACCGGCCGGCGGAGTGTGAAGGCCGCCAATGCTCTGAACCGCGAGCTGGAAGGATTCTCCGGCCAAATCACCAATGGCGTACACGATCACGTTCGTACCTTCCGGGATGGTCAGGGCAGGCACCTCGGTGACAACTGCGGCGGCATCGCCGGCAGCCGTGACCTTGACGTTGTAGTCGCCTGCGGGAACGTCGGCGACGCCCTCGGCACCGTTTGCCACGCCCGAGAACAGGGCACCATCGTTAGCCAGAATGTCAACGAGAGGGGCGGCGGCGGTGTGACGGACGGTCACGCGGCCGTTGCCGGCGTCAATGTTCGAAATGTCGTTGACCCACACTGTGATCTTCGGAGCTCCGTCACCATCGAGGTTGGCCTCGATTGTGGCATTGGCGCCGGCAGGAAGGGTGACCAGCTCGGTCAATGCGGGCTCCGAGGCCGGATCCGAGTCGGCTACCCGAATATCAATGTCGTAGTCGGCCGCAGGCAGGGTCAGCGGGTCGGTAACCGTTCCGTACTCGAAATCTTCGAGGGTGAGGGCGTCGTTGACGTAAACGTCGACCGTCAGGCCGGGTACGCCGTGTACAACGGTCACGGTTCCGTCAGTTGTTTGCGCCAACGCAGTGGCGGGCACCAGCATCAGCATCAGTGCGACGAGTGTCATCATGGCTTTGCGCATGGTCTCGTTCCTTTCGGATAGTGGAGAGACTTCGCTTTCCATACGGTGCGAACCAGCTTCCGGATGAATATTTAGTGATAAATCCGAATTTCCGTATTATGGACACATGGAGACCATGACTCTGCAGGAGGCGGCGGACCGACTCGGCACTCACTACATGACGGTGTATCGGTACGTGCGCCTCGGCCGACTCCCTGCCCGAAAGGTAGGGGGCACTTGGCAGGTGGAAGTATCCGACGTCGAGGCGCTGAGGCGTGGAGACGAGCAGGCGGTCCGCCCACGGCCCTCCGCCGACTGGTCGGCCAGGCTCGAGGCACGAATCCTCGAAGGTGATGAGGCCGGAGCCTGGGGCGTGGTTGAAGCAGCCCTGGCATCGGCGAACACGCCTAGTCAGATCTACACCGACTTGATCGTACCCGCCCTCACTTCCGTCGGATCGAAGTGGCACAAGGGTGATGTGTCTGTCGCCCAGGAGCACCTGGCGACGGCCGTGGTGATGCGCTTGATCGGACGTCTGGGCCCCCATTTCGCACGAAAGGGAAGACCGAAAGGGGTTGTGGTAGTGACCACACCTGCTGGGGAGAGGCACGCAATACCCTCACTCATCGTCGCCGACCTACTGCGCGGTGCGGGATTTCAGGTCCTGGACCTGGGAACCGACGTCCCCCCTGAGTCGCTAGGGCCGATCTTCGAGCTGGTCGATGGGCTTACCGCCGTCTGCATCAGCTCCACCAGGGTCGGCGCCGACGCAGAAGTACGCGCAACGACGAGCAGCGTCAGAACCGCCGTACCGGGCGTGCCCGTCTTCATCGGCGGAGCTTCTGTTGCCGGTGTCGATCACGCTGTCGCTTTAGGCGGCGATGGCTGGGCATCGGACGGTCCCGGAGCGGTTGAACTCGTGATGGGCACCCTGACCTAACAAGTCGGAGGCTGCCGCACCGACCGGAACCAGGCAGTTCCCTGTCTGATGGGTTCCGACGTATTCGCATTTGGCACTCAACAAACGGCTTGGGTTCCTCCAGACAACCACGCCGCAAAACTACAGAGGCACCAGTGTTCCACGCCGGAATTCGGCTGGGATCACATTCCGGGAGAATCTCCCGTACCCAGCGGCAACGGCGGTGCGGTCCTTCCCCAAGCCGGGACTATCCCGAGTCTCCGGTCTGGCGCGCTCCCCGACGCCGCCGGGGTAGAGGTTCCGAACAGCAAATCACCACCAATCTCCTCGAACCCCTTGACGGCCAGAGCTTTTAGTGCTAAAAATACCTCAGCATCATTTAGTGCTAAAAGGGAGAATCCATGAAGACGTCCACAAGACAAGACGACATCGAGTTGGTGAATCAGATCGCAGCGGGCCACGAGGGGGCTCTAGCCGAGGTCTATCGCCGCCATGGCGGTCCCGTTCTCGGGCTTGCCAAGAGACTCCTCAGAGATCCGAACCTCGCGGAAGAGGTGGTGCAAGAGGTCATCCTTCGCCTGTGGAACAACCCTGAGAAGTTCGACGGCACCCGTGGCTCGCTCCGTTCTTTTCTCCTCGCACACACCCACGGGCGAAGCATTGACCTCATCCGCTCAGAGTCGGCGCGCCGTATACGAGAAGAACGGGACGCACAACTCGCCGTCGAGGCGGGTCTCAGTCTCGAGGAAGAGGTGTGGGAGATGGCTCTCGCAGACCACGTTCGGCAGGCTCTCGCAGAGCTCGACGAAGGGGTCCGGAAGGCAATCGAACTCGCCTACTTCGGCGGACACACCTACCGGGAGGTAGCCGAACTGCTGAATACGCCGGAGGGAACAATCAAGAGCCGGATCCGTTCGGGCCTACAGTCGCTCAACGGGATGTTGACAAAGGCAGGACTGGCTCCCATCAGTTGAGAGAAACGATGTCGATCAAAGTGGACCATCGAAAATTCCAAGAGTTACTAGGTGCTTATGCCCTCCACGCAGTGGAGGATGATGAGTCTGTGATGATGCAACTCCACGTTGATCAATGCTCCGAATGTCGATCTGAACTCGACGAGCACCTGGACGTCGTCTCGCTTCTCTCATCAACCGAACGGTTCGCTCCGACCGCCCTGTGGGAGACAATCACCAATAGAATTCAAGACACCACACCAGTGAGCGAATCGGGCATTGACGGGAAGCACTCCCCTACCGTCGTTGCACTGAAGCCCAACTGGCTCAAACGATCCGCAGCTATCGCAGCCGTCCTCGCCATCTTCAGCACCTCGGTCATACAAACCGCCAGACTCAACAGCATCAACGCCGAGCTTGCCGTCGAGCAAGCCACCGTGGCTGCTCTCACTGAGGAACTCCGCACGCCACCTTTTGAAGCGGCCCTGGCGCAGGCGCGCTCGAACGGCCAAGGGCAGCTTGTAAACCTCGGATCCCAAGTCAGCGGGTCCAACGCGATAATCGTTCTGATGCCCGACGGAACCGGCTATCTGGCCGAGCACACTCTCCAGCCGCTCCCTGCCGATCGCACGTATCAGCTGTGGGCAATCGTCGACGGCAAGATCATCTCCGCCGGTGTCCTCGGACCAAATCCCGGCGTGGTGCCCTTCCGGATCGACCCGGACGGGTTCGCCGGCTTCGCAATAACTGAGGAATCGGTCGGCGGAGTCGAGGCCTCTGCAAACGATCCTGTGGTTGCCTGGCTCGACGCCTGATACGACGGCGCACGACTAAAGGACCACATGAACTCGCATCAGGATCGCCTAGAGGCGGAGACCACCGGGCTGGTGTGGTTCAGACGCGACCTCCGGCTGCGGGATAACCCAGCATGGGGCGCCGCCACCTCACAACACGCCCGGGTTGTCGCTCTCTTCGTGCTGGATCCGAAGCTGTTCCGAGCCGGAACGCCGCGCAGTGACCACCTCCTCCACCAACTGCGGTCGCTCGATCAGAGCCTGGCTGAGCGTGGGGGCCGGCTCCTGGTGCGGCAGGGCGACCCGGCAGCGTTGATTGCATCCGAAGCCGCAGCATCCAACTCGGTCACCGTCTACTGGAATCGCGACGTGAGTCCCTCATCCCAAAGAAGAGATGCAGCAGTCGAAGCCGCGTTACCCCTTCCCGTCCAGACTTGGTACGGGTCGCTCGTCCATCCACCAGGCCGCTTGACCACTCAGACAGGCGATCCCTACAGGGTGTTCACTCCCTTCTACCGTCGTTGGCTACAAGCGGGCTGGGATCACTGGCCGGAACCCCGCCTAGTAGACATCGCCGCAGACCCTGGTGAAGGGATACCCGAACCGGAGACTGCCCCGCGGCATGAGCCGGGAGAGTCGGCTTCCCTCCGCCGATTGGCTGATTTCGCAAACCGAGTGGGCGGTTATCCGGAGGCGAGGGATCGCCCGGATTGGGATTTGACCTCCAGGCTGTCGATCGATCTCAAGTACGGAACGGTTTCGCCCCGCACCGTTATCTCCACTCTGGACTCTGAGTCTTCGGACGCCTTTGTGCGACAGTTGGCCTGGCGTGACTTCTATGCCCACGTACTCGCACGCGTTTCCGCACACTCTGGATCGTTCGATGCGTTCGGAGTACGACAGGGTGCCAATGGAGGGATGATCCCGACGGTTTCGAAGCGTGGAGGAAAGGCGAGACCGGTTACCCCATCGTCGACGCCGGGATGCGGCAGCTGGCCGGCGAAGGCTGGATGCACAACCGGGTCCGGATGATCACCGCCTCGTTCCTGGTCAAGGATCTCCTCATCGACTGGCGGCTCGGCGAGCGCTACTTCCGGCGTCTTCTCCTCGATGGTGACGTCGCCCAGAACGTCGGCAACTGGCAGTGGATCGCAGGTACCGGGGCCGACGCCGCTCCGTACTTCCGTGTCTTCAACCCGGTCACGCAGAGCCGCAAGTTCGACCCAAACGGTGACTACATCCGTCGCTGGGTGCCCGAGCTGGCGAAAGCCTGGCCGCATGCCATCCACGCTCCTTGGCTCGCCGGCCCGCTCGACCTCGCCGCCGCCGGGAGTATCGCTCAACGAGAACTATCCGGCGCCAATTGTCGACCACGCCACTGCTCGGCTACGAACACTTGATGCCTACCGGGAGAGCCAGAGGAGAGAAGGCCCAGTGCTACAACGTTCATCGACAAAGCAATGGACACCGTCGTCGCCCCCGGTTTCTCCAATATCGGATACAGGGTCCGCCGACGGGCGTGGGAGCCGATCACAGAGTCACTGCTCCGGGCGCACCGTTGTCGTGACCGGGGCCACCAGCGGCCTCGGGAAAGGCCGCCGCCACCGACCTCGCCCGTCTCGGGGCCGATGTCATCCTGGTTGGACGGGATCCCGACAAGACGGCGGTCAGTGCAGGCCGAGATCGCGTCGACGACGGGTCGCGACACAGTCCGACCATCAGCTGGCCGACCTCAGCCTCATGCCGAGGTCCGGGACCTGGCCACCAGGCTGCTGGCAAACGAGCCGGCCGTCCACGTCCTCGTTAACAACGCCGGAACTCTATTTCCTGAGCGTTCGAGCACTGCCGAAGGGATCGAAAGCACCCTCGCCACGAACCTGCTGGGGCACTTCCTGCTCACGAACCTGCTGATTCCCAAGCTGGTCGAGTCGGCACCCGCCCGCATCATCAACGTGTCGTCTGGCGGGATGTACGGCCAGCGGATCTCGATCTCCAATCTCCAGAACGACCGTGGCGAATACAAGGGATCGGCCGCATACGCTCGCACCAAACGCGGCCAGGTGATCCTCACCGAAATGTGGGCCGAGCAACCTTCCACAGCGGTGTCACCGTGAACGCCATGCATCCCGGATGGGCCGACACGCCTGGTGTCGTCCAGGGGCTGCCGACATTCCACAAGATCACCAAACCGTTCCTGCGTCACCGGAGGAAGGGGCCGACACGATCGTCTGGCTGGCAGCGAGCGATGAACCTGCTTCAAAAACCGGCCTTTTCTGGCATGACCGCCGCCACGACCAACTCATAAGACGAGCCGCACCAGAGAACGGGCCGGACTCGCCAGGCTCTCTGGACGGCCTTGAGTGAGCTGGCCGAACAAACAACTTAGCGATCGCGTTGGACCCGGCCCGTTGGGCCGGGTCCATAGGTAGTCGAACGGTCTAGGTCTACTCGTTGACCCGGTCGGTGCTCGGGGGATCAACCGGGCTGAACGCCGCCAGGTAGTTGGCGAGCGCTTCCAGATCGTTGCCTCCGTCGAGCCTCGCAGCCGGATTGATATCGGCAAATGTGGTGAAGTTGTCACCACCGTCGGCCAGGAAGCTGTTGGCGGTGACGATATACGTTGAACCCATGTCCAGCGTCGCACCGTTCAGCATCACGTTGCTGATGGTCACCGACGTACAGTCACCGGCCACGATGGTCGTGGACAGGTCATAGGTGAACCCGTCAGAGACCCCTAGGTGCAGGAAGGGACGACTCGATCCGAGCGGCTGGCACTGCTCCTCGAGCACCGAGACGATCTGTGCGCCGGTCATCGGGAATGTCAGTACGGTGTTTCCGAACGGCTGGAACGTGAACGCTTCGCCGTATGTGACGACGCCGTCGCCTTCCCCGTCTGGCGACGAGGCGTACGTCAGATCTGATCGCACGCCACCGGGGTTCATGAACGCGACTTCGGCTCCGTTGGCCGACGTCGCCCACGGTTGCGCGTCGGCAACCAGGTTGCCGGCCGCGGACTCGACACCTCGGTCAGATCCGGTTGGATCGCCGCCACGAGTGATGTCGGCGGTGATGGTGCCGATCGGTGTGTCGCCGGCAGCAGCGACCAGTGGTGCCCACTTGTCGAGGACTGCTGTCACCGCCGGATCTGGCGTGAGTGACGCTTGGTCGACCACATGGTTCGTGACCGTGCTCAGGTCGCGGCGGACGTCGTCGGTGCGCTTGTCGAGCACGAGGTTCAGTTCGGAGACCACTCGGCCGTACGAGTAGGCGCTGGTGACAATACGCGGGTTGCCCGCAGGGTCAGCGAACAGGCAGTTGTAGGGCAAGTGGGTGTGACCGGTGATCACCACGTCGATGGCGGGGTCGAGTGCGTCGTTGATCGCCACGATCGGACCGGAGACGTCTGCACATTCGTCTACCAGGCCGGGGGGCGGGGTCTGTGACCCACCCTCGTGCAGCAGCACGATGATTGCATCGACACCCTGAGCCTGCAGAATCGGAACGAGTGCATTGGCCGTTTCGGCCTCGTCGAGGAAGTCGCATCCGGATGCCAGCTGCCGCCACGACGTGTCGGTGGCCTCGAGGGTCATGCCGATGAAGCCGATCTTGACGCTCTCCATCTTTTCGATCGTGTACGGGGGCAACGGTGTGTCTCCGGTGCATCTGGTCACGTTCGCGGCCAGCCACTGGAAGTCGGCACCGGCGAAGGTTCGTCGGCGAAGTAACAGCCGTCGACGGGGTGACAGCCGCCATCCTGCATTCTCAGCAGTTCGGTCACTCCCTCATCGAATTCGTGGTTGCCGACGCTTGATATGTCGAGGCCCATGGCATTGAGAGATTCAACGGACGGTTCGTCGTGGAACAGCCCTGAGAAGGCCGGCGAGCCACCGATGAGGTCACCAGCGGCGACGGTCAGGCTGTACTTGTTGCCTGGCGGAGCTCATTGAGCTTCGCCGACAGATATTCGCCGCCACCAGCTGGGACGCCATCGACTGCAGGAGCCGTTGCCCGTGGCCTCGAGATGGCCGTGATAGTCGTTGAACGCGAGCAACTGCAGATGAACGAGTTGACCAGGCGGATTCGCTTTCTTGGCCGAGGCAGGCTCCGCCAATATCGCCAGCGACGTTATCGCCAGCAGGAAGGCGACGGCGAGTACTAAGAAGCGTCGCCTCGCCGGATTTTGGCTACCCAGCGCAATGGGTAGAACAGAAGTGGACATGTTTGATCTCCTCCCAAAAAGACCCCAGCCGGATTACTCCGAACGTGGCTTCTATTACTAGCACAACCTCTCGGAGAGTGGCACAGAATCACGCACCGAGTTTTCCCTGTCTCGGAGCGGTCCGGCGGGCTGAAGGCAGGGAGCATGGTCACGCACGCCCGGGTTGAGCCGCGAAGCGAAGGCGGCCCCAGCGGGCCGCCTTCATTGAGCTGTAGGTTTGCTACTTGCGCTTTCCCTTCGGACGTTCCACGTAGACGTCGATGTAGGTGCTGTCTCCGATGATCCCGGTCAGCTCCAGCTTGTTCTGGTTGAGCTCCTGGACCATGCAGCCGGTCGACATGATGTAGTGCTCGTCGTTGTTGACGATCGTGCCGGAGAAGCTGATCAGCGGATCGTTCGTGTGCAGCCAGATCCGGTGCCAACCCGGCATCGTGGGAATCCAGCCACCGCCGCCGGAAGCGAAGTTCATCTTGCCGCTCGGGCCGATGCCGGGTCCGAGGTTGATGCTGGTGATCGTCCCGTCGGGATTCCAGACCTCGGCGATAAACTTGTTGGTCAGCACGGTGGCAAAGTAAGAGTCGAAGGTGATACCCGCCGGTATCGGGGCTCAGGATTGTCCGACGTGCCGAACATCTCGATCCTTGGTGCCCGGATACTCGAGACAGGCCATCTTGTAGGCCGTCATCGGCGTCTCGAGCTTCTCGTAGAGCGCGACTTCCACGGGGAACCGCTGGCCCACGATGGGGTTGATGTTCTCCAGCGGGTTGCCCCAGTCGATGAAGTCGATGTTTACGACCGTCTCGGTCTCCCGTGTCCCAGTCGGCCTGCCAGCTGTTGGCGGCATCGACGTAGTCGGCGTTCCAGATCAGGTTGGGATCTGTGTCGGTGGTCGTGACCGGCTGGTCGTACCACGGCTGCATGCCCTGCAGCCAGGTCACCATAGACTCGCAGGTCAGGTCTAAATCGTCGATAATCCCGTCAGGAATTCCTTCTTCAGGGCCGCTGATGTCAACAGCGCACCCATCATCATCAAGTGTATAGGTGCAGTACTCTGCATCATCGTTGCCGGGATAGCTCCCATTGTACTTCGACGTTGATGACCTCTGTCGACTTCGATCGGGGTCGGCTCACTCATTTCGTTCACCCCGTCATCATCCAGATCGTAATCCAGCACCCATTCGCTATCGTCGACAATCCCATCCCCGTCCGAATCGACCCAAGTTTGCAGGTAGAAAAGCTGGATGATGTCGGTGGCGATCAGGGGGAAGGATAGATTGGGCGTGGCTGCGTCGACGATCGTTCTTCTTGGCCAGGGCGGCCGTGCTAGATCGGGCGAACACGGCGACGAGCGAGAAGACGATGAGAAGTACTACGGACTTCTTCATTGATACGTACCTCCTAGCACCCCCGGATCGTGTGGTGCCTTCCCGATGGTTCGTATCGAGTGTACTCGGATTGTCCCGTCCCGCAAAGACCAATCTACAGATGTTACAGCCACGCTGTGAGTTGACACTGAATCCACTCAATCAGTTGCCGGGCCGAACTCCGATAACGGGAATTCCGCGAAGGAGAAGACCCGTCACGATGGCCTCCAATGCACTCACGGACGACGTGAAACAACCACGGTTTCGCCGGAGGCACCGGCAAACCTTCCACCGAAGTAGACCTTGAATGCCCACCGCGACAAACGGTCTCCGGCCAGCCGGTACTGGAGTGCATTGCCGTACAGTTGAAGGAGGTAAACCTTGCCACGGTTCTCAGAATCGCAGTAGCGGTCCTTGGCGGGTTCCAGATGCCGCCGTAGCCGACCGCTTCCAATCCATTGGCGACCACGTACGCAACCGACTCGGCGATGATCGCTTCATAGGCGTGGTGCATGTTCGAAGACGATCGAAGCCGCCCTCGAGAGCTCGAGCCGATCACTGTGCTGGACGAAGGACTGCAAACCTCTGACAGTCCCATCATCGCCCTCGGTGAAGATGTGCACTGCGTCTTGACACGTCGTGAAGAAGACTCCACATGCTCTGCGTGCGTAATCCTTGAACAGCCATCGTCCCATGCCGCCATGATGCCGATACGTAGCCAGCGCCGACTCTAGAAGCGACCACGGCGAGGTCCGGCTCTACCGGCCCCCGGCGGACGTGCACCGTCCCACCGGCTTTTGCGTGATCCCGGAGATGCCGCCGAAGCCGCTTGTGCAGGGAAAGGAAGTCGTCCACTGTTGAGTATCGACGGCAATCGATCTCTCCGAGGCGGTAGTCGGTCTCCAGCAGACGGTGCCGTACCAGAGGCAGGGCGGCGCGTATGTCGTCGTCAATTCGACCGAAGTACATGGCGTAGTACATGCTGCGGCGCGCGATGGCGTTGAGGAGAGCGGCCGCCACCTTCGGGCGATCCGCCCGCTCGGTGTAGTAGTAGATGCTTGAGTCCCATCCGACGTGGTTGCCTTCTCCCAGCAGTTGCTTGATCGACACGAAGGGTCGAAGAGTTTCATCAGACTCGTTACGCCAAGCAGTACCTCGTTCCGGTGGTATGCGCGGAGGAGCTGAAAGAAGTGCCCGGAGGGTGGGATGATCGCCAGCATGCTCGGCGATATGCCGCTCTGAGCGAGATCGGATTGAAGGGCCAGGCGCTCATCTTGTCGCAGGGGCTCAGTCGAGACGGAGACCCGGGCAGGTATACCTGGATCCAGCATCGCTCAAGCACCTCCTTTGCTCACCGTCTAATTGTGAAGTCACAGGCTATCGGCCATGAACCTCCTGGAAAACCGGCGCCACGGACATCGCCGTCGCTGGAAAGGCCTCAGCGCCGAAGCCGGGTCGCGGTGAGCAGGTCTCTTGCCGAACCGGGAGGAGCCCCGGTGAGACGCCCGGGCTCCGTGCTCACGATCCGGTAGGGTCAACCCTTCTTGCTGTCCTTTGTCTCAACTCGCCACTCGGTGACGATCTTGCCGTTGTCGGCTACCAGCGACAACAGGGTCGCATCGGGGTTCTGATTCACAGCTTTCTTGATCTCCTTGGCGATTTCCTTGTTGAACTCATCCCGGATCTCCTCGGGCACAGTCCAACCGTTGTAGAAGGCCTCGGTGATGTCGACCACCAGGACACCATCATCAACCGACAGCTCTGCCCGAAGGTTGGCAACGTACTCGCCGTTCTCGTCGACGCCTTCCACGTCGAGCAACATGACGCCGTCCTCGATCGCCACCTCGACCGAGTCGTTTTCAGGATCCCGCCCGAGCTCCGTAGCCAGCGACTCCGCTGTGATCTCACCATCGATTTGCAGCGAACCGTCATCGTTGCGCTCGATGTTGACACTGCACGCACTGAGAACCAGGGCTAAGGCGGCCAGCATCGCTATCAGGAATGTCTTCTTGGAACGCATTTCCTCACCTCCTAGGTGTTCTGTTGCTTCCAAGGACATTTGACGGGATTCGGTGCCGTGTTCCCAGTCGCAGAGATCACGGCTGTGCATGCAGTTTTCACGAACCCCTATGACAGATGTCACAAAGACCCACGGGCGGCCGCCGCAGCCCCGATAATGAACTGCATGACACGTGCCGCCATCGAACCGGGCCTTTTGCGTTTGTTCCGCTGGTTCGTGGGAATCCGTTTCGGCGTGTTGGTCTTCCTGCAGTTGGCCGGACAGGAACGGGCTGAAGGTGATCCACTGTTTGTGCCGCAACCGGGGATCTTCCTTCTGAGCCTGTTGCTGATCTACCTGGTTGCATCGCCACTGCAGGATCGGCTCGGGAAGTGGTATCTCCCTCTGGCACTGTGGGCGGCCGCCATCGGTCCGCTCGTCGAGAATGCGATCACTGTTCAGGCACGACTCGCCGAAGGTGCCGCCGCCAACGATGCGATCGCCGACTACTGGCTCCTGTTCTTCTACCTCTTCGTGCCGCTGATCCTGGTTGCCTGGCAATACCGATTCCGTTGGGTTCTCCTCTTCGCCGGGGGCACGTTCTTTCTCGATGCCGCACTCACCATGAGTCAGCTGGAATCCATCGGCGCAGATGTCACATTGCTCGGTGCACTCATGCTGGGGCGGGCGTCGTTGTTGGCTTTCACCGGGTTGATCATCGTCAAGCTCGTTGGAGCGCTTCGCGCACAAAGGGAGGCCCTCGCGCAGAGCTCAATCAACAGGGAGCGCCTGGCAATGAGTGAGGAGCGGCGTCGCCTGGCGCGTGAGTTGCACGACACCCTTGCTCACACGTTGAGCGCAGTGGCAGTACAACTGGAGGGTGTGGACAGTCTGTGGGATGAAGACCCCGACAAGGCCCGCAGCATGCTCGGCCGCAGTCTCGATTCCGCCCGAACCGGGTTAACCGAAGCGAGACGATCGATCAATCGCTCTTCGTGCTTCTCCCGTCGATGAGGCCGGCTTGACGACTGCCCTCTTTGAGTTGTGTCGATCTGTTTCGGAATCGTCGAAAGTCCGGCAACCTTGTCGGTCGAGAGCATCACCAAGCTGCCGCCTGAGGTCGAACACACTGCGTACCGCATTGCCAGGGAGGCTCTGACCAACGTTGTCCGTCACGCCGGCGCCGACCAGGCGACTGTCACCCTGAGCGCGGATGGGAATCAGGTTGTCATGGCGGTGGTAGACAATGGCAGAGGATTCGACCCCGCCAAGGAAGCCAGCACTGATCGCCACGGCGTGCGCGGGATGCACGAGCGGGCACACTTGATCGAGGCGCAACTCGACATCCGCCGATCAGAAGGCGGCGGGACCGCCGTGGAGTTGACCATGGACAAGACCGAATGACCATACGGATAGTGGTGTGTGACGACCAGGATCTCGTCAGGGATGGCCTTCAGGCGATTCTGTCGACGGCGCCGGGCATGGAAATCGTAGGCGAGGCAGCCGACGGCGAGACCGCGCTCGAACTCGTCGAGGAACTCGCACCGGACGTCGTGTTGATGGACTTGAGGATGCCCGGAATGAACGGCATCGCCGCCACCAGAAAGATCACCAACCGGTTCGACGGCGTCAGGGTGCTCGTCCTCACAACGTACGACGCACCTGAGTGGGTCGAAGATGCGATCACGGCAGGAGCCGCCGGATATCTGCTGAAGGACTCGCCCCGCGCTCGCCTTATCGAAGCCATCAAGGGAACTGCTGCGGGCCGGACCCATGTCGATCCGGGAGTGGCGGGCCAGCTGTTTGATCGGGTGACCCGGACTCCGCGCGCGCCTGGCGACACGACCATCACTGCCGACCTGAGCGAACGCGAACTTGAAGTCCTGCAGGCGCTCGGCGGTGGACTGACCAATACGGAAATTGCGGAGCGGCTTTATCTCTCTGAAGGAACGGTCCGCAACTACGTCAGTTCGATTCTCGGCAAACTCGACGTGTCCGACCGGACGCAGGCGGCGGTCCTGGCGATACGGCACGGAATCGTGGATTCCGTCTGAAGGGCACCGTCCTCTCTTTCCGGCACCATGAAGCCCTGGAGTCAGCTGACCGAGATCGACCGGAACGGGCGTCTCGCACCGCCTCGTCACGTCGGACGATAATCCGGCGACGGATCTTTCAACGGCGCCGGTCTGCCGCGCCTATATGAGGGGTGCTTGAATCCTCATTGGGAAGAGGCCGATCAGAGAACTGAGGCAAGGTGCGGAGCAAGCTCGTCGCCCTGCCGGCGATGCTGGTGATGCTGGTCATGATTGCCCTGTTGATCTGGGCCTACGAACGCTGGTTCTTCCCACGCGATCCGAGCCGCTCCGTTGACCCCAGGGCGCTGATCGTCGCACCGGCCGACGGCCGGATCGTCTACGTGGCGGAGGTCGCAGAGGGACGGGTTCCCATCGCGATCAAGCAAAGGTCCGAGATACCCCTTGACGACATCGTCAAAGGAACGCCGCGCCCGGCGACGGGAGTCCTGATCGGCATCTTCATGTCTCCTTTCGACGTTCACTACCAGCGCAGCCCAATAAGTGGCATCGTCCAAGAGACCTCCTACCACCCGGCCGCTTACAACCACGTGATGGGCAGCATGTTTCTCCGCAATCTCTTCCGGATTCAGCCCATGTACGCCCGCTCACCACACATCGTGGCCAACGAGCGGAACATCGTTCACATAGCGGGCCAGAATCGGACGCCTACGTCGTACAGATCGCCGACCAGCAGGTGAACCGAATCGACTGCTACGTCCGCCCGGGAGATCGAGTCGTGGCCGGGCAGAAGATAGGGATGATTCGCCGTGGTAGTCAGGTGGACCTGTTCCTTCCCGGCGTCGTTCCTTCAGATCTTGCAGGTGTTGCCGTCGGTCAAAAGGTCCGCGCCGGCACCAGCAGTTTCCTGAGGCAACTCTGAGGAAATCGGGTTGAGCCAAGGGGGACGGCTTCCGCCCATGGCTTTCGGCGAAGGGAAAGGCTGAGGGCGGCTGTTACCGAGAGCCTCACCAGCACCCTCAGCTCAATCGGCTTCTCCGCAGCGGCAGGTAGGCCGCCGCTCTGCGATCCACCGGGTCCGGGCTGCCGTAGAGCACGCCGTTGCCGCCCTCTTCGCGGGCGTTGGATTCGATGAGCAGGTCTTCGTCGTCGGGCGACTCCAGCAGATCTAGAGCACTCTCGGAAATGCCTGCTCCAGCCCTGTATCTGGTGATGGGCTTTGCCCGGGGCTCGCAGCCAGAGGATCCGATTCGGGTCCCCGGCGCCTTGCTTGCGCCCTGCTCTAGTTTTCAAAATGTCAGATACTATTTGATTCAAAGATTTGCACTCTTTTGAATTAAAACTACGCTTTCCTCCAGTGAACAACTCCGGACCCAAGATCCACACCATCGAAGGCGAGGCTCAGCGCCGGGCCATCTCCTCACCGCTGCGGTTGGAGATTCTGGAGCACTTCTCGGCGGGGCTATTGCTTTCCGTGCGCGAGGTAGCCGAGCGGATGGGCCGTCCGGCAACCGCCATCCACTACCACGTACGCCTGCTAGCTCGAGAGCGGTCTGTTGAAGAAGAGCGGCGAACGCCGCGAAGGTCGACGCGGGAGACCGAGTACTCCATGGTCGCCGACGCCATCGCTGTTCCCGGCCACGGTCAGTCCTCCGAGGGGGGCGAGCACACGCTCGCTCTGAAGACCACAGCCAGCGCGTTCCGGATGGCGGAGCGGGACATGAAGGCCGCTCTCGCCGAGGGTGCTGCGCGCAGCGAAGGCGACCACCGCAACTTCTACGCAACCAGGGTGCACCTCCGGCTCAGCCGGGAGGGAGATGGCCGAGATGAACCGGCGTCTCGATGCCCTGCTCGGAGCCGTTCTCGAGTCGATTCGGCGAGACGAACCCCAGGATGACGACGAGTTCGTCTCCCTCACCCTGGCTCTTATGCCCTTGCCGGATCGATCCACCGACTAGTGGTGACCCCCTCGGCACGTGACCCACTCAGGAGGTACTAACCATGCCAAACATCAGCCTTGCGATCATCGATCACGTCGTGGTTCTCGTTCTCGTTGCCCTCCTTCCTTGGAACGGGCGCACGCGCTTCGACCTGCTAGTGAAACGGGACGACGCCGGAAACCCGGGCGCTCGCATGCGCGCCTACCGCACAGTGTTGGTCGAGAAGTGGTTGTCTCACCGCGGTGATCGCCATGGCGTGGATCGCACTCAACCGCAGCACCTCGTCGATCGGGTTGATAGCGAGCGCCACTCCCCTAGCGCTTTGGGGGTATGCGCTAACCGCACTGGCGATCGGGGCGCTCCTGATGCTTGGCCGATCGGTTGCCCGCAGCGAACAGGGGCGTAGCAAGACCCGCGAGGCCATCGCTTCAATGCGAGCCCTGTTGCCACAAACGGCCACCGAAAAGCGATGGTTCGACGCCGTGTCGGTCACCGCAGGCATCTGCGAGGAGATCATCTACCGGGGGTTCCTCTTCGCCTACTTCGCAGCATGGCTACCGGGGGCGGCAGCCGGGGTCGTCATCGTCCTCGCCGGGCTCGTCTTCGGTCTCGGGCACCTCTACCAGGGTGCGGCCGGGATAGTGAAGATCGACCGCGATGGGGGTCCTGTTCGGTGTCCTCTACTGGATGACCGGTTCAGTGTGGGCGCCGATGCTCCTGCACGTCGCCGTCGATCTGAACAGCGGATGGATCAACTGGCAGATCGTGCGCGAAGGTGGCCTCGACGACAGGTCCGAGCCGGCCGCGGCGTAGGGTTTGAGACCAATAACCTGCGGTTCTCCCGGCGCCGAGGAACTGGTGTCGCGGTCCGGGCGGCCAGGACCCGGGGGCTGGGCATGACGCGTGCTCTACCCGGGCAGGCACCGGGAGATCGCTCAGCTAGTCACGCTTGGTCGACCGTGTTGCCGAGCCGTCTGCGTTTCAGGCCATGCGGAACACCCCTTCGGACGGGGCGGTCCCTGGAACTAGAGGAAACCCCCGCAAGCTGCCGGAGATTGGCAACGCAAATCCCACACAAGCGGGCGATGTTCGGCAAAGCGACTCGGTCAGTTCGTGAAGCGAACGGCGCACGCCCGGAGGGACTCGAACCCCCAACCTTCTGATCCGTAGTCAGTGCGGGAGGGTTCTGTGACCTCGGCGTTTACACCAAAATCGTGCGTTGACCTGGGGTTTTCCCACCGGTTGGTTTGCGTCATCACCGGTCAGTACCGATCGTCCCGCGGCCCAGCCGCGGCCCAAGTGTTGACCTCTCAGGACTCAATCAGTCTTGCCTCGAACTCGACCGGCGGGATCACCGGCGGATCCTGCTCATCCCATTCGAGAAGGTCGGCGTCGCCGCTCACGATGAAGTCGGCATCGTGAGCCCGGGCGATATGGATGATGTAGTCATCGTCGGGATCTCGAGTCAGCGCCGGACCCGGACCCGGATCGGGCTGCACATCCGCAACCGTGGCCAACGTCGTTACGTACAGCTCCGCGCCCTCCAGCGAGATCCACTTCCGCAAGCGCGGCCGTTCGGTCAACACGCTGCGCACTTCGCCCAGCAGCCGATCGCAGATTACCAACTCGAATGTCTGATCTTGGAGCCAACTCTGCACGATCCGGTGCGACGGACCTTCACTGATCGCCGCCGAGATCAAGACGTTGGCATCAAGAACCACCCGCATCCGAATGGCTCAGGAACTCGAGGTCCGGCGTCGCCGCCGCAATCGACTGACC
This sequence comes from uncultured Acidimicrobiia bacterium, assembly GCA_963847455.1. Taxonomy (GTDB): domain Bacteria; phylum Actinomycetota; class Acidimicrobiia; order Spongiisociales; family JAENVV01; genus JAENVV01. Next base: position 19,674 of record CAWKAG010000076.1, read on the forward strand.
TCCTCAGTGGCGACCCGCATCGCCTCGTCCTCGTCGAGGTCGGAGCCGGCTGCGCTCTCGTCGAGCACATGTCACGCGTCGCGGGTGTAGTACTCCCATGCCGACTGGCGCGACAACCCCAAGCTCTCACCAATCTGGTCCCAGGTGGCGCCCTGACGGCGCGCCGCCTCTACCCGCTCACGCCGCAGCTCTTCGAGCTCCGCATCAGCCCGAGAAAGCTCTTGCAGCGCTTCGAGCGGATCCGCCGGCAGCGATTCGACGTCTATCACCTTCATCGTGTCAGGATAACCTGACAACGATCGTTTCGCTAGACCAATCCTGGAAGTGCCGATATGCGTTCTTTTGAAGAAGTGAGCGTTTTGGCTCGGAGTTGGGCGATCTGAGCGGATACCGTGAGGGTCGAGCCCTTTGGTTCTCTTTGGTTTCCGCTACACCACCTACCCGAATTCTCCGATGAATCATGTGTGACTCCCAGCAAAGCCCTTGATGTCGACCTGAGGTCTGAGGGCTCGACGGTGGTGTTGAGCCCTCGGGAGGCGTGGGCCCTGGGTCGCCCGGTTGTGTGGCTAGTACCGCTGCTCTTCGCGACTCTGGCAGTGGCCGTCCCTCTCGGTTTCCGGCTGGCTGCGAACGATGCGGTTGATCGTCTTCTGTTCATCGGTGCAGCCCACAACCTCGGCCTGTTTCTCGGTCAAGCACTCACCGGGTTCGTGTTGGTGGCGGTTGGTTGGCGGAGGCTGTGGATGGCCCCTGTGCTACTGTTCGTCTTCCTCCCAGAATTGCCCCATCTAATCAACCTTGTTCTGGTCGGTGACTGGTCGGAGTTCGCCGACGTGATGGGATTCGGATGGGGACCGATGACCGCACTTGGGCGATTCGGCGGACCCATACTGTTGGTGCTTCTGTTAACACCGGGTTTCTGGTTGCGCTACAAGTCCAATCTCCGGTCATCGCACCGCCGGATATCCCAGGCCGAGGCGGCGAGTCTCGGCATCATGATGCTGGTCGTTGGCATGGTCATCTATGTCAGGATGGTTCTCGCACCGTACGATCCCCATCTCCTAGACCAACTGATCGAATTCGCTCCTTTGGTGGTTTTCGGTGCGTCCTTGGGAACGGCGAAAGGCTGGTGGCCATGGGCACACCTTGCGATCGGTGTGCTGGCGGTCGGTCCGCTTGCCTGGGTGAATGAGTTCGGGTACGCCGAGTACTACTTGCCGCTCGCCATTGCCGCCCTGGTGGCGGCTTCATGGCGACCGCTTGCCCGCCTGATCAGGACCTCCGACCAGGGCCCCTTCGTCACCTTGGTGCTCCTCAACGTCCTCAACGTCGCTGACGCCGCCCTCACCCAATGGGCATTGGCCGCTGGTCAGGCCACCGAGTTGAACCCGTTCGTGACCACCTTTGGTATGCCAATCAAACTGGTGTTGGTCGCCGCCGCCAGCATCCTGATCTACCGGCTGCGCCCGAAGGCGCTGATCTGGCCGACCCTTGCTCTCGGTGCCGTAGCCGTATGGCATCTGATCGGACTCATCGTCAACTCATGACCACGACACGCCACCAGCGATAGCGGAGTGGGTGGCGCATAACGACGTTGGACCATTCCTGCCACGGCCACCCCAAAACGTCCGGGAACCGGCAATCCCGGACACATCCATAACTCACTTTCGGTAGCCCATTAGTTGCCGTGGCACCGCTTGTACTTGGAGCCCGATCCGCACGGGCAGGGGTCGTTCCGACCAACCTTCGAATGATCTGCCCGGTCCAGTGGGATGGTTCTGGCCCGTAGCAGTCGCTGTGATGCCCTCAGCGACCGCTCACGCTCGTCGAGACTGCGTTCCCGGGCGTCGAGGGCCTCCGACCTGGCCATGAGCTGGCGCTGCAGCTCTGGAGCGAAGACCGTCCCCTGATGCTGGTCGTTGTTCACGAGTTGGCCGAGTTCGTAGGTGATCAGGCCGGCGATGCCCTGTCCCATGGCTAGACCGAGCGCTTGGCAGTAGCGTCGCCAGGTCGACCACGACCGCCTCCGACAGCGGAACCTTCACCAACTGGACACCCTGACCGTGATCCAACTCGGAGAGGACCCGACGATCGATCTTGGCCAGCGTTCCCCGATCCAGTGCCATCACTTCACCTCCCGAGTAGACGGGTATACCGGAGGCAACTTGTTGCAGGTGCGTGTGGGATTGACAGGGTCCTGTACGCGAATGGGTATGTCCGCTGTCGATTCGTGACTGAGGTTTCTATCGATCTGGGGGCGGGGCTGTTTGCTTCGTCTCGGTGGCTTGACTGCCGTTGGTGAGGGCATTGGTTTTCTTGTTCGCATTGCGATATTGGGTAGGTCATCGTGCCTCTCCGGGGTTGATCCGACTCGGTTGCCCGCTTGAGGTCGTTGGTCAGGATGCTGAAAGGGGGGCGGCTTGCCAATCGAGCTTCTGAAGGCTGTGTCGCTGTTTCCATGAGCAACAGGAGACATCGCGACCCTGTCAGTGGAGTGGCGGGAACCCTGTCATAACCGCCTCGCACGCCTGTCGTTGGCCGAACTCTGACCTGCCCAAAAAGGCCCCTGACCTGGGATTGGAGGGTAAATGACAACGAAATGATCGTGAGATGACAGGGTTGGACTCGCAAGATAGACCGGCTCGATTGTCGTCACCCGCCGGGTGTACATTCGAAGAACAGCCGTCAAGAGAAGGATGCCGACATGGGTGCTGTATCGAGGGTGACGCACAGTTCTGGGCGTCGGGCATGGCAAGCACGTTGGCGAGACCCGGCGGGACGACAGCGTGCCAAGAACTTCGATCGGAAGGTCGACGCCGAGCGCTATCTCCTCGCCATGGAGACGGACAAGCTCCGAGGCCGCTACACCGACCCCCGCTTGGCCAAGACACCGCTGGCCGAGTGGATGGCGGAGTACCAGGCAACCCGCGTGAACCTGGCCTTGCAGACACAGGCAAGGGACGATGCCACCGTCCGCAATCACATTCTGCCGAGCTTTGGTAGCTGGGTGATCGGCAACATCCAGCCGATCCATGTGGCGCAATGGGTCGCCGACTTGGACGCCCGGGGCTATGCGCCGGCAACGGTACGCAAGGCATATCAGCTGCTGGCCGCGGCGCTCGACGCTGCTGTGGAGTCCGGGCTCATCGGACGCTCGCCGTGTCGAGGTGTGAAGCTGCCAAAGCTCGAGACCACAGCTGAGATCCGATTCCTGGATGCTGCTGAGATCAACCTCCTGGCCGACGCTATCGACTCCCGGTATTCGGCCATGGTCCTCGCAGCTGCCTACACCGGGCTCCGCTTCAGCGAATTACGAGCGCTCCGGGTGGATCGAATCAATACCCTCCGGCGCACCATCCGGGTGGCTGCCTCTCTCGTGGAAAGCAGAGGCCAGTTCTACTTCGAGGAACCGAAATCGGAGGCCTCGCGCCGCACCGTCCGCGTGCCACCCTTCCTCGTCGACGTTTTGGCTGCTCATCTGACGATGTACGGCGACGGCTCGGACCTCGTTTTCTCGGCCCCAAGCGGCGGGCCGATTCGCCGGAACAACTTCCGCAGGCGGATCTGGCTGCCTGCGGTGGAGAAATCCGTCGGTCGTCCGTGCACATTCCACGATCTGCGGCATTCGCATGCTGCGCTCCTGATTGCCCAGGGCGAACATCCGAAAGTCATCCAGGAGCGGCTCGGACACGCCTCGATCAAAACCACACTCGACACCTACGGTCATCTCTTCGAGGGCCTCGACGAGGCCGCTGCGGACCGTCTCGAAGCGACCTTTGCCGCCGCTGATGTGCACGCGATGTGCACGCGAGAGGATGCTCCGGTCACTGCCCTGTCGTCCGAATGAAGAGAAACCCCCTCTGACGAGGGGGTTTGTTGGTGGGCCCACCTGGACTTGAACCAGGGGCCTCATCCTTATCAGGGATGCGCTCTAACCAAGCTGAGCTATGGGCCCGTGAGGGATTGAACACTACCAGCTGACGAGGGGTCCTCTTCCAGAGATTCGTCGCAGGCAGCTGGTCCTGGAGGGTGGTGAACGAAACATAGGTGGGAGTTTGCGATAGCAAACTCCGTTAGGTCGCCGAAGGCGACCGACGTGGAGATGATCGGACTTGAACCGACGACCCCCTGCTTGCAAAGCAGGTGCTCTGCCAAGCTGAGCTACATCCCCTTGGCCGGTACACATGATACGTCGACGTTGAGAAAGATGCCAGACGGGATACCGCAGCCGGCAGACGTCAGGCGGTGCGAATCGTCGTACGATGTAGAGCACATCTGAGCGAAGGAGTCCTCCATGAGGAATGCTGTGATCGTCGATGCTGTGCGCACCCCGGTTGGCCGGCGGGGCGGATTCCTGAAGGACTGGCACTCGGTCGACCTCGCCTCGGAAACCCTGAGGGAGGTTGTTGAACGCAACGACCTCGACCCCGGCCGGATCGACGATGTGATCATGGGCTGCGTAACGCAAACCGGCGAGCAGGGCATCAACATCGCCCGCAACGCCGCCCTGGCAGCCGGCTACCCGGAAGAGGTTCCCGGGACCACCGTGGATCGTCAGTGCGGGTCTTCCCAGCAGTCGGCACACTTCGCCGCGCAGGGCGTCATCGCCGGAGCGTATGACGTGGTCATCGCCGCAGGAGTTGAGTCGATGACCCGCGTTCCGATGGGTTCGAACGCCATGGGTCCGGGAACTCCATTCGGACCGCGCATGAGTGACAGATACGACCACCGGCTGGTTCCCCAGGGATTGTCTGCCGAGATGATCGCCGAGAAGTGGAGTGTCGATCGAGACGAGATCGATCAGATCTCACTGGAATCACACCAGCGGGCCGCGCGGGCAACGGACGAGGGTCGGTTCGAGAGACAGATCATGCCGATTGACACTCCGGAGGGCATGGTTTCCATCGATGGCGGCATCCGGCGTGAGACGTCACTTGAAAAACTTGCCTCCCTCAAGCCGGCTTTCAAGGAAGACGGAGTCGTAACCGCTGGCAACTCGTCGCAGATCTCAGATGGATCCGCCGCCCTCCTGATCATGGGAGAGGACACCGCCGAGAAACTGGGATATCAGCCGATGGTCCGTTTCAAGGCCTTTGCGGTGACAGCTGCCGATCCGGTGATCATGCTCAGTGCCCCGATACCTGCCACGAGCATGGTGCTCGACCGGGCAGGCATGTCCATCGATGAGATCGATTTGTTCGAGGTCAACGAGGCCTTTGCGACGGTCATCGCCGCCTGGCGCAAGGAACACGGCAATGGAGACGCCGAAGGCCTCTGGAACCGTACAAACGTCAACGGTGGCGCAGTTGCGCTGGGCCACCCGCTCGGTGCCTCCGGCGCTCGCCTGATGACGACGCTGGTGCACGAGATGCAGCGAACGGGGAGCCGGTACGGCCTGCAGACGATGTGTGAGGGCGGCGGCATGGCCAACGCGACGATCCTGGAGTTGGTCTGATT
>CAWKAG010000077.1:0-23652 GCA_963847455.1 uncultured Acidimicrobiia bacterium
CCGAAACGTTTCGCCTGCCTCGGCTTTGGCAACCAGCGATGGCGGTGGAATGAACCGGTCGCCGTACCGGTCCGTAAGCTCCTTGCAGCGTGCCACGAATCCGGTGGTCCCACCCGGATACTGGTCGATGTATTGGGCGACGCCTCCGGTCCAGGCCGGGAACCCGATGCCGAAAATCGACCCGATGTTGGCATCGGCGTAGGACGTGATCACGCCCTCGTCGAAACACTTCACCGTTTCGATGGCTTCACCGAACAACATACGCTCAGACATATCGCGTAACTGATCGACGTCATCGGCGTGCAGGCTGCGATCTTTCTCGATGTCGAACATCTCGAATAGCCCGGGCCAGAGCTTCTGGCGATGACCCGAATCGTCGTAATCGTAGAAACCTGCTCCTCCGGAGCGTCCTTCCCGGCCCGCCTCAAGCATCTTGTCGACGACGGCTTCGGCCGGATGAGGAACGTATTCGACGCCGGCCGCTTCGGCGCCCGCCCGGTTGGCGGTCATGATCTTCTTCGGCAGTGTCAAGGTCAGCTCATCTACGAGTTGCAGCGGGGGAGCCGGATTCGGCGCGACTTCCTGCTCGTTCGATCATGATCGGGTTGATGCCCTCGGTGAGCATGGCGACAGCCTCGTTGACGAACCCACCAATGACCCGGGACGTAAAGAAGCCACGGGAGTCGTTGACCACAATGGGCGTCTTCCCGATCTGCAGGACGACATCGACGGCCTTGGCGAGGGCTGCATCCGATGTCTGCTTGCCGACGATGATTTCTACGAGCGGCATCTTGTCGACGGGTGAGAAGAAGTGCAAACCGATGAAATCCTCCGGGCGGGACACTCCTAGCGCCAGATCGCTGATTGGTAGCGTCGACGTGTTTGAACACAGAAGGGCGTCGGGACTGACGACCGGTTCGGTGTCCGCGAAGACCTGCTTCTTCAGGTCGGCGGATTCAAAGACGGCTTCGACCACCAGGTCCGCCCCGGCCAAGTCGGCGTATGAGTCGGTTGGGGTAATCCGGGCCAGGAGGGCATCGCCTTTCTCCTGGGTGATCTTGGCTCGCTGGATAGCTTTCTTGACCAGGTTCTCGCTGTAAGCCTTGCCCTTTTCAGCGGCTTCGATCGACACGTCCTTGAGGACGACCTCGATGCCGGATCGGGCGCATTGATAGGCGATTCCCGCACCCATCATGCCAGCGCCCAGCACGGCCACTTTGGTAGCGGACCACCGGTCGTAGCCGTCGGGTCGCGAGCCGCCCTTGTTGATGGCCTGAAGGTCAAAAAAGAAGGCCTGGGTCATGTTCTTGGCTTGCTGCGAGTGACACACCAGGTCGACGAAGTAGCGAGTCTCGATCTCGAAGGCCCGATCGATGTCGACTGCGGCCCCTTCGACTGCCGCCGACATGATGTGATGGGGAGCGTCGTAGTGGGCGCCCTTGGTCTGGGACTTCAACGTAGACGGAATTGCCGGCAGGTTGGCGGCCAGGGTCGGATGGTTCGGTGTCCCCCCGGGCATCCGGTAACCGCGAGCGTCCCACGGTTGGGTGGCCTTCGGGTTGTCGGCAATCCACCCCTTGGCTGCAACCAGCATTGCCTCGGCATTCGGAGCGATTTCGTCAATGAGACCGGCTGCTTTGGCATCGGCAACCCGCATCTGCTGGCCCTGCACGAGGACCTTGGTCAGGCCTTCGATTACGCCGAGGAGGCGGATGGTCCTGACCACTCCGCCACCACCTGGCAGCAATCCGAGGGTGACTTCGGGTAAGCCGATCCGGGTCGCCGGGTTGTCGAGGGCGACTCGATAGTGGCAGGCCAGGGCGATTTCCAGTCCACCGCCGAGAGCGGCGCCGTTGATGGCGGCAACCACCGGCATGCCGAGCGTTTCCAAGGTGCGCATGGCTCGCTTGAGTCGGTTTGAGAACTCGACGAAGGCGGGGGCGTCATCGGGAGTAGCGGCGATCAGTTCGCGGAGATCTCCACCTGCGAAGAAGGTGGGCTTGGCCGACGTAATGAGCACACCGGTGATCTCAGCCTTGTTCGCTTCGAGATGGTCAACGACCGCGATGTAGTCCTCCACGAATTGCTGGCGCATCGTGTTGGCCGACTGCTGCGGGTCGTCAAGGGTCAGGGTGACCAGACCGTTCTCGTCCTGGCTGTATTGGATGGTTTCAAGATTCATAGTCGTGACTTTCCGTTCAGACGCGTTCGATGATGGTGGCGATTCCCATGCCGCCGCCGATGCACAACGTGATCATGGCGGTGTTCAGGTCGCGTCGCTCTAGTTCGTCGACCATGGTGCCGAGCAACATGGCGCCAGTGGCTCCGAGGGGGTGGCCCATCGCGATGGCGCCGCCGTTGACGTTCGTGATGTCGTGGTCGACTCCGAGGTCCCGCATCAGCTTGAGTGCCACCGACGCGAATGCTTCGTTGATCTCGATGAGGTCGATGTCACCGACGGTCATTCCGGCCTTGTCGAGCGCCTTGCGGCAGGCGGGTGCCGGACCGGTGAGCATGATGGTTGGCTCGGACCCGACGGTTCCTACTGAAACGATACGGGCTCGTGGCGCCATACCGAACTTCGAGCCGGCTTCTTCGTCGCCGACAACCACCAGCGCCGCCCCGTCGACAATGCCAGACGAGTTGCCTGCGTGGTGGACATGGTTGATTTCCTCGACCCGGGTGTACTTCTGAAGGGCGACAGCATCGAACCCACCCATCTGGCCCATCGCAGCGAAAGCGGGCGGCAACTTCGCCAGGTCTTCCATGCTCGTCCCGGGACGCATGTGTTCGTCGCGGTCAAGGACTACCTGCCCGGCGATGTCGACCACGGGAATAATCGAGCGGTCAAACCGGCCATCCGCCCAGGCTTTGGCGGCCCGACCCTGAGACTCCACGGCAAAAGCGTCGACGTCGTGTCGGCTGAAGCCTTCGACAGTGGCGATGAGATCGGCACTAATGCCTTGGGGAACGAACGAGGTGTCGTAATTGGTGGCCGGGTCCATGGCCCATGGATCGCCTCCTGAGCCAATGCCGACCCGGGACATCGATTCGGAGCCTCCGGCCAGAATGATGTTCTCCCAACCAGAGCGAACCCGGGCGGCGGCCTGGTTGACCGCTTCGAGTCCGGAACCGCAATACCGGTTGAGCTGCACGCCAGGCACCGTCTCGGAGAACCCTGCAGCCAAGCCGGCGGTGCGTCCGAGGACGCCACCTTGCTCGACATGGGGTTCCACGGTCCCAAGGACGATGTCGTCGACCGCTGAAGGATCCAGGCTCGGATTCCGTTCGCGCACCGCGTTGAGGAGTCCGGTCACGAGCGTCACCGGTTTGGTGGTGTGCAACGCTCCGGTGCTTTTTCCCCGGCCTCGGGGGGTTCGGACGGCGTCGTAGATGTAGGCGTCAGCCATGAGTTGATCTCCTGATCGGTTGGTTATGAAACGACATGTAAATCCGGGGAGGTGGGCGGCAAGGGAGGGAGGTCCGTTTCGGCCAGACGGCGGGCTTCCTCGGTTTCGATTCCGAAGCTGCGCAAGACGAGTTCTGCGGCTCCAGATCCGGCCTCGCGCCAGGTCTGGTGCCCTTCGAGGACCATCCACATGGCGGTGAGGGTGGTACCGGCAATCATTGCCATTGCACCGGGGAGTAGGTCTTCTCGTAAGTCATATCGGTGCCGATCGACGCCCTTGACGATAGCTCGCATCGGGGTTCCATTGAGCAGATCCCTAAGCGAGTCGTTGTTGATGCCGAACCGGTAAACAAACCAGCCCCACTGGGGCTCTTCGTGGGCTCGCCGAACGAAGAAGCGGATGTCGTTGGCGAGGCGATGGGCCGGGTCCGAATTCTGGTCGCAAGCGGTCACCCGCTCGTGCATCTCAGTGGCGAGCTGGGCGGCTACCTGTTCGAACAGGTACTCGGGAGCCTCGATGTTGTTGTAAATGGTCCCCCGGGCTACCCCAGCCGCCTGGGCCAGATCGCTGACCGACACGCGGTGGTTGCCCTGTTCGGCGAAAAGACGAATGGCGGCGTCATGAATGCGGCGTTGCGCTTGATTCACTGGTGGACGGCTCTCTGGTTGGTGCAGAAGGTGATTGTACACCTGTGTTCAATCATGAGCAAAGATGGTCGCTGCGGGCGATTTCTTCTCGAAATCTCATCCAGAGTGGCGGCGGCTTCGTATTTGTCACTAAGGGGGTTCGCAGGGAACTCCAAAGCGAAGGGAACAGAAACATGAAGCGTCGTTTTAGCTCACTCGTGGTGATTGCCGCCATGGCCGTAGGTCTGACCGCAGCACCCGCACTCGCCGGTCCCCGCACCCCGGACACCGATTGTCTGCGCGCCGGACAGGCCACTCTCCGTTCGCTCGGGGCGTTCAAGGCTGCTGCCAAAGGCCAGGTCAACTATGCGGCATTCGACATCAACTCGGGGAATGACTTCCAGGGTTTGATCCGGATCGACCTTGGCGACGAGGCCTACCTGCCGATCAATCAGGTGTTTCAGCTCCACCTCGACAGCCCTGAGCTGTTCGCCTGGTGCGACTGATCTGACCAGATACGCAAACGAAGAAGGGGTCTCCGAGAGGGGACCCCTTCTTCGCGTCGGGGTCAGTTGCCGATCGCGAACGTGACCGTCAGAAGGATCACCACCCCTGACACGCCGGGCGAAACTGGAATATCAAACGATGCCGAGTCGCCTTCGCCTCCCTGGCTCATGCCGTGGGACGATGTGACGAGAACCTTCTCATGGATGTCGAGCACGTCTCCCAAGGGCACGCCCGCCAGCTCCGCCAGCGATTCGGCCCTGGTCATGACGTCGGCCCATGCTTGCGCTCGGGCGGTTTCCATCAACGGCTGCGGATCAGCCTCGAATCGAATTCCCCAGGCTGTTGCGTCGTCCCCACCTGCCTCGATCGCGCTGGCCAGCGTGGCGCCAATCTCCGCCAGATCTGGCATCGTCACCCGGTACCCGATCCGGGTTTCGTAGCCGCTGATCTCGGGCCACTGCTCATAGAAGGGTCCAACCGAGAAGTCCGAAGTCTGGATATCGCTTAGAGCGACTCCCGCCCCGATCAAGGTGTCTGTCATCGCCTGACCGGCCTCGGCTGCCGCTCGGCTTGATGCCCCGACGGTCGGGCGTCGGCTGGAAACCCCGATGTCGACGACGCTTCGCACCGGTTCTGCGTATTCGGTTCCCATTCCGCCAACAGTGATGCTGCGAGTTGAGAGATCGGTCGAATGATCGGGCTGGGTGGGAATCGTTGACACCGTCGACATGGCCAACGGTGTCGGGGTGGTTATTCCTATCGTGGACTCGGTAAGCGAGGAACTGTTGGTCGTGACCACACCGGCATCGACGCCACATCCGGCGACAGCCAGAGCCAGCAGAGCGACCATTGTGTGTCGCATGATCCACTCCTTTCCCTCCCAGTATCCGCCTTTCCGATGGCCTGGATCAGGGGCTGAGTACTCAGTCGGTGAGCTTCTACGCCACCTGAAAGAACCCGCAGAAGGTCGAGCTAGGAGCGTTCCTCAGCGATTGAGTTGCCGCCATCGACGACCACACACTGACCGGTCGTGTAGGCAGCGCCCGGAGTGGCGAGCCAGGCGACCGCGCTGGCTACTTCATCGGGAGTGGCGCTGCGACCCATGGGTGTCGCTCGTCCCTCGATCTTCTCGTTCGGGGTCTGGGATCCCGTCTCGATCCAGCCTGGCGCGACCGCATTGACGGTGATCCCCTCGCCGGCGTGATCGACGGCCAGGGCTCGGGTTAACCCAACGACCGCAGCTTTGGCGGCGGCATACCCGGGATCATGACGCATCGCCATCACGGGTCCCGTGACACTCGCCACCGAGATGATCCGGCCCCACCCCTTGCTTTGCATGTGCGGTATTGCCGCTCGGGAGACGAGAAAGACGGTATCCAGGTTGCGTTCGATAGAGGCCCGCCACTGGTGATAGGGGAGCGACGAAGCCTGACCGGCTTCCTCATCGCCCGATTGGGTCACGCTGGTCATCCCGGCGTTGTTGACCAGGATGTCGATCGAACCGAGCTTGGTATTGGTCTCGGCGATGATTCGGCTGACAGTTGCCTCGTCCGTCAAGTCGCCGAACGTGCCGAAGGCCGTATAACCATCGGCTTGCAGTTCATCGGCCCGCTCAAGTATGCGATCGGTGGTTGAAGTCACCATGACCTGGGCGCCAAGCGTCGCCAGCATTCGGGCAGAGGCAAACCCAATGCCGGTCGGGCTGCCAGCACCTGTGATGAGCGCCGTCCGGCCGTCAAGGGAAAACATCGGCGGTGTCACAGTTATGCAGGCTATCACTCAGGGGTGTTGGTGCCGCTGGAGTGTCGCTCGGCCTGGCGCTTGTAAATCGAGGGGTGCGATGACTAGGCGTCAACCAGGTAGGGCAGAGTCATGCTTTCGACAATCTTCAGAAACCCGGTAGTTGTGGCGGGATCTCCGGCGACCTCAATCGACTCTTCGGCCAAGGCTTTTCGCAACGGAATTCGTTTTGTGAAGACTTCGTATAGGAGCCCGGTATCGGCTGTGATGAAGAGGTCGATATCGATCAGCGGGTCATCGAAACACAGCGAGGTCTCTCGATTGTCCAGTACCACCCAGGACCGACAGGGCTGAGGTCCAGCCAGGTCGAACTCGGCTACGAAGCGGCGATCGCCAAGCGGGGTCAGATCAGCGACGCGGGTAAACCAGAGCATGAGCAGTCGAGGATCCATTTCTGCAGGTGTCGGAGCTTCCATCACCCATTTGTTGACCCAGTTCGTCATCGACGTGAGTACCAATGACAAATCTTGACCAGGCGCGGCTAGGTCGTACCGTTCGGTGCGTCCCCGGCCATCAACGATCCGTTCGATGAGGCCATCGCGTTCGAGTTTGCGGAGCCGTTGCGTGAGGACTGACCGCGAAATGCCTGGGAGACCGCGGTGAAGATCGTTGAATTGGACAGCTCCGGTGTGCATATCTCGAATGATTAGCAGCGTCCATCTATCACCGAGGACCTCCGCTGCTTTGGCGACCGGGCAGTACTGACCATACGTGTCCATCAACTGAGTATGGCGCACCAGTCACGAGGATGCGTCTGATCTTCGGCGGGTCGGTTCGTTATTAGCACTATCGCGGTTTCATCGTCTGGGATATGTTGGCAGTACGGCTCTGAGGAGGAAGGTACCAGAGCAGTCGTCGGGTTGTGGTGGCCGAACAGGTCTCGCCCGGCGGGATGCGGACGGCAAACCGGGTTCCGACCCGATCGGCCAGAGGCGACAAAGTTCGATCGATTGAGGAGGTATGGAAGATGCCACTATTTATGGACACCCACACTCTCGAAGGTGGTGTGTCGGCAGAAGACGCCGCTGGCGCACATCAGAAAGACCTTGAAACACAGGGAAAATACGGCGTCAAGTATCTTCGATACTGGGTCGACGAAGCCGACGGCAAGATCTTTTGCCTCGTCGAAGCTGACACCGCCGAAGATGCCATGGCGGTCCATCGCGACGCTCATGGGCTCGTCGCCGATGAGATCTACGCGGTGACTGAGCACACCTAGGCCACACCGGCGTCAGTCGAGTGTGCATCCAGGCTCGTTATTTCGTCGTGGATGCACACTCGACCGAGGCGTCTGTCGCCTCGACGTTTCAGAAGGCTTTCGCTACTTCTTTGAATTCGACGGCAATGTTCAGGCAGCGACCACTTGTTTCATCGCCCGTCTGAACATTCCGACACCTTCGTCGAGTTCAGCCTCGGTCACGACGAGCGGGGGGATCCAGCGGATGACGTTGCCGTAGGCGCCGCAGCCCAGCAACAGGAGTCCCTCGTGTTCTGCAGCCTTCAGGACGTCTTTGGCAGTTGCCCCATCGGGGTTGCCATGCGCATCGACGAATTCAGTAGCGATCATGAGGCCAGGTCCCCGCACGTCGCCGATCCGATCCGGGTACTCGTCGGCGACCTCGCTGAGCATGCCCCGTAGGACCGTGCCAAGGCTGGCGGCTCTGGCGACCAGACCTTCTTCTTCGATGACATCAAGCGTTGCGATGGCCGCAGCTGCGGCGACGGCGTTGCCGCCGTACGTGCCACCCTGGGAACCCGGCCATCCCTTGCTCATAAGGTCTGTCGAGGCTGCGATCGCCGACAACGGGAATCCCGAGGCGATGCCTTTGGCCATGATGATGAGGTCCGGTACTGCCTCGCCATGCTCATACGCCCAGAACTTACCGGTTCGTCCAAATCCGGTTTGGACCTCGTCGGCGACGAACACAATCCCGTGCTGGCGGCACCGTTGAGCAATACCCTCAAGAAAACCTGCCGTGACCGGCACATATCCGCCTTCGCCGAGGACGGGTTCGATGAACACTCCAGCGGTCTCTTGCGGAGATGTTTGAGTTGCGAGAAGGTGGTCGAACTCGCGTAGACAGAACGCAGTTGTCTCGTCCTCGGACCACCCGTATCGATACGTCGTCGGGAAGGGAGCCACAAACACGCCCGACATGAGCGGTTGCAGACCGGCTCGATACGCGGTTTTCGAGGTGGTCATCGCCAGCGCCGCAGTCGTTCGACCGTGGAACGAACCCTGGAAAACGATGAGGTTGGTGCGGCCGGTCGCTTGACGGGCCAGGCGGACCGCCGCTTCGACGGCTTCAGTACCGGCATTGGCGAAAAAGAGCGAGTCGATGCCGTCGGGCAGGTGAGCCCCGAGCCGCTCGGTCAGTTCCAACAAACGGGGATGCATGACAGTGGTGACCTGTCCGTGGATCAGCTGGCCGGCCTGGTGGCGGACGGCCTCGACGACCTTGGGGTGGCAGTGCCCCGTTGAGGTAACGCCAATTCCCGAAGTGAAATCAAGGTAGGCCCGACCGTCAGCGTCGAATAGATGGCTTCCTTCGCCGCGAACTGCGAGGACGTCGGTTGACTGGTTGAGAAGCGGAGAGAGACTTGCCGACATGATCAATCCTTGTGCGAGAGCGAGACGACGATAGCGAGAAACCTATGTCGGAAGATTATCCGACTTCACTGCTCGACGGTGGGCGCAGAACTTGCTGCAGCGATATCTAATGAGGGAGCGACGATCGAGGAGCATGTGACCGTCACGTGCCTGCTCTAGTACCCGGTCCCGAGCGAAACGTTGAGACGTATGAGCTTCGGTGAGTGCCGCCAGGATCGTGACATACAGTGGCATCCGGTTGGGTGCGCCACGCCCGACCTGGAGCCGGCCGACTTGGGCGCCTGCGGATTCGAGATCGGCAATCGCTTGCTTGACCAGCCCGGGATCCGATGGAATTGCGTCGAGTCGCCGTCGAGCCTCGTCGAGCGTCTCAGCCAACTCGATTATCTGTGGACTTCGCCCCGGGTCACAACACGCTTTACTCAGTTGGATCAATGCCGCGTCACAGTCGTCGAGCGCGTCGGCGACCGACAAGATCGAGATAAGGGGGTTCTTCATGGAGCACGAACCTAGTTTCTATCGGCCCGGTGAATTCCACTCGGCCGCCAGGTCGGGGCGGTCGGTGATTAGGCCGTCGACCCCCAGCCCGGTCAGGCGCTGCATCTCGGCGACGTCGTTGACCGTCCATGGCAGCACGAGGAGCCCTGCCTCATGAGCGGCCGCAATGTTGGCAGCATCGACAGTACTGAAACTCGGAGACCACACGCCGGCTCCGCGTGCGGCGAGGTCGGCAAAATCCGGCACGTCACCCCGGCCCGTTAGCGCTGAGAGCTGCACGGCGGAGCCGGTCGCATGAATGGCCCACAGTGAGCGGTGGTCGAAGCTCTGCACCGTTGCTCGCCCGACCATTCCGCGATCGTCGAGGAGGTCTAGCAGCGTCTGCTCAAAACGGCCCGGCGTCACGCCGTCGAAGTCGTCGCCAATAAGGTCGGGGCGATTCGGGACGCGCTTCGTCTCGATGTTGAAACGCACTTGTGATGCGTTCGCTCGCTGGTTGGCATCCTTCGCTTCTGACGCCGCATAGAGATCGACGAAGTCGAACAGGTCCTCCAGCGTGATGATCTCGAATCGGGCTCCAGCCAGGGCTGTGGCTGTGGTGTCCTGGATTGGGAAAGCAGACGGGTCGGGGTTGCGGTCGCAGATGTACGCAGCGAGCTCGTCGATTGTCATACGGCTGATCTGGAGATCGTGGCTGGGTGTGGCCGGGTCGTCGGGGTCGGCGGCGCCCGCCGGCGCGCCGGGCCGGAGCCCGCATTTAGCCGGGTCGACAAACGGGTCGTGCCACACGACTAGGCGCCCATCGGCAGTGAGGTGGACGTCCAACTCGAGCGTCGTCATCAGCTCGTCGAGTGCCGACTCGAATGACGGGAGCGTGCTTTCGGGCTTGAGGCCTCGCGCCCCCCGGTGACCTTGAAGGACGAGCACCGTCTCCGTCGTCCCTGGGAAAGCCTCCCTGGCGTCTGGCTTGTTCACATCGCCGCAAGCAGCAACCAGCAAACCCAAACCAACTAGGGCGAAGCCGAGCCGGGGCATGCGACGAAAGGTGTCCATGACCGCAGTCTCGCAGGCGCGTGCCAGAGTGTGACCGTGACCCCTGCAGCTCCTCTGTCCTGAGTCCCCGAATCGTGTTCTGGTTACAATCAACTCGCCGGATGCTCGGTGGTCCCGATCAGCTGGGGTCTCGCTACCTCGTCCTCAGCCACCGACCGATCCCAATCGCCCCGTAGGCGGTTACAAGTACCATCGTCGTTGTTCCAATATCGAAAGCGTCCGCATAGTCGCCATACGAGTCGACCGGACCGAGCTTCATCGCATCCAGAATGATGAACAGGCCAATTCCCCCGAGCATTCCGAACCCGAAAGCGATAGCCGCCGACCGTGGGCCCTTGCCTTGGCGGATGAGTGGAAGGCTGAAAATGAGCATCCCGATGCCCATAAGCCCGCCCCATAACGGAAAGGCCCAGGCCGCCAGCCCGGCCACAGTCCCCAGTCCAACCAGCCCGATTCCCAGCGCGCCAGCCTTGCCTAATCCGAGGTCGTGGCGCATTCCCACCAGCAGTGTCAGCGTCAGCAGTCCGGCGGTGATGATTACGACGGTCATCATGCCCCAAATTGCTCGTTCCGTATCACCGAACGTTCCTGACTGTTCTTCGCTAATCCTTGCCGCGATGGCAAGCGCTGCAACCGCAATCCACAGCAGTCCTGCTCCAATCCCGGCCGTCCCGAATCTGTGGATGTCGGATTGACTTTCTCTGACCTTGGTCACCATGTCACGCCTCCTGGATCGAACCTTTCGATATACAGACGCCTGACGGCAGAAAATGGGTGACAGGAAGCTCTGGTTAGGCCAGATCTGGTTCGGGAGGATTGGCCGCCAGGTATTCGAGCGCCCCGTCTACTGCCCGGCGGGCTTGCCTCTGGAACAGAGCGTTGAGGAGCGGGTGGAGTGGCGTCATCCAGGTTGGGGTACCGGTCTGGTTGTGGAACGTGAGCTGGGTGCCGTGCCGGGCAGGTCTGAACGTCAGCGTGTCGACCGACCAGAACGGGCCAATCGGACCTTCGTACCGGACCGTCCGGCCCGCTTCGACCGCGACCAGCGTCGAGCTGGCGGTCATCTTGATCGGACCGCGGGTCAGCGTCGACTCGTATTTCGAATTGAGTTCAAGGCGATTCCCGTGAGTTCTCTTCGAACTCGTCACGCTGGGATTCCACTTATCGAGGTCGTCCATGTCGGCGAGCATCTCGAAGACGTGGAAGGGCGGCTGACGAATTTCGACTTGATGGGAGAACCCGATCATATGGTCATGTTAGGTCGCTTATCAATCGAAATGTCACATGACATCATCGTAAGAGTGGCCAGTTCTATGATGCGCTCGTGACACTAGGGTCAGGCATCGTTGAGCGTGTGGCCGGGTAATCTCGGACATTGATAATCGTCGAAGCCGCTCTCCTCACAGTGATCCGGGAGCCGCCGACGTTTGGACTGGTGCCGAGTTCTCGTCCTCGATTTTCTACCTCCTGCCAATCTCGTTGACCGCCCTGAGTTGGGCAAACGGTGGGCCCTGGCAAACGCGGTAGTTGCTTCACTGGTCTGGCTGGCTGCGGACCAAGCGGCGGGCCCCCTCTACTCGGACCCGATCATCCCGTACTGGAACGCGACCGTTCGGCTCGGATATTTCGTGCTCTTTGCGGTTCTCATTGCTCGACTTCGATCGGCATTGGAAGAGGAGAGGGGCCTTTTGCCAGACTCGATCCGCTAACGGGGATATTCAACCGCCGGGCCTTCGAGGAATTGGCCGCCGGCGAACTCAGCCGGGCAGCGCGATATGGGCGGCCGCTGTCTCTAGCGTTCGTGGATCTTGATCACTTCAAGCAGGTGAACGATGATTTCGGACACGAGGTCGGCGACACGGTGCTTTGTCAGGTGGCGGCCACGCTGATCTCGACGATGCGCTCGGCTGATGTCGTTGCCAGAATCGGCGGTGACGAGTTCGCCGTGCTCATGCCCGAAACCGACTCGCAGGCGGCGATGACGGCTCTGGAAAAGAGCCGGGCTGCTCTCAAGGCGCTCATGCAGATGAACGCATGGCCGACCACCTTTTCGATGGGCGTTGTCAGTGCAGACGGTCCTCAGTTGACCCTCCCCGAGCTTCTGGCTGCAGCTGACCGGCTGATGTATGAAGCCAAGCGAACCGGGAGGGATCGAATCGTGCAGATCACCGATCCCACCCTCGAATAGGTGGTCGACATCCGGGTGGACTTAGCCGCCCGAACCGACGGTAGTGGTGGTGGTCGACTCATCGGGTGACGTCGTCGTATCGACTGGCGGTGGGCTCACCACGACCTGGGTGAGCAGCACTTGCCAGGCGATATCGAGATCGTTGGAGGCGGGTACCGGTAGCAGCGGGAGGGCCGCCAGCGTCTTATCGACCCGGAACAACACTTCCGTGACAACCGCCGGCTCCCAATCGGGATAGTTCGATTGGACGCCGGCGAGAATCGTCCTGGCGGTCTGAACGTCGGCTTCTGCCAGGCCGTAGTTCGCCTGGAATAGGAAGAGTCGAGCCCGTGAGAGCAGCTCCATCGAGCGCAGCAGCTCGACCTGGCGGATGGTCTCGGCGTTGGCAGCATCGAGGCCGGTCATCAGTTCGGCCTGGATCGTGTCGAGGTCGTCCAAGCGGGAGCTGTGTTCGTCGATCTGGGTCGTCATAGATCCGACTTGCGCGTCGAAATCTTGCTGGGCGGACTCGATGGCGGCGAGACGTTCAGGCAGTCCGGCTTCGGCGTCGGTCAGAGTGGCGACCTGCGTTTCCAGCTCAGTGAGTCTGGCGTCCGCGGAGTCGAGGCGTTCGGCCGCGGTTTGGGCGGCCGCCGAGTTGGAGGCGATCGGATTGAGATACCGGTCCTGCACGATTGGCCAGCCGTAGTAGATGGCGAGGCCGATTCCGGTCAGGATGGCGAGGACCAGGACGATCTTGATGAGTCGCCAGAGCCGCCTCAAGAAGCGACGGAATGCTCCTGGCCGGCCGGGCGTTTCTGACACGGTTGTCGGGGTGGGATCCGGGGTCGAAAGGACCTTGGTATCGGTATCGGACATGTTGGTCTCCAATTGGAAAAGCGCGCGAGGCCACCCTTCGTTGAGTGACCACCGATATTGACCCTGACCGCAGAGTTAAGTTCTGACTCGTCCCCGTTTATTTCAAGCCAAGTTTGGCCATGAAGGCTTGGGGCGACGGGGCTCGGCCGAGGAACTCCATCAACAGTTCGGTTCCGTCTTTGGTTCCGCCCTGAGCGAGGATGGTGTTGCGATACCGGCGGCCGACACTCGGGTTGAGAACACCCTGGTCTTCGAATACGGAGAACATGTCGTCGCCGTAGACCTTCGACCACAAATATCCGTAGTAGCCCGCTGCGTAGCCATCGGACATCATGTGTCCGAAGCTTGCTCCGAAGTGAGTTCCCGGATGTCCCGGGATGACGGTCAGGCCGATGTTCTCCCAGTAGGCGTCGTCAGCGTCGGTCGGTGCCGTTCCGCCATGTAATGCGAGGTCGTACTGCCCGTAAAAGACCTGTCGCAGCGTCTTGAGTGCAATGTTCTGGTTCCTGGCGGCGACCATGCTCTCGAGCAACTGTTCGGGAATCGGCTCACCGGTCTCATAATGGCGGGCGAAACGGCTGAGCACGGTCGGCTCCCAGGTCCAGTTCTCCATGATCTGAGATGGCGCTTCGACGAAATCTCGTTCGGTCTGGGTGCCTGAGAATCGAGGAAGCTTTGTTTCGGTCAACGTGTTGTGCAAGACATGGCCGAATTCGTGGAACAGGGTCTCAACTTCGCTGTGCTGGAGGAGCGACGGGCTGTCAGCGGTGGGCTTGGTGAAGTTGCAGGCAATCGCCGAGACGGGCAACCGATAGCTTCCGTCCGTATCGAGGCATCCCGCCCGTAGGCGCCAACATGCCGCATGCCCGTACTTACCGGGTCGGGGGTGCAGGTCGGCGTAGAAGTAAGCGATCGGGGCGTTTTCGCCGGCGTTGCGGATCTCGTAGAGGAGAACGTCGTCATCCCAGGCCTTGGTCTCTCCGATAGCGGTGAATTCGATACCGAACACTTCGGCACAGATGTCGAACATGCCTTGAAGCGTGGCGTCGAGAGGGAAGTATTCGCTGACCAGGTCGTTGTCGACACCAAAGTCGAGTTCGGCTTGTCGGGCGTCGTAGAAGGTCCAGTCCCATGGCATGATCGCCTGCGTCGGGATATTCTGAATGCATTAGACCGGTGAGGACATTGAGTTCGGTTTGGGCGAGTGCGAGCAGCCCGGGGGTTACCGACTCATAGAAGGTCGCCAGTGATATCGGGATCCGCCATTTTTGGCTCGAGGGCGAGGTCGACAAACGTTTGGTAGCCGAGCAGCCTGGCAATTTCCCACCGCACCTGTACGGCCCGGTTGAGCAGTGGCAGGTTGGCGTCGGCGGCCCGGTTCATGAATTTGAACTGCATCTTCTGGCGGAGGTCCCGGTTCGTGCATTGCTCCATCAATGGGACATAGTCGGGATAGGTGACCGTGACGCGATAAGTGCCCTCCGATGATCCTGGTGCAAGTCTGGCGAGATACGCCTCGGACATGCCGCCAAGGTCGCTACGCGAAACCTCCAGGCCGTCATCCCATTCGTCCAGGTTTCGTTCGTAGGCAACGTGCAATTCGATCAGATCATTGCGGAGAGCCTGAAGCTTGGCGCGATCGTCCACGTCCAGTTCCTGGCCGGCCCGTCGGAAGTCGCGCAGCCACATATCGAGGTTCCGGCTCCATTCACCTTCGAGGTCGGTAGCGGCCGCACTCAAGGAATAGTCCCGCACCGCTTCGTACAGGTCCCGGTTGAACGCGAGGTTCGACAGCCACTTCTGGACCGCTTCGTCTGCGCTGGAACCGGCTGTCCGGATCGTCTCGTCGGGATGGATTCGGGCCATGAAGCCACTAATCCCATCCGCATCGCGAACCAGGTTGAGTGCCTGATCGAGCGGTGCGAGAGTGTTGGCGTAGGTTCGATCGGATGTTTCCGAGATGGCGTTGTCGATGAGATGGTTGGCCGCGGCGATGGCGACGTTGACAATCTCAGTGGTTTCCGATTGCGTGAGGCGCGAATAGTCAGTAAGCATGGCGATCCAGAGTAGCGATGGAAGGCTCACAAACCCACGACGTACCCGATGTGACGGTTTTGACCATTCGGTAGTGTCGGCCAAAACCAAGACCCCGAACCGGCTGGGAGAAAACATGCGAAATCTGAACGCTCACGGCATCACACCGAAAGCGAAGGTCCATTGGGACCTGCCGACCCCGGTCCTCGTGGAGCATGCCCTGGCGCAGGGGCTGGGCTTCATGGCTCACAAGGGTGCCATCGTCGTTGATACCGTGCCGTACACGGGACGTAGCCCGAAGGACAAGTTCGTTGTATACGAAGCTCCCTACGACGAGGAGATCTGGTGGGGTGACGTCAATCACCCGCTAGACCGCGCCACCTACGATGCGATTTATGCCAGGGTCGCCGCATACCTCGGCGAAAGAGACATCTACGTCCAGGATCTTTACGCTGGTGCCGATCCGAAGCAGCGGTTGGCCGTAAGAACCATTACCGAAACACCCTGGCATGCGCACTTCGCTCGCAACATGTTCATTCTGCCCAAGCATTTTGAACTCGATGACACGATCGACTCTTACATGCCTGACTTCACGATCGTGCATGCACCGTTCTTCGAAGCCGACCCGGAGCGCGACGGCACCAGGTCCGAGACGTTCATCATCATTTCGTTTGTTGACAAAGTTCTTCTGATCGGCGGATCCAAGTATGCCGGTGAGGTGAAGAAGTCAGTGTTCTCGGTGATGAACTACCTGTTGCCCAAGCAAGGTGCGCTGTCGATGCATGCGTCGGCCACCGTCGGGAAGGATGGGCGTTCGGCGGTTATTTACGGCCTCTCCGGGACCGGGAAGACGACACTCGCGACAGACCCAGAGCGGTTGATGGTTGGCGATGATGAGATTGGTTGGGCCGATGACGGCATCTTCAATATCGAAGGCGGCTCGTACGCCAAGACGATCCGGCTATCGCCATCGGATGAGCCTTTGATCTTCGCGGCCGCCAATTCGTTTGAGACAATCCTTGAGAACGTGGTGGTTAACGAGACATCGCGGCGACCTGAATGGGACGACGGATCGAAGACCGAGAACACCCGGTGCGCGTACCCGTTGGCTCACCTTCCGAACATCGTGAAATCGGGGATGGCCGATCACCCGACGGACATTGTGTTCCTATCTGCCGATGCCTTTGGCGTGCTCCCTCCCATTTCGAAACTGAGCCGGGAACAGGCCATGTATTACCTCGTGTCGGGCTACACGTCGAAGCTGGCAGGCACCGAACGGGGAGTCACCGAACCGGAAGCGACCTTCTCAGCTTGCTTCGGGGAGCCGTTCTTGCCGCTCCATCCGTCCTGGTATGCCGACCGGCTTGCGGAACGCCTCGATAAGTTCGGGTGTGATGTGTGGATGCTCAACACTGGCTGGACAGGCGGGCCGCACGGGGTGGGGCATCGGATCAGCATTCCCCACACGAGAGCGTTGCTCAACGCCGCTCTGAACAAGGCGCTTGATTCGGCTACGTTCGTGACTGATCCGGTATTCGGTTTGTCTGTTCCGACTGCGGTCGATGGTGTTCCGGATGAGCTTCTCCAGCCCCGCCAAACGTGGGACGACCAGGAAGCCTTCGATCGCCAGGCTTCCCGCCTGGCCGGCATGTTTCGTGAAAACTTCAAGCGCTACGCCGGCGGGTTCGGGTCGGAAGTGGTCAATTCTGGCCCGGTCGGGTGATGACCGTCCGGCCCATTTTGCCGAAGCTGCCCCGTGATTTTTGACACGCCGGGCGTTGTCCTCGACGTGGCGGTCATGGACCGAAACATCCAGCGCGCGCAAACGGCCGCCATTGCGGCGGGGGTACGACTGCGGCCACACATAAAAACCCACAAGTCGACCGTGCTGGCGGGTATGCAACTCAATGCGGGCGCCGCCGGTCTGACGTGCGCCACGCTGTCAGAGGCGGTTGGCTTGTCGGACGCCGGCGTGGGCGGCGATCTGTTCGTTGCGGTTCCGTTCTATCCGTCGCCTTCGAAACTGGCCCGGATTGATCGGCTGCTGGCGGCTGGGTGTGATCTTGCGCTGGCCGTCGACAACCTTTCTGTGGCCGGCTTGCTGGCGATTCGGTACCCCGATGGAGGCCCCCGGCTGATCGTTGAGATCGATAGCGGGTCGCACCGAACGGGAGTCGACCCGGTGGAGGCCCTACCTGTTGCGGCGGCGTGTGGCGATCTCTTCGGAGGAGTCTTCACTCACGGGGGTCATGGATACCCACCGGGAATGGCGGTCGCGGCTGGCGCCGACGAAGTTCGGGTGCTCGCCGACGCCAAGAATCGCATCGAAGCGGCGGGAGGCCGGGTGGCGGTAGTCAGTGCAGGATCGACCCCGACTGCGGCTCACTGCGTCGGCGAGCCAGTGAATGAGGTCCGGCCGGGAACGTACGTTTTCGGAGATTGGCAGCAAGTCGGCAACGGCTCTATGACCCTTGAGGATGTCGCAGTGTCGGTGATGGCCACTGTCATCAGTGCGCCTTCGGCGGATCGATTTGTGCTTGATTGTGGGGCGAAGATCCTCGCAAAGGATCAACCAGCATGGGTTCAGGGCTACGGCCACCTTCCGCAGATGCCTGGAGCAGTTATCGAGAGGCTCTACGACAATCATGCAGTCGTGTCGCCTGGGGCAGATCGACCCCCAATGGTCGGTGACCAATTGAGGGTGATCCCGAACCACGTTTGTCCGGTGATCAATCTCGTCGACCAACTCTGGCTGACCACGGGAGAGGTCGTCCCGGTGGACCTACGAGGCCACCTTTCCCTAGGCCACCTTTCTTAGGCCGCCTTTGTTAGGCGCTTCGACTTCCGATTCGTCTGGCGCTTGCGGCGAGGCACAATTGGTGTAGCGCCTCTCCGTACATGATGACGTCCGGGTGTGGTCGGTCCGTCGGACGCTTCCGGCACCGGAGTCGGTTTTCGGAATCGGCCGCATTCATACGGGTCGTCAAACTTCGGCTCAGATGCGCTGGGCCTTTCGCCAACTGACAAGATTCCAGCCGCCATGGCTTTCACAAATGCGGTATTCATTTTCGTTGTCCCCTTTTTGAACTTTCGAATTACCTGACTGAGTGTCTCGTTGGTGCCTTAACCGCGCCTGTATGGTGACTGACCGCCACAGCACTCGCTGACCTAACATGCTCGGTTGTGGGATACACACGCCAAGAACTTGAAGCGTTTCGAGATGCGACCGTTCCCGATCTGGTGATACCGCCGGTGAAGCTCCTATTTGTCGGCATCAATCCGGGTCTGTGGACAGCCGCAACTCAGACGCACTTCGCCTATCCGGGGAATCGTTTCTATCCGGCACTTCTCAAGGCGGGAATCATCGACTGGTCGATAGACCCTTCGGCCGGCATGACCGACGACGATCGGCGTCGCTTCACCGAGCGAGGCCTCGGCATCTCAAATGTGGCACCGCGAGCAACGGCCAAGGCGTCGGAACTGACGAACGAGGAACTGAGGCAAGGCGCCGAACGGTTGGTAGCCAGCATCGAGCGGTGGTGCCCAGCGGTCGTCGCCATCGCAGGAATCACCGCCTACCGGACCGGTTTCAAGCGGCCGAAGGCCGTAATGGGCCGGCAATCTGAGATGATCGGCGGCGCGGAACTGTGGGTGTTGCCGAACCCGAGTGGCCTCAATGCTCATGAGTCGGTTGACTCACTTGCCGCCTGGTATCGCCAGGCCGCCGATGCGGCCGGTATCACGGAACGCGGGATCGGATGAGCCGCGACTTCGTGTACGAATTGATTGGCTACCTGGGTTCGGCCCTAGTAGTTACCGCGCTGCTGATGACGTCGCTCCGGCGTCTCCGGATGGTCAGCTTTGTGGGAGCGCTCGTGTTCACGATCTACGCCATCCTGATTGGAGCGGTCCCGCTGATCGTGGTCAACGTGAGCATCATGCTGATCAACGCCTCGTCGTTGTATCGGATGAGCCGGGTGAAGGACTACTTCTCTTCGTTGTCGACCGGCCCTGAAAGTGTCTACCTCAGACGATTCCTGGAGTTCTACCGTGAAGATATCGAGCACTATTTCCCGTCATTCACGATGCCGGATGCCGCTTGTCGGGCCATATTCGTGTTGCGCGATCTGGTTCCGGCCGGATTGTGGATAGCGCACGAAACCGAGCCTGGCGAGTGGCAAGTAGATCTCGACTACGCCATTCCTCGTTTTCGAGATTCGAAGATCGGGCGATATTTGTATTCGACCGAAGGACCGCTCCCCGAAGGCACCTTCGTCGTCAAGGAGCCGACCTCTGACCATGTCAACTATCTCAAACGGATGGGATTCACCGAACGATCAGACGGACAGTTCGAACGTCCATCGCCATGAGAGTCACTGTTGGTGCGTACGCCGCGTTAGCACGGTCCTCACTGTTTGTTGAGGCCTTTGCGACCAGTCCTAAGCGCTGAGCCGGGCGACGTGCGAGATGACCCGCTGATACGGAGCGGGTGCCTCAAATCGTGACCATTCACCAATCGGTTGCGCCAGGCGGTCCGCAATGATGTAGGCGACGGCTGGATTGAAACCCAAGCCTGTGTGGCTGCCGGTAACTCGCAGGTTTTCTGCGTTGGGGGCATCACGAACGAGACACGTTTCCCAATGGACCACACCATCGGCGCGGGTATGCACTGCCGTGACAGGTACCTCGAGCGGATCACCGTCGTCAAGGAGCGGATGGCCAGGAGTGTGGAAGGCGCTGAGGCGGTCAAACAGACCTTGGGCGTTGCTGGCTTGGCGTACTTCCTTTCGCACTGGCGTTCCGAGCGTCACTACGACCCGAACCTGGTCAGCTGTGCTGGCGGCGAGTTGGCGGGCGTAGATTCCTCCCAGGCTCCAACCGATGATCGACACAGGTTGGCCGGCTGCGGCGGCCAGGCGATCGAGCAGGTGGGGCATGTCGCGGGTCACTCGTTCGGTTGGTCCGACGTTACGTCCCAAACCCCACCCGTGCGTGTCGTAGCCGAGTGAGGTGAGGAGGCGCCGCAGCGGGGCTGTGGAGCGATCAGTGGCCATGAAGCCAGGCAGTACGAGGACGCTGTGCGGCCCTCCGATGGGCAACCGGGATCGGAACGGCAGTAGACCGACTGAGGTTACGAACTCGCCGCTGGCGCGGATCGGTTCGGTTACGGCACTCAACAACGATGGCTTCTTCACGACAATAGGTCTTTGAGGGTCGCGATTTCATCTTCGATGTAGCCCATGATGCTCCATATGTCCGGTACGAGATCACGGTCGCCAACCAGCCCGAAACACAGCTTGCCGAGATAGCTGTGCAACGTGATATTCAGGGCGGCGCCGTCGATGATGGCTGAAACCGGGAAGTGGCCCTCCAATTCCGCTCCGGCGAAATAGAGCGGGAAGTTGGGGCCGGGAATGTTGGAAATAACCAGGTTGAACGGCGTGACCCGCCCCGCCCGACCGTTGCGGAACACCAACTGTGCGGCGCGGGCGGCGACCGCCGGGGGAGCGAACTGCGCGAAGTCCTGCAGCAGGGTTGCCGGGGTGGCGCTGTGCGTGTCCTTGGCCACCAACATGGTGTCGTGGACAAATTGGAGACGCTCGACCGGGTCAGCTACCTGGGTGCCAATCGGGGCGATCATGGCCGACACCCGGTTGCCGATCACGCCTTCTTCGGTGTCGGATCGGATCGAAATGGGGATCATGGCCTGGAGAGACCGGTCGGGGAGTTCGTCTCGTTCGAGGATCCATTTGCGAACCGCTCCCGCCGAGACGGAGACGATGACGTCGTTGACCGTCACGCCCGCCCCATTCTTGATCGCTTTCACGTCGTCGAGTTGGATAACTCCCATGGCGAAGCGACGGTGCGGGGTGATCGGGCGGTTCAAGATGGTACGGGGAGCCACGAGCGTCGGGCGCGACATGACGGCGTCGCGGTCTCTGCCCAGACCGACCAGGGCCGGCAGGCTCGACAGCGGTTTGAGGCCGGGGATAGACCTGGCGAATTCGTATCCAACCCGGATAGCCTTGGCGGGGCTGATCATGGTCGACAAGGTGCTTCGCGCCATGAGTTCCAGTTGGCCGGGAATCCGATCTCGTTTGCGTTCGGTGCCAACTGGTCCCGTGTCGCTGGCGGGGGGTGCTGGGTAGGCGTCGAGCAGGATCGTGAGGATCTCAGCGCCTGAAACGCCGTCAATTGCCGCATGATGGATCTTCGTATACGTGGCCACCCGACCGCCCTCGAGCCCTTCGATGACGTACAGCTCCCAGAGCGGTTTTGCTCGATCCAGAGGCCGCTCGTGGATCCGGGCGACGAGCGTGCTGAGGGCTTCCCAGTCGCCGGGGGGAGGGACGCCAATGTGGCGAAGGTGGAAATCGAGATCGAAGTCGGGATCCTCGATCCAGTAGGGGTGGTCGAGATCGAAGGGAACGGTCACCAGCCGACGTCGGAAAGGGGGTAGCAGGGGGAGGCGGTCCTCAAGTACCTGACGAATGGTTTCGAATCCCCACCCCTCGGGGGCGGTAGAGGGATCGACAATGACAATGCCGCCTACGTGGCCCTGTTGGACGGGCGTCTCCATGTTCAGGAAGCCGGCATCAATGCCAGTCAGTTGTTGCATGGCCGAGACTTTACTTGCCGGATGATGTGACGGCGGCTCGAGTCGTCACGACTGGCGACGTTCACCCTGACGGCGTTCACCCTTACGGCGCTCACCCATTCGTTTCTCGATGTCCTCGGGAGGAGGCCCAGGGGTGGTGCGGCGTTCACCCTTGCGGCGTTCGTCGTTGCGGCGGCGACTTCTGCGGCGGTCTTCTTCGGGTCCTTCTCGCATATACCTGCCTCTCAATCAGATGGCTTCTGGCTGGCTAGGTCGGTGTAGGTCGGTGACTGGAAGGATACAGTGCGGTTTGTGAGTAATCAGGATCATTGGAACGAGCAAAGACGTCGTATGCGGCAACGGGTGGAGCCGCTTGTCGGGTATGTGGGAGCTGGGAGCAAGCTGAAGGTCACCGAGACCGCAGACTCGATGATCGTGCGACCGTCGGTGAGTACCTTTGTGTGGCTGGCGCTGATCGCTACCGGGTTTGTCCCTTTCGCAGCCTGGGCGCTGTATCAGCGGTTTCGCTCGATCCTTGGCCTGATCCTCGTCGTTGTGGCTGGCGGTTTGCTTGAGTTTTTGGTTATTCGGTTTGTAACTCGTCTCAAACGTGCCCGCATAACCCGAGATCGGGTTGTTGTGGAATCGATGACGGGCGGTAGAAAGTCGGTCGGCTATGACCGGTCGGACTTCGAGGCGATCTATATCGGGCACGCCTGGTACTCGGCCGAAGCCACGAAGGTTCGAAACAACATTATTTGGCTCAGGAGTCGCCGTGGGTCAGATGTCCCGCTTGTGGCGACAGATGGAGACGTTGAGGGTCTCGTTGCTGCCATCGGAGTGCGACTCGACCTGCCTATTCGGACCTCCACCGAAGACTAGGACCCTTGCAGCGCGGTTAGCCTGAGGGTCGTTGGGTGTCGGTGGGCACACCAACAGGCCGACGACTTTGATGGAGGATGTATGCCGGGACTACTGCCCGATGTTGACCCGGACGGATTGCTCGAATACTCGGTGGTGTACACGGATAGGGCCGTGAACCATATGTCACAGTCGTTTCAGCAGGCGATGCGGGATATTTCGGCGACGTTGAAGTCGGTGTACAACGCCCATTCGGTAGCCGTCGTGCCGGGCAGTGGGACGTTCGGCATGGAGGCGGTTGCCCGACAGTTCGCCAACGGAGAGCATTGTCTCGTGGTTCGCAATGGTTGGTTCAGCTACCGATGGACCCAGATTTTCGAGGCAGGTTCGATACCCGCGTCTCACAGCGTACTCAAAGCCCATCCGATTGAGGACGGACCCCAAGCGTTCTACGCACCGGCTCCCGTCGAACTCGTCGAGAAAGCCATCGCCGCCGAGCGACCTTCAGTTGTGTTCGCCCCGCACGTCGAAACCTCGGCAGGAATGGTCCTCCCCGATGACTACATCCGTCGGCTGGCTGATGCCGTACATGCTGTGGGGGGGCTCTT
>CAWKAG010000078.1:0-5366 GCA_963847455.1 uncultured Acidimicrobiia bacterium
TCACTGAACCGAGGAGACGGGAACTCGCCGCCGTCATGTTCACCGACATGGTCGGGTTCACGGCGCTCATGCAACTGGACGAGCAGACCGGCATCGAGAACCGGACTCGCTGGACGACGGCAATGGAACGCCACCACGCCGCAGTTGGAGGCGAGGTTGTTCAATGGTTCGGGGATGGGGCACTCAGCCGGTTCCCGAACACGGTCGACGCCATCGCCTGTGCGGTCGGCATCCAGACCGACCTGCGACAAGAACCGACGGTGGACGTGCGGATCGGCATCCATGTCGGCAATGTGATGATGGAACCGACCGGACTGCTCGGTGATGCCGTCAACGTCGCGTTCGCGGGTCGAATCGTTTGCGACCCCCGGGTCGGTGGTCATCAGCGACACCGTGCATGATCAGGTCAAGAACCAGCCCGACCTCAAGTTCGTCGACCTCGGCAAGGTCCGATTCAAGAACGTCGGCAGGCCCTTCACGCTCTACGCCATCGCCGACGATGCGCTGGCGGTGCCCGAGTCGGGGCACCTATCGGGCAAAGGCGATCAGATCGCCCGCTTTCCCGGGCACGATTCCCGAACGCGGTAGCCAGCTGATCGGTCGGCAGGGCGAACTCGAAAACCTCCAAAGTCTGCTTGACGAGCACCGGGTCGTAACCGTCACCGGACCCGGCGGAGTCGGCAAAACGTCGATTGCCCTTGAGCTGTGCCATAGGTTGCGAGCCGATTTCCTTGATGGGGTGGCCTTCGTTGATCTGTCGGCCGTGACCCACCCCGACGGTGTGATCCCGGCGGTCGCCGAAACGCTCGACGTCAAGGAGGCCGAGGGTCGCTCGCTCGCCGATGGTGTCGCCGCCCTTATCGGCGACAGCCAGGCGCTCGTGGTTCTCGACAATATGGAACAGGTCGTCGACGCCGCACCCGACCTCACCAACCTTCTCAATAGCTGCCCGCTGCTGACCCTCATCGTGACGAGCCGCGGGCCTCTGCACATCGCTGCCGAACAGGAGTACCCGCTCAGCCCGCTTGGCCTACCTGACGACGAGGACGTTTCAGTCGCATCCAGCTCGCCGGCGGTGGCGTTGTTCGTGGCTGCCGCCCGCCGAACCAAGTCCGACTTCGAACTCACCGAACACAACGCTGCCCCGGTGACGGCGATTTGTCGGCGCCTCGACGGCCTCCCACTGGCGATCGAATTGGCAGCCGCCCGAATTCGCCTGCTCTCGCCCCAAGCGCTGTTTGACCGACTCGACAGCGCCCTCGATGTCCTCACTTCCGGCGGCCGTGACCGACCAGGACGTCACCAAGCCCTGCGGGTCACCATTGACTGGAGCTACCAACAGCTCAACGCCGATGAACAGCAACTGTTTCGTCGGCTGTCGGTGTTTGCCGGGGGCGCCACCATCGACGGGATCGAAGCCGTCTGTTCCGAGGGCCGATTGTCGTTGGACACCCTCGACGGGCTCGTCGACCACGCTCTCCTCCAGGTGGGCGGAGACCGTTTCGGCATGCTCCAGACCATTTGGGAATTCGCCGGGGAACAGCTGGAGTCGTCGGGCGAAGCGGACGAGATCAAGGACAGATACACCCACTACATGCACGGTGTCACCATGGCGATGCGCGACGGAATCGAAGGGGGCGATCAGGTCGGAGCGATCCAACGCGGCGTCGCCGAGGACACGAACATCACCGCGGCCCTCGACCAGCTTCTTGGGCGAGCCACCGCCGGAGATGCCGGGGCGGCCGAGTTGGCGATGCAGATCTGCGGCGATCTGTGGATGTTCTGGCACGTTCGGGGCAAGCATCTCAGCGCTAGACAATATGCTCTCGAGTTGCTGGCCGTCGCCAGCGCTACAGACGGCGGGGCCACAGAAACCATCGGGGTCATGGACACCCAGATCACCCTGGGTCTCGCCTACTGGACGCTCGGTCAATTCTCTGAATCTGTTGAATCGTGGACCGAAGCCCACCGACTAGCCCTCGACCTTGGCGCGGCACGCCAAGAAGCCATCGCGGCGTTTTGCCTGATGGTCGGATACCTGCCGCTCGATCTGCCAGCGGCGGTCCGATGGTCCGAGACGGCTCGCGCAGCGGCGGGCCGGAGCAACGACTGGGCCAGGGGGTTCTCCCTCGGGTTTGCGGGGGCGGTTGCCGCTACCGGAGGGGATTTGGCCGGCGCCACCGCGATGTTCACTGACGCGCTGGAGATCCAGCAGCGGATCGGCGATTACGAAGGCGCCGGCATCTCCCAAGGTGGTCTGGCGCTCATTGCCGGGTTGTCGGGCGAACTCGAACGTTCACTCGACCTGTACGAGCAGTCGTTGGCGGCGTATGAGACGATTGGCGACCGGGCCGAAGAGGCCCGCATTCTCGGCGAGATGGCCTGGATCTATCTCAAACAGGGAAACATCGCCAGGGCCCGGATCCGTTTTCTCGACGCCATCGTGGCCTATCAGGACCTGGCCAGTGTGCGAGGGATCGGCCTGGCCCTCATCGGGTTGGCGTCGGTCGATGTCGCCGACGAACATTTCATGCGGGCTTTGGAGATCTCCGCCGCGGCCGAGTTGTTTATCGGCGAGGAGGGCATCGTCAACGCCTACCTCGAAGCACCCGACGGGCGCGAATACCTCGACCGGGCCAAGGCCGCCCTCAAGCCGGACGAAGTCGATCAGGCTCTCGCCAATGGCGGCCGCCTGTCAGTGAACGACGCAGTGAGGTTGGCCCGGGCCATCTTGCCGGACTGACCAACTGCTGAGTACCCGCTCCATGGGATCGGGAGTCTGCGCACCCTCGCGCCCTGCGGCCTACCTGCGTTGGGTATCCCACTCCCGCTCGATGGGCGTTCTGACACACGTTTCCGAATCGAATCCGGCGCCAGTCACAAGATCCGGTAGATCTGGTCACGAATCACAAACAACCTCGACCGACAACGTCAGTTCAGCGTCGGTGTCCGAGGATGTCGACGATCCGGTAACCGTGTACGAGACGGGGGCGGTGAACTCACCCCGGTAGATCGCACTCACTTCCAGAGCGACAACGCCCCACTCGAATCAGGTCGCTAACGCTGGCTCAGCTGAACCACGCCTATGTGCGTCCCTGGGGGAGAGGGTGAGAGCATGTTGCGGCAAGGAATCTGGGCTTTGGCAGACCCCAAGATTTCCCCTTGCTTCGATCGCCGCCATGTTCCTCGGAGTGTGCGCCGCCGCCGCGGACGGTCCGGTCAACTGGGCCTGGCTGGCGGCCACGGTTGTCGGTATCTACGCGGTCGAGGTTGCCAAGAACGCTTCAGCCGAGACCTTCGACTTTGACTCGGGTACCGACCTAGCCGCATCGGAAGCTGATCGCAGTCCGTTCTCGGGCGGCAACGGGTACCCAAGCCAGAGGACCGAGAACTCGCGGAAGGCGACGATGGTCATGAAGATGAGCGCTGCGACGATGTAGCCGACCGCCGCGATCGTTTTAGTCTGCATGCGAGTCAACAACCCGTCGACGAGCACTTTTTAGTCCGGCGCAGGTCGAATCAGGTCGGGCGCAGGCTCCCCAACGAGCCAGCTAACCGTTGAGAAACCGCTTCGTCGCCTTTGTGCAGTAATCGATTTCATCGAGCCAGGGGGCATGACCGGCATCGGGCAGCATTTCGAGAACGGTGTTCGGCATGAGGTCGACGAGTCGCCGGGCGACCGCCTCTCCCCCGAACGGATCGTTCTCGCCCCAGAGGAACAACGTCGGCGTGGTGATCGACGAAACGAGGTCATCAGGCAGCAGGTGCGGGTGGAGTTTGCCGACCACGTTCATGATGGTCCGAGGGGCGGCCAGCTCGTTTCGCATCGTGTCGGTGTCGCGCAGCAACGTCAAGTAGGCATCGAATTCAACCTGGGCGATTCGCCCGTCGGCGAGGCTCGGGCCGTGGCCAAGCAGACCAAATAGCGTCCGGATCGATCGGGCGTTGGGTGGCACCGCCCCCATCACCGTCGACACCCCTGGCACGGCCGCAACCCGAAAGAAGGCGGGGAGCTTCGGATTGGGTGCTCCCATCGGCCAGCTGAACTGAACCATCCGTTGCACCCTCTCGGGATGGAAGGCACAGGTGCGCAGGGCAAGATACCCGCCGAGTGAAGTCGCCACGAGATGGGCCGAATCGAGTTCGAGAGCGTCAAGGACATCGACGATGAGGGTCTGGCCGAGCTTCGGAAGGCCATCGACGTCGAGCCGGCCGGGGAGGCGTTCGCTGGCCCCGGTGCCGGGCCGATCGATCAAGATGCAACGGAACCCGGCGAGACGGACCGCCAACATCGCCCAGCTCATCCCACTGGTCGTTCCGCCATGGACGAACAGGACGGGAGGGCCCTCGCCGAGTTCCTGGATACGAACGTCGACATTGTTGCGATCCAGGTGAACCATCCGCTCGGTCGGAGAGACCCCGAGCGTGTTCCACAATTGCCGTTCTGCTTCAAGAAACCGAGCCTGATTCGCCATGGTCGCCCTTATGGAACGCCGGCCGAACCGGGGTCGATCCCCGTGCTCGGTCCCAGGCGAATCGTACGCATCCCGGTGCCCTCTATCTCTTTCGGTATCTCAGGAAGTCGAAATGAGCTGATGGCGATGCCAAGGACGAACCACCCCAAACCGAGTGCAGCAAACCACACAGCATCACTCGGGTCCCACAC
This sequence comes from uncultured Acidimicrobiia bacterium, assembly GCA_963847455.1. GTDB lineage: Bacteria > Actinomycetota > Acidimicrobiia > Spongiisociales > JAENVV01 > JAENVV01. Next base: position 4,667 of record CAWKAG010000078.1, read on the forward strand.
ATCGCGGGCAAGCGCGTGGAACCCGTAGGTAACGACTGCGGTTGCAAATATTGCATAGGGAAGCCACTTCGCCCATCCCGGGTACACCATTGATCGTGCGACTCCGATGCCGAACACAAGAAAGGCGAACGGGAGGAGAAACAGTCCGATCGTGTAGGAAAGAAGGAAGGCGATAAACATGTCTGGCAGGAGATCCAATCCGAAGCCCACACCAAATAGGAGCGAGCAGATCCCAACACTCCTCAGCCCTAACCTGCCGGTCCGATTCTCAAGCCTCGACGCGGAGTTCCAACACCCCCAGCCAACCGCCACCCCGGCCACCAACCCCAGAATTGAGAAGCTGATTGGGAGACCATCGTTTGACGGGTCATACGTCAACTCCAAGACAAGGACACCTGTTAGCCAAGCGAGGCCCCCTAATGAAACTGCCCTTCCTCGTGCTTTGATCAAGATCGCGGAACTGTACACCGCGCCGCATGTCAGGTCGCCCGATATCGGCACATCGGCGTGCGTTATCCGAGAACCCAGGCCACTGGCTCAACGTCGCCGGCGACAAGGAATCTCACACTTCTAATTAGGCGGCAGCCAGGACGCGCATTCCCGACCGTGCGGCGAGAAGCCGGGACCGATAGGCATCGACGCAGGTCAAGTTGTATCGTTGCGAGCCGAGGGGTTCGGATACGGAGGCAGGCTTGTCGAT
>CAWKAG010000079.1:0-27086 GCA_963847455.1 uncultured Acidimicrobiia bacterium
CACCGATGCGTCTCTTGGTTCCAATGTGGACACTCCACCCGAGCGCTTTGAGCCCACCACGGTGACGTTCGTCGGCGACTGCGTAACCGAAGAAGGCATACATGACCAGCACGATCAGCGACGGCAGTCCGTAAAGGTAGCGAAAGCCGAGCAGGATGCCCGCCCAGAAGAAGGCCGATGCGACTGCCATGTCATAAAACCGGCTCGTTTGAAAGGGGGCAGCCTTCCCGTCGACCGCCGCCAGAGCTGCTCGGAACCACGGATAGGCAACCGTAGTGGTCGCCACCATGCCACCAATCAGAATCGCCACTTGCGTCCAGGCGCCTGATCGTCGGAGACCAACTGGATCGAGGCGTAGTAGACGAGGATCGATACCAGCGAGTACAACGTCAGCTGATTGCGATTGGCCCAATACGCCGGCCACGCCTGCCCGATCATCTCTCCTGGTCGCACCCCAAAGGGTGACGAACTCGCCTCAGCCTCAGATTCCATGACGGGACCATACACAAACCGCGGCATCTGCGCCGCTCCCCCGTAGGGGACGAATGTGCATCCACGCTCGATATACGAATCGTAGCACACTCGATCGCAGCGGGTGGCGGACCGCCAATCGAGTGTGCATCCAGGCTCGATATAGCAAACCGTAAGCACACTCGTTTAGGGATGGGGGCGAGCTCGGTGGCGGGCGTTAGAGCTTGAGGCGTGCTTCGACTTCTCCATCGACTATCTCGCCGGTTGGTTCGAAGCCGTAGGCGAGGTAGAACTTCTCAGGTGTTCCGGGCTCCGGGTTCCAGCTCGTCATCAGAGTTGAGGAGCCCATCGAGCGGCACTCTTGCGCGACGAGGTCGAGGACTTGTTTGCCGATGCCTCGCCGTTGGTGGAGTCGATCGACCAACAACCTCCAAAGATAAGGCTCCGGATGCGCCTCAGTGACAAGCGCCAGCATCACGAAGCCGACCAGATCCCCATCGGCCTGCACGGCTCGCATCCATGGCACCAGGGGCGCACCATCCACTATTTCCGGAAATAGCGCATCAGTAAAGGACCATTCCATCGGCGCAACGAAGTCCCGTTGTGTCCAGTCGGTCTTCAGTTTGAATACCGCGCCCTCATTGGATTGATCAATAGGAACCAGCGCCACCTCACCTAGCGGGGTCCGAGCCCGGTTACGCCATGTGTCCCAGTCGTCCCGGGTCATGCCGTAGATCCAATCGTCCGAGTTGACGTCCCCCACCCAGAACGAGTTCCGAGTGTGCCCTTCGTACAGCATGCCGATCCGCTCAAGGACTCGAGCCGAGGCAGTGTTCTCGGGATGCACCGTCCCGGACACCCGGGTGACAATGGGGTCACTGAACGGATAGTCAACCATCGCCGCGGCCGCCTCGGTCGAATACCCGTTGCCCCAGTGTTGTGAAGCCAGCGTGTAACCGATCTCGGCACATCGTCCGCCCCAGGTGAGGTGCACGGCCACATCACCGACGACCGCCCCACTGGACTTCAGATCGACTGCTGCCATCCACCATTCCCCGTCCGCCGGGCCATCCATGGCCGCAGCACCAGCGATCAACTCTTCGGCCCGGTCCAGCGTGAAGGGCAGCTCCCAACTCTGATACAACCCGGCTTTGGGATCATTGCGACGGGCAAGAAGCGGCCAGACGTCGTCGCCGGTAACCGGGCGAATGACGAGCCGCTCTGTGGTAATCGGAGTGAAGCTCATCTCCCCGATTCAAGCGGAACCGCAGGCAGCGCGCCTGACTATTTGTTATCGGGTCCTAGTGAACGGCAGGCGGGCGGCGGTGCCACCAGGGTTGGGCGGCCTGGAGTTGGGAGGCGAGTCGGAACAACGTGGCTTCGTCGCCCCACCGTCCAACGAACTGGACACCGATCGGCAGGTTCTCCGCGTTCCAATGCAACGGGACGGACATGGCCGGTTGACCGGTCATGTTGAACAGCATCGTGTTGGGGACCGGCGCCATGTTCTCACCGGCCACTTCGGCGAGAGCCCGGTCGAGCAACATCCGGACCGGGGCCTTGATCAGCACCTTCATCTGACGGATCTGCGATTCGGTCGGCGCCAGCTCTCCGATCTTCACCGGCGGCCTCGCCAGGGTTGGAGTGATGATGACATCGTGATCCCGCCAGGCCGTCTGAACCCGACGTGACTCCGAATGCATGAAACCCACATCGGCTGCCAGTTCGGCCGCTGACAGTTTGCGTCCGATCACTGCCAGAAGCCAGGTGGTCAGCTCGAAGTGATCGGGATGCAGCTTCTTTCCGGTTGCCAGCTGCATCGTTTCCAGGTCGCCGGCGAGCGAGGCTGCCCAGATCCGGACGAAAGTGCTCGGCATCCGCTCCCGGTCAAATGGGATCGCCACCTCTTCGACGTGGTGACCAAGACTTTCGAGCAACCCGACGGTCTTTTCGACGGCCTCGACACAGTCGGGATGGGTATCGGTACCGAACAGTGCTTGATTGGTGAATCCGATCCGCAGCTTGCCCGGATCAACGTCAACTTCCTCAACGTACGGTCTATCAGGTTCTCGAATCTGATAGGGGCACCGTGATCATGGCCCCGGGCGACATCGAGCAGCAGCGCGCTGTCGCGGACCGATCTCGTGATCGCGTGGGTCTGCGTGAGCCCGAAGCCGGGATCCCCGGCGGCCGGTCCATGAGGAACCCGGCCTCGAGTCGGCTTGATCCCGAAGAGACCACAAGCCGAGGCGGGAATACGAATAGACCCGCCACCGTCGCTGGCGTGAGCCGCAGGCACGTATCCAGCCGCGACAGCTGCGGCGGCGCCGCCACTCGAACCACCGGGCGTCCGAGTCAGATCCCACGGGTTGTGCGTAGGGCCATGCAGTTCGGGTTCGGTGACGGCCACCAGCCCGAACTCGGGTGTGTTCGTCTTTCCGAAGATGACGAGGCCAGCCTCCTTGTATCGGGCGACGATCTCGCTATCAAAATCGGGAGTGAACTGCATCAAATAGCGCGATCCGCCGCTGAGCGGGATACCCGACATTGCCGAGCCCAGATCCTTGAGCAGAAACGGCACGCCAGCCAGCGGGCCTTCTGGAATCGGACCGTCGGCAAGGTCCATCGCCCGTTCGTAGAACTTGTGGACGACGGCATTGACCGACGCGTTGGAGCGCTCGACGCTGGCGATCGCCGCCTCTAGGAGTTCTCGCGGATGAGCGGCTCCACTTCTAACAAGGTCGGCAAGCCCAACGGCATCGTGCTGTTCATATTCTGCAAGGGCGGTCATGCCTCAACGCTACCGATCCGTCCCGGCTTGAGTCGCCAGGCGGCGAGATAAAAGCCCGACACAAGCCACCGAGTCCCACTACGTTTTTATCGTGGAACCGTTTCGGCGATCGGCGCATGTCTACGACCTGATCTACGAGCACAAGGTCGACTACGACTGGCACGCCAACAACGTGCGCGAGCTGATCATGGACCGCCTGCCCAACTCCAAGAGTTTGGCCGAAATGGCAGCTGGGACCGGGCAAGTACTGAGTCGCTTGAACCGGTGGTTCGACGTAGTCGGTTGCGACATCTCTCAGGAGATGATTTCGGTTTGTCGCGAACGCCACCCCGAGCTCAACGTGCGATTGGGCGACTACACCAAGATTGATCTCGGTCGACGCTTCGATGCGGTGATCTGTGTCTTCTCGAGCATTGGATACGTTCGCACGGTGGATCGACTGCAGGTTGCATTCCAGAATTTTGCGCGCCACGTCGAGCCGGGTGGGGTTGTCGTTGTGGATGGGTGGTTGCGACCGACGGAGGCCATCGACGGATTCCGATCCGCCGAGACTTTTGAGAGCGCCGAGGCAACACTGACCCGATCAATCCTGGCCAGGATCAGAGATGACCAGACCGACATGCTGGCAGCCCACACACTCGATAACGGCCGATGGCATCGAATACTTCGAGGAACGCCACCTTATGGGGCTATTCGATGACGCCACCTACGTTGACGCTCTGCAACGTGCCGGCTTTTCCAGCGTCGCCGTGGAGGATGGATTCGACGGACGCGGCCGGTTTGTGGGCGTGGTGAGCTGACCTACGCAGAATTCAGAGCAGCCCAGGAGGTCTCAAAACAGTGGTGTCCACCATTGGCTTGAGCCGACAGTAAATTCCCACAGCTCGTCGGCGCGGTCAGTCGTGAACGAGACGGCCGCTTCGGAACCGAAGTCAATGTCGGCGTGTTCGGCGACTAGCTGGGCTATCGCTGCGTCTGAGTCGACGATCTCCGTTAGCGGCTTCCACGAGAACCACCCGTCCGTGAACACTTTTCGCTGGGTAGCGTTCATTCGTTCCCATAGGTCTGGCATAAACGAGCCGGGCTTGTCGCTCACATGGGGAACCCCGCGCACTATTGCAAAGTCGAGCCCGAATTCCACTCGTAGAGTCGCCACGAGCGCAGGCGAATCGAAACTCACTTCCCAGTGAGCTGATCTTCCCTGGCCGTCGATTTGATCGGTCGACATAAACACGGGATACGCACGTGGGTCAGCGGTTGCGACCAATGCATGTGCCTGGGAAAGGGCTTCGCTCGCCCGGCACGGCCCTGCCACGAGCGGGATTTCCCTGCGGAACGCGACGGCCAGGGGCTCGTGTGGATTCTTGCGCCGTCTTCCGAGTATCCGCATGGGTAGATGGTAACCAACCCGCCCGCCGGTTTCCGGTCAGCCGATGGCTGTGAGGAAGCGATCCCTGACGGCTTCGCATCTCCGACGGTCGTGGCTCTCAGCCAGATCGACATCGGACCCATCACGCAACTGCAACCGGGCAAAGAAATATGCGCCCCCTTCGTCGTCGACCCCTTCAACAATTGCGACATCCTGAATATCGGCCATCGCTACGTGACGAGATTCTTTCCGGAACGGAAACCGACGTGTCACCCGCAGGCCGCCACCTACTTCGAGTTCTACGATTGTCGCCGATTGGGCCGCTGCGAATGCGAGCAGACCAATTGCCCCAAACCAGAACAAGATCAAGACTCCCGCGACCAGAACCGGCGAGTCTGGCTCGCCCCGATATCCCATCAGCGCCGCCCCGGTCATCGTGGCGACAAACACAAGAACGACCACGGCGAAGCCCCAGAGGGCGTAGGCCACCCGGTTTCGAAAAATCACAGTCGCCTACTCACTCCGTCAGCTCGGTTCATTTGGTCCTAGCCGGAGGAAAGCGCTCGGACAGATCTCCAGCGATTCGCTGCCGGTCTGAGAACGACAACGGCCCGTCCTTTTTTAGCTTCCTCCGAAGGCTTCCCACGCTATGGACCGTGACTCCTCCCACCGTGAAGGGTGGGTAGGTTTCGAACGTACCGCGCACGAAACATAGGACCCCGCTCACGGTGATCTCCTCCCGAAGCTGTGCCTGGACGAGATCAATCTGCTTGTGCAGCCCTGTGATCAGATTCTCCTTCGCTCGGCCCCCAACGTAAAGCTGGCCTCGATTCTTCGTCAGCTTTCCGGCGTACAGCTTCGCGTCGATTACGAAGACTCCGCTTGGAGCAACCAGCACGTGATCGATATTGGCCCGCGAGCCGGGAATGGCTCGATCATGTAGCGCCCAGCTACTCGGGACCGCGTCAAGCATCCGGCCGAGTGCCATCTCCCCTTCCGCCCCTTTCAGCCAGGCACGCGTATGTTGCGGCTCGCCTGCCAGCGTGTGCAGAACACCGCCCAGCCGAGGAGATCGGCGGGAGATCGAGTCGCCTCCGAACGAACTCCTCCTTTCGAACTCGGCGAGCGCGGACGCACCAGCGGATCCACGAGCTGATGGAAGGCCCGGCAAAAGGATCGGCCGGGATGGGCGTTGAATCGTCACCGCTTGAACACTGGCAGCAGGTGGCCGTTCTCGCCTGGCGATCCCATGTGGCTTCGGACCCCACTATGAGGTGAGCATCACAGCCCGAGCATTGAGCCGGGTACCTGAGCCGGATGGTATTCATCCATCAGCTATCGGTAGGGCGGCTCAGTTAGTTAAGTCGGCGGTCGGGGAGAAGTTGGCTACGGCGCCCGGAGCGACGATCAGTGGGAACTCGTCTACCAACCGCTGCAGGAATACGGAATCGACGCCGCGGTCGGTCGCTGGAAAAACAAACGCAGAACTGTCAGGGGCCCACAGGGTCATGCTTCGGTCGTACTGACCCCAAAAGATCAGATAGCGATTGAAGAACGGACCCGTTGGCAAAGCAGTGAAGTATTCGGTAACGATTCCGGCAGTCCCACACCCGCAGGATTAGGCCCGCGTCTTCGAGTCCCATCACGAGAATCTTCTGACTGTCAGGGCTCCACTGCCAGATGAAGACAGTGCCGATGTCGATGTTCTCTCGGTCGCCGGTGGCGAGATCCACCACCCGCAGCTCTCGGTCCCCGCCGGTCGTGTAGCCGATCGATGCACCATCGGGAGACAGAGAGAAGCTGGTGATGGCTAGGTCTTCGGCCATGACCGTTTCCTCACCCGTGGCCACGTTGCGACTGATCAGCTGATCCATCGTCGCCTGAGCTGTGAACCACCCTGCGAAGCCGGCTGACTGGACGATGAGCGGTCTTACGTAAATAATCGATTCACCGTCGCCGGTCCACTGGGGAGCTTCGAACGTTCCGGTCTCAGTGTCGATCGTGGTCCGCTCACCAGTTGCAACGTCAACCAACTCGATGATCGAGCTGTCCAGGTGCGTAACCAGCGTTGATCCGTCTGGCGACCAGTGGAAGTAGAACGATCCGGCCGAATGCATCGGCGTGACCTTGCCACCATCAAGCTCGATAATGACCAGCGCCGTACCTTGCCCGCCTGCCCCGAGCACACCGATCGCCTCGCTGTCCGGCCGCCACTGGATATAGAAGACCCGAAACGGTGTCACATATTCTGTTGCCGATCCATCCTCGATCAGCGTGACTACCACCGACGCTCCCCCATTGGATGCCACCCGGGAGTGCGCGACGAACCTTCCGTCCGGTGACCAGGTCGGCTGAGCAGCGAACTCGCCAGTGGTGTCGGCAAGTTCCAAGGTCGACAAGTCGGGGTTTACCACGCTCACCATTTGGCGCTGATCACTGTTTATCGCAAGTCGTCCTGGCAATGAGTCGAGTTCGGCGGTCGACAGCGGGATCGGTGGGACAGGTTCAGCTCCATCGTCGGTTGGTGTCGTCGTCGAGGGGGCTGTGGAGGAGGTCGTTGCGCCCGGTGACGTCGTTGTCGTTTGGGGATCCGCCGACGTTGTGGTTGTTTCGTCAACCGACGAAGGAGAACACGCCGACAGCGCCACCATCGCGCCAACGGCGAGAACGATCAGACCGCGCGGGAGTGATGACGGAGGCACCCCGATGACTGTACCTGCTTGACAGATTTAGGGTTATCCAACCTTGCCTCCAGTGGCTGACGTCGACCCCTATGCAGACGCAGATCGTGCAGAGATGAAAGGCGATGGCGAGGTTTACGGCGCGTCGGATGATCGTCGGAGTACGCTTTGAGGTGACGGGAGGCGAGGATGACGCAACCCATAGAACTGATTTTGCTACGTCAATGGTCCACGTATCAGGCGATTCCTGTGTGGATCATGGATGCCGAAGGCAACCTGCTGTTCTACAACGAAGCCGCTGAGGCGGTACTCGGTCTGCGATATGTCGAAGCCGGAGTGATTCATGCCAACGACCTGGCAGAGCTCTTCCAGACCACGGCGCTTGACGGTTCAGCGGTGCCGACCGAGGAGCTTCCCGTTGTCATCGCCTTGACGCAGCGAATCCCGGCCCATGGCCAACTTCGCATCAAAACCGCTGATGGTGCCGGGCGGCATCTCCACATCACCGCCTTCCCGGTCGAAGGGCTAAGTGAACGCCACCTCGGAGCCGTCGCAATGTTTTGGGAGGAACCGATCCCGTGAGGATCGAGCTGTCAGGAACACGGGGGTCGTTGGCGGCCGCCGGCCCAGGGACCGTCGGATACGGCGGCGACACCGCTTCGATTCTCGTCACGGCCGAAGGCCGATCCATTGTGCTCGATGCCGGATCGGGCATTCGCCGTCTTGGTGAAGCCATGGTCGGCCAGGACCGGGTCGACGTCCTGTTGACTCATCTCCACATGGACCACATCCAGGGTTTGGGGTTCTTCGGGCCGATGTTTGACCCATCAATCGAGGTCCACGTCTGGGGACCGGGTTCGCCGAACTTCACCCTTGAACAACTGCTCAGCCGATACCTGTCTCCCCCACTCTTCCCCGTCCACGTCCGCGAATTGTCTTCGGTGGTCCTTCACGACACCGACCCGGGGTCATTTGAACTGGGTCCCGTGACAGTCACGACCGACTACGTGTGTCATCCGGGCGCTACTTTGGGCTATCGCCTCGCCGTGAACGGCACATCGATGGCCTACCTGCCGGACCATGAACCAGCCCTCGGGGTCGAGCACTTCCCCGAGCAGCCGGAGTGGACCTCGGGTTTCGATCTCATGGCCGGGGTAGACGTGCTCATCCATGACGCCCAATACACCGACGACGAATACGCCGAGCGCCAAGGATGGGGTCACAGCACCTTCGATCAGGCGCTCGATGTTGCCGAACTGAGTGAAGTCGGGGCGCTGGTGACGTTCCATCATGACCCCGGTCACAATGACCAGATGCTCGACGAAATCGCCGAAGCCATTGCCACCCATCCCTTGCCCTACGAGTTCATTCCCGGCCGGGCAGGCACGGTGATCGATGTCTAGCCAATAAGTTGTGGCCCCGGAAGAGCCGGGGCCACAACTTCTGTCTCAGCCAGTTGGAACTACGATTTAGCGGGCTTCACCGTTTCGGCTACGTCCCGGATTCCGAGGCCGAGCAAGATGAAGATCACGCCCATGCCCATGGCCTGTGCCGCCACGCCAAACGCCAGTACCGACGTGAACAGGGACGCCTGCAGGAAGGACGCATTCATCGCCGTTGCTCGCAACGGATCCTCACGGTCCATTTCGGCGTAGCGCAGACCGCCCGTCGAATCTAGAGCGTGCTTATCGATGACCTTGGCCTGGCAGTAGGCCGAGAACGGTCCATCCACGTCGTTCCCGGGCAGGCAAGCGTCGTCGGAGGTCGTGATGTTTTGTTCGCCGAGCGTGTTGCTTACGACGAGATACGTGGCGGCGCCACCTATTAGAAGCAGGAAGCCCAAGACAATGGCGCCAGTAGCTGCGAGTTTTCGCATGTTTCTCTCCTCATTGAGTTACCAAACGGCAGTTAGACACCCAATATCGATGGCAGAACTGTCCGTCTGACAGTTCAGTTCCGCGGGGAAGTTCTAACCGGTAGATTCTACTCAGCGGAACGTGCAGACGAAGCCAGCCCAGTACGCGGTCACCACGGCCGACTCGGAGGCATCCGACAAAAGCCCTCCGATGCCTTGCCCGTCGACGTCCGTGTTGAACTCCGTGCCCAAGGTCGATTCGAAGATCGTTATGTTCCAGCCAGCCTGTACTTCCGTCAGTGTCGAACCCACCCCGACCCCCATCATGTCGGTCACGGTAGATCCGGGGTTCAGGCTCCAGGCCATCAAACCATCAACATCGAATTCCAGCTGAAGATCATTCCACGCTCCGACGGCAGCCTGACCATTCGGGCACTCGACGTTGCCGGGATTCACGACTCCGGCTTCGCCAAGGGTCGCATCGACGGCTGCAACGACCTGATCTTGGGCGGTACCGAACAGAAGTGGGGTCGTTGAGCCGGTGTCCGAATCGACCAACATCAGACCGTCTGGAGCAACGGCCAGCACCACGGCGGGGATCGGCGCCGTAGTTGTCGTCGAAGCTTCGGGCGCCGTGGTCGTTGTCGTGTCGGACACGACCGTGGTGGTCGTCGTTTCGGCAGCCGTCGAGGTTGTAGCGGGGGCGGTTGTCGGAGAGGCCAACGGGACATCACCCTGACCACAGGCTGCCAACCCGAGCGCAAGCACGGAAACAACGGTGACAGTCCGGAACCGACCGGTAATCGGAGTGGCTTTGAGATTGCTCATCTTGGCTTCCTTTGGAGGCTGCGGTCTCTGGCGAATCGGAACGATACCGCGCAGCGCGCGCCTATCTCAGCACTCGCAATCGGCGCTTGGCAGAGACTGCGGCTAGATGCGGCGGCCCGAGATTTCGTTGGGGATGATCCGTACCCAGTTGTTGCGGGCCACGGTATCCGCCCAGGGGCGCAGGCCAAGTTCTTTGAGTTCGGTGATCTCGGCGGGATCTTCGACATCTTGGGCAGTGCCACCGACGATGACGGACCAGCCTGACTGGTCGCTGGCGTCCCACTCATCGATCTCAAAACCCACTGACGCGGCGTTGCGGGCTGCGTCGAGCTTCTCCCCGGTGGTTGTGCGGAACACGATGTGGCCCTTATGCATTCGATAGGTCACCGGCATGATCAGAGGCTCACCCGCCGAGATGAAGGCGATTCGCCCGATCTGCTGGGTGGCGAGTAGCTGGCGGCATTCGTCGAGGCTGAGCACTTCTAGCCCGCCATGATCGGTGGGGGCGCCGGAAGATGAAGTGTCCATGGATCTCTCTCGTAGTCGGGAACCTAATCCTATCCGTTGTATCAGACAGTCCGGCCCGTAACGGTCAGACGGTTCGCGCCATCTCGATGGCGCGGTCGAGTGAAAGCTCGGCACCACGCCCTCCCCTAGCCTTCCGACCCCACGGTAATAGCGCCAGATACTCCCGAGTAGATCGAACCCTCGCTGGCGATCGCCCGAGGCGAGCAGGCGGCCGAGAGTCTCCTGGAAGTTTTCGTGATCGTCACTTAGTGCTGCGAACCACCAAGCCACCTGTGGACTCACCAACTCTTCCATTGCCCGGACAGCCAGCTTCCCGAAGTAACTGGTGTGTCTTTCCTCCCGATCGGCCGCCTCGCCGGCTATGGGATTCACTCTTGTTTTCTGTCCGTATCAATCAAAAGTAACAACTCGATAGGACACAATCCGGCCGGTAATCCGGCCCGATTAGAAGAAGTTGTTGAGCGTCCGGTGCCATTTGTTGTGCGGGAGTTCCGGGTGTAGAGCCGCGAGACCGGTCGAGAACTTGCTGACTTTCGTCGGTCGATGCCCGTGCTGCCACAACCACCGATCGGCAGCCGTAGGCAAGCCCGATGATTTGGTTTCCACGATCAGATAGTCATCTAGCGCCAGCGCCGAACCCATTTCGTCTGAACAAACCAGATCGGAATCAATCGTCATACGCGATCGAGAATCTCGATCGACGAAAGTCGTTCGGTCGTACGTAGTGGTCAGGGTCGGAACCAGGAGTTCGGCCCCCAGGGAGCTGGCGCTCCACGCATCGACAAATCTGACTCCCTCACTAGTGAGCCGGCGACGGTCGCCGGGGTCGTAGGCAATGCGACGTTTGATCGTTTGTCCCCGATTGCCCTTTGTCTTGATTTCCAGCATGCACAAGCCAGATTCCATGTACATCCGGGTCCGCACTTTGAACCGTCGGCGCCGGCCGTGCGCCGCCGCCAGGTACAGGGCGTGGTCGGCAGTGTCGAAGTAGACCGACTCATATCCCGAGGTACGAACCCATCGATATCGAGCACCGATAGGGAGTCTTCAAGCGAACCCACCAAATCGGATACCACGCTTCGAGCGATGATGTACTTGCGATCAACCCGGGTCTGAAGGCCCGCCATCTCGTCGACCGCTGCAACGAGAGGCCCGGCAGAACTGCCGCATAATCCAACGAATGGGCAACGGCAGTCATCGTGCTTCGACCTTGTGCAGCGAGTTGGAGCCAACGGTTTGGCCTTTGGCACGAATTCGGTAGCGGACGTCGATGGTTGTGCTGTCGTTGATGAGGTCGAGTTTTTCACTTTGAGTCGGTAGACCTTGGCGTCGAGCAAGGCTTCAACATGAGCGATGAGGACCGATTCATCCGTGTGGGCGGCACCCAGAGTGACGACCTGATGGCGGCTCCTGGCGAACAACTGCGGATGGTCACCGACGTAAAGAGCAACCAGGATTGTCGCCATGAGCGCCGGCGTCAGCCAGGCAGGCGATATCGAAATGCCGCCGAGAAGTCCGATGGCGAGAGCGGTGAAGTAGTAGGCGACTTCCTCTTGTTCGAGTTCGGAAGAGCGAAGCCGGATGATGGATAACACACCGAACAGACCAAGCCCCAGGCCGGCGCTCACCTCAGCCGACGACAATGCGGTGGCGACGGCGAGGACCCCGACGTTGAGACCCAGGATGGCCACGACCATTTCCTTGCGTCGGTAACGCGGGAAGTACAGGACGAAGACCAGGATCAGGATCGCCGCCAGGTCGGCAAGGATCAAAGGGAACTGTTCCATGATGTTGTGACTCCTCATAGGGGATCGGTTTGTTGGTTCTCATCAGACCGGACCAGTTTGTGAGATCTCTGTGATGTTCCCAATGAGGTCCTGTGACTTCTCGACCGGAGCCCAGCTCGATTCACAGGAAACTCACCGACTCTTTGGAGCTGACTCCCAAAGGCAGCCGGTTTGATGGTGGTAATCGAACCCGAAGGACCCGAACATGTTGCATCGACCGAACCCCGCTATCGCGTCGAACCGCCCGCGCCACCGGTACCTCAGATTCATCGCGGCGCTAACAGTCGCGGTCGGCTTGCTCGCCTCCTGCGGCGCAGTTACCGACTCTGCGATCGGCACCGATGCGCAGTTCGCCGCCGGGGCCCAGACTGTCGTTTTTGAGGACGGTCTTGAGCTGTTCGACAGCTCTGTCGTGCACGCCATCAGTGTCAACTTCGACACGGATGCTTACGACGAGATCATCTCGGCGTACGTCAGCACCGGCGACAAGGATTGGATGGAAGTCACCGTGACGGTCGACGGCACCACTTTCGAGAGCGTCGGAATGCGCTTGAAGGGCAACTCCTCTCTATTCAGCCTCACCGAGGCCACCTCAGGCAACCCCGAAGATCTCCCCTGGCTCATCCGTTTCGACAAGTACATCGACGGCCAGACGTATCAGGGGTACACCGACCTCGTGATCCGTTCGAGTTCAACAGAGACTGCCCTCAACGAAGCTGTGGCACTTGAACTGCTGGATCTTTCCGGTTTGGCCGCCCAGGAAGCCATGGCTACCACTTTCACGATGAACGGAGGAGAAACCGAGCTTCGCCTCGCTGTCGAACTCCCGGACGAGGAATGGGATGACGCCAACTTCGGTACCGGCGATGCTGCGCTGTACAAGGCCGACAGCGAGGGCGACTACAGCTATCGGGGCGACGACGTCGATGCCTACGTGGACGTGTTCGACCAGAAAGCCGGCGAAGACGACCTCGAACCGTTGATTAACTTCCTCGATTTCGTCAACAACGCCGACGACGAGTCCTTCCTTGCCAACATCGGGGACTATCTCGACGTCGATGCGTTCGCCACGTATCTGGCCTTTCAAGACCTGGTTGGCAACGGCGACGATATCGACGGTCGCGGCAACAACTCCTATCTGCACTACGACTACGAGACCGGACAGATGACTGTCGTCAATTGGGACCTGAACCTGGCATTCGGAACCGCCAACGTCGGGGGCGGCGCAGGGCTCGGTGTTCGTAGGGATCGACCCGAGCCGATCGGTGGCGCTGCGCCGGCCGCCGGCCGCCCAGGCACAGTCGCTGATGGCATCGCACCCGTCACAGGTGGCCCCGGCACGGTCGCAGGCGCCCCCGGGGCGGGAGGCTCAAACATCCTGGTGGAACGACTGATGTCAGACACCGACTTTGCCGACCTCTACGCAGCCATGACGGCCGAACTGTCAGAGGTGTTCTATGGGAGCGGGGCCGCCGACAGTATTATCGAGGAATGGGTTGACGTGTTGGCACAAGGCGCCAACGACCTCGTCGACATGGACACCATCAACGCAGAGGCAGCTGCCATCACCAACTACATCGACTCATTAAAGTGACCAGCCCTACCGCCCCCCGGGTCCTCGTCGTTGACGACGAGGAGAACATTCGATTCCTGGTCGAAAGCGCCCTGCAGTTGGCTGGCATCGAGACGGCAGCCGCCGACAACGGATGGACGGGCCTGGCGGCGGTCGGAGAGTTCCGGCCGGATTTGATTGTGCTCGACGTAATGATGCCGGACCTCGATGGTTTCCAAATGTTGAAGAGGCTCAGAGATAGGGGGTCCACGATCCCGGTGATCTTTCTCACGGCACGGGATGCCACCGAGGACCGGGTGCGGGGCCTCACGTCGGGTGGTGACGACTACATGATCAAACCCTTCGCTGTCGCCGAACTCGTGGCACGGGTCCAACTTCGCATCCAACAGTCGGGCAAGGCCAATCAAGAGACCCATCTGGTATGTGCCGATCTTGAGATGGACCTTGACGCGCATCGAGTGACGAGAGCCGGACAGGTTGTGCAGCTTTCGCCGACGGAGTATTCCTTACTGGAGTATTTGCTCGCCAATAGCGGAAAGGTTCTGAGTCGCTCCCAGTTGCTCGACCACGTTTGGCAGTACGACTTCGGTGGCGATTCGTCGGTGGTCGACACCTACATCAGCTACCTGCGGCGCAAGGTTGACCAAGTCGAACCCAAGCTGATTCACACCATTCGTGGTGTTGGATTCTGCCTCCGGGTCGACGAGTGAGCCTGCGCAATCGCCTGCTGATCGGGGTCGGCATTGTCTTGACCATCTTTGTCGGGTCGGCGCTGGCAATCGTGATAGGTCAGCGCGATTTCATGATCGATCAGCTCGACACCCGACTGGAGCTGGTCCGTCCGCTGGCCAACCCTCGCGGACTGCTTCCTCCTCCTGGCCCGGCTGAGCCCGACACCGAATCAGCTCCTCCCATTTCCGACCTGTATGTAGCAGCTGTGGCTGCCGACGGTTCGGTGACCGTAATCTCTTCCGGCCAGCTGCTCCAAGACGAGCCGGACCTTTCAAGACTTGAATCCGGTCTGCCGGTGGCTCCGACGTTCTTGACCGTCGCCGGGAAGACCTCGACAACTGACTTCCGCGTCCTGGTTACCCCGGGAGGGACCGACAACCCCGACACGCTGGTCGTGGCAATTCCACTTGATGACATCACCAAAACCATGTCGCGGCTGATCTTCACGTTCCTGGCCGTCGGCCTCCTGATTGTCGCGACCCTGGGCAGCGTTGGCTGGTGGGTGATCCGCCTCGGCCTCCAGCCGATCGCAGAAGTCACCGAGACCGCCGACGCGATCGCCGGCGGGGATCGTGACAAGCGAGCTCCTGAGCGGACCGAATCGACCGAGGCGGGTCGGCTGGCAAAAGCACTGAACGTAATGCTCGACCAGCGCGACGCCGCCGAGGACCGACTCCGGGAGTTTGTGTCAGATGCATCCCACGAGCTGCGCACACCGCTGACGTCAATTCGGGGATACCTCGACGTGTATGCCGCGGGGGGCTTCAGGGCGGACGGTGATTTGGATGATGTTGTACGACGAATGCAGGCCGAGTCGCTTCGTATGAGTGTCCTAGTTGAAGACCTGCTCACGCTCGCCAGTCTTGACGAGAAGCGATCGCTCGCCAGGAGTCCGATAGACATTGGTTTGCTGGTACGCGACGCAGCAGACAACGCCCGCGTGACTCAACCGGAACGCACCATTGTGGTGAGTGGTCCTGAACCCGGCGCATTGACATTCGACGGTGACGCCTCGCTGATTCAGCAGGTCATTGCCGGTTTGGTCGACAACGCCCTCATCTATACGCCACCCGAGGCGAAGATCGAACTCTCGGTCCACGACCTAGGTGACACGGTCGAGATTTCGGTGTCCGACGATGGACCGGGAATGTCGAGCGACGCGGCGACCAAAGCGTTCGATCGGTTTTACCGTGGAGACCATTCCCGATCCCGCCAGAACGGTGGTTCGGGCCTGGGTTTGGCGATCGCTCAATCGATTGTGAAGGCCCATGGCGGCACCCTCGATGTGGTGACGTCGCCGGGCCACGGCTGCACCTTCACGATCCGCTTGGCGCGCTAAAGGCGTTGGTCGGTCAAGCCACGTTCGGCGGCAGCTTTCTAGTAGACCCGAGATCAGAAACGGGATCTCGCAGACGACCTAGCGATCGAGGCCAACTCGGCAAGTTGTTCGATGGACAGCTGTCGTCCTTCGGCAAGCAACCGATCTGCCTCTTCGCCTAGAGCCTGACGAGCCATGTCGAGCGCTTCGGCCGTGGCTTGGGCGGATTCCGGCCAGCGATAAGACGCAATCGCCTGCCAAATGGATTCGGCGCCACCGAGAATCCGCAAACCCTCCTCGAGGTCACCGCTTCGGATCTTGATGGCAGCGGCGACGTCGGCCGCCGAAGCGACACCCTCTTGGTAGCCGGCATCGGCCATATGTTCGAGCGACCGCTGGTTGTGTTCAGCGGCGGCCGCGTCCTGATCATCGGCGAGGAGCGCCAGCGCCAGATTCCATTCCGACCAGGCAATCATCGTCAGGAACTGGCGTTCGTTCGCCCAGTCAACCAGGCTCCGCCTGATCTGGATCGACTCCTCGACCTGGCCGCGAGACTGGAGGGCAACGCTTTGCATCAGTTTGGCCATGAACAGGTCGGCCCCGGGAATACCGCCATCGAAGACGGCAATGGCCTCGGACGCAAGCCGTTCTGCTTCGTCGGTATCTTCGGCCATCATCGCCAGAAAGAACTGGCATCGCCCTACCCACTCGTCATGGCCCGTTTTGCTGAACGCCACGAGGCTGGAAGCGAGCTTCTCATGGGCCGTCTCGAAGTCGCCGGCCTGGAGAGCAAAGAATCCCACCAGCCAGTCGAGCTTCACGGAATCAAGCAACGGCACCGCTCGTTCGACCCACTGAACAGCCTTAGAAGCCAGGTCTCCGTTGAACCAATAGACCCAGATGTCACCGACGAACTCGACCATATCGTCGACCCGATCGTGTTCGAGGCTCCACGACATCACTTCGGCAAGGTTGGCGTGATCGGCCGATGTGGCTCGATGTGAATCTTCGCTGATCTGAAGCTGAGCCCCGAGATCCGTGGCGATCGACTGGTAATAGTCCAGTAGTCGACCCATCGTTTCATCGACCTGGCCCGCTTCTGCGAGTAACTCGCCCCCGTAGTCGCGCATCAAGACCAACTGGCGATACCGAGTACCGCCGGGGAGGCCGGTCACGACGTTGACTAAGGAGTTGTCGACCAAGGCTCCGACGTCATCGAGCAGTGCAGCCTTCGACCGCTCGGTCACCGCCTCTAGCTGGGCCAGGGTTGCGCCGGCCGGAAATACCGACAGTCGTGTGAATAGATCGTGTTGTGAGTCGCTCAACGTTTGCAGGCTCCAACCGATGGTCGACCGGATGGTGCGCTGGCGATCCGGCAGGTCAGCGGCCCCAGACCCGAAGGCGTCGAGCGACTCGTCGAGCATCGACTCAAGCTCTGCGATACCGATCAGCCGGGTTCGAGCGGCGACCAGCTCGATCGCCAAGGGCAGTCCGTCGAGGCGCTCCACGATTCGGCGCACCGCCTCCGCCTCTGAGCCGTCGCGTTGAAGATCGACGCCGTGCCCGGCCGCGCGTTCGTAAAACAGAGCAGCTGCTGGTGGTAGCGATCCGTTGCCGCTCGCCGACCCCAACGGCTCAACCCGATAGACCTGCTCACCGCGTATGTGCAGGGGCGACCGACTGGTGGCGATCAATTGCACCGATCCGGAGGCATCGAGGAGTTCAGCCACGGTTGTCGCTGCAGTTTGGACATGTTCGAAATTATCAAGGACCAGCATGGTGGTTCGCCCCAAACGTGCGGCAGCCATGGACACGGGGGACGCCGTCCCTTCGGGGTGGGCGCCTACCGCCTCGGCGATGGCCAAGCCCACGTCGGCCGGATCGCTAA
Organism: uncultured Acidimicrobiia bacterium; assembly: GCA_963847455.1. GTDB lineage: Bacteria > Actinomycetota > Acidimicrobiia > Spongiisociales > JAENVV01 > JAENVV01. The sequence goes on from CAWKAG010000079.1 coordinate 17,822, forward strand.
TGCGGGCGAGGTCGACGAAGTACGAGCCACCGTCGAGTGACTCCCCCACTTGGCGGGCCGTCTCGACAGCCAAACGGGTCTTACCAATCCCGCCTGGTCCAAGCAGGGTCACCAGTCGAGCACGGTCAGCGGCGAACATCTCCTCGATGGATTGCCGGTCGGATTCACGACCCACGAACGAGGTCGGATACGCAGGTAGTGCGACCCCACCGCCCGACTCGGTCCGCAATGGGGGGAAGACATCGGGCAGTTCCGGAGCCACCAGTTGATAGACCCGCTCTGGACGGTCCATTCCTCGCAACGAGACGACACCGAGGTCGCGGAATGAAACGTCTGCGGGTAAGCCATCGAGAGCCAGGGTGCGGGTGATCTCCGAGACAACGACCTGGTCACCGTGGGCGGTTCCTTCAAGGCGAGCCACGCGATTAACCACCGGGCCGTGGTAGTCACCAGACTCATCGGCCACCGATCCCGTATGCAACGCCATCCGGATCTTGAGGCGTCCCGTGTCCGCTGGCCACTCTGCTCGATGGACCTGCTGCTGGATCTCGACCGCACAACGGACTGCTTCATCGGCGGCCACGAACACGGCGAAGAAGCCATCACCTTTGTCCTTGACGACCAGACCGGCCCGTTCGGCGATCGCCTTGCGAAGAATCTCGTTGTGCTGGGTGAGCGCCTCGGCCATTCCCGACCGGTGGGTATCCCACAGCCGGCTCGACCCTTCAATGTCCGTGAACATCAGGGTCAGCGTGCCCGAGGGAAGCGGTCTGTCCATGCGCCACCGGATTCTATGCGCACCTTTTTCGAGATGGCTGCCCAACCCGCCCAAAGATGCGGTGGACTAGCCCTCTAACGCTTGTTCGTAAGCCGCCAGGATCTCGTCGTTGAAGGCGACGAGGATAACTTCGTCCAGTTTCGAATCCTCAAGATGCTCTCGAATCGTCGAGACCGCCACCTCGACAGCCAGGCTGATCGGGTATCCGTAGACGCCGCAGCTAATCGCCGGGAAGGCAATGGTCTTGAGATCGTATTCCTCCGCGAGCGCCAGGCTCTGGCGGTAGCAAGAGGCGAGCAACTCGGGCTCTCCCTGGTCTCCGCCGTGCCAGATGGGGCCAACCGTGTGGATCACGGCGGTAGCCGGCAGCCGGTAACCACCCGTGATCTTGGCGTCACCCGTTTCGCAACCCCCAAGCGTGCGACATTGGGCGACCAGGCCGGGGCCGGCCGCCCGATGGATGGCACCGTCGACTCCCGCGCCGCCGAGTAAGTCCGGGGCGGCAGCGTTGACGATAACGTCGACTTTCAGCTTGGTGATGTCACCCTTCAGCACGGACAAACGGGTCATCCATCTACTTTATTCAATCGACTCCTCAGCCGGGAACCAGGCGTGAAGAAACGACGTCAGACTCTAGGCAGGCACCCATGAAACTCATAGGCTCACTGTGGAGGAATAGCCATGTTTCGATACCGCTCTCTCACCCTTCTCGCAGTCTTGATGGTCATCATCTCAGCCTGCGGCACGAGTGCCGAACAACCCGACTCCACAACAACCATTGCTGAGACAACCACCACGACGCTCCCGGTGGCCAGCACCACAACCACCGTACCGGCTGCGACAACGACTGTGCCGACCGAGATGGATACCTTAACTTTGTACTTCGCGGTCGGCGATGGGACCGACTGTTCGCTCGTGCAGGGATTCGCAAGAGAGGTCCCCGCGACCGCCGAGCCCATCACCGCTGCCTTCGAGGCGTTAGTTGGAGGTCCCACCACCGCCGAAACAAGCGCCGGAGCTGGATCGTTCTTCTCATCCGCCACCACCGGTGCTGTTCGATCAGTCGACCTCACCGACGGATTATTGAAGATCGAGTTTGTCGACTTTCGCAACGAACTCAGCAACGCGTCGACCAGCTGCGGAAGCGCTTCGTTCCTGGCTTCGCTCAACGCCACCGCGTTCGAGTTCGACGAGGTCGAACGAGTTCGGTATACGATCTTTGGCAGCTGCAACAACTTCTACAACTGGCTGCAAACCGAATGCCAGGACCAGACCCGAACCGGCGCCGTGCCTGTCGATCTGAATGTGATGGACGAGGCGCAGGGTTCCGGATGCACGCCCGAATCCGAGACGTTGCCCAACGGTGAATGGTTCGGATATGTGGATTCAGCCACCTCCGCCCACATCGAATTCGATCTGGCCTGCTGGTTCAGCGGTACTCCGGCCGCCGAAGCCGCCGCCGAGGATGGGGAGGAGTCCCCGCCACCCAATGATTACTACATCCGCAACCTCTCGGCCGAGACTCGAACGGTGCCAGTGAGTGCAATCGTTGAGATCTCCGCGCTGGTCGATGCCGGCGGGCCCGATCTCGAGTCGGTTTCCTACGCGGATTGGTCTGCCGGATGGGCGGGCCTCGATTATCAGCCCGGGGTTTGGATCACCATCGAGGGTGGCGCAATCGTCGGTATCACCGAACAGTACGTCCCATAGGACAGGCCAGCACCCACCGCCTCTCGATCGCTCCTGACTACTCGGGGTGGGGGTGGAGTGGCTCTGGGAGGAACACCGCGCCTGGACCGCGAGAAGCCACCACGTCTCGTGGATTACTCAGACGGCACCGCTGCAGGCTGAGACATCCACAGCCAATGCATCCATCCAACCCGTCCCGGAGGCTCTCCAGAGCGGCAATCTCAGCATCGAGTCGATGACGCCAAGAGCGTGAAATCTTCGCCCAGTCTGCTTTGGTCGGATTCCGCCCTGTCGGAAGTAGCGACAGCGCGTCGCGGATCTCATCCAGAGTGAGTCCGACATGGCGCGCCGCTGCAATAAACGCCAGACGCCGTAGCTCATGCCGCTCGTATCTCCGCTGGCCACCCGGCGTCCGCGTCGCCTGAACCAGCCCTTCTCGTTCGTAGTACCGCAACGCAGAGGCGGCGAAGCCACTGCGGTCCGCTACCTCGCTAATTGTGAGCAATTGTTCCATGCCCCAGATTATCCCTTGACTTAAAGTTAACTTCAAGTTGTACGGTGCGAACTACTACTCAACATGAAGGAGCTGGACATGCCAACCGCACTCATCACCGGCAGCACTCGAGGACTCGGCAAGGCCATCGCCACCGAACTCGTCAGGCAGAACTGGACGGTGATTATTGACGGCAGACGTCAGGTGGCCCTCGACGCAGCCGCGGTTCAAATCGGAGGCGATGTCGTCGGCGTAACCGGGGATATCACCGACCCGGCACATCGTGCCCACCTCGTCAGCGCAGTCGGAATCAGCCTCGACCTGTTGATCAACAACGCAAGTGAACTGGGTCCAAGCCCGCTCCAGACGCTGGCGCAGATCTCGCCAGACGACGTCGCCCGGATCTTCGACGTGAACGTCCTGGCTCCGCTGGCACTCACCCAAGCGCTGTTGCAGCCGCTGGTTTCCCGGTCCGGTGTCATCGTCAACATCAGCTCTGATGCCGCAGTCGAGGCCTACCCGGGTTGGGGCGCATATGGAGCGTCCAAGGCCGCCCTCGATCATCTAAGCGCCGTGCTGGCCGAGGAAAACCCGGACTTGTCGATATACGCATTCGACCCGGGAGATATGCGGACGGACATGCACCAGGCAGCGTTCCCCGGCGAAGACATCTCCGACCGGCCACTCCCCGAGACGGTTATCCCGGCTCTCTTTCGGCTAGTGGATAGGCGCCCACCGAGTGGGCGTTTTCGGGCCGCGGATCTGCTTGCGGAGGTGCAGTGATGGGCGTCACGACACCATTCCAGTTCGACCTGTCTCCCGACCGCATAGCCTCGACGCCGCCGGAAGCTCGTGGGCTGCGTCGGGATGAGGTGCGACTTCTGGTGGCTCGGCCATCCGGGATCGCGCACACCCGGTTCGAACAACTCACCGAGCATCTGGTGGCCGGTGACCTGGTGGTGGTGAACACGTCGCCGACCATGGCCGCCGCTGTCCGAGGGACCGTGCACGGACGGCCGGTGACCGTTCATTTTTCATCGCGCAACCGTCGCTCCAATTGGACGGTCGAGGTCAGGCAGCCAGGACAATTCGGGACCGGTGCTCGATCTCCGGCAGGGTGACGAGGTCGAGGTCGCGCGTGGTTCGATCGTCCTGATCGAACCCGCAGATCAGAGTACAACGGATGGCGTACGGCTGTGGAAGGCGCAGGTAGCCGTAAGCGGAGGGGTTCGCCGGTTCCTCCAACGTCATGGCAGACCGATCCGGTATGGCTACGTTCCCGAAGAATGGCCCTTGTCTGCGTATCAGACCGTATTTGCAGACCAGGCCAGCTGGCCAGGGAGCGCCGAGATGGCAAGCGCGGCCAGGCCGTTCTCGATGTCGCTCGTCGGTCGATTGGGCGACGCGGGCGTTCGCATCGCAGCGGTCTCGTTGCATGCGGGCGTGTCGTCACTCGAGGCTCATGAGCCGCCATCCGCCGAGCCGTACAAGGTACCGCGAACCACGGCGATCGCGGTCAATCGGACAAAGCGCAGAGGCGGTCGAGTAATCGCAGTTGGAACGACCGTAACAAGGGCACTCGAGTCGGTGGCTGACAAAGACGGCTTGGTGAGCCTCGGCGCTGGATGGACCGACCTCGTCCTGGGACCGGACAGAGCTGCCCGAATTGTCGACGGGATCATCACCGGGTGGCATCCTCCCGAGGCTTCACACCATCAGCTTCTCGAAGCTGTGGCAGGACCGCGAACTGGTTGCGGCCGCCTATGAGGCCGCCTTGAACGGTGACTACCTCTGGCACGAATTCGGCGACTCCTGTTCTTTTGCTCCCCTGAAACGATGGGCGCGCCCACGATGTTCGCGGAGCGAAAGAGCAGCGCCATTCCGTCCAGAAGAGTGCCAGCGCATGATTTCTTTCGGAGCATTGGCAACCCGTAGGCTGACGGCAGATCGAAGGGAACGCGAATGCACAAAGTCATAGTTACCGGCGGGAGCGGAAAAGCCGGGCGAGCCGTCGTGGCGGACCTCGTCAGCCACGGCTACGACGTCACCAACGTCGACGTCGCCGCCTCACGAGATCCGGGAGCTCCAACGCTGATCGCCGATCTGACCGACCTGGGCCAAACAACCGATTCATTGCGGGGTGCGGACGCGGTCGTCCATCTCGCCGCGATTCCGGCACCGTTTGTACTCCCGACGGCGAGACGTTCCGGGTCAACATGATGAGCACCTACAACGTGTTCTCGGCTGCGGCCCAACTCGGGATGGAAAAAGTGGTGTGGGCGTCGAGCGAGACCCTTATCGGCCTCCCGTTCGAACGAGAACAACCCCGCTACGCCCCCATTGATGAGGAGCACCCACGCCTCCCCGAGTTCCACTATGCCCTTTCCAAACTTGCCGGCGAGGTGATCGGCGAGCAGTTCAGCCGCTGGACCGGAATCCCGTACGTGGCGCTGCGCTATTCCAATGTGATGGAAGAGGCCGACTACGAACGTTTCCCTGGGTACTGGGAAGACCCCAAGAGCCGGGCGTGGAACCTGTGGGGCTACGTCGACGCTCGCGACGTTGCCCAATGCACTCGACTGGCCCTCGAGAAGGATGTGCCAGGCGCCGAGCCTTTCCTGGTGGCTGCGGCCGACACCTGCATGACCCAGACGAACGCCGAACTCATGGCCGAGTTCTATCCCGACGTGCCCATGCACGGCGAAGTGTCCGACCACGAGACGCTGCTTTCGATCGACAAAGCCCGGCGCTTACTCGGCTACAACCCAACCCACTCCTGGCGAAACCACTACACGGCCTGATCGGTAGTTTGAGAGCATCGGAAAGGAGCACCTATGATCAAACGCCTGACTATGTGGCACACCCGCCAAGGGGTCCCACGCGAGGATGCTCTCCAGCATTGGCGTACTGAACACGCCGAACTGGTTCGGCAGGTTCCGGGACTCCGCCGCTATGTCCAGGACCATTGCATCGACAGCCCCGAAGGGGGCGACATTCCCTATACGGGACTGGGCGAAGTGTGGTTCGACGATTTCGAGGCGGCGGCTCGGGCGACGTCTACCGCCGAATGGAAAGCGGTCATCGCTGACGCCAGGAAATTCATGGACCTTGAGCGAGTCGTCGCCGCCTGGGCGACGGAGTACGAGCTCGTCCAGTCAACGCAGTGATCGATGACATACCTGGCGGGTAGGGTCACGGCATGAACCTGCCTATTGAGCTTCTCAAGCACAACACCATGATGAACGACCGGCTTCTCGGTGTCTGCCGCAGGTTGACGGGCGAGCAGCTGGAGTCAACGGTCGAAGGAACCTACGGGACCGTCGGCGCCACGCTCGTCCACGTAGCGGGCGGTCAGCAATCCTACGCGGCCAGGTTCTTCGGCCACGAACGTCCGCAACGACTCGCCGAATCCCCCTTCCCGGGGTTTGATGCTTTGTCCGCCGCATTCGACGAGGGCAACGCGCTCCTCGAGCAAGCCGCCGCCGAGACCGACACCGACGGATACGTCACAATCCACGACGACGACCCGGACACGACGTGGCGCATGCATCGGTCGTTGCTCCTCCTCCAGGCGATCAATCACGGCACCGAACACCGCTCCCAGATCGCCACGATTCTCACCCAGCTCGGTATCACCGCACCCGAAATGGACGGCTGGACCTTCTTCTTCGACGCCAACCACATGGAAAAGATCAACGACTAATCAGCTCAACGAGGCGGCCGCTCACGAGGCTTCACCAGCCCCCTTACCTCCGACCTCCGCTCCGCTCCGGCCGCAGGAACCTTTCCCCCGGCCGGCCCTACGGGCCTGGGGGAACCGACACCAAACCGCTCCGGCAGCAAAGTGACCGAAGGTCACGCCCGTTCCCCTCCCTGAGCGAAGCTCAGGCGACGGCCCTTACAGCCCTGGGAGAACCGACAACAAACCCTCGCCCGAACAATCGGTCGGTCCCCCCAGCGGAACGAAGTGAAGCGTCCGGGGGGAAGGGGCGTGACCTGGCGGTCACGTGGCAGAACGGCAAAGCCGTTCTGCAAACGGACTGGCAAAGCCAGTCCACGTAGGGGGGGCTCGTTCCCCTCTCCGAGCATGCAACACAACCGGACGCAGCATCAGGGCGAGGAAGAACAGTCAGCGGTGGGCTATCGCTCCGAGCCGAATTCTTTGACGAGTTGGTCCATCAGCCGGTCCACATGGGGATTGGCCGTGCGGCGATGAGGGTCTTGGTCGTGCCAGTCGACGATCTCTCGGGCTCCTTGCCAGAACGGCACCGTGGCGGTCCAGCCTGGTACGAAGTCTTTGATCTTGCTGTTATCGAACACCATCGAATGCGCCTTGTCGCCTAACAACCCGGCCCCCCACTCCGCGTCGTAGGCGGCGATCACATCGGACGGAACATGGACGATCTGGGGCGAATCGACTCCGGCGGCTTGAGCCAACATGCGGGCGATCTGGTCCCAGGTAAGAGTTTCATCAGAGGTGATGTGAAAGGTGTCGCCGATGGCGCGAGGATCACCGATCAGCGCCACGAAAGCCCGGGCGAAGTCTGAGTTGTGCGTGAGCGTCCACAGCGACGTTCCGTCGCCGTGAATGACGACTGGCACACCGCGGCGCATCCGCTCGACGACGGTCCATCCACCCTCGAACGGCATCATCGTTTGGTCGTACGTGTGCGACGGGCGGACGATCGTGGCCGGGAACTTATCCTCCCGGTAGGCGGCCACAAGCAGATCCTCACAGGCGATCTTGTCCCGGGAGTACTGCCAAAAAGGGTTGCGCAACGGGGTGCTTTCAAGGATGGGCAGCCGCGCCGGCGGGGTTTGGTAGGCCGAGGCTGAACTGATGAACACGTACTGGCCGATCCGCCCCGCCCATCGGTCGATGTGGGGCTGCACGTGACCTGGAACGAAGGAAAGGAAGTCGAGCACCACGTCGAACTCAACACCCGCACTCACGGCGGCCGGGTCCCGAACATCAGCGATCACCGTCCGGGCACCGTCGGGTACCGGCCGCACTTCGGTCGTCCCCCGATTGAGTACGGTCACGTCGTGCCCAACCGCAAGCGCCGACCTCACGCAGGCCGAACTGATGACGCCGGTGCCGCCCAGAAAAAGAACCCGAAGACTTGTCACAAGCGCGAGCGTAGCCCTCGCTCGCTGCCACCTCCAAGCATGCAACACGCGGTCGGTCCCCCCAACGAGCGAAGCGAGTGCCCGGGCAGGGACCCATCGCAAAGCGATGGGTAGGGGGGCTCGCTCCCCCTCCGAGCATGCAACCCAAGCGCACACACCGAAGCGGCCAACAAGGTGCCACCTGTGACGCTTGCGGCCCCGCCCCCTTACCTCCGCCCTTCGCTTCGCTCCGGCCGCAGGAACCTTTCCCCTACCTGAGCGCAGCTCAGGCGACGGCCCGTAGCGGGCCTGGGGGAACCGACAACATCCACCCGACCCACTCATGTCGGTCCCCCCAGCGAACGCAGCGAAGCGACCGGGGGCCCATCGCAGCGATAGGTAGGGGGCTCGTCCCAACACCCACCAGGCAACACGCGGTCGGTCCCCCAGCGAAACGCAGTGGAGCGCCGGGGGAAGGACCCATCGCAAAGCGAATGGAGGGCCAACAAAATGTGCCAATGGTCAGTCGAGCTTTAGGTCGGCGATCCAGCGTTCCTCGGTGTCGATGACCACACGGCAGGTTTGGCCGACGGTTGGCTCGAACTCCCGGACGGTGAGGTCATCGACGGTGAGCACGACCTTGCCGGCATGAACCACGGTGCCTTGCATCACGACGAGACCATCGACACTCACCGCTACCAACTGACCCGGCGCGATCGATTCGTGGCGGGCCTCGAACTCGGCTTTGAGCGTGTGATCGATGGCCTCCTTGCCAACCTTCGACATTTCGATTTCGAACTCGCCGACATACTTGCCGGTCTCATCCAAAAAGTGAGCCTCGTACTCCCAGAGCTTGTGGACTCGCTTACCGAAGACCACCACGATCAGTACGAAGAGCGCGATCAGACCGAAGAAGATCAAAAACATCATTCCGATGAACCAAAACGCAGCTTCAAACACAGCACCCTCCAGAGGGCGAGGTTACTGGTCAGGCTACGTTGCACCCACTACTGAACCGACCCGAGACCACAGGCAACCCTTTCGGTTTCGAGATCGCCCAGCCCGAACCGGACCCGTTCGTATACGGCGATCTGAGCAAGTTCGGTACCGGTGAGCTTGTCGAAGGGTGGCATGATTCCGACAATCTCCTTGTCCGAAGCGCCATAGGTGTTGCCGACCGACTCCTTCCATTTGAG
>CAWKAG010000080.1:0-10339 GCA_963847455.1 uncultured Acidimicrobiia bacterium
CAGGCCGACGGCCTCGAAGAACACGAGCGCCTCGTCGCCTCCGCGCAGGGCGCTCGGTCGCGATGGGCGTGGCCAGGCGCGTCCTCAACCTCTGCGCCAACAACTACCTGGGGCTCTCCGGCCGGCCGGAGCTGGCGGCGGCGGCCCAGGAGGCGCTGCCGCGCTGGGGCTTCGGCCTCTCCTCGGTTCGCTTCATCTGCGGGACCCAGGACGTCCACGCCGAGCTGGAGGCGCGGCTGGCCCGCTTCCTCGGCTTCGAGGACGCCATCCTCTTCTCCTCCTGCTTCGACGCCAACGGCGGGGTCTTCGAGGCGCTGCTCGGCGAGGAGGACGCGGTGGTCTCCGACGCCCTGAACCACGCCTCCATCATCGACGGCATCCGGCTCTGCAAGGCCCGCCGGTACCGGTACGCCAACGGCGACATGGCCGACCTGGCTTCCCAGCTCGACCAGGCCAGGGCGGACGGCGCCCGCTTCACGCTGGTGGTCACCGACGGCGTCTTCTCCATGGATGGCTACCTGGCCAAGCTCCCCGCCATCTGCGACCTGGCGGAGCGCCACGGGGCGCTCGTCATGGTGGACGACAGCCACGCGGTGGGCTTCGTGGGCGGGCGGGCGGCGGGACCCCGGGCACTTCGGGGTGCAGGGGCGGGTGGCGATTCGTCACCGGCACGCTCGGCAAGGCACTGGGTGGCGCCTCCGGCGGCTACACGAGCGGACCGCAGGAGGTCATCTCCTGGCTCCGGCAGCGTTCCCGTCCGTACCTTTCTCGATTCGCTGGCCCCGACGATCGTGGCTACCTCCATGAGAGCGCTCGACCTAATCGAGAACGGGGCTGATTTCGCGCGATCGCCTCACCGACAACGGCGCTTACTTCCGATCAGCCATGAGCGATGCCGGCTTCCGTCTCGCCGGCGCCAACCATCCGATCATTCCCGTGATGCTCGGCGACGCGAACTGGCCGGCGAATGGCCGAACCGCATGCTGGCCCTCGGCGTCTATGTAGCGGCTTTTTCGTTCCCGGTCGTACCGAGGGGGGAAGCCAGAGTCCGTACTCAGATGTCGGCTGCGCACACGAAGGTCACCTCGACCAGGCCATCGGGGCGTTCGTCGAGGTTGGCAGGGACTTCGAGGTGGTCTGGTGAAAGCGATCATCAAGCCGAGTGCCGGTCCCGGCCTTGAGCTGACCGATGTCGCGACTCCCAAGCACGGCCCGACGACGTTCTGCATCGAGGTCCAACAAGCCTCGATCTGCGGACCGACCTACACATTGAAGCTGGGATGAATCGGCGGCCGCCACCATTCCGTTGGAATGGTCGTTCGACATGAGTTCTATGGGCACGGTGTGGCGGTCGGATCCGAGGTCACGGGTATCTCCGTCGGCGACGGGTGTCTGGCGAGGGTCACATCACTTGCGGTACCTGTCGCAATTGTCGCGCTGGTCAACGCCACCATTGCCGGAATACCATCGGCGTCGGAGTCAACCGTGCGGGTGCGTTCGCCGAGTTCCTGACCATCCCTGCCGTCAACGTATTCCCGATCCCTGGCGACGTCGACGACGACGTGGCCACGATCCTCGACCCACTCGGTAACGCCACCCACACCGCCCTCATGTTTGCCCTGGTCGGCGAAGATGTCCTGATAACGGGCGCCGGTCCAATCGGACTCATGGCCGGGGCTATCGCCAACCGGGTGGGTGCCCGTCATGTCGTTATCACCGACGTCAACGACTACCGACTCAAGCTGGCGAGCGAGCTAGGCATAGCGAGAACTGTTCGAGCCGACCAGGAGAACCTCGAAGAAGTCATGGCCGAAATTGGCATGATCGAGGGGTTCGATGTCGGTATGGAGATGTCCGGCAACCCACTGGCCCTGAACGACATGCTGCACGTCATGAACCACGGCGGCAGAGTCGCGTTGCTCGGCATTCCTCCTTCGGAAGCCCCAATCGACTGGAACGACATCATCTTCAAAGGGCTCACCATGCAGGGCGTTTACGGTCGGCGCATGTTCGAGACGTGGTACCAGATGACCGCCCTGCTCCAGGGTGGCCTCGACATCAGCCCAGTTGTCACCCACCACTTCCCGTTCGAGGACTGGGAAGCCGCGTTCGACACGGCCAGATCGGCCGAAGCTGGAAAGGTCATACTCACCGGATGGTGACGTCAACTCCGGACGGGTACATCACGTAAGAGCGGGTACTTAAGAGCCACTGTGCATTGGCCGATACTGAAGCATGAACCCTGAAGAGCCGTCCGGCTCGCCTGCGTCCCGGCCATCCCGCTCCTGGATTGTCCTGGGACTCCTCCTCGCGGCCGCCTCCGTGGCGTCCGTTGTCGCAGCAGTGGTGATCAATGCCGCTGCCCAACGCCCGATCGGCGAAGGTGAGCTGTTCCTCATGGATGGCCAACGAGTCGCTGGCGTTCTGAACGGCGCGACGGTCGAGACTGACGATCTCCGTCGGTTGCGTAACGACCTCACAATCGAGGCCGTGAGCCTGGTCGGATCCGACGGAATCATTCTCGCGTCCACCGCACCCGCCCTGGAGGGTACCGCGCCGTCGAGCCCACTCATGGCGGGTTTCGCCGATGGGGGCCGATTCGGGGCGATTGCCGTCCCCGCCACAAAGCCAATCAGCGTCGACGGCGTTGTCGAATGGGAAAAAGGCGACATCGTATACGAGGTCATCCAACCTCTGGACGATGGTCGGGCAGCGCTACTGACCTACGACATTTCCGAGCTCTTGGCCCGCCGCAGCGCCGCGGGAGGAGTGCCCGTCCTGTCGCTCGAGCTGATCGGGGTTGGCGTCTTTCTACTTTTGGGGTCGATCCTTCTCTTCGTTGCGCGTGGCCGGGCCGCCCGCACCTACCGAGAATTCGCAATTCAAGCCGAATACCTTCATCGCGAATCGAAAGCCCTCACGGCCCACAACCACGAACTCGACGCCGCCCGACGCCGCGCCGAACATGCTTACGAGTTGGCCGAAGAGAAGAACCGGATTCGATCCGAGTTCGTGCTGATGATCAATCACGAACTGCGAACTCCGCTGACCGGAGTAGTGACTGGTGCCGAACTCCTGCGTTCCGAAGGCGCCGTATTAGACGGGGTCTGGCTTGAGATTCTGGACGACGTGCTCGCCGACGGGCGGCGATTGTCCGAGATGATCGACCAAATTCTGGCAGTGGCACGCATTGAGAACGGGGCACTCTTCTTCGAGCTGCACGAAACGACCATGGACGAAATCGTTGATCGGCTTATGCGCAGCCGGCCCAAGTTCGCGATCGAATCGGACCCAGAAGATGACCATGTAAGCCTCCGTACGGACCCGACCAGCGTGGTGAACCTCATCCAGTCCCTGGCTGACAACGCTTACACCCACGGCGCCACCGAAGTCACGGTGCGGACCGGTCGCCAACTGCCATTCGATCCGGCGCTCGAAGTTGGCGAGCGGCCAGCCGACGCGGTCTACTTCGTAGTTGAGGACGACGGTCCAGGGATCGACGAGGAGTTCTTGCCGCGCGCCTTCGAGAAGTTCGAAAAGCAAAGTCGAAGTTCAGGTACCGGCCTCGGGTTGTACATCGCCCGGATGATGGCAGACGCGCTCGACGGGTCACTGCTCGTATCGACGTCCCCTGCCGGAACGACCGTCGCGATCGCTCTCCCGGCCGCCCGAGCCAGGGTGACGGCCTCATGATTAGGACACTTGTCGTTTTCCTGGTTCTGGCGGCTTCGTGCAGCACCCCTGCACCGGCTGGGACCGGGCCGACTGTCGACCTGCAGGAGTTTTCGATCAGCGCCGAGGGACCATTTGAATCAGGAGTCAACGAAATCCTCGTCACAAACGCGGGCGAGTTCGGTCACACCCTCGTGATAGCGGACATGTCAGGCGCGGTGGTTGACGCCACTCCCGTCATTGGAGGAGGGGAGACTCTGGTATTCACCGTGGACCTCGAGCCAGGTAGCTACGAGTTCAGCTGTCGCATCGTCGTCCAGGTAGACGATGGGACCCTCGTCGATCACTATCACGAAGGAATGACGACCACAGTGAACGTCGGCGACGCTTAGGGCGTAATCGGATTGGTCGTCACGTCGATCGAGCAGCCACCATCGGCATAAAGAATCGTAAAGTCGACGTCCAGCCCGTCTTGGGCCACATACTGCTCTGAACAACCCGGCCCGATTCGTTCAAGCTGGTCACAGATGTCGGCTTCGCACTCTTCTTCGCAACCGTCGCAGATGGCGACGTAGCCCGTGATGGTGACGGCGTCGACAGTGAACGACTGATACCAGGTCGGGTCCTCTGACCAGTTTGCGGCTTCGACGAGCAGTGCGCCGGCGTCCGGGCCACTCCAGGCGAACACGTTCGCTGTCCCGGTGGCTGGGGCTTCCCCCGCAAGATGCACACTCGAGTTCACTGGTCCGGATGGGGATGGGCCACACTTTTTCAGAGGCAGGTGTGGTCGACTCATCGACGATGGTCCGGTCACCTAGGGCTCCCGTCAACAGAACCCTGACGGGAAATGCCGGATTGCTCGGGCAGGTAGCATCGCCAGATATCGGCTCGACCAGGACCAGGATGCGTACCTCGTCGCCGCTCTCAACAACCGACGTCCGGACTTCGCGACCGTCCGGGATTTGTCCGTTTGCACAATTGCGTTCGGTTGCCATGATGGCGACCTCGCGAGATGTCTGGACCGGTGGGTTCGCTGGATCTAGCTCAAAGCTCGCAACTCCGTACCCGTCAACCACCGGTTCAATCCGGCAATCGCCCCACCCGGTCGCTCGCCACTCGCCGTCAACCATCTCGAAGGCGACGTATCCGTATCTTTCTTCTTCTTCGTCAACGCCAAGTAGCACCATCGTGGTTTCGGTTTCGGAGGCGATCCGCCAGGCCAACGAATCCCACCACTCACGACCGGCTTCAAACTCTTCCTGCGCCTCCTCGGGCATCATCGTCGCGATATCCCCATCGAAAGGCGGAAAGGCTGCGACCAGGTCCGGATCGTCGAGGTCGACGGGGCCGCACCGATAGGCAACTTCGATCGGCGGCACAGAGCTGGTGGTCGGCGAATCCCCAACGTCGATTGGCACAGGTGCGTCTGGTATAGGTTCAGCGCATGCGCTGACAGCCAGCACGATCGCTATGAGTATGAGGCGCACGAATGCTCCTTCTCCCGAGGGTGCTCATATGACGCCCGGCCGCGGCCCTTCAGGTTCCCGCCCGTCACTCGGTCCGGATCCCGGCCTTTTCCAGTTCCTTGACCGCATCGCTGCCGTGATGGGGTTCAAGATTGACCGGTGCGGTCAGATGGAGCGGAGCCGCGGTCGGCCAGTCCTCGCCGGCGGCATCCAGGGCCGTCGCCTTCACGCAGTAATCGAGCGCTAGTCCGATTACGACGACCGACCTGATCCCATGGCGACGCAATAGCGCGGTCAACTCAGTGGGAATCGTCTCACCGGTCGTCGGGTCGCGCATCGTGAAGCCGGAGTATCCGTCTTCGCCGTTGATTCCTTTCCGAACGGTCGGCCCGGCCACGATCAGCCGAGGATGAAACTCCGCCCCCCAGGTGTCGGCGACACAGTGCACCGGCCAAATGCCTCCGTCTTTGGCGAAGTGGGGGGTTGACTCGGGATGCCAGTCCTGGGTGTAGACCACAAATGCGCTGGCCGCCGCCGCGTGGATAATCTCGGCGTTGACCACTCCCACCAAGGCGTCACCACCGGCGACAAACAGACTTCCGGCCGGATCGGCGAAATCGTTTTGCATGTCGACGACGATCAAGGCGGTGTGCTGGCCATAGGTGGTCATGGCCCGATCTTACGTCGTCGAGCCGTTTCCGTCCTGGTTGACGTCGCTGGAAATGGCCTCCCATGAATCGATCAACTCGGGCAAGTTCTTGCGGTCAACGAGCGGCCCACGGTCGCCCGCTTTCATCTTCAGGTCGGCTTGCTGCTTGAGCCAGATGATCCCTTCGCGGCCACTTTCCGCGGCTCGCTGCGGTATCTCGTCGGCGACCAAGAGGACCGGGTGTTGATCACGGGCCGCAAGGAGAGCTAGAGCTTCGACGTGACCGACGATCAACTCACCAGGAGACGCGCCCGACAGTCCATTGGTCAGGACATGGGGGGGATGCGATGAGACGTCGTTGTTGCGCGTCATCAACACCTGACCATCAGGAAACACGCTCGTCACGTCCAGGATGGCATCCGTCACCGATGCATAGGCACGCCTATCCGGAGAGATAAGGAGGGACGAGACGACCGTTGTGCCACCGATCACAAACGTGACCGCTCCGACTGACGTGAACCCGTTGGCGAGGAATTCCTCCTGGAAGCCCTCCGCGTTCTCCATGACCAGGTCGGGAGCGCCGATGTGAACGCTATCGGGATCGAGGCTCGACAATCTACTCCGCATTAGTGGCCGGCGGAAAAAATCGATCAGGACTGGTGACATCAGAACCAGTGCCAGCCACAACCTGCCCGTGACTTGAAGGACGAGCCAACCCATCGCTAATCCCGACGCCGGCCAGTACTGGAGAGAACCACGGGCTCAGTGGGTGGATCCGGGTCAAGGCCAGGCATCCGGCACCCATAACTAGCACATTGGCCGCCAGATCCCACCTACCTGCCCCGGCGGCCAACCACGCGGCGGCGAGCGCCGCCACAGCGATGCCGACACCAAACGTTCGGATTAGCCGGACCCTCGGACGAATCATGGTTGGAAGCGGTGGGTATTTCGGCCGGGTCATGGACCGCTCATTATGGGACATCGGGTTGATGTCTGCCGAACACCGCAGTGACCGAGCGTCGGCGCTCCCCGCAGGGTCGGTAACATCAGGTCGTGCTTGCCGACGGGTTCCTCTTCACAGATCATTACCAGCTGACCATGGCCCAGCTGTATTTCCACATGGGCCTACACGAGCGGCGGTCACAATTCGACTATTTCTTCCGTTCCTATCCCAGCTACGGGACCCACCAGGCGGGTTACGCCATCTCTGCCGGACTGGGGCCCCTGCTCGACTGGATGGAAGAAACAAGCTTCGGTGCCGAAGAAGTGTCGGCGCTTGGCAGATTCCAGACATCCAAGGGACAGCCGGAGTTTCGACCCGACTTCGTCGAATGGTTGGCCGATGCGGGTTCGTTTGGGTCTGTTTCGCTATGGGCGGTTCCCGAGGGTCGCGTGATCCACCCCAACACGCCCCTCGCCGTGGTGGAAGCGCCGCTCGCCATTGCCCAGATCCTCGAGACGCCGCTTCTCAATCACCTCAATTTCGCCTCGCTGATTGCCAGCAAAGCTTCCCGGGTCGTAGAGGCGGCAAGTGGCGGATCGGTTCTTGAATTCGGGATGCGGCGGGCGCCGGCTTGGGGAGCGAACACGGCTTCGCGCGCATCACTTATCGGCGGAGCCGAAGCGTCGTCGAACGTGGGGATGAGTATCGACCTCGGCTACGAATCGCGTGGCACGCACGCGCATTCCATGGTTCAGGTGTTTATGGCCATAGCCGGAGGGGAACTGGAAGCATTCAGGGCCTATGCCGATCTCTATCCGGACGAGACAACGCTGCTGGTCGACACGGTCGACACGTTGGAGTCAGGGGTTCCGAACGCGATCCGAGTGTTTGAGGAACTTCGCGCCAAAGGGCATGAGCCTAAGGGCATTCGCCTCGACTCGGGCGACCTCGCCCACCTCTCGGTGCGTTCCGCCCAGATGCTCAATGCGGCCGGATTCGAAACCGTCAAGATCGTCCTCTCGAGCCAACTCGACGAACTAACCATCTGGCAAATACGCAATCAGATACTCGAGGAGGCCCCGCGATACGACGTCGATCCAACCCGGGTTCTACGTCGGCTCGTCTATGGAGTTGGCTCGAAAATGGTGACCTCCGAGGGCGACTCAAGTTTCGACGGCGTCTACAAGACCGTTGCCGTTGAGGACGATCACGGAGATTGGCAACCGGCCATCAAAATCTCGGATTCACCGGCCAAGGTCCAGAACCCGGGTCGCAAAGGTCTGTGGCGCATCTACGATCGCCGCGGGATTGCCACGGCCGACCTCGTCTCGCTCAATGGTGAGGAAATTGCCGCCCCGGTCACCCTGATACACCCCACCCAACCAGGGGTAAGCCGGACTCTCACCGGACCAGAGATCAGCCGAATCGAGCCGTTGCTCGTCAAGGTCCTTGACGAAGGGAAGCGGATCGACGACCTCGGAGGGATCGAAAAGGCTCGCGCCAGACGAATCGCAGATCTCCAGCAGCTCGACCCCGGGGTTCGCCGGCTGGTCAACCCGCATACCTATCACGTGTCGATCACCCCTCAGCTATCCGAGCTGAAGAACAAGATGATCCAATCTTTTCGAGCTTGAGCTCCCCGGGACGCGGCGTGGGTGGGGAGCTATTCGCCTAGGTCAACCACGACGTCTTGGGAGCCGAAGGTACCGCTGACCCGCAGCGTGATGGGACCCGTCGGCGACGCCCACTGCTCAGTCACTGGATCCCACCACCGAAGAGTCTCCCGTGAGATGAGGACCTGGGCGCTGACCGCTTCTTTGGCAGGGACTTTGAGCTTCCGGAATCCGACCAGCTTGCGGTCAATTCCGGCTAGGTCGAGAGCAAAAACTTGCACGACCTCGGTTCCCGGCCGCTCGGCGGTGTTCTCGACTTGCACGCCAATGACCAACTGGTGTGGCATGACCTCCGTCTCCACTTGCGCAAGCCGAAAGGAGGCGTACGACAATCCATGGCCGAACGGGAACAAGGGAGTGAGTCCGAGGCGGTCAAAGCCGCGGTAGCCCACGTAGACGCCTTCCCCGTATCGAACGACGCCGGCCTCGCCCGGATAATTGAGCAACCCAGGATGCTGGCGAGAATCGTGAGGAAACGTGACCGGAAGGCGGCCGCCCGGATCAACGGCGCCGTAGAGCACATCGGCTACTGCGTGGCCAATCTCCTGGCCCCCGTACCAAACCTGAAGGATCGCACCAACGTCATTGCACCATGGCATTTCGACCGCCGCCCCAGCCACCACGATGACGACAGTGTTGGGCTGGACAGCAGTGACCGCGTGTACCAACTCGTTCTGACGTCGGGGCAACAGCAAGTCAGGCCGGTCAAATTCCTCACTTTCCCATTCGGGAGTGAGACCAACGACAACCACGGCAATGTCACAGTCCTCGGCGACCGCTACGGCGTCGGCGATGGGATCTGCCGGAGCGGGCACTTTCGCAGCCGATTCCGACCCAGCGCCACTGATCACCCGGGGCGGTCGAGTATTCGATCGCCAGGTCGAATACGTCTCCCGACTGCACGTTGAGCTCCCAATCATGAGGGCCAACGCCTTCGAGCGCATTCCAGGCATCGACGACGACTTCTTCGTTCGCCGTGACTCGCAACCTCCCGCCGGCTGAGGCCACGAAGGTGTGAATTCCGTCGAGTGTTGCCACGAACTGCCCACTCATGCGCACCGAAAACTGGTCGTGGTCGACCCAAGCATCTCCCCCACCGAAGAACGCAAGAAATGACTTGTCGATCGTGACTGTCCGAACCGGCGGACCGGCCAGGTCCGGGTTGTCAAAGTACTCGACGAGAAACCCCGGTAAACCTCCGTCGTGGCTGAGACTGGTGGCGGGAAGGGGCGGTGGGTTTTTCCAGGTCGGGGGTCCAGGTGACCACCTGACCAAGGAGCTATCTCCAAGTGCTGAACTGATGCCTTCAAGGATCGAGACAGCTCGATGAGAATTCACCGACGAGCTCCCACCCCCTTGATGGGGAGTTTCCGCAGCAAGGTCACCGATCACGGCGATCTTCACGTTCGGTCCTAGAGGTAGGACGCCGTCGTTTTTGAGTAGAACTGCGGACTCGGCCGCTACCCGGCGAACCAAAGCGCGATCCTGCGGCCGTTCCAACGCTCGCTCGGCTCCCGGGGTTACGCCGCCGGTCCTCTCGATGAGCGTAAGAAGTCGCTCGACTTTTCGGTCAATGTCGCCGGTTTGGACGGCGCCTGACTCCAGAGCTGATTCAAGTTCCTGAGCAGCCATCCATCGAGCGGGCCCCGGCATCTCCAGGTCGAGGCCCGAGCCGATAACTCCAGGGCTGTAGGTTCCGTACCAATCTGAGATCACCAATCCGTCGAATCCGAACTCACTGCGCAAGACGTCTTCGAGCATCGGCATCTCGGACGCCGTCACCCCGTTGACCGTGTTGTAGGCAGACATGGCTGACCAGGGTTGGGCGGCCTGGATCGCAATGCGGAACGGCTCGAGATGGATCTCCCGAAGGGCCCGCTCATCGACCCGGGCGTCGATCGTGAACCGGTCCTGTTCTTGATCGTTACACACGAAG
>CAWKAG010000081.1:0-8355 GCA_963847455.1 uncultured Acidimicrobiia bacterium
CACTGTTGACCCGGGCCCTCGACCTGTTCGTGCCATACGAATCCCCTGCCCTCGCCAACGTGGACCCGTCACTAGTTACGGACCCACGGGTGACTCCGATCGACTTCGGAGATGTCTGCCTGAACTATGACAAGTCGGCCTTTGCTACAGTTGCGCCACCCTCGGGCCTTGATGATCTCCTTCTGCCGGCCTACGCCAACATGCTCGTTGTCGAAAACCCGGCCACTTCGTCGCCTGGCCTGGCCTTCCTGTTGGCGACGATCGCCGAGTACGGCGAGGCAGGCTGGCAGGACTATTGGACGGCACTACTGGCGAACGGCACGGTCGTTGCTCCGGACTGGGAGACCGCCTACTACGCCAACTTCACCGGCGGTGGAGGAACGGGATCGCCGATTGTGGTCAGTTACGCCTCATCACCGCCAGCCGGGGTCATCTTTTCGGAGGAACCGACTGATGAGGCGTTGACTGCCACCGTGACCAGTGGCTGCTTCCGCCAAGTCGAATACGCAGGGATCCTCAAGGACTCCGAAGCCGCCAGGAAACTCGTGGACTTCATGCTGTCCAAACAGTTCCAAGAGGACATCCCGCTCAACATGTTCGTCTTCCCGGCAATCACCGATGCTGTGCTACCAACCGAGTTTGTGGACCACACCGAGGTTCCTTCCAACCCACTAACGATGGACCCTGCCGTGATCGATGCCAACCGCGACCGATGGATTGACGAGTGGACCCAGATCGCCGTTCCTTAAGGTGGCTCATCGCCATCCCGACGCTGTTTCTGGCGTACTTCTTCGTCTATCCGCTCGTGTCGATTCTGTGGGTAAGTCTGACGACCGGAGACGGACGCCCCTGGGCTGAGGTTCTGCAGACGGCCCGGATTGGCAGGGTGGCGTGGTTCAGCGTGTGGCAGGCCACCGCATCGACGGTCCTCACCGTGCTGCTAGGCATGCCGGTGGCGTGGGCGTTCAGTCGGTTCGATTTTCCCGGCAGACGCCTGCTCCGCGCAGCCATGACCATCCCGTTTGTGATGCCGACCGTTGTCGTCGCAGCCGCGTTCATGGTCTTGTTCGGACGTACCTCAGCGCTTCCCCTCCTGGAAACTGTCTGGATAATCCTGATCGCACACGTGTTCTACAACCTGGCGGTGGTGGTGCGCGTGGTTGGCGGTATGTGGGAATCCATCGACGACCGACTCGTTGAGGCAGCCCGCACGATGGGAGCCAGTCGATGGAAAGCGTTTCAGACTGTCACCCTCCCCTTGCTGCGTCCGGCCATCGCGGCAGCGAGCGCCATCGTCTTCCTATTCTCGTTCACTTCGTTTGGTGTCGTCCTGCTCCTCGGCGGAATCCGGTACTCAACCATCGAAGTGGCCGTATGGCGCCGCTATTTTCTCCTCGATCTGCAGGGGGCGGCCACCCTTGCGGTCATCCAACTCATCGGGGTGACTGTGGTGTTGACCGTTTATGCCCGCTGGCAGCGAAAGCGCCAAACCCAGCAAGCGGTCCGAGCTGGAAGGCTGCCGGCCCCAACCGGTCCGAAACAACGCATGATCGTGTTCGGGATTGTTGGCCTCGCCCTGCTGGCCGAGCTAGGACCATTGGTGACGCTGGTCATCCGATCCTTTACGACCGCCGATGGCTACGGATTCGCCAACTACGCTGCGCTGACAAACACCGACTCGGCCTTCCTTGTCACGCCCGCCACCGCCATTGGAAACTCCCTGCAGTTCGGACTCGCCGCCATGGCGCTGGCCGTGCTGATCGGTGGTTTGGCGTCGGTAGTGATCGCCAACCGTCGAAGCTCAACATGGTTCGACACATTGCTCATGCTTCCGCTGGGTACTTCCGCTGTAACGATCGGGTTCGGTTTCGTCGTCGCCCTCGATTGGCCGATCGACCTAAGGACATCGGTGATGCTGGTACCGATCGCTCATGCCCTTGTGGCGATCCCGTTCGTAGTTAGGACCACGGTGCCGGTCCTGGCGTCGATACGCAATCATCTGCGGGAGGCAGCAGCCACCCTGGGGGCGTCTCCGCGCCAGGTGCTTCGCAAGATCGATTTCCCGATTGCCGCCAAGGCACTGGCTGCGGGCGGTGGGTTGGCCTTCGCGGTCTCGCTCGGAGAGTTTGGAGCAACCAGTTTCATTGCCCGCCCGAGTGCACCGACCTTGCCGGTGGCTATCTTCCGTTTCCTCGCTCGGCCAGCCGAGGCCAGCTTTGGCAAGGCGATGGCCATGAGCACGATTCTGATGCTGGTTACGGCGGTCGTGATTCTTGCCATCGACGGGTATCGGGCAGGTGACCTGTAGTGCTGGAGCTACGAGACGTGTCGGCGGCTTTGGGCGGTGTCACGATCGTTCATGACGTCGATCTGCAGGTCGCCGACGGCGAGATCGTCGGGTTGCTTGGACCAAGCGGATCGGGAAAATCCACTCTGCTGAGGGTCATCGCTGGACTGGTTCCTCTCACACAGGGTGTGGTTACCTGGGCTGGTGCAGACCTATCCACCGTGCCACCCCACCTGCGCAGTTTCGGCTTCATGTTCCAGGACTATGCGCTCTTTCCGCATCGAACGGTCGGGGGAAATGTCGGATTTGGTCTTGAAATGCAAGGCATTCCGGACGATCAGATAGCTTCGAAAGTCGAGACCGCCCTGGATTGGGTCGGCCTGACCGGAATGGGAAAACGGGCGGTAACCTCGCTGTCGGGGGGCGAGCAACAACGCGTTGCCCTGGCCAGAGCGTTGGCCCCCGAACCTCGGCTTCTCCTGCTAGACGAACCGGTGGGCTCATTGGATCGGGAACTGCGGAGTCGCCTGATCGACGAACTGGCCGACATGCTTCGAGAGCGGGAGCTAACCACAATCGTCGTAACCCACGATCAAGGTGAAGCATTTGGTCTCGCCGACCGGGTGGCCGTAATGCGGACCGGTCGAATCGTTGCCTGCGCCGCCCCCGCCACACTGTGGCGCGACCCGCCAGACGAATGGACGGCACGTTTTCTGGGGATGACCAACATCATCGACGACCCTCAACGAGGCAGAGTGCTGGTCCGTCCCGAAGCAATCTCGATCGAGTCTGATGGCGAACCAGCCGTCGTCGAGTCCGTCGCTTTTCAGGAGGGTCGCTATCGGCTGGCAGTGTTGACGCCGAAAGGACAGCGGCTGTCCTTTACGACGTCCCAGCCGACCAACGCCGGAACTAACGTGCGCATCTCCATCGACCCGTCAGGAATTGTCGACCTGTCCGGTAGAACCTAGGTCGGGTCCAACGAACCGGCGATTGAGGCGAGCGCTTCTGCGAAGCCATCGGGCAGCCGGCGGGGCTTGCCCTCGAGATCAGTGATGGCAGCAGTCAGGTCGATCGTTGCCAACATCTCCTCGTTTCGGTACATACGCTGGCGCCAGCTCGTGCTGACTCGCCGGGTTTCAAGCATTTCAGTCTCGATACGCACGTCGTCGCCTCCCATTGCAGATTTGATGAACTTCACATTTACCTCGGTCACGACGATTTGGCAGCCGAGCGCCTCGAGTTCACCCATCGAAAACCCGATCGATGCCAGCGCATCAATGCGAGCCTGCTCAAAAAACGTCAGATACAAAGCGTGGTTCAAATGGTTGTACGGGTCCACTTCCGACCAGCGCACCCGAACCGAATCAACATGGGCCATACAGGGAACCTAGCCCCGTTCACTGTTCCCGGCGCGAGGCCAGGATCGCTCCGACAATCACGAGACCAATCCCGAAGAGGGCCAGAGTGGTGACCTGATCCGACAGGAACACCACCCCGAGAATGACCGATACGACCGGAATGAGGTACGTGATGAACGACGCTCTGGTCGGCCCAACGCTGCCGCTGAGGGACCCCATGATGAGGAATGCCAGGCCGGTACCGGCCACTCCAATAAACAACACCGAGCCAGACGCTGCGAGGGAGAACGTCGAATCGGCGAGCGAGGCAATCCCGTACGGGGATACCCATATGGTCGCCAACACGAGCATCCGCGACATGATCGGCAGCGAACCGTATTTCTGCTGCAGTCCGGCGGCAATGTTGATCGAGATGCCATAACAAAGCGTTGCGGCAAGGACCATGACAACTCCGTACCAGGCGGTGTCGCCCTGTCCCCCGGTCGATATCGAGATCAAGGCCAAACCGACGAGACCCAGAACCAACCCGGCCGCCTGGGCGATGCGAGGAAGACGCTTGAGCAGCACGCTGGCAAACAGCGCCGCAAAGATCGGCGTTGCGCCGTTGAGCATCCCGGTCACCGCCGAGTTGATGTGCTGTTGGGCGAGCGGGAACAGGGTGAAAGGTATGGCCACCCATAGAAACGACAGGGCGATGAGCTTGGACCAGTCTTCTCGCAGGACCGGCTTGCGGGCCCGCGGCACAAACGCCAGCGTGGCTGCTCCCGAACCCACTCGTAGCCACGTGATCAAGCCTGGCGCGAAGTCAGCCAAGGCGATGGAGATGAAGAGAAACGACGATCCCCAGATCAGGGCCACCGACACGAAGAGACCCCAATCGCTGAGCGAGAAGGGTCCCCGATTGATGCCTTCTGCCGAGGAGATGATCCGGGTGGTCATGAACGTCAAACGCTAGCTGCCCAGCGAAACATTCCGCCGGGAGAAAAGATCGCGGAAAAGCGCCGATCCGCCACTCTGCGCGGGTTATCATGCAGTCGAAGCGACTTAGGCACTGGGAGGCGATTTAGTCAGTCCGAAACAATCCCTGGCCGACTGGCTCACAACGCAATCATTTCCTGGCTAGTCCTTCACGACCGGCGTCGCCCTTCCCCCTTTGGGCGGCGCTGGTCGCTTTCTATGCGGTTCCGATCCCTCAAAGGTCGGCATGGATCTGGATTCGATTGAGAGCGCCTCGGTCGGAACGCTCACGGAGCGGCTTGGCAGGCTGAGTGATGAGCGAATGCGCCAGGTCGGCGTAGCGCTCAACGTCGCCGTCAACTGCTTCCCCTGAAGCACGTTGATTACCTACACCGATGCTTGACCGTCCTGGAGAACGCAGAACTCATTACCCTCCGGATCTGCCAACACCACCCACGAAACGTCGCCCTGCCCAATGTCAACACGCGACGCTCCAAGCGCCAGGAGCCGCTCAACCTCAGCGACCTGATCGTCCGGACGAAAGTCGAGATGGAGGCGATTCTTGCCCCGCTTGGCTTCGTCGACTGGCAAAAACAGGATCCCGGGAAGCCGATCTGGCTGTGACTGAATCTCAAAGACGGGTGGGTCATCGTCGACGACCACCCAGTTGAGGGCTTCGCACCACCACCGACCCAACGTGGCAGGGTCACTGGTGCCGATAACCACTTGTTCCCACACAAGGCCCATGGCCAGACGATAGCCGAGGCGTTCACTGGGCGTCCGACTCGGGTGCACTCGGGGAGGCGGGGCTGAGCTGCGGTGGGTTCTGGTGGCCGGATGCGTATCCGTCGCCGAGATGGGCTTGCCGGATCGCCGTTGAGAATCCCCGAAGCCGGCTACGCCTGGGGCCTCGACACCGCCGACGCCGCCTAGATCACTCCTTCTCGGGGCCCCAACGCCCATTATCGGGTACTGGAACCCTGGGTTCAACCCAGGGTTCGGGTGAGAACTGGGCGACTCCACAGAACCATCCATTGATACTGACGCGGACTCGACGCGACGGGCTGACCGATACTTGCGGCAGGTTGCGCCCAACGACGTGATCGAGATCATGCAGCTTCGTGAGTGGCCAGTGTGGGGGGCGAGTTCCTAACGGGGCTTTCGACCTCTATGCGCACCCCACTGTCTGTGGCGCGATGTAACCATCGCCGTCGTCAACGCTGGCATCACCGGGCGGAGGAGTTCACCCGGGGCGGTTTTGGTGATGGAGACGGACACTCAGAAGGTGTCTCGGCGGATCACAGGGGGTCTGTTCATGCGAAACCGACTTTGACCACAGAACTCGAAAGGGAGCATCTAGCTAGGAGGACATATGTACGGAGAGCACAGGGACTCATCAACTAGCCGGTGGACAAAGAGGGGATTCTTAGGAGTCCCTATCGTTATGTGGTATTTGCTAGCAGCTACAGCAGTTCTGGCCGTGGTCGGCTGGTGGGTCGTTCTCCATGCGACCGGAACGATCTCGACCGGGGGCACCGAGACACAGATGGACATTGCGTTTGTGGTGGGTTCAGAAACCATCGACACGAATGCTGCCTGTACTGTTGTGATAAACGGTGCCGATGACATTGCGATCAACGCAACTGGCCTGGTGCCAGGCGACTATTGCGAGGCTACTTTCAATGTAGTGAATACTGGCGGAGTCAATGCCTATTACTGGGGCTTCGGTGCCGATTGGAATGCGTTCGGAAACTTTGGCCTCTCTGGTCAATGGGATTGGAATGACAACGGAACGCCCGAGGACGGCGCAGATGATTTCCCGAATATCAACTACTGCGGGACGACGATTCCAGCCGATGGCTTGCCGTATGAGATCGGCTTCAGGTTTGATGTGACCGATGGGACGGCTGCCGGCGCGACGCACACCTTTGGTGTTGCGACCGGCGATGAGTTTGACACCTCAAACGACGGGTTCAACTTTAGTGTGAATCCATTCCCAGTAGGGGAAGGCTGCTGAGAAACCCATCCTCCTCTCTGTCGAGTTAGATGTCTCGACGGAGAGGGGGATTTACCCAGGATTACGAGAACCATGACGCGAGAATCAGTTTGTCTGGTTCTATTCCTGTCGAGTTGGGCAATTTCTCGAACCTGTACCTCTTGGACTTGATGCTCAAATCTTTGTCGGGTCCGATTCCGCCAGCGATGGGTAATCTCACCAGCCTCGGACGCAATGACCTTGTCTTCCTTTCGCCAGGCGGGCTGATGGCCGTCTTCCAGGCCCGGGCCAAAAGTCAGGTA
Organism: uncultured Acidimicrobiia bacterium; assembly: GCA_963847455.1. Lineage (GTDB taxonomy): Bacteria > Actinomycetota > Acidimicrobiia > Spongiisociales > JAENVV01 > JAENVV01. Next base: position 6,904 of record CAWKAG010000081.1, read on the forward strand.
GGCAGCTGAGCGACTGCCAACCCCACACCACCCCACAAGACGCTGGAAACAAGACGAATTGTCGGGATAGAACGGGAGTCGCGAAAGGCGAAAGGCACCATCAAATGGGCCTCTTATGGTGGGCGATGACCACACAAAAAAGCGCCTTCCGGCGCCTTTCCACCACTCGTGTGGTCGCTGACCACACAAAAAGGCGCCTTCCGGCGCCTTTTTCTTGTGGTGGCTGACCGCCTCGTCGTTCCACTCCTCGGTGGTCAGGGGCGGAATTGAACCGCCGACCTACGGTTTTTCAGACCGCCGCTCTACCAACTGAGCTACCTGACCCTCCTCGAGGTTGCCCTCGATTCAGACGAGGCCCGAAAACCGGGCCTCGAATGGCGGGAACGACGGGATTTGAACCCGCGACCTCCGGCTTGACAGGCCGGCGTGAACTCCAGACTTCACCACGCTCCCGTGTGTTAAGTTCAGCTGGCTAGCCAGCTGCAACTCTGGAGCCGGAAGGTTAGCCCTTCCGGTTATGCCGTCAAGATAAACCCGACAGCGGCCACCAGTATACGGCGCGCGAACAGACTCGCGACCGGCGGGCCTCGACTATCGGCCGATAACCACCTTGCCAAGCTGGCTGCCTTCGTCCAGGCGAGCCAACGCGGTCGGCAGTTCCTCAAACGGGGTCACGGAATCGACGATGACCGGGACCTGGCCGGAACTCACGAGTTCGGTGACGGCGAGGAACTCGGCATGATTGAACATTGTCGAACCAATGATCTCGAATCTGTTTAAAGAAGAGGTAGGGAACGCTGATCTCCACCTTGGGTCCCGACGTTGCGCCGCAGACGGCGATACGCCCACCAGACTCCATCGAACGCATCGACTGGTTGAACGTGGCGGGACCGACCGACTCGATCACCACGTCGGCGGGGCGACCTGCCGTGGCCTTCAGCTCCTTCGAAAACTCTCCAGCCGAGTCAAACCCTCCCGCAGCCCCCCAAGCGATGGCCTGGTCAATCTTCGATTGATCACGTGAGGTCACGTAAACGGTCGCACCCATCGCGAGACCGAGCTGCAACCCCATCGAGGCGACTCCCCCACCGATCCCGACTACCAACAAGACATCGCCAGCCGAAAGCCTGGCCCGCCTCAGCATCCGATAGGCAGTCCCCGTCGCCAGCGGATAGGCGGCCGCTTGCTCCCACGAGAGGCTGGAGGGTTTGGCGACAACATTGCGGGCCGGAAGGACCACTTCTTCGGCCAAGGTGCCCGGAAGGTGCTCGCCCAGGATGCCGTATGACCGACAGTACGGCGATTCGCCAGACAGACAGGCGTCACACTTTCCGCAAGAAACCGAAGGGTTCAAGACCACTTCGGCACCCAGCTCGACCGAGCTGACGTTGTCGCCGACCGCCGAAATCACCCCAGCGCCGTCGCCGCCCGATATGTGCGGGAAATGGTGAG
>CAWKAG010000082.1:0-11821 GCA_963847455.1 uncultured Acidimicrobiia bacterium
TGATGCCCAGCAGGTGACACTCGGCGTATTCTGGTTCCCGTTCATCTGGCTGGTGTGGGTAGGCGGGTTCCTGGCTGCTGCCGCTGTTCTCTGGTCGCGACTCGTCAAGAAACCGGCCGCCGATCGTTTCACGGAAGCCCGGACGTCCGGCGATGGATAGCAAGACCAGGAGTCTGGTCGGGTGGGCCATCACGGCGGTGCTGGCTGCGGTAGTCATCGTCGGATTGATCATGGGCGACAGCGCCGAGTCGGACCGGGTCAACGCCCTCGGTGCTCGGATCAAATGTCCGGTCTGTCAAGGCGAAGCTATCGGGGACTCGCCGTCGGAGACCTCGAGGGCCATGATGGTGATCGTCGAAGAAAAGGTAGCGGCCGGAGAAACCGACGCGGCAGTCGCTTGAGTTTTTCACCGCCCGGTACGGGAACGGAATTCTGCTCGACCCTCCTTTCTCGGGCAGCACCCTGCTGTCTGGCTGCTTCCAGCTGCGGCCGTGATCGGCGGCATCGGGATGATTTTGAGCCGCAAACGCCAACCGACCAAGACGGGAACAGGCCATGACTGATCGCAAGCACCTCGAGGAGCGGCGCGACATCGCCCTCCGCGAACCTGACCGAACTAGCCGAACAGGTTGAGGCAGGCGAGATCGATGAGGCGACGGCAGACACCTTGCGAGCCAACTACCAGGCAGAGAGTCGACGCGGTCGACGCAGAGATTGGCGCCCTCCCCGCTTCCAATCGGAAGAAGGCAACCGAACCGCTCGGCCAGCCTCCCGGGCCACAAACCCGATCCACCCGGCGAGCCGTGATCGGCAGCGTCCTGGTCATTGCAGCCCTCTCCGTGGCGATTTTCCTGGCCGCCGGCGCGAAATCCATCCCGAACCTGACATCAACACCGCAACCGGATCCGAAGCTCCCGGCGCTTTGTCGGTCGATCCGGACTCGGTCAGCAGTGAGCAACTCGAAGCGGTCGTCGCCCAAAATCCCGACATCAACGCCATGCGAATGGCCCTGGCGGACCGCTACTTCGAAGAAGAGAACTACGGCAAGGCTCTGGACCACTACCTGACTATTGCCGAGAACAACCCGACTCCGGCTGAAGAAGGACGAGCGTTGACCCGCATCGGGTGGATGGACAACAGCAACCGGCCAACCGGAGGCCGCCGAGCATGGTATACGAGCCTCACCATCGATCCGACCAACGACGAAACCAAGCTGTTTCTCGGTTTTGTCCTGGCCGTACGGAACTCGAGGATCCAGACGGCGTGCTCCTGGCTCGAGCAAGTAGCCGAAATCCCCAACCTTCCGCCCACGATCCTGTCCCAGGTGGAGACCGCTCTCAATGAGGCGAGAAACGGTGGCGCCGGATGACCGACCAAGACGCTCCAATCGCAAACCGGCGAATCCCGCGTGGTGTCCTACCGATCGTCGGGATTCTGGCCATGGTGGCGCTTCTGGTGTACGTCTTCAACAGCCGCTTCGGTCAGGATCCGCGGCTGGTCGATTCACCCCTGGTCGGTCAGCCGGTGAGCGACCTGACCTTCGACTACCTCGAGCAGGACGGGACGTTCGCTTTCGCCGACCAGCGTGGCACCGTCCTGGTGATCAATTTCTTCGCATCCTGGTGTTTCCCGTGCTGTGCGGAACACGACGATCTGACGGGCACCGCCGCTGCCTATGCAGACCAGGGTGTGCATTTCCTCGGGATCGTTACCAGGACGAACCTGAGCAAGCCTCGGCGTTCCTCGACGAATTCGGCCGGGGAACCAACTACAGCTATGTCGTCGACCCGGATTCCCGGGCGATCATCGAACTCGGCGTTTTTGGGGTGCCGGAGACCTACATCATCGACGCCGACGGCATCATCCAGGGCAAGATCGCCGGGGAAGTGAACGCGGCGGTATTACAGCAGGCCCTCGATCAGGTATTGGCAGGCGAGACGCCGGATCTCTAGCCGGTCGACCGCCGACATCTCCACCGATAGCTGGCAACCGGTAGCCCTCCTCGTTATCTCAGGGTTCTTTCGTACCGATATCGACAGCCCGTCGCAATGAATCCCAGCGATCGGTCGCTACATGCATAAAACCGCATGTCAGCGCTCATTTTTGGCGATTCCGACAAAGGGTCGAAAGACCCTACGCGAACGTCCCCACGACTTTGCCCGATCTGGGAGAGTAGGCACCAATAACTCGCGGAGGGAGGGAGCACCACATGCGCCGACGATATCGTTACCTCTTTATAGGATTCCTTGCGTTATTCCTTGTACTGGCCCTCGTCGGATGCGACGACGAGGCAGACGAGACCACCACCACGGCAACCCCCGATGGCGAAACGCCTACAACGGCGGCTCCCATGGATACGGCGACCGTGGCTGTTCCTTTCCTGGCCGAATGGGAGGGATCCGGACACAACGACGCCGCCGCCGAGGCCTTTGTGCATTGGAACGAGGATGACCCGGCGGTCGTTCCCGCCAGTTGTGCCAAGTGTCACGGAACACCCGGAGTACGTCGACTACGTGGGCGGCGATGGAACCGCCGTCAACGCCATGGATGCTGAGGACTACCCGATCGGCTCCACCGTGACCTGCGTGGCCTGCCACAACGAAGGCACCGTCAACAAGACCTCGGTGATCATGCCGTCCGGCCTCGAGATCACCGGGCTCGGCGCTGAAGCTGTGTGCATGGAGTGCCACCAGGGACGGGAGTCCACGGTCAGCGTTGACGCCGACATCGAAGCGGCCGGTGTCGACGACGACACGGTCAGCGAGGACCTGGGCTTTGCCAACATCCACTACTACGCGGCAGCCGCCACGAAGTACGGGACCGAGGCCAAGGGAGGCTACGAGTACGACGGCAAGACCTACGATGCCTTCTTCGTCCATGTAGAGGGTTACTCGGCCTGTCAGGACTGCCATGACAACCACTCGCTCGAGCTCAAGATCGAAGAGTGTGCGGCGTGTCACGAAGGCGTCACCGACGCAGAGGGCCTCAAAGACATCAGGATGGCCGGCTCGCTGGTGGACTACGACGGTGACGGGGACATCACCGAAGGCGTCTACTACGAACTGGTCGGCATGCAAGAAGCCCTGTATGCGGCAATCCTGGCGTACGGGAGCGATCAGGGTGGTTCGATCGTCTACGACCCGAATGCGTACCCGTACTGGTTCGACGATGCCGGTGAGCGTTTCGCCAGTTGGACGCCGAGGTTGTTGCGAGCGGCCTACAACTACCAGGTCTCGCAGAAGGATCCGGGAACGTTCGCTCACGGCGGGAAATACATCTTCCAGTTGATGTACGACTCGATCGAGGACCTCGGTGGAGACGTGTCGAACCTGCACAGGATCGACCACGGCCACTTCGCCGGTTCCGAGGAGGCATTCCGCCACTGGGACGAAGATGACCCGGCAGTGGTTCCGGCCTCGTGCGCCAAGTGCCACTCGGCCGACGGGCTTCCCACCTTCCTGGCAGAAGGCGTGAACATCTCGACCGAACCGGCCAACGGGTTCCTGTGCTCGACCTGCCACACCGATTCGACCTATGCCATCCCCGAGGTGGCCGAAGTCGAGTTCCCGAGCGGAGCCACGGTCAGCCTCGAGGATGACCTGACCACGCCCGAAATGCAGCTGTGCCTCAGCTGCCACCAGGGACGGGCTTCCACGACGAGCGTGAACGCTCGGATCGCAGGCAAGGCAGCAGATACCGTTGACGAGTCCCTGTCGTTCATCAACGTCCACTACTTCGCCGCAGGGGCCACGCTGTTTGGCACCGACGTGAAGGGCGGATACGAGTACGACGGCAAGACCTACAACGGCCGGTTCGAGCATGTTTCGGGAGTGCAGACCTGCACCGACTGCCATGACACGCACGCACTCGAAGTGAAGTACGAGTCCTGCAGTGGATGCCACCCGAGCGTCGCAACGGCCGACGATCTGGAAACCATCCGGATCACCGAAGGCGACTTCGACGGCGACGGCGACGAGGCCGAGGGTCTCGCCGCTGAGATCGAGACGATGCAGGAGACATTGCTCGCAGCCATCTACGAGTATGTCGGCGGGGTAAGCGGAGCCGAAGCGATCGTCTACGACTCCCACGCCTACCCGTACTTCTTCATCGACACCAACGCCAACGGTGCGAGCGATCCGGGAGAAGCCATCTTCCCCAACCGCTATGCCACCTGGACGCCGAAGCTCGTGCAAGCGACGTACAACTACCAGTACACGGCCAAGGACCCCGGAGGGTTCGCCCACAACGGCCAGTACGTGCTCCAACTGTTGTACGACAGCATCCAGAGCATCGGCGGCAGCACCAGCGGAATGGTCCGACCGTAGAAGCAAACCATATCGACGATACGAGGGGCCGGGTTTTCCCGGCCCCTCTCACTTTTGGGGCCTCTATTGAAACGGTGTCGGATCGCAGCATCCGCCAAATGGCCATCGACGACTACCAAGAGTCCCAATTCCTCTCCCGAGAGTCCCGTCCAATGAGGACTGTCGACCCTATGTCGCAAAACGAAACGGCCAGTAGCGTAGGCTCGACTTTGTATGGTGCCATCGGGCACCACCGTTTTGGGAGGTAGGACGTGAGAGCGGCTTGGCGTTGGACGCTTCTAGGCCTTGCAGGCGCGGCATTGCTGGCCGGCCTTGTAGCCACCGACACTTCTCCAGTTCAGGCGGCGCAGGAAGAGACACAGCAAGCCGAGGACCAGGACCGCCGGTTCGACAACGGCTATTGCCTGGGATGTCACGATGCTGAAACCAGCGGCATCAGCCTGGCCAATCCGGAACTGCCATCCGGCGAAGTTCTCGATATCACGGTCCACCGGGATACGTACGGATTTTCGGTGCACGGACGGCTGGACATGTCGGGCGGTACCTCTGCCACACCAACATCTCCGAATATCCCCACCAACCCATTGAGGCCAACAACCTCCGTGAGTACGTCGTAGCCAATTACGCCGCCTGCGCCACCTGTCACGACGCCCAGTACACGGCCACACACGACAGTGTGCACGGTACCGCCTTGCTGAATGGAAACAACGAAGCACCCGTATGCACGGACTGTCACGGTGCACACAACGTACAGCCGGCAGAGGTGCGAGGAACTGCCATTCAGCAGACCTGCGAAAACTGCCACTTCGAGATCTACTCGATCTACGAGGACAGCGTGCACGGGGCAGCCCTTTTTGAAGAGGGCAACGTCGACGTGCCATCCTGTACGGACTGCCATGGGGTCCACGATGTCGGGGGCCCAACGGAAACCGGATTCCACCTCTTTTCGCCTCAGATCTGCGCCGACTGCCATGAGGACGAGGATCTGATGGAGAAATACGGCATCTCCACCGACGTCTTCGACACCTACGTGGCCGACTTCCATGGAAGCACCGTGGTCATCTTCGAACAGACGGCACCCGATCAGGAAACCAACAAGGCCGTTTGTATCGACTGCCACGGAGTCCACAACATCGCCTCAGCCGACGACCCGGATAGCCCCACCTTTCGGGAGAACCTGCTGGGAACCTGCCAGCGGTGCCATCCCGACGCAACGGCCAACTTCCCGACCTCCTGGATGAGCCACTATTCGCCTACTCGTGAGCAAACCCCGCTGGTCTACTGGGTCAACCTCTTTTATCGGATCCTGATCCCGGTCACCATTGGAGCGATGCTGGTTTGGGTGCTGATGGATCTAGCCAAGAAGCTGATCTCGCGTCGCCGGAGGTTCAGCAATGCTTGACCAAGAGGACCGGGCCGAAAAACTCGAAGAACGATACCTCCGATTCACGGTCTCCGACCGCGTCGAGCACTGGATGCAAGTCATCACTTTTGTGGTCCTGGCGTTGACCGGACTCGTTCAGAAATGGCCTCAAGCCGGTTTTTCGGAGATCGCCATCAAGGCGATGGGAGGCATCGAGACCGTCCGGGTCATCCACCGGATCTTTGCAACCATCCTGCTATTAGCCGTCGTGTATCACCTCTACACCGTGGGCATGAAGGTCTTCGTCAAACGATCCCGTCGGACCATGCTGCCCGGTCCCGGGGACCTCAAAGCCGCTTTCCAGGGCCTCCTCTACAATCTGGGCCTCAGGAAAGAGCATCCCGCGCAGGGCCACTTCACGTGGGAAGAGAAACTCGAGTATTGGGCGATTGTCTGGGGAACGCTCGTCATGACGGTGACGGGTTTCATGTTGTGGAACCCGATTGCCACTGCCAAATACCTACCGGGCCAGGTCATCCCCGCCGCCAAGGCCGCTCACGGTGGCGAAGCGCTCCTGGCGGTCCTGGCCATCCTCGTCTGGCACTTCTATCACGTGCACCTGCGGAGCTTCAATACCACGATCTTCACCGGGTACATCAATCGCGAGCAGATGGCCGAGGAACACGCGCTAGAGCTGGCCGAGATCGAAAGCACCGGATTACCGCCACCGGTGGATCCGGCAACCCAGAAAAGGAGAATGCGGCTCTTCCTCCCCATCTACGCAGGTGTTGCCGCCGTATTGCTCGCCGGGATCTACCTCTTCGTCACGATTGAGGAGACCGCCATCGCCACCATCGAGCCGGCGACCGATGTGCAGGTCTTCGTCCCCAGCCCGAACGCAACCGTCCCGCTGGTCACCACGACCGAAGCAACCGATGAGACCACTACGACGACGCCGAGCGGCGCTGCCGCGAGCTGGGATACGGGGGTGGAAACGCTCTTCGTCGATTCCTGTGGAGCCTGCCACGGTGCGGGCGCCCTGGGCGGACTCAATGTGACGAGTTACGCCCTGACCGTCAAAGGCGGCAACACGGGACCGGGAATCGTGCCAGGCGACCCCGACGCCTCCGTTGTGTATACGCTCCAGCTCCAAGGCGGCCACCCCGGACAATTCAACGATGCCGAGCTAGCGACGGTCCTGGAATGGATCGAAACCGGAGCTCCAGAAACGGCCGGCACAGCAGGTGGAGGTAGTGGCGATTCGACCTGGGACGGCGCCTGGGCGACCGTCATGGCCAATTCCTGTGGAGCCTGCCACGGTGCGGGCGCCCTGGGCGGTCTCAATGTGACGAGTTACGCCTTGACCGTCAAGGGCGGCAACACGGGACCGGGAATCGTGCCAGGCGACCCCGACGCCTCGGTCCTCTACACGCGCCAGCTCCAAGGCGGCCACCCCGGACAGCTAACCGATGCGCAACTCGCCGACCTGGCAGCCTGGATCGACGCAGGAGCACCGGAGCAGTAGTTCCCAGTTCCCAGTTCCCAGTTCCCAGTTCCCAGTTCCCAGTTCCCAGTTCCCAGTTCCCAGTTCCCAGTTCCCAGTTCCCAGTTCCCAGTTCCCAGTTCCCAGTTCCCAGTTCCCAGTTCCACCGGCTCCCAGCCCATCACGGCCTTGACCTCGAGGAATTCCTCGCTCCCGAACGGGCCCCACTAGCGGCCGTTACCCGACTTCCAGTAGCCGCCGAACGGCGCGCTGGCGTCGGTGGGAGCGCCGTTCAGATGCACCATGCCGGTGCGCATCCGCCCGTGCACGCGGAAGGTCCGCCTAGTACCCCGACTCGCGGTTGTGACACTGGGTGCAGTTGATGGTCTGCCAGTTATCGCCGATGTTCACCGGATGCTCGAAAGCCAACCCGCCGACGCTGCTCTCGAGATCCGGGATGACGTCGGTGGGACCCTGGGCGACGATGACGTGGCAACTGTCGCAAGATGCGGTCACAGACTCGCCGCTTTCGTTCACCTGCTCGCCTCCATGACAACGGAAGCACCCATCGTTAACGAAATGGCTGAGGTTGTTGGTGCGAGCCCGGTAGTCGGTCTTCATCTCCGGGAAGAAGTTGTTGTTGTAGATATCCAGGAGAGTGGATTCTGCCTGGGCGATCTTGGTTGCCAACTCGGCGACATCACCCGGGTATTCGGAAGCGTAGAAAGCCTGCAGGCCGCTCGGAATCGCCGCATTCGCTTCTTCCGTAGTCGCGTACTCAGCGTTCAGGAGGTCAACGCCTACCTTGCGAATGAACGGAAGATCCTGAGAGATCCCCCCCGTAGCCAAAGCCAGGTTGACCGAAACCGCCGGAGGCGTGTAGTCATGGCTCGGCCGGTTGTGGCAATCGATGCAGTCAAAAGCCCGCACCTCGGTTGCTCCGTCGGCAGGATCCGGGTAGTCGGCGCCGGGTTCTGCATACTCGCTCACCGTTCCGTCGGCCCGGGTGATCCGGAACCACGGGATGTTCTGGCGCAGATCATCGGTGGCGATGTACTCGATCGTGTTGTCGATCGACATGTGGAAGTGGATACCTTCAAGAGCACCCAGTTGCGCATTGCCACCACCGATGTTGACCAACAAACTGACCGTCCACGGCGAACTGGCTTCGTCGGTCCTGTAGTAGTTGTGGGTGATCAGCTTCTGGCCAAAGAACTGCTCCGGCCAGTGGCACTCCTCACAGGTCTCCTGAGCCGGCCGCAAGCTCACTACCGGAGTCGGTATCGGGCGCTCAAAGGAATCGGTAGCCGTGGCAACCACTTGACGAATCCCATCAATCTTGGATCGCACCCAGAAGCCCGTTCCCGGGCCGATATGGCACTCGACGCATGGGACCCGGGCATGCGGTGAATTGTGATAGGTGACGTTCTGGGGGCCCATCACCTCGTGGCAGGCCTCACCACAGAACTGTGCTGAGTCGGTGGTTTCATATCCTCGAAAACCCGCGTAGGCAAAAACGACAACAAAGGCTGCCGTGAGACCAAGAAACAGCCACAGGCTCCGCATGTAGCGCGGATCGGAAGGCTCGATATTCAGGCGGAAACGCACCCGTTCTCCGGCTTTCCTGGCCCGAACAATCTGGATACGAACTGCAATGAGAAAGAGGATGAGCCCGGTGATACCGATGATCGGAGCTCCGATGAACCCGATGATCGAACGGTACGGGTTGTCGACATCAGAGGTGGCATCGATCAGGAAGAGGATGACAAAAGCCAGCAGGCCGGCCAGCATGAGCGCGCCGCCCAGCGCCGCCATCCAGTGCCGGTACAGCGATCTGGTCTCTCGCTCCTGGGGCTCCGGTTCGAGGTGTTCGGCTTGGCTATCCGGACCTTGCTCGCTCATGCAACTCCCTCTCTTGTGCTGCGAGCCTAGGAGGCACGCTCACTTCTCCCTAGGGACGTTAGTCCCTATCGGACCCCCTATAAGTTACCCGGACCGTGCCTCGACCGTGACCTCCGAGTACCGCGAGGTGAATCCAGCAATGTCGGCTGGGGCAGTCCCTTGCTTCACATAGGTATCGAAGAACGAAACCAGAAGATCATCGGTTATCAGCATGACTCGCTCGCTCTTGATCGGACCCTTGAGCCCCAGTTGAGGAGCCAGGGGCGTCAAGAGTGGGATCACTACGAAGTCCCAGTGTTCCGTTCCGGCAATCGATGCCAGGTATTGCGTGGCATCGCCGTGCGTATAGAGATCGACCAGCAGCGGATCGTTGTCGTAGGCAGTCCATTCCTCGCTGCGGACGGAGAGGAATGGTTGGGGAAGGCCGTCGGCGATGATGTTACGCGGGACCGGCTCGACCCAGGCGTCCAACCCCGCTGCCGCCTTGCACCGCTCGTCGGAGTGGCATAACGTCACCACCGCTCCCCCACCCGTCGAGTGGCCGAACAATCCGACCCGTTCGAGATCCAACCGGCCGGCAAAGCGATCGTCCTCGTCCTCGTTGATATTTTCCAGAGAATCAAGCACGAACGCCAGGTCGGCGGCATAAACCTCTACCAGAGTTTGAGCTGCTTGCTGATAAACCCTCGCTCCAACTTCATCCTCATCCGGAAGCGCACCGTCGTCCACCCCCACGGCCCGGCCGTCCGGAAAAACGGTCATGATCGACCCGTAGGTGTGGTCGACCGAAACGACCACATAACCGTGGCTGGCCAGCGCCTCGGACTGGTCCACGTTGACCGTACGAAAACCGGTCCAACCGTGCGAGTAGACGATCACCGGATACTGCTCTTCAGCCCGGGACAGAGGCGCCTCGGGATAGGAGTTGGTCTTGGCAAGCGCCAGGTGGTCGAGCACAAAAGAGGGAAAGCCGAGTCGCTCCGCATCGGCCGGTCCAATCTGATCGATGTCGTCCGTCCACGGCCCGGGCTCGGCTTCGGGATCCGGGTCGGCCGGATACCAAACCTGGATCATCAGTTCCCGCGGGCCGCCTGGTTCAGGTCCGTAGATCTCCGCGCGATCCTCATCAACGAGATGCATCGAAACGGTCCCGATCTCATGAGTTCCCAACGGCTCGGGGAGTCGAGGCACCGGGACCAGGATCGGAGGGAGGGCTACCACGGCCACCGGAATGAGGGCCAGCAGGCCAGCTTTGCGACGGCCGCTCACGCCGATCTGCAATCCGGGGGCCGGTTTGCGGAGCAGTCGACCTCCACCCGGGCCATGACGGCGATCAGCAGGTACACCGGCACCATCTGCCAGCGGTATCCCTCGACGATCAGATGGACAATCACCAACAAGGCGGCGGCGATCGGCAACCCATGGACGGCCCGCAGCCGCGGCGCCGCGAAGCCGGCCAGCGGGTACAGACCCGCCAAGACAACGAGGGCAATCTCTAGGGTCGCAAACGGGTCTCTTCATATCGGCGGCATGCTAGGTCCAGCGCGGACGAATGAAAGGAGTCGAAGCCGTACGGCAACTGGGTACCGGTTGGCTCGCATGAGTTCTCGATCGCCGAGAATGGTGGCCGTTGGACCGTCGGCCACGATCCGGCCGTCGTTGATGACCAAAGACCGTTCGCACAGCTCGAGAGCGTACGGGAGATCATGGGTCACCATGAGCATGGTGATGTCCAGAGCTTCGAGGATGTGGGCCAGTTCGTGGCGGCTGGCCGGATCGAGGTTCGAGCACGGTTCGTCGAGTACCAGGATCTCTGGCTGCATAGCCAGGACCGTTGCCACCGCCACTCGCCGGCGCTGGCCCAAACTGAGATGGTGGGGCGGCCGGTCGATCACGTCCAGCATACCTACGGCCTCTAAGGCATCCCGGACCCGATCGTCGAGGTCGGATCCGTGGACTCCAAAATTGGCGGGACCGAACGGGACGTCCTGGCGAACGGTCGGCATGGATAGCTGATCATCGGGATCTTGGAAAACGAGGCCCTTCCGCCGGATCTCATGGATGTTCTCTTCGGTGGCCGACAACCCGGCTACCGTCACCGATCCGCTGTTTGGACTGAAGATTCCGTTGAGATGCAGGACCAGGGTTGTCTTGCCGGCCCCGTTCGGCCCCAACAAGGCAACGCGCTCTCCGGGGTGAACGTGGAAGTCAACCGAATGCAGTACCGGCGTCCCATCCGGATAACTGAACGACAGCTCGCTGACCGCCAGGGCAGGCACGCTCATGACACGAATAGGGCGACTATCGCTGCCGCCCAGGCGAGGGCCGGAAACACCATCCCTGATACCACGCGCCCCGACTCGGTCGGTTCACGGCTCATTGCCGGCATCTGTCCTTCATAGCCACGCGCCACCATGGCTTGATAAACACGCTCGCCGCGTTCATAGGAGCGAATGAACAACGCCCCCGCCGACGTGGCCAGAGCCCGGCCTTGCCAGATCCAACACGGATCGTATCCTCTCGACCTCATGGCAATCCTCATACGATGCATCTCGCCGAGGACGACATCAATAGCGAATCATGAATCCGGCAATGGCGGTGATCAAGCGCGGCATCCGCAGACGATCCAGCCCCTGCAGAATGTCCGGCACCTCGGTGGTGGCTGCCATCACGATCGAGGCGGTGACACCCAGCGTCGCTTTGGCGAGGATGGTCCATGCTCCCCACAGGCCCTCAATCGATAGCGAG
>CAWKAG010000083.1:0-19078 GCA_963847455.1 uncultured Acidimicrobiia bacterium
ACTGCCGTGGTTCTCATCACCCACGACCTCGGGGTGGTGGCGGAGATGGCCCACGAGGTCGCCGTCATGTATGCAGGCGAAGTTGTGGAACAGACCAATGTGCAGCGCATATTCAGCGAACCATTGCACCCATACACCCAGGGCCTGGTCGGTTCCATTCCCGTGCTCGGTCACCTGAATAGGTCTCGCCACCATCCCCGGCGTTGTGCCGTCGCTGATCGACTTACCGAACGGTTGTCGATTCGCATCACGGTGCGTAGCGCGAGTTCAGAACGGACTGGAGATTTGCACCAGGGTCAAGCCGCACGCTTCTCGAGGTGTCGCCCGGTCACAACGTTCGCTGCTGGCTGTACCAGGAGGAGCCTGAAGACGGCCTGAAACCCGTCGAGATTCGCGACCTCGTGAAGCAGTTTCCCGTAGAAGGAGGCTGCTGCATCGACAAGTCGAACCGTAAATGCCGTAGCCGGGGTCGATCTCGGCATTCGTCTGGAACAATTCTCGGCCTCGTCGGGAGTTGGGTTGCGGCAAAACCACTCTGGCCAGAATTCTGGTCAGGCTGCTCGAACCGACGTCGGGAACGATCCAGTTTGATGGTCAAGACATCTCTCACCTGCGGGGCAATGCGCTCAAGCCGTTCCGCAAGCGAGTTCAGATCGTGTTTCAAGATCCGTACTCATCTTTGGACCCTGGCACCAGGGTCCGCGAGAGCTGCTTCATCTCGGAAGGTCTGCATAGTTTCAGTTCGCGAAGGTTCATATAGACGAGCGCATGGAACGGTAGAAAAGCGTATGCTTGAACTGGTCGGATCCAGTGACAGTCCCCGGGCACCCCAGTTCTCCGGGGGGTCAACGCCAGCGCATCGGCATTGCCAGGGCTCTGATTCTGAAACCAGATCTCGTGATTGCTGATGAGCCGGTCTCGGCTCTCTCGGATGTTTCGGTGCAAGCCCAGGTGCTGAATCTGCGAGAGATACAGGGTGAACTTGGGCTTACGCTGCTCTTTGTGGCTCACAATTTGGCGGTGTGTCGACACATTTCAGGAGTCGGTGAACCGTACATGTGTCTCGGTTCGTGTTTGTCGAAGCTGACCGAGCGTGACACGCTCTACCGGAACCCGCTCCACCCGTATACGGAGGCACTTACTTTCGCGATTCCCATCCCCTGATCCCGACCGGCCTCGCGATCGGCAGCTCCCTCGCGGGTGAAGTCCCGTCGCCCCTCGACCCACCGCCGGGCTGCCATTTTCACCCCCGGTGCCCGATCGCCCAGGGGGGCTTATGCGACGTCAAGGACCCGCGGCTTGAACCGCTTGGCGGAGACCACCAGGTGGCCTGTCATCTTCGAGTCGCCAGCGATTCGACCTCGCCGATCACCGGTGCCTAATAGGCGGCGTTTCGAATCGATCGGGTGAGGTCGCTTCCCGGTTCGTAGGCGATACAGCGGATGTCGTGGTCCCCGGATTCCCACGCAGCCGCGGACGGCACGGCGACGTCGTAGAACAGTTTTGATTCGAAGTACTCGATGCCAACGTAATCCTGGAATTGCTCGTCACAGAAGACCGTTGTCCAGACTTCCTCGTAGTCGGGATAAGCATCACCGGTCCACGGCGTGAGCGCGAAGACCTCGTGTGAATGGGGTTCCGAGCATGGCACCGGGTCCGCGGAATCTCCCTGGTTGAAACAGGTACCGAGCGGATAGTCGACGGTCACGCCTCCTCCGAAGGAGGTCGCCTCGTCGATGATGGTTTGGAACTCCTCCGACCCGGCGACGCTCCGGAAAAGCGTGACCCCGGCAATGAAGGCCACACCGATGAGAACAATGAAACCGACACCGACGCCTATGGCGATTTTCGCGCCCGTAGACATGCCCGATTTGGTGGTGCCGGCGGACGGTGCCTGCGTCCAGTTCGGAGCGGGGCTGGTGGTGCCAGCGTTGGCCGTTGGCGGGTCCCAGGAAGCTTCAGCAGGCGGCGGAAGCGGAGGCGGACCCTCGGCGGCGCTGGTTGGCGTCTCGCCAGAGCCAATGCTGCCGTCGACATCTGCATCAGAGTTCGTTACGGCAAACGGGTCAGCGGCGCAGTGCTGCCCGCATCTTGGGCCGCGCCGCAGTCGGGGCAACGCTCGCCGGGGGACCAAGGTTCCCATGGATGGCGACAGTTTGTACAGATGTTCATGTTCTATCTATCGGCTCGGCGAACGCGCTCATTGACTGTTTAGCCGGATTCGACGAGCTGAGCAGGTTTTGCCTTGACGAAGCTCGGGGACGTGGCATACTTCGCAGGTACTTATCAAGAGCGGTGGAGGGACAGGCCCTTTGAAACCGCGGCAACCAGTTCGGCTGGTGCCAATGCCTGATCGATGAGAAGGGGTTAGTGAATGACCAAAACCCGAAGTTCCTCCGTTCTGATGATCTGTTGCTGCATGCCGTGCTCTCGGGTGGTCTCCTCGTTGTGATGTGTGCCGCCACCTGAGAGAGAACAGCCACTGGCGAGCATCCACCGAAGCGACAAACAAGGAACCTGA
This sequence comes from uncultured Acidimicrobiia bacterium, assembly GCA_963847455.1. Lineage (GTDB taxonomy): Bacteria > Actinomycetota > Acidimicrobiia > Spongiisociales > JAENVV01 > JAENVV01. The sequence continues at coordinate 2,522 of CAWKAG010000083.1, forward strand.
TTATGAGCGACTACCGCTACGAAACCCTACAAGTCCATGCTGGACAAGAACCCACCCCAGGAACAAACGCCCGGGCCGTACCTATCTACCAGACAACGTCGTACACGTTCGACGACTCTGATCACGCCGCCCGTCTTTTCGGGCTCCAAGAATTCGGCAACATCTACACACGGATCATGAATCCCACTACGGACGTCTTTGAGAAGCGGATTGCCGCCCTCGAGGGCGGCGTTGCGGCCGTTGCGACCTCGTCGGGACAGGCCGCGCAGTTGCTGGCGATCACCACCTTGGCCCAGGCCGGGGACGAGATCGTGTCTTCTAGCTACCTGTATGGGGGTACCTACAACCAGTTCAAAGTTGCCTTGCCAAGGCTGGGGATCAAGGTTCGGTTCGTGGAAGGCGTGAACCCTGCCGACTTCGAGGCGGCGATAACCGACAAGACCAAGGCGCTCTATGTCGAGTCCATCGCCAATCCCGAATACGTGGTGCCGGACTTCGAGCAACTCGCCGAGGTTGCCCACCGCCACGGTATTCCTCTCATCGTTGACAACACGTTTGGTTGCGCTGGCTTCATCGCCAAACCGATCGCGCACGGCGCTGACATCGTTGTCGCGTCCGCAACCAAGTGGATCGGAGGCCACGGTACGTCGATTGGTGGTGTCGTCGTCGACTCTGGCAACTTCGACTGGCGCAATGAGAAGTTTCCGCTGTTCACGGAGCCCTCGCCCGGCTATCACGGCCTGGTGTTCGCCGATGTGTTCGGACCCGAGGGTCCGTTTGGCAACATTGCCTTCGCCATCAGGGCGAGAGTCGAAGGTTTACGAGACTTTGGGGCGGCTCAATCGCCGTTCAACTCGTTTTTGCTGACCCAGGGGCTCGAAACCTTGTCGTTGCGGGTTCAGCGGCATGCCGACAACGCGTTGGAGTTGGCCAGATGGTTGGACGCTCGCGATGATGTCGAGTGGGTCAACTATCCGGGACTCGACAAGCACCGTTCCCACGCCACAGCCACCAAATACTTGACCAACGGATATGGAGCAGTGCTCAGCTTTGGAGTCGCAGGGGGCTATGACGCGGCAAAAGCGTTCATCAACAGTGTTCGTCTGGCTAGTCATCTAGCCAACGTCGGTGATGCCAAGACGCTGGTCATCCACCCTGCATCCACGACGCATCAACAGCTGACAGATGCCGAGCAATTAGCCGCCGGAGTGCGGGCTGATCTGGTCAGGGTCTCGGTTGGAATCGAGCACATCGACGACATCAAGGAGGACATTGCCCAGGCGCTCGCGGCTGCGAGGCAACTCGCAACCGTGTGACGTCGTAGCCGGGCGGGAGGGCTCAGTGGCCTCCCGCCTAGGCTCTTTCTCTCATGATCGACCCAGATACGCTACCGAGCTCTACCGAGTTCTATGATCTCCCGCCCGACCTGCTGCCGTACAAGTTGCAGAATGGTGAGACGCTCCCCGAAGTGCGGCTGGCGTACCAAACGTACGGGACGCTGAACGCTGATCGTTCCAACGTAATACTCCTCTTTCACGCCCTGACCGGATCGCAGAACCCGTCCGGCATCAACCCCTCCGTCCCCGGAGTTGAGCTGTGGAGCGACGAGTGCCAGGTGGGTTGGTGGCCCGGCTGGATGGGCCAGGGACGCACCATCGACACCGACCGGTTCATGGTCATCTGTGTCAATTACCTCGGAGGTTGTTACGGCTCAACCGGTCCAACCTCGATCAACCCGGAGACCGGAGTGCCGTATGGTGGTGCCTTTCCCGAGGTGACGTTTGCCGACATCGTTGACGTCCAGATGCTGTTGCTCGACCACCTCGGAATCGAGAAGCTCCACACGGTGATCGGGCCTTCGGTCGGTGGGATGATGTGCGTGAGCCTTGCGACGCGCTACCCCGAGCGAGTGGAACGCGTTGTGCCCGTGGCCTCCGGGTTGTTCACCTCGTCATTGCAGTTTCTCTACAACTTTGAGCAAACCAACGCCATCTTGAACGATCCGAACTTCAACGGCGGCGACTACCACGGCGGACCCAAACCGGATCAGGGCCTCGCTCTGGCGAGAATGATTGGCCATAAGACGTTTGTGTCTCTTGAGGCGATGAAGTTCCGCGCTCGGGGGGAGGTCAAGGATGGCACCGGACCGGCCGGTTACCAGATCCGCTCACCCCTCGAGTCGTACATGTGGCACCAGGGGCAGAAGTTCTTGGAGAGATTCGACGCCAATACGTACATCCGGTTAACGACTGCCTGGCAGCACTTCGACCTGCTCGAAGAAGCAGGTGCATCCGATATGACAACCTTGCTCAACCGGTCCCGGCCCCACCGTTATCTGCTCTTCACCATTGACTCGGACGTTTGTTACTACCCGGAAGATCAGGCGGTCATGCTCGATGCCTTGCGGGAGGCGGGCGTGGCCGCCCGCCGAATCATTGTTTCGTCCGAGAAGGGTCATGACTCATTCCTGCTGGAGCCGGAGCTCTACGCGGACGTGCTCGTCGACTTTCTCGCAAACTGATTCGAGCGACAAGTTGATTGTCGCTCGAATCATGTCGTGGGTGGCTACTGATTGGGATCGAGTTCGGCGGCGCTGCTACCGGCATACCGGTGGAACGGAACAAATGTTGCGTTGGCGGCGGGACTGTCGACCTCGTACTCGGGCATCCACCATGCTGGTGCGTCCGGGTCGAGATTGGCGTCCTGGCCGGCGTACCGTTCGATCACGGTGGCGGTGGTGCCTGCTTTGGCGGTGACCGCCGCGTTGGCCAGCGTGTCGATCCCATATTCGGGCATCCACCATGCTGGTGTGTCCGGGTCGAGATTGGCGTCCTGGCCGGCGTACCGTTCGATCACGGTGGCGGTGGTGCCTGCTTTGGCGAGCACCGCCGCGTTAGCCAGCGTGTCGACTCCATACTCTGGGAGCATTTCGTAGACGGTGGTTGGTTCGTTGACGATCGGCGCTGGATCGTTCGCGTTAATGACGAACAGGACGATGGCGCCAATCACCACCGTCAGAACCACCAAGGCCCAGAATCCTTGCCGAACCCAGAACGGCCTGGGCTGCTCGGCTTCCGGCGTGGGTCGGCGAACATCTTGTTGCCTATCGAGAAGGACCATGATGTGCCTCCTGCTACTGGCTGAGGAGAGCAAGGCATCCTTCGAGAACCCGGGACTCCCCAGCGTCCTCTTGAGTCATAATCGTCGCGCTAGACGGACGACGCAGCTAGAGACGATTTACCCTTCGGGGCTACGTGCGGAGATAGCGTATCTCGCACTACGTGCGAAGATACGGGGCGATGTCGGTTTCGTAGTCGGCGTGGCGCTCCGTTTCCAGCTTCGAGTACACCAACTCGCCATCGACTTTGACCTCAAATAGGCCACCACGTGACGGTATCAAGTGGATGTCATACTGTTGCCCGAATTCTTCGAAGATTGCCTCGACCATGCTCACGGCACGGGGGGTGTAGTTTCAGGCCCGGCAGAATTCAATGCTGATGGGAGTCATATTCGGTGATGATAACGACGCACGGAGCCGTTGGTGAAATACGGTTGGATCGTCCTGACAAACGAAACGCGTCTGTCAAAGCTGGCCATGTCGGCACTGGCCGATGCCGTTGACGAGCTCGTGGAGGTCGGATCGAGAGCCATCATCCTGACTGGATCAAGCACGGTATTCAGCGCCGGCGCTGATCTGTCCGAATTGTCGATGACCGAAGCCGATCTGGAAGTCGAGGACGGTTTGGCCGCGGCAGCTGCCCGCCTGGCGGGTGCACCGGTCCCCACCATTGCGGCGATTGAAGGGCCGTGTCTTGGGGCGGGTGTCGAACTGGCCGCAGCTTGTGATGTGCGGGTGGCCGGCGAAGGAGCCTATTTTATGATTCCGGCAACCCGGCTCGGGATTCTGTATCGACCCGACGGAATCGATCGTTTGCTGCGGGTTCTCGGTCCAGAGCGTACCCGACGGTTGTTGTTGCTAAATGATCGTTTGGGTAGCCATGAAGTCGTCGACATCGTCGTGCCCGATGGCTCGGCGCTGTCAAAGGCCCGTGAGTTGGCCGGCCGATCCCTTGATCTGGTACCGGAAGCGGTAGCCGCTACGAAGGAGCTGATGCTCGAACTTGAGACGACCGGATCGGCCGCTACGAAATGGGATGAGGTGCGACGTCGCCTGCTGGCTGATCGCTAGGTTGCTCGTCCTGTAGTGGACCATCGATCTCGGCGTCAAGGGGCCAGCCGTTCGGCCAGCACCCGTCGAGGCCCTTGGTTTGCTGCATCATCACCGGTGCCAGATCTCCCGGGCCTGTGCAGTTCACGTGCCCGTGTTTGAACCCGTGGCCGACCTCGTGGTTGATCACGTAGATCTGGTAGGCCCACAGGTCCCCTGCGTAGTCGGCGGTCCCGGTTTCCCATCGCCAAACGTTGATCATGGCTCGCTGGGCGTCCCAGCACGAATAGATACCAGCGGTCACGAGAGGTTGGCAGCGCTCGTCGACGGTCGCTGGTGAGGCGAGGGTAACCCGAAACGAGGGCTCACCGACATCAACTCTCTGCAGCGCGAATCCTTCCGCGTCCGCCCCACGACCGTGGATCGCCGAGGGTTTGGTGCACCCGATCGGCGAAACAGGCTGCGTCGATGCCGAGACCCTCCTCAACTTCAACGATGTACGTCTTGATCGGTGCGTCCGATGATGGTGTCGTGGCGCCTGGCACGACGACCAGGTTGCCGGTTGGCTCGTGGGGCGTCCCGGTCGCACAGGATGCGTCAACTGTGGGTTCCGGCGGATCGTCATCTGCGGACGGCTCGATCATCCCCAGCTCCGGCACCGTCGATGTAGTGACGCTTTGGCTGGTGGTGGGTTGGTTGTTCGGACCGGACTCAGGCGTCGCCCTGGTTGCCTCCGTTCCCAGTTGCGGGATGACGAACGCGGCGATAACGGCGATCGCCGCCAGCATAAAAACGGCTTTCCGATGTGAGGCGGGACGGTCCATAAACAGTTGGATGTTATGCATGAGCTTTGATAGCCTCAAGGATATGTCCGGAATGCTTGGTCGCCTGGTGCTGGCCGCAACCCTGCTCATCGGCGGTTGGGCCCTCTTCGCGAACCCGATAGACATCGTGCTGTTCCAGCAGTATCTCGATGATGGATCGGTCATAGATCGGGTCGACCACTGCGGGACCATTTACGAAGTGTTGACCGGGAACATCGATGAGTCGATTGGTGGATCGATAGCGACCGAGCGTTGTGTAAAGGCCGCAGGCACCGACGCGACCTTCGGAGGACTCCTCGTCGTGTTCTTTCTTGCGGTCGGGGTTGTACTCATCACCAGTGCACACCGCCGCCCGCTCATCGGGATGGATGGGGTACGACCTTTGCCAAGCTCGTCGGTTTTTCGACGACGCCAGGACGCCCATCATGCAAGGGCGGCCGAGTTGGCGGAGAGCCAGGACGACGATTAGTCGGCGTCGATAACGACCAGCACCTGGTCGGCCTGTACCTGCTCTCCTACGATTACGTTCACTGAGGCGACCGTGCCATGTGCTGGTGATGCCACGGTGTGTTCCATCTTCATCGCCTCGATGATGACCAGGCTGGTTCCGGCTTCGACCTCGTCACCGGCCCCGACGTCGACGCGGATAACCTTGCCAGGCATCGGTGAGATCATTGATCCGAGTGCCAACTCAACGTCGGCGGTCGGAATCGCGGTGATTCAACCAACGAAGAAGAACCGTCAGGACCATCAACGAACCACCGGTTGCCCATGGTTGCGACCTGGTACCTGAGGCGCTGCGATCCGAATTGAAGGTCGGCGTGGCCGGCGCCCAGGGCGTGAATGGTCGTCGTCTCGGGTTGGTCATCAACGGTTACTTCGAGGTCATGTCTGGAGAACAGGTAGGAAACGTGCATCTCTCCGTGCTCGGTTACAAAGGAAATGCCCTGCGGCTGCGATGGACTGTTGCGCCAACCCGTTGGTACGTCGGGTAGGACAGTGGCGTTGGACCGCCTCTGGTGCTGTCCAACCAGGGCGGCTGCTACCGCGTGCCGGCGGGTGACGCTCGCGTCAGCGCGGGAACTGCGAGCACGCTCGCCGGGTTCCTATCCAGAAATGCCGTGTCCGTCGTACCGGCTTCGAACTCGTCGTGGGTGAGGATGCCAACCAAGAGGTCGCGGTTGGTTGTGACGCCATGGATCGAGGCACTCGTCAATGCCCGAGCGAGTAGTCGGATGGAATCACGGCGCGACTGTGCATGCACGACAACCTTGGCAATCATCGGGTCATAGAAGACAGAGATTTCACTGCCGGCTTCGACGGCGCTATCGACTCTGGCGCCCTCAATCTGGAACCGTTCGATCCTTCCGATCGAGGGCAGGTATCCGTTTCGGGGGTCTTCTGCGTAGAGCCTTGCCTCGATGGCGTGTCCACTGATAGTCGGTGAAACGGCTTCGGGGGGGAGCGGCGACCCCTCTGCAACCTCGATCTGCAGTCGAACCAGGTCCAAACCGGTCACCAGTTCCGTCACTGGATGCTCGACCTGCAATCGAGTGTTCATCTCGAGGAAGTAGAACTGGTTGTCGGAGAACAGGAATTCGACGGTTCCGGCGCCCACGTAATCCACGGCTTTGCAGACTTTGAGTGCGGCGGCACCCATTTCGGCTCGCTGAGCGGCACCGACGGCAGTGGATGGGCTCTCTTCGATGATCTTTTGATGGCGGCGTTGGATCGAGCACTCGCGTTCGAACAAGTGCGTCAAAGTCCCGTGCGTGTCGCCGAATACCTGGATTTCGATGTGTCGGGGCGCATCAAGGTACTTTTCCAGAAAAACGGTGCCGTTGCCGAACGCTGCTTCTGCTTCGCGCACCGCGCTCTCGATCGATTCGATCAGGACTTCGGCTGACGGCACGATCCGCATGCCTTTGCCACCCCCACCCGCCGATGCCTTGACGAGCACCGGGTAGCCGATTGATGCAGCTTGATCGGTGGCGTGCGCCACGTCCGCCGAGCTGACCTCGACGCTGCGAAGTATTGGGACGCCCACCGCTTCAGCCATTTCTTTGGCCGCCAGTTTGTCGCCCATGCTGGCGATTGCCGCAGGGGACGGGCCCACGAAGATCAGATTGGCGGCGGCACAAGCCTCAGCGAAATCCGCATTCTCCGCCAGAAAACCATACCCAGGGTGAATGGCATCGGCGCCCGTCGCCAGGGCCGCCGCGATGATGGCGTCGCCTCTGAGATATGACTCAGCCGGTGTGTTCCCGCCGAGGGCGATCGCTTCGTCTGCCTCGGACACGAACGGGGCGTTGGCATCGGCATCAGAGAAAACCGCGACGGTAGAAATACCCATCTCGTTGCACGTGCGAATGACGCGACGCGCAATCTCTCCGCGATTGGCTATCAGAAGCTTGGAAATCATCGTGGGGCGAGGCTAGCGGGTGGCTTCGGGGTGGCGAAGGAGACCCATGCCGATTCCCGTTTCTTTCGGGAAGTTCAACAAGCGAGTTACGAACCGTCTCCGATCAGGCGAATGACTAGCCGATCGTTGGTCGGGCCGATGCCATCGACGCGCTTGCCGGCTACGTGCGATTGGCCACCATGCTGATTGGTGTCACCGAGTATCTGGTGAGGGGACGGTCCTAGCCGACTAGGCAGGCGGACGGCCCTCGAGCCGGGCCTGAACGCTTTCGAATTCTTCAATGAGCACGAATTCCACCAGCTCGGCAGTCGGGTAGAGGTAGTCGACGGATTCGGCGACGTCACCCTGCCTCGTGAGGAGTAGAACCATGTCAGCGTTGACCCGTACCGTTGCAGCGGCGGCCGGTAAGGAGTCGGTTCCGACCGCGGTGAGGTCACCGATTGGCACCGCTCCGTCCAGGGAGTCGGAGATGCTCTGGGCGGTAACAAAGGGCTCTGCTCCGCCGATCGTCAGCACCTCAGCTTGTGGGGCGGCGACCAGGGAGTGGTAAGGATTGACCTTTACCCCGTTCGGTTGATGTAGCTCGAAGTGGATGTGAGGAGCAGTTCCCTCGGCGTTACCGGAATCGCCGACCCAGCCGATGAGCTGACCAGCAACGACCCGAGTGTCCTTCTCGATCCCTGGAGCAAAACCCCAGCTGTCGCCGTTGTCGGTCCCCGGGGTGTCGTTGTTCATGTGGATGTAATAGCTTTCCCAGCCGTCATCGTGGGCTATGCCCAGTGCACAGCAGTTCTTGCGGGTTCCGTCGTGGACCCAGTCGATGATGCCGTCGGCTACGGCGACTACCGGCAGCATCTTGGCTGCCATGATGTCGGTGCCCTGATGGCGCCGTCCCCCTGAGCGGGCATTACCCCACGTGTTGTCGAACTGTACGTCGCCAACAACAGGAAAGACCATGTCGTATTCGGTGGCTGCGTCGGCGGGGGTGGAGGCAGCCGGAATGATCGCGAGCGTGATGGCGAGCGAAATGAGGATGTGTTTCATGAGGGGATTCACCAAGCTAGAGGGCTGGTTTCGCAGCACTTATGTATCGGCGTTACGGCCCAAAAGCTTGAATCCGTGGTCAACGCCTTGCCGAAACCATATGCATAGACGTGCATCAACAACAAATCGGTTTTCGACTACATACGAAAAACGCCGAAGGCGTCGGTGCCTTTCACCGGTCCCGAGTGCACCGCTGATAGCGCCATCCCAAACGCATCGCGCGTATCGCGTGGGTCGATCAGTCCGTCGTCTTTGACGCGGCCAGTCGCAAAATAGGCGACTTCCTCGCGGAGGATCTGCTGGCGGATGACATCCTTCTGGGCCTCGAGCGCCTCCTCGTTCACCTCAAGTCCGCGTCGTTCCATGCCCGCTCGCGTAATGATGTCCATGACCCCGGCGAGCTGCTCGGCCCCCATGACCGCCACCTTGTGGTTAGGCCATCCGAAAACGAAACGAGGTCGGAACGCCTTGCCGGCCATGCCGTAGTTGCCTGCTCCATATGACGAACCGGCCATCAGGACAATATGGGGCACTTCAGAGTTGGCGACGGCATTCACCATCTTGGCGCCATCCTTGATGATTCCCTGCTGTTCGTACTCTTTGCCGACCATGTAACCAGTCGTGTTGTGGATGAAGATCAGCGGCATGTCGTACTTGTTGCACAACTGGATGAACTCGGTTGCCTTCTTGGCTTCCTCCGAGAAGAGCACGCCAGCCTGGTTGGCGAGTATGCCAACTGGATAGCCGTGAATGTTCGCCCAGCCGGTCAACAGGGACTGTCCGTACAGTTGTTTGTACTCGTCGATTTCAGATGCATCGACGACTCTGGCCAGGATCTCGCGCATGTCGAAGGGAACCTTGAGGTCTGCAGAAACGATGCCGAGGATTTCGTCAGGGTCGTACAGCGGTGGACGGCTCGGGCGCGACGGCCCGGGACCGGCTTTGCGCCAATTGAGGTGTCCGACGATCTCGCGACCAATCCGGATGGCGTCGTATTCGTCCTGGGCGAAGTAGTCGCTAAGGCCAGAAACCCGCGAGTGCATCTCGGCGCCACCGAGTTCTTCGTCGGTCGATTCCTCGCCGGTCGCCATCTTTACCAGGGGCGGCCCGCCGAGGAAGACCTTGGCACGCTCCTTGACCATCACCGCGTAATCGCACATGCCCGGCACGTAGGCGCCACCGGCAGTCGAGTTGCCAAAAACGATGGCGATCGTGGGGATGCCCTGCTTGGACATGTTCGTGAGGTTCCGGAACCACTTTCCCCCGTTGAGGAAGACTTCGCTTTGATTCGGCAGATCGGCCCCGCCTGACTCGACGAGATTGACCAGTGGCAGTCGATTTTCAAGGGCGATGTCCTGAGCCCGTAAGGACTTCGCCAACGAATAGGGATTCGAAGCCCCGGCCTGCATTGTTGGATCATGGGCTGAGATGACGCATTCCACCCCGTTGATAACGCCGATCCCGGTAACAACATTTGCCCCGGTTGGGAACTCGGTTCCCCAGGCCGCCAACGCCGATAGTTCAAGAAATGGCGAGTCCCGGTCGACCAGGAGTTCGATCCGTTCACGGACCAGGAGCTTTCCGCGGCTGCGGTGAAGCTCTATGTACTTGGGTCCGCCACCGGCGCGCGACCCGGCCATTTCTTTCTCGAACTCCTCCAGAACGCCAGCCATGGCGGACGCGTTCGTACGGTATCGGTCGGATTTGGTATCTACCTTTGTGGTGATCGCCGGCATGGCGGCGAGACTAGTCGGGCTACTATCGATCGTATGGACGACCTCGTCAAGATTGCCCTGTTCCTGAGTGATGCCGAAGCGGAGATCGCTCGCGCCAAACTTGAGTCCGGGGGTATGGAAGCGTTCGTCTTCGTCGAAAACCTCGGAGGAGAGGGACCCCGACAAGGACGCCTCATGGTCCGACCAGGCGATGTCAATGAGGCTTGTGAAGTTCTGGAACTCGACGTCCCGACTGCCCGAATGAACCCATTGGTTGACCGGGCGGTCGTTCTGATCGGCCTGGTACTGCTGGGGCTGGCCGTCGCTGGCCTCCTCATTGCGTTCCGGTAGGCCATCGGGTGGCCCCGCCAGGGGTATAGCTGCTAAACATGCACCCCATGCGCATCCTTTTTGCCGATTCGTTCCCTGAGGAGTTCTTGCCGCACTTTATTGGCCATGCCGTCGAGGTCCAGCCTGCTCTGGAGGGTGACGGCCTGGTTGGCGCGATTGGACCCTACGAGGTTCTTGTGGTGCGTTCGACCAAGGTGGGAGCGGCCGTCCTGGAGGCCGGTGAGAACCTCGAGCTGGTGATTCGGGCCGGGGCGGGGACGAACACCATCGACGTGAAGGCGGCAGCCGAGCGCGGCATCTTCGTATGCAATGTGCCCGGGAAGAACGCCATCGCCGTCGCCGAACTCACCATGGGCCTGATCGGCTCGATCGATCGAAGAATCCCCGACAATGTTGCTGCGTTGCGAGCCGGCCAATGGAATAAGCGAGGCTTCTCAAAGGCTGATGGTCTGGCTGGCAAGTCACTGGCGATTGTGGGACTCGGCGAGATCGGGCTGGCCGTCGCCCACCGGGCTGCTGCCTTTGATATGTCGGTCCTGGTTGCCGACAGGGCCGGGCGACCTCAATCCAGCATCGACCGAGCACGCCGGGCCGGAGTCACATTCGTCCCCGACGACGAAACCCTCCTCGCCTCGGCGGACATCGTTTCGCTTCATGTGCCTCTCATCGAATCAACGAGGGATCTCGTCAATCGCGATTTTCTCGGTAAATGCCGCGACGGAGCGTGGATCATCAACACCTCGCGTGGTGAGGTGGTTAATGAACTCGATCTGATCGAAGCGCTCGACACCCGCGATATGTGGGCGGGCCTCGACGTGTTCGCCGATGAACCGACGACCGCCGAAGGCGAGTTCACCTCGGTATTAGCCCAACATCCGCGGGTGTACGGAACTCATCACATCGGGGCTTCGACCGAGCAGGCCCAGAATGCGATTGCCGAAGAGGTGGTGGCGATTGTCGACCGATTCGGCAATGGAGATATAACGAATTGCGTAAACCTCGTGAGAACCCCGCTGGGAACCTGCACCGTGGCGGTCCGACACCTCGATAAGGTTGGCGTTTTGTCAGAGGTCTTCGGGGTTCTGAGAGGTGCCCAGGTCAACGTCGAGCAAATGAACAATCAGATTTTCCAGGGCGCCGTCGCCGCCGTAGCCACACTTCGCACGAGCTCCGGATTGAGTGATGAGGTCGTCCGGCAACTCCGCGGCCTGGAGAACGTGCTCGGCGTGACTGTGCAAAGCGAGGAGTGATTTCTATGCGTAAATTCAATTTCAGCGCCGGTCCCTGCACGTTGCCGCTCGAGGTCCTCCAGGAAGCTCAAGCCGAGTTCGTCGATTTCAACGGAACCGGCATGTCCCTCATTGAAATGAGCCACCGGTCCTCGACGTATGACGCAGTGCACATGGAGGCGATGGCGCTGGCCCGGTCGGTTTTTGGGTCGCCAGACGACTTCTCGGTGCTATTCCTCGGAGGGGGAGCGACGCTGCAGTTTGCGATGATTCCGATGAACATACTGCGTCCTGGGCTGCGAGGTGCCTATGTCGTGTCGGGCGAGTGGGCCTCCAAGGCGCTCGACGACGGCAGCCACCATGGCGATTTGTACGCGGCGTGGGACGGCGAAGCTGTTGGCTACAACCGGATGCCGACCACCGACGAGATCGAGATCGGCCCCAACACCAGGTACTTGCACGTCACGTCGAATGAAACCATTGGCGGGATCCGTTTCAATGACTTTCCCATCGTCGACGTCCCCTTGATTGGAGATATGTCGTCCGACTACATGAGCCGGTCGATTCCCTGGGACCGATTTGACCTCGTCTACGGAGGGGCACAGAAGAACCTTGGCCCCGCAGGAGTAGACATCACGTTTGTCAGGAACTCGGTTCTGGAAGAAACAAACCAGGACCTTGGCGCCTATCTACGGTATGACATCCACGCCGCCAAGAACTCGATGTACAACACTCCACCGGTCTTCCCGATCTACATGGTGGGCAAGGTCCTCGCCTGGATGCAAGCCCAGGGGGGTCTTCCGGCAATCGAATCATTGGCCGCTCAGAAGTCGAGCCTGGTGTATGAAGCGATCGACGCTAGTGACGGGTTCTACTTCAGCCCGGTCGACCGTGCTTCCCGATCACACATGAATGTCGTTTTCAGGCTGCCATCTGAAGAGCTTGACGGCGAGTTCCTTGCCGAGGCCGGACGGAGAAACATGAGCGGTCTCAAGGGCTATCGGACGGCTGGCGGCGTCAGGGCGAGCCTGTACAACGCTATGCCTGTGGAAGGCGTACAGGCGCTCGTGGAGTTGATGGCTGACTTTCAGTCGGCTAACGCCTGATGCATCTGGAGCCCATCGCCGTCTCGCTCGTTCGACCTGAACTGGCCGAACGAGTGGCGATCCCGGCCTATGACAATATGACCGGGCGAGAGCGGGCCGAACTCGCCGCGCAGGAACCGCTGAGTTTCCTGCATGCGATCGGCATCGGACCTTCCCCGATTACGGCGGCTCTTGAGGGTTTGGCCAGAGTTCGAGCAGCATTCGACCAACCGAGTCCGCGAGCGTTCGTCTACCGGCTCCAGCAAGGGTTTAGCCTCCAGACTGGTGTCGTCTGCGGAATCCCGTTTGATCAGCTGGCCCTCGTCAAGCCTCACGAATCAACCAGCCCGACCCGGGTTGACGCCCTGGTTGATTACACGGAGCAAGTCGGCGTGGTGTCCTCCCCGGTGGCGGTCGCCTATCGACACACCGAAGCAATGGAAGCCCTTCTTGCCGTAACGACCGCGTCGATCCCGAGCCATGATTTCCTAAGTCAGGACGGATTGCGCCAGACCGTCTGGGAAATCACCGGAGAAGCCGTGGCGATTGCCGGGGTTTCCATTGACGCGGTTTACATCACCGATGGGCATCACCGGGTGGCCTCCTTAAAGGCGTATGCCCAGCGAAACGGGACCACGCCCGCCTTGCTGGCAGTCCTGTTTGCGCATGACGATCTCAGGGTCGCGGCCTTCAATCGCATTCTGCTCCGGGTGGCTTCTTCCGACGTCCGAGGGATTCTCGACCGGCTGAGCGCCGAACCCACCCACCTCGAACGTCCGGCGCCAGGTGAAACGATTGTGCTTTTCGAGCGGGAACGGTGGCTGGTCCGCCTTCCCGCTGCCGCGTCGGATTCGCCCGGCGGCACGTCTCGATTCTGCACGGCTCGACGAACACGTGATCGTCCCTCTCGTTGGTTCGGCGGTGCCAGGTGGAAACATCGTGGCGGTCCCCGGTCCAGTTTCGATTGATGAGGAACAGGTCGTCGCGGGCGGCGGGGCAGCGTTTCTTCTTGCTGACCCAACCATCGATCAGATGATGGCCGTGGCTGATGCGGGAGAGAACATGCCGGCCAAGTCGACCTATTTCAGCCCGAAGCCTCGCTCCGGGGTCTTCCTTCGGGATTTCGACTGACGGCCAGGGCACCAGCCATGAGTGACGCCATCGCCATTTGCTCAACGACGTCGCGGTTCTGGTCCTTCGAGTCGGGATGTCCGGCGGTGTTGATCATACCGATCACTGCGATCGCCACACCCATGAGGAGCGACGGGTCGCCGTCGGGTGCCAACTGCGTGAGGAACCGCACCCATCCGTTGACGTATTCCCGCTGCTTCTTATTGACGCGGAGACGATCGGGTTCGGGGAGGTTTCGCTCCTCGATCACGTAGACGGTGATGAGTTCACGGGAGCTGAAAACGAACGATGCGTGGGTCTTGACGAGTCGCTCGAGTGCCGTCATCGGGTTGACTTCTTCTTGCGCGACGCGCTCGTTGTGAGCCAAGAGACGTTCGACAACCCGCTCCGACATCGCCACGAGTAGTGCATGTTTGTTTTCGAAGTGGCGATACACGCCCGGGCCGGATATTCCAGCCGCGGCTCCGATGTCGTCTATCCCTGCTCCGTGAAAACCTTGCGTCCGGAACAACGCGACTGCCGCGTCGAGGATCATTTCGCGCCTTGGTTGGTCGGTCGAAGTCATCTGCGTCAAGTGTAGGCATCGTTGCCGGGAGGCTCCTGACGTCTCCTGCGTGTTGGGACAGCATCCATACTGTCGGTAGTCTCTCGCCCGTGAAACTCTCCGCAACCGTGCTCGCGCTATTCCTCTTCGCGTCGATATTCACCGGTGCCGTCGCCGACCCGGTCCTGGCGGTCGGCGAAACGTGGCCAAACGCCAATGAATCCGACGGATGCACGGGCCTCCAGACAGCCACACCGCTAGCCACGAAGATCGGCTTCCTGTCCAATGGCGAGCGGATCCGGGGACCCTACGGGGACATGTTCGGTCGAACGGTCAGTGCCGTACGCAGCGATCTGGTCAGATGGACGGTTCCGATGAGTGGCGGAAATGTCTCCATCAGCGTGCACGAACGAGCGTTGCCTGCTTTCCAGCAAGTGACCGCCAATCTGGCCGCCGAACAAGCCAAGGGTAACTACTACGCAGTCGGTTCAGATACCTATGGTTATGCGGCGAGGACCGTCAGCGGTTCGTACGGCATCTCGCGCCATAGCTTCGGAATCTCGCTCGATATCAATGCCTCGAAGAACCCGTACCAGGCAGGGCCGTTTGAACCGGGAGACAAGTTCACGACCAACATGCCAACCTGGTTCGTGCAGGCCTGGCGCGATGCTGGCTTCTGTTGGGGTGGCGACTGGAAGATCTTCAAGGATCCAATGCACTTCTCCTGGCAGGGCCCGGCCTTTACGCCGGGTTACGGGGACCCCGCCCCGTCGTACCCGGTCACGACCACGGGTACCAACTTCGCCAATAAGGTGTTCGACGAAAGTACCTTCTTCGCCGGAAAGTCGGGAGTCCACCTGATCGGTGATGTAAGCGGTGACGGTGCCCCTGATCCGGTCCGAGCGTTCGACAAGAACGGGAATGTCGTCGTGCAATACGTCTCCACCCGGTCCGATTATGCCGAATGCTCGGGAGCGTCGGGAGCGATCCCGAACGCCTCGATCGAAACCCACGAAGTCATCGTGGGAGACTTCGCCGGGTTCCGACGAGCTGAAGTCGGCGTGGTGGATGAGTCGGGCAGCACCGCCGGCATCGAACTGCTGTCGCAGCGTGGCGAACCCGGCGACACCATTCAGATCGAGACCTCGGTTCCTATACGGGCCGATCAGACCTATGTAGTTGGCGACTACAACTGGGACAACGCACCCGATCTGTACGTAATCATCAATCAGGGCACCTCAACCGACGTAGAGGTTTGGGATGGTGCGTCCGGATACGCCACCAAGCTGGCTGAGTTCATCGGCTTGTACGGTGATACGACGGGCTGGCAGTTCTCACTTGGCGATCGTGATCTCGACGATCGGCCCGACCTTTATGCGTTCGAGCCCAACGGCTCCGCAGCGATAGCCCACATCTACACGAACAGCGGGCAAGACTTAACCGTTACCAGCACCATCGACCTTTCGTCGGGAACGGTAACCGTGGCTGACTTCGATGGGGACGGCCGCGATGACGTTTGGCTCAACTCGGAAGGCGCATCCTTTGGCGCCTGGATGGGCAGCAATGCCACCCCGACGTCGTCATGGTTCCGGAATCCGAAATGGGAGTGTCCTGACGAGTGGGACCCGCTCGACTATGAGGGGACGTTCTTGGATGATGACGCTTCCGTTTTCCAGGCAGATATCGAGTGGCTGTTCTCGGCGAACATAACGTTTGGATGTAACCCGCCAAAGAACGATCGTTTCTGCCCCGACAACACCGTGACAAGGGGTCAGATGGCCGCGTTCTTGGCGAGAGCTCTCAATCTTCCGGATGCGCCGAGTGCAGGATTTACAGACACGAGCGAGTCCGTTTTTGTGATTGATATCGATAAGTTGGCCGCGGCCGGGATTACGTATGGCTGCCATGACGGCACCCGCTTCTGTCCGGACAGTCCAATCACCCGTGAGCAGATGGCGGCGTTCCTGGTGAGAGCGCTTGGCTACTCGGCCCAGGCGAACGACCCGTTCACGGACGACGACACCTCTCAATTTGAGACGGAGAT
>CAWKAG010000084.1:0-5028 GCA_963847455.1 uncultured Acidimicrobiia bacterium
TATCCCAGGCAGTTCGGCCCAGAGCAGTCTCCTCGGCGAGTGCGGTGATGACGTCCTGATAGAGGGGTTCGCCGACCGCACCTGGTTCTTTGGTTCGGTCAAGCACCGCAAGGCTGATGGTGGTCGGAGGAAGAGCCGCGACGAGGGCCTCGGGTGAGAACGGGCGGTACAGGCGGACTTTGAGCAAGCCGACTTTTTCGCCGTCGGCGACGAGTTGATTCACGGCCTGTTCGGCCGCTCCGATACCGGACCCCATCATCACGATGACCCGCTGGGCGTCGGGAGCTCCGACGTAGTCAAAGAGGTGGTAGCGCCGCCCGGTCAAATCATGGAATCGGTCCATGGCTGAGACGACGATGTCGGGGAGGGCGTCGTAGTAGGGATTTGCGGCTTCCCGACCCTGGAAGAACACGTCCGGGTTCTGGGCGGTTCCCCGGATGACCGGTCCGTCCGGGCTCAGCCGGCGCGCCCGGAAAGCGAGGATGGCTTCCTCGTCGACCATGGCCCGCAGGTCGGCATCGATGAGGCTTTCGATCTTGGCGATCTCATGCGAGGTGCGGAATCCGTCAAAGAAGTGCATGAACGGCACCCGCGAACTGAGCGTGGCGGCGTGTGAGATTAGGGCCATGTCTTGGGCCTCTTGAACCGATGATGAGGCAAGCATCGCGAACCCGGTCATCCGGGCGGCCATGACATCGGAGTGGTCGCCAAAGATCGATAGCGCATGGGTGGCGACGGAGCGGGCGGCGACGTGGATCACCGTTGGAAGCAGTTCACCGGACACTTTGAACATGTTGGGGATCATGAGGAGCAAGCCCTGAGACGCCGTGAACGTGGTCGTGAGGGCGCCGCCTTGGAGCGCGCCGTGCAGCGCTCCAGCGGCACCGCCCTCAGATTGCATTTCGATGACTTGCGGGACGGTCGACCAGAGGTTGGGTTTCCCGGCCGCCGACCAGGTGTCGGACAGCTCGCCCATCGGCGAGGCGGGAGTGATCGGATAGATCGAGATCACTTCGGATAGGCGGTAGGCAACAGAAGCAGTTGCTTCGTTGCCGTCGACGGTTATGTAGGGCACGGCACTCCAATTTGTCAAGGCACCTTTTATGTTGCCTCTGCGCCGGGTCCTATGACCAGGGACCTCAGGCCATAGGTACGGGGGAGGAAGTCCGCAATAGGGACGTTGTGCCCTGGTTGTCGATATCCATTCCGACGTATAACGATGGTGTTCAAGCGAAAGCCGGACGAGAACGGTGCCGGAGGGGCTGACCTAGCGGGTCGGTAACCCGATTGGCCGTCGCCCTTGACACGGAGGTCCATTGGTCGAGGAGCCGTTCCCCGGCTTTCGCCGTTTAACGGGTCATTTTGCGATTTGTCCCTTGGGCAGCGCAGTTTCTTCCTCGCCTACCCGACTCTCTACTCTTGCTGGCATGGAGCGGATCGTTGTCGTTGGGACCTCAGGATCAGGCAAGACCACGCTGGCGCAGGCGTTATCCGAAAAGCTTGGCCTCGCCCATATCGAGTTGGACGGCATCTTTCATCAGCCAAATTGGGTGCCGAGACCCGCTGACGAGTTCCAGGCGGAACTCCAGCTCCGGATGATCGAGTCCGCCGACCGGTGGGTTACATGCGGCAATTACAGCTCGGTGAGCGGTGATCTTCACCTGCGACAGGCGGACACGATCGTCTGGTTGGACATGTCCCGTCCCGTGATCATGCGCCGGGTAATCGCCAGGACGGTGAGGCGGGCGATCACCCGTGAGGAGTTGTGGAATGGCAACCGGGAGCCGTTGACCAACTTCTACAAATGGGACCCTGAGGTGAATATCATCCGCTGGGCTTGGACCCGCTTCGAATACACGCGCACGCGGTATGAGGAGAGGACCTTCGATGGTTCCTGGTCTCACGCCAACACCTTCCGGCTCCGCACCGCCGCAGAAGTCGCGGCGTTTCTCGAGGCAGCCGAGTGATCTCGGGATTTGTGGATCAGACGTATGAAGCTGGGGCGAGTTGCCCTCGTCGATTACCACAGGGGTTCCAGCCCGGTACTTGTTGTGCTGGCGTTTCGCCAAGGTGACTTTGGGGCCGTAGTTGGATGATCGAAACCCGCTAGGGAGGGTCTTTTCGTTTTCGATAGCTGTGGCCGAGTCGAGTGGTCCAGATGTGGTCGCCGTTGGCTGCCCGGCGGTAGGTCCACCCGGCCTGGTGTCGGAGGTAGTGGTCATGGGCGCAGTTGGGTCCGAGGTTGGTTGTTTTGGTCGGTCCGTTTTCGGCCCACGGTTGGGTGTGATCCATGTCTGAGGCGGTGGCTGGTACTCGGCAGCCGATCCCCACACAGTTTGGGTTGTGGATCTCCACGTATCGGCGCTGGGCTGCGGTCGGCCGGCGTCGAGTGATGCCGTGGTCGATGATTTCGCCCGTTTGGTCGGTTACCCGGTAGCGCCATTGTTGGCCTTGCCGGTTCTCTGCGACCTGGCGAGCGATGTCGGCAACGACCGGACCGTATCCGGCGAGGTCGCCAGGACGTTCGGAGAGGCGGGTGAGGGTTTCGAGATTGACGTGGATATCGACGATTCCCCTCTTTCCCGTCTTGGCGAGTTTCCCGCCGTCGAGCAAGTCCAAGAATACGTCGGCGCGCAACTGGTCCATCGTGCGGGTTTCGCCGGCAACGCAGAGACTTTCGGCGATCCGGTTGATACGGGACATGACCCGCGATGCCTGGTCGGGCGGCAGGTCGTAGCTGTTGATGTTGGCGGTCCCCGCGGCGGTTGGACGTAGTTCAATGTGGCGATCGTCGACGGCCTGTTGGTAACGGTCTTTGGCTTCATCAGGATCGACTTCGATACACAGCTTGCGAAGGCGAGCCGCGATCTGGCCGGTAGTCCATTCGGCGGCCAGTTCGAGAATTTGGTCGACTACTGCCCGGGCGGTCTCGGCCGACAGATGGTCGGTGCCATCGCTGATCGTACGCGCCCGACGAACATCCAGCGCTCCTGTCACGAGGGCATCCCACACCTTCGGGAGCCGTTGGCGGAGCGTTTGAGCTAGATCCAGTTCTCGGTCGGCCGCACGCCTGGTCAGGCTTAGAGCACATCGAATTTCGGCGGAGGCGGACATGTATGCGATCTCGGCATCGCCGTCGAAGATGTCGGCGCAATGGTCTTCTACCGAAGCCATTGCCTCGTATAGGCGGGCTTGATGGTGGTTGATCATCCTCTGGTGGGCCCGCAGCACGACGACCCGGTCGTAGCCCGACAAATCGGCGACCTCCACCGACGACAATATGGCCGCCAGAAACAACCCTGGGTCCATCTCGTCGATCTCGGCGGGTGCGGCGTCAGAAGCCGCCCGTTGAGATATCGGATCTATCAATGTTTCGAACATATGTTCGATTATATCTCGACCCTGTGACATAAATCGGGCCTCCGCTCCCGAGGAATTCCCGTTGGGTCAGTTAATCCTTTCACGCGTTTGCTGCTCGCTAACATCAGAGCCATGGCAGCAGATCAACAACGGGTATGCCCGTCTTGTGGCGGTTCGCTCGAAGATGTGAAGATCACCGGATATCGGATGACCATCGCCGATCCCGACGGGGGACTCGGCGCCAGGCTCTTCGGTAATGCCGTCAACGCTCAATCCTGTGTTGACTGCGGCCTCATCACCCTCTGGAGGGGCTGAAGGGCACCAATGTGTGCGGTAGTTGGCTCGGCGGTTTGGTCGTTCGGCCCGATGGTCAGCCTGCCAAACATCCGAAGGACCGGTTGGTAATTTCGAGGGTGCCGAGAGTCACTTCGCCGTCAGGGAGTGCGACGACGACATCGGTAAAGCTGATCGTTTTTGGGGGACCTCCGCAAGCCTGGTCGGCCGCGTCCGGGTACGTGAACGTGCCAGAGACGATCTCGAATTTTGCGGTACTCCGGCGTTCGGGCTCGAACCATTCGAAGACGTCGTCGCAGTTGTTTGAGAAAAGGTTCGAACCTATTTCGACGAAAGCTTCGAAACGGTCGTCCGGCAGCGTTACTGGCCCGCCCTCCGGCAATTCTGCGCCCGCCGGGTAGATCAATAACCCGATCCGCTGGTCAGCTGAAGACGTGGCGAATCCGTATCCGCAGGGCCAATCGGTAACGAGCGACGATGTGTCGAGCCCCTTCATCAGTTCGGTCGCCTCGGCGGCGGTGGGGGGCGTGGAAGCCCGGAGCTGCGAGGCGATCACGATGCCGCTGTCCATGCCGCAGAAAGCAACGTGGTTGCCCCACTTTCCGTCCGCGCCGCCAGGTAGTCCATCAGCCCCGTAGATGATCGTTCCCGACATGCTGATCGGTGCGCCGTCAGCGAGTAGCTCACCGTCGGGTCCGACGACGGCGGTGCCTTCCTCGGCGGGTGTGAAGCCTGGTGGGAACACGATTGGCCCCCGACCGTATGTCCCACCCAGAAACCAGCACCCGTTGTCGTCGAGTTCGAGGGTGCCCGCCATCTGCTGCTCGAAGTCGATGACGAACTCCCCTGGAGAGGCCACTGACATTCCAGATCCGGTCATTTCTGGTGGCAACGTCGTAGGAGGGAAGGTAGTCGGTGGGAGCGTGGTCGGAACGCTTGATGCGGCTAACGGGGGTGTCGATGGATCTGCGCAGGAGGCAATGACCAACACCAGGACGATGGTCATGGCAGTCAGGGCACGGTGCATTCTCGATCTCCGGTCTGTGATGTCCGCCGAGGTCGGCGTCATGGGTGTTGATCCATTGATTGGTTCGACGTTGTCTTGATCGATGCAGTTCCCGTTTCTCGTGGAGGATCCAACTCGACTTCGGAAGCGCCGCGTCAAACAGGTAACCGGCCTCCCCTTTGCGTTCGAGCTCGCCGTCGCGTGACGGTATCCGCGCCTCATCCAGTCGGCAGCTAGCGCCGAATGCCGGTTATGGGCGGGTGATTTGCCCGAGGTTCAGGTCGATACTCGTGGCCTATCAGTTGGGGTTGAGAGAGATTAGGAAGTACGTGTTCATCTCTCCTTTGCCTTTGATTCGGACTGTTCCT